>CACKNV010000015.1 GCA_902601705.1 uncultured Pelagibacteraceae bacterium | reverse complement strand
CAATCATTTAAAATTTCAGTATCGCACACAACCAGGTCACCAAGATCAAATGAAGTAGATGGAATAGATTACCATTTTATTTCCAAAAAAAAATTTGAAGAATTAATAAAATCTAATAAATTTTATGAATATGCAAAAATTTTTGAGAATTACTATGGGACGTTAAAAGAAAACGTAGATCAGACAATTTTACAAAATGACATAATATTTGACATCGATTGGCAGGGAACAAAACAGCTTTCCAACTACAAAAACTTAAATTTAGTTAAAATATATTTAATTACAAACAATAAAGAAGAACTTAAAAAAAGACTTATAAAGAGAAATCAAAATACAGATGATGAAATTAAAAAAAGATTTAATTCTTTCGATGAAGATATTAAACATTGGAATGATTATGATTATATAATAATAAACAAAAATCTTGATGCTTGCTTCAGACAAATTGAAAGTATAATTTTAAACGAAAAAAATCCAAATTTTATTTCTCGAATAACTCAGTAATTTTATAAAATAATTGAGGTTTTATCTCAGTTGGTCTAGCATTTAATTTCAATTCTTTGATCTTCGCAATTTTTTTTAAATCAAGAATTTTTTTTATATTCTTATTAATCATTTTTCGTTTATTAGAAAAAAGAATATTTGTTATTTTTTCTAAATTCTCAATTTTTTTAATCTTAAGCATAAGATCTTTTTTAACTTTAAAATGAATCACCATAGACGTGACTTTTGGTCTTGGAAAAAAACAATTTGGAGATACTAAAAATTTTCTTATAACATTTAATTTAAAATTAGTTAGAATTGATAATCTACCATATTTAGGAGAAGGAAATTTACTTATAATTTTTTCTCCTAATTCTTTTTGAAACATAAAAATTATTCCATCAATATTAGTTTTTAATTTTTTTAACTTGATAATTTGAACAAGAATTTGAGATGAAATGTTGTAAGGCAAATTTCCTAAAATTAACGTATTTTTTTCAATAATTTTATTCATATCAAAAGATAAAACATCATTATTAAATACTTTTATAATTTTATTTTTTGCATATTTTTTTTTTAACTCCTTTGATAAGAAAAAATCTTTTTCAATTATTTTTAACGATCTGGGTTTTCTTTTTAAAATTTCATCTGTCAAATTTCCATGTCCTGGTCCAATCTCGATCACATTTTTTTTCACTAGGTTATCTAGGTTGATAATTTTATTTATAATATTTTTGTCTTTTAAAAAATTTTGACCTAGAGATTTTTTTGCATAGATCATTTTTAAAATTTACTTATAAACTTTATACATTTTAATAGACTGATAGGATTTGCTTTTTTTTTATTAACTAAATCTTTTGCGATACCATGATCTGGGGAAACTCTAAAATATTTTAATCCTAAGGTAATATTTATAGCATCAAATTTAAATAGAGCTTTGAAAGGACTTAAAACTTGATCATGATACATTCCAATTACAATATCAAAATTTTTATATCTATTAATAAAAACTGTATCAGCAGAAAATGGTCCTTGAATATTAATACCTTTTTTTTTTAATTTTTTTATTGTAGGTATGATAATTTTTTGTTCTATAGAGTTTTTTCTATACTCAGAATTATGTGGATTCAATCCGAGTAAACAAATTTTGGATTTCTTCCTTTTTATTTTTTTATACCAATTATCAATTGTTTTTATTTTTTCAATTAAAATTTTACTATTAATTCTTTTTGAAACGTCTTTAAGGTCTATATGTGTAGTAATTGGACAAACAGAAAATTTACCGTTCGAAATTAACATAACCTCAGAATTTTTTTTTGATTTACATTTTCTTGCAAAAAACTCTGTTAAACCTTCATTTTTATTTTTCAATAAATTTTTATTAATTGGACAATTAATCAATCCACTCACAGCTGGATCTAATGATAATTTATGAGCTAAATTTAATGATTTACTCAAAAATTTCTTACATTCATTTACTGGGACATTAAATGCATTTTTAAATTTTAAATCTACGTTTAATATTTTCAAATTTTCACTTGAAGCCAAATCATTTATATTTTTTACATTCTCTATCTTAGAGATGAATCCTAGCTTTTTAAATTGACTTTTAATCAACTCATAATTTGAAATTATGTAAATTTTTTTTTTTGTA
>CACKNV010000014.1 GCA_902601705.1 uncultured Pelagibacteraceae bacterium | reverse complement strand
TAGGTCATCCAGAGAGAAAACTAAATAATGTTATAAATTTTTTAGGTTCAAGTGGTAAATTTACTACCTTGCATTCTGTTAAGTGTTTTATTGAAGCCAATAACCAAACAACAACTGCATATATCTCGCCCTCATTAAGAGATATAAAAGAGCGGTTTTGGATGGGCGATGGATATTTAACTCATCAAGAAATTAAAAAATCAATTACACTCATTACAAAATTAAAAGTCCCTCTTACTATCTTTGAAGCTCTTACAGTAATTTATATTATAAATGCCTCAAGACAAGATACGGACTATCATTTAGTTGAAGCAGGTGCTTTATTTGCAAAGGACTCGACTAATGTATTTGATTTTCCCTTAGCTCAAGTGATTGTCAATATTAATAAGCAACATTTAAATTTTCTTAAAAAAAAGACATTAAGTGAGGTTATTCATCAAAAAGTAGGTTTTTTAAGTAATTTTACAAAAATTTATGTAGGTAAGCAAAGACCTGATGTTTTAACTAAAATTAAAAAAAAACTTAAGAATAATAAAAGTAAAATAAATTATCCAAATTCATGGAAACTATTAAAAAAAAATAAGCACTTTTTTTATAGAGATAAAAAAAATAAAATTAAGCTAAATACCAAAAATATTCACTCAAAAGGACTATTAGAAAATCTTTGTCATGCGATCAAAATAGCTCTAGACCTTAAAATTGATATAAAAGTAATTGAAAGAACTATTCCAAGTATTTCTTTTGAGGGAAGATTTCAGTATTTAAAAAAAGGAAAGATTAAAAATAAACTTTATAATAGTGAGCAGATTATGCTGGATGGTGCTCATGCAGAAGCTGATGCCAAAAATTTAGCTAATTATTTGAGAAATATAAAAGTACCTAAGTACGCTGTTTGGGCCATGATGAAAAATAAGGAACCTGATTTATTTATTAAACAATTTAAGGGGATTTTTAAAAAGATAATAACTATTCCGATTGAAAATGAGCCCAATTGTATGTCCTCTAAAAATTTAAAATCTATATGTAAAAGAAATGAATTTAATGTAGATGAAGCTAATAGCATTAATGATGCAATTAAGAAAATAAGCTCCCCTGAAAAGAAACTAATAAACTGTATAGGTTCTCTTTATCATGTTGGAAATATACTGAATAAAAATTAGATATGAGGCTGGATAAACTCTAGCATATCTTTCTCACTAGTTGCTCCAACTTTAGTCCCTACAAGTTTTCCACCTTTAAATAAAAGTACTGTAGGTACACCTCTGACTGAGTACTTCGTAGGTTCGTTAGGTTGACTTTCAATATCATGATAATAACAGTCAATTTTGTCTGCCATATCATTTGAAATCTTTTCTATAATTGGTTTTAATTGCTGACATGGTCCACACCAACTTGCCGAAAACTGAATTAGATTTAATTTATTGCCGTTTATCTGATCTTGAAATTTTTCGTCTGTAGAATCTTTAAATGCCATACACCTTAATTAAGTATTTTTAATTTTTTGTCAACTACGCAGATGAGTAATGTTTTTCTAAATCTTCAACGTATGCGTTAATATCATCTAAAATTTTTAATTTTTCCTTATCATCTTGTTTTTCAAATTTTGCTCTTAAAGTATCAATCTCTGAATAAGTTCTTGGAATTGTGTTCCATTTTTCATTATTCGTACTCAAAAGTTTCTTGGCTGTATCTTTATGAATTAAATTATAATCCTCTTTGCTTAAAACTTCAGGTTTTTCCATATAGAGAAGTTTTTTTCCAAAATATTGTAGACGCTCATCTTTAAATTTAGAAATAACACTTAATTTTTTATCCCACTCAGCAGAATGGAATTCAGGCATTACTTTATTGTCTTCTGCTGTTGTAAATTTAGCGTAGATACTTTCCTCGTTATATAAATCCTCTTGCGATTTGCTTTGTTCTTTTTCCTCTATCTCTGAACGCTTTATAGATTGAATTTTTTCTGCAAATTCTTTATTTTTTCTGACAAGTTCTGCTCTGGCTTTTAATTTTGCTGTTCCAATAACTTTGTACTCCTCAAATTTATCTCCATAAGATGGATTCATTATTACTGGATGTTTATTATGTCTTACGGTTCTAATAAACTTTGGTTGTTTTTTCATTGCAGCTTCTAATTCCTTTAATGGCATGCTTAAATAAAGTGCTGGATCGTGTCTCAAATCAAAACATAACGGCCATTGATATTGAGGATGCTGACATACAAAAGTTTGTATGTAAGGTCTACTACGTCCATAAAAGTATTCATTTGTACAAAAGAAAAGTTCTTTTTTAATTATTTCTAACGATTTAGTTTTATCCATAGTTAACATGCTTGCTTTCCAAACATTAGGTGCTTTTTTTGAAATAATTTTAGCTATTCCTACTGTTGCCATAACATCACCAATTGCACTATGAGCGTCATCATGTTCAATGCCGTTTAAAGGTGCCATTTGATCTAATTTA
>CACKNV010000013.1 GCA_902601705.1 uncultured Pelagibacteraceae bacterium | reverse complement strand
CCTAAACCACCTAAGGAAGATATTCCACCAAGATCAGTAATTCTAAAAGAGGTAATGGTTTCTTTCTTACCGCTTTTCTCTTTAATAATTTTAGTATTAGGAACTATTTTAGGAGGACTTGCAACTCCTGCAGAAGCGGCAGCGGTTGGAGCATTTGGGGCATTAGTACTTTCATATTTTTATAAAACACTAAAGTGGAAAAACTTTAAAGAGTCGGTATTTTTAACTGCAAAAACAACTGCCATGATTATGTGGTTGTTTATAGGATCATGGACCTTTGCTTCAGTTTTCTCTTATTTAGGTGGACACGAAGTATTTGAACATTTCTTTAAATCAATGAACCTACAGCCTTGGCAGTTCTTGGTAATTACTCAAATTATAATTTTCTTACTGGGTTGGCCATTAGAGTGGACAGAGATATTAATCATTTTTGTACCGATATTTTTACCTTTAGTGGCATTTTTTGAAGTTAACCCTTACTTCTTTGCAATGTTAATAGCACTAAATTTACAAACCTCATTTTTAACTCCACCCATGGCCATGTCCGCGTACTATTTAAAAGGTGTACAAAGTAAAAATGTAGAGTTAATGGAAATATTTAAAGGTATTATGCCTTTTCTAGGTATAGTTATATTAGCTATGTTTTTAATGTATCTCTTCCCGGGAATAGCTCTTTGGTTGCCAGATACATTATTTGCTAACTAATAAATTTAAATGATAGACGTTACATCTTTAAGTGCTTACGAATTATCTCAAAAACTTCATTCAGGTGAAATATCATCCGTCGATCTCTGCACAGCATATCTAGATAGAGTAAAAAAATTTGAAAAGGATGTTCAAGCTTGGCAATTTATAGATAAAAAACTTTTAATGGAAAAAGCTGAAGAAGCAGATACTTACAGAAAATCAGGAAAACCCCTAGGACCACTACATGGGATGCCAATTGCAATTAAAGATATTATTGGAACTTATGATATGCCAACTGAATGTGGGACAGTTTTTAGAAAAAAAATGTCCAACTCACAAGACTCTGAAATTGTTAATTTATTAAAAAATTCGGGAGCAATTATAATGGGCAAGACTGTCACTTGCGAACTTGCATATATACATCCTTCTAAAACTAAAAATCCTCATGATTATTCTAGAACACCAGGGGGATCATCAAGTGGATCAGCAGCAGCAGTTGCAGCTCATATGGCGCCTTTATCTGTTGGTTCTCAAACTGGAGGTTCAGTAATTAGGCCAGCATCATATTGTGGAGTTGTTGGTTATAAACCTTCTTATGGACTAATCTCAAGAAATGGTGTCCTAAAAGTTTCAGATAAATTGGATACAATTGGTGTATTTGGTAAAACTGTTAAAGATGTTGCCTTGCTTGCTAAGTCATTAATTAGAAAAGATTTACATGACCCATCAACAGTTTATTTTGCTGCAGAAAAGATGGTGGAGGAATGTGAGAAAGGTCCTGTTTTTGATCCTAAGTTTATTTTTTATAAAACAAAAAATTGGAAGGATATTAACAAAAAATCTCAGCAGGCTTATGAATTTTTAATAAAAAATTTTAAAAAGAATATAGAGGTCTTTGACACACCATCATATTTTAATGATATTCCAAAGTACCATCAAATAATTCATGAAGTTGATATGGCAAATAATTTTCAAGTTTATTATAAAAAAGATAAAACAAAACTTTCCAAAGAAATGAGAGAAGCTATCGCCAGAGGATTAAAATATTCGGCAAAAGAATATGGAGACGCTGCAGATTTTATGAAGCAAAGTTATGAATCATACAAAGAAGTTTTTGAAGACTACCATGGAATTATAACTCCATCGTCAAGCGGTGTTGCTGACAAAGGATTAAAATCTACTGGAAGTGCAGACTTTCAAAAGATTTGGACTTATCTTGGTTTACCTACAATTTCATTACCTTTACTTACAGGAGAAAATGACTTACCATTAGGTGTTCAATTAGTTGGCGATAAACTTGATGATTTAAGATTTTTAGGAACAGCTAACTGGCTTGAGAAAAACTGTAGAGATGAAGGATAAAGTTACAATAATTATAGGAGTTGCACTCTGTACCTTTTTTTTAATTGGTTTAGCAACAACATTGACTAGATCAATGATGATAGGTTTTTTTGATGTGCTTCCTGTTTATATTTTAATGGGTATGGTAATTGTAATGATGTTCTATGAAGCCTTCATTGACAAAAAATAACTCTTACGCTCCTTATTTACTTTTGTTAATTCAGCCAATTTTTATGGCTACAAATACTATTGTCGCAAGAGGAGGCGTAGAGTCCGTGCCACCTATTTCTTTAGCGTTTTGGCGATGGTTTACAGTATTCATTATATTGTTTCCTTTTTTTTTTAACGAAATTTTAAAATATAAAAAAGAATTTAATAAAGAGTTTTTT
The DNA here is from genome assembly GCA_902601705.1 of uncultured Pelagibacteraceae bacterium. Classification (GTDB taxonomy): domain Bacteria; phylum Pseudomonadota; class Alphaproteobacteria; order Pelagibacterales; family Pelagibacteraceae; genus Pelagilacustribacter. The sequence goes on along the minus strand of CACKNV010000013.1, from coordinate 548 downwards.
AAGCTGTTTTTTTTAGGCTCAATGGGCTGTGGTATATGTGGAGCTTTCCCAAATCTTGCAGGTATGACAACAACAATGGCTAATATTGGTATAATATATACATCTTCACCAGTAATAATAATTTTTTTATCAATTCTATTCTTTAAAGAAAAAATTAATTTTTTAAGGATATTAGGCTTATTAATTTGTATCACAGGTGTTTTTACAATTATATCTAAAGGTAATTTGGATTTTTTAATTAACCTAAATTTTACAACAGGCGATCTATGGGTTTTGGGAGCAGCTTTAGGTTGGGCTCTTTACTCAATTTATTTGTTAAATTGGAAATCAAAATTTAGTTTGATGGCCCGATTTACTTTGATCGCAATGTTCGGATTTATATCACTTTTCCCATTTTTTATTTTAGAAAATATTTACTTTGCAAAGACGAACTATAATCAGACATTCTTGTTCTGGATTGTATTTGCTGCTATCTCACCAAGCATTATAGCTTTTTCCTTGTACACACGATTACAAAAATATGTAGGCGCTTCCTTTGCCGGGTTTAC
>CACKNV010000012.1 GCA_902601705.1 uncultured Pelagibacteraceae bacterium | reverse complement strand
AATTGCATTTTGTCCTGTAGTTGCATCTAAAACAAGAATTACTTCGTTAGGATAAGAAGAGTCGATTTTTTTAAGGACATTTATAATTTTTTTGTACTCTTCCATTAAATTTTTTTTGTTTTGAAGTCTTCCCGCTGTATCAATCAAAGCTACATCAATCTCATTTTTTTTTGCAAATTCTGCGGTCTTGAAAGCCACAGAAGCTGGATCACTATTGATTTCAGATTTAATAATATCAACTTTGACTTTCGCAGCCCAAACTTGCAATTGATCTATTGCAGCTGCTCTAAAAGTATCCGCAGCTCCAAAAACAACAGATCTATTGTTGTCTTTAAAATACTTCCCAAGTTTTCCGATACTAGTTGTTTTTCCAACTCCGTTTACTCCGGATACAACTATCACAGCAGATTTTGCATTTCCCATCAGGCTAAGATCTTTTTCATACTTTTGAAGATTAATTGCTAATTTATCAGCTATCAGTTTCAAAATTTCTTTATGATCTTCTAATTTTTTATCAACTTTAAAGTTTTCAAAATCTTTTCTTAGTTCTTTTGCAACTTCTACTCCCGCGTCAGACGTAATAATTAATTCTTCAAATTCTGCTAGAACATTTTCATCAATTTTTTTTTTGGAAAATATATTTTTAAAGCCACTAGAGAGCCCATCTGAACTTTTACCTAATCCTATTTTAAATTTATCAAATAAACCCATTTAGATTTCAAGGCTAGTATGTTTTATTTCTGAAACCGGACCCCTCATAAATACATTGAGATCTGTATCCATTTTAATATTTAAACTTCCTTCTTCAAATTTTATATTGGTATCATTTTTTGTTAAATTTTTAATAAATGCTGCAACAGCAGTTGCACAAGCAGCTGTACCACATGCTTTTGTTAATCCTGCGCCTCGTTCCCAAACATTGACTGTAATATTTTTTTCATCATCTATTTGTGCAAAAGTAACATTGGTTCTTTCAGGAAATAATTCATGAGTCTCAATTTTTGGCCCTAAAATTCTTAGATCATATTTAAAACAATCTTTAACAAAAAAAATTATATGAGGGTTTCCTACGTTCAGGCTGAACCCATCAGTGAATTTTTTACCGTCAACATCTAGAGTAATATTTTTGTGATCTAACTTTTCTTTTAATGGAATTTTATCCCACTCAAATACAGGTTTCCCCATTTCCAGTTGAACATCAGATTCACCAACAATTTTTGCATTAAGCAATCTATTATTTGTTTTTAATTTAATTTCTTTATTATTTAAATCTTTACTTAACAAGTAAGCCACACACCTACTTCCATTTCCACATGCACTTACCTCGCCTCCATCTGAATTAAAAATGGTTATGGGAAAAGTATTATTAATTTCTTTTTCAATAAATATAATTTGATCAAATTCAATATTACGATGAAAAGACTTTAGGTTTCCCAGATGAATTATTTTTTCCTTAGGTATATTTATGAATTTTTCTCTTCTATCTATGATGATAAATCTATTACCTAACCCATCCATTCTAAAAGCTTTAATCAAAGGCATATGATTAGATTAGTATAATTATTCATTGACTTTTAAAACCCCAAATTGTAGTTTCCACAAACTTTCCGCAAATACTTAAGTTTTTGCGGTGCTCTTGAAAACAAGAGTGTCGACACTAGTCAGCGAAGGTTCGCCCACTAGTGCGATAGGCGTTGGACGTTATAAAAATGTTTGAAAACTTAACAAATAAATTAGAAAATATTTTTTCTAAACTAAAAAGTGCACCTTCCTTAACGGAAGAACAAGTAGACTCTGGCCTTAAAGAGATACGCTTAGCTTTATTAGAAGCTGACGTAGCGCTGCCAGTTGTCAAAGATTTCATTGAAAATGTAAAACCAAAAGCTATTGGCCAGGAAATAATTAGATCGACATCACCTGGTCAAATGATAGTAAAAATTGTTTACGATGAATTAGTAAATACACTTGGTTCAAAGAATGAAGAGATTAACCTAAAAGCAGTTCCTCCAGTTTCTATATTATTAGTAGGTTTACAAGGATCAGGAAAAACAACTTCAGCAGCTAAATTAGCTAAGTTAATTGAAAAAAATAATAAAAAAAAAGTTATGCTTGTAAGCTTAGACGTTTACAGACCTGCTGCTCAAGAACAATTAAAATTATTAGCAGAAAAAAATAATATACAAAATTTACCAATCATAGAAAAACAACAACCTATTGATATTACTAAAAGAGCGCTCAACGCTGCGAATCTAAGTGGTTCAGATGTTATAATTTTTGATACCGCTGGACGAACACAAATAGATTTACCAATGATGTCTGAGATTAAACAAATAAAAGATTTAACAAAACCAGCTGAAACTATTCTAGTTGCCGATTCTTTAACTGGTCAAATAGCTGTAAACGTTGCAAAAGAATTTGATACAGCAGTCAACCTGTCATCAATTATTTTAACTAGAGTCGATGGTGATGCGCGAGGTGGAGCTGCGTTGAGCATGAAACACATCACAGGCAAACCTATAAAATATATTGGTGTTGGAGAAAAAGTTTCTGACTTTGAAATGTTTCACCCTGACAGGTTAGCTAATAGAATTCTTGGCATGGGCGACGTAGTTACACTTGTGGAAAAAGCAGCGCAAGATTTAAGTGAAGAAAAAATTAAAGAAACTGAGGAAGAACTTAAACAAGGTATTTTTACAATGGACTCTTATCTTACACAATTGAGACAAATGAAAAAAATGGGAGGCATGGAAGGAGTTATGTCTATGTTACCTGGTGTAAATAAAATGAAAGCTAAAATGGATCAAGCTAATATAGATGAAAGAATGCTCATTGAAAATGAGGCTATCATTTTATCTATGACAAAAAATGAAAAAGAAAATCCAAAAATTATTAGTGGTTCTCGAAGAAAAAGAATTTCCCAAGGCGCTGGAGTAGATGTTTCCAAAATAAATAAGTTACTTAAACAATTTAAAATGATGTCAGATATGATGAAAAAGATGTCACAAGGAAAAAAAATTCCATCTGGAATGATCCCAGATGAAATGCTCAATAAACTAAAATGAAAGGTAAAAAATGTTAAGGATAAGACTATCAATGGGAGGAGTAAGGAAAAGACCGATATACAAAATAGTTATCGCTGATGGAAGATATCCACGAGACGGTAAATTTATTGAAAAAATTGGTTCTTATAATCCATTACTTCCAAAAGATAAAAAAGATAGAATAAAGATAGAGGCCGAGAGAGTAAAATATTGGATGAGTAAAGGTGCTCAACCGACTCTTAGAGTTTCTAGACTTTTAGGTGAGCTCCAAATAATGCCAATGCCGAAGCCGGGAAATAATCCTCAAAAAGCTATTCCTAAAAAGGACAGAAAAAAAAGTGCTGAAGAAACTAAAGAAGCACCTAAAACAGAAGCTAAAAAAGAAGAGCCTAAAACAGAAGCTAAAAAAGAAGAGCCTAAAGCAGAAGCTAAAAAAGAAGAGCCTAAAGCAGGAGCTAAAAAAGAAGAGCCTAAAGCAGAAGCTAAAAAAGAAGAGTCTAAAGCAGAAGCTAAAAAAGAAGAGCCAAAAAAGGAAGAGACAAAAGATAAAAAGTAAGGTTTTAAAAAATGCTTGAAGTACAAATATTTACTTTGTATCCGGATTTATATCCTGGGCTTTTAGATGTGGGCATCTATAAGAAAGCCAAGGAAAAACAAAAATGGAGTCTCAAAATTATAGATATTAG
>CACKNV010000011.1 GCA_902601705.1 uncultured Pelagibacteraceae bacterium | reverse complement strand
GGCAAAAATCTAGAAAGTTTAGATAGAGTTTATGGATCAACTGATGAAAAATCTGCAAAAGTTGCAAAAGATGTTTTATCTATTGTTTGTAAAAAACTTCATTTAGCTAGCTCTTATAAAGTTTCTGAAATGGTTAAAAGTGTTGAGAATGCTTATAGACACATGGACATAACTCTTGCCAATCAACTTTCTTTAGCTTTTCCAAAAGATAATATAAGAGAAGTTTTAAAATTGGTGGGAACCAAATGGAATCTTGAAACCTTTCATCCAGGAATAGGTGCGGGGGGATATTGTATACCATTATCAAGTAGGTATATTTTATCTCAAGTAAAGAGTGTAAATAAACTTTCATTACTAAGAGAAACAATCAAAACAGATGATGGGATGAGCAGGTTTATTGCAAACTCTATTGCAAGCAAAGGATTGAGAAAAATCGGTGTGTTAGGTTTATCTTACAAAGGAGATTTGAAAGTAAGCGTGCTTTCCAAAGTGATACCTTTAGTTAAATCATTATTAAAGAAAAAATTAACAGTTAAACTTTTTGATCCATATTTTAGCAAAAGGGAAATATACGACGCTGTTAAAGTAAAAACTTTTAATTTCCCTAAAGACTTATCAACTTTTGATTGTCTAATAGTTACAGTCGACCACAAACAATTTAAGATAAAGAAAAAAATTTTAGAAAAATATTTGAAAAAATGTAAACTCATTATCGATCATGATGGAGCATGGAAAAAATATAATTTTAAAAATAATTATCATTTATCCGGTGATCATGGATGGCTGTAAATTATACAAAAATACGATGAATTTATAAATTAAATGAAGCTTTCTAAATCAATCATAACAGGTGGCGCTGGATTCATTGGAAGCAATTTGACTGATCATTTAGTAAGAATTGGCCATAAAGTAATTATTTTAGATAATTTTGTATCAGGAAAAAAATCTAACCTGTCTCATCATAAGAGAAAAAATGTAAAAATTTTTAAAACAGATATTTCCAAAAGCAAAAACTTGGATCGGTATTTTAAAGGAGCTGATTATGTTTTCCATTTAGCTGGACTTGCAGAAATTATCCCAAGTATTAAAAATCCAAAAAAATATTTTGTTAATAACGTACTTGGCACAGTGAACGTCCTTGAGGCTGCAAAAAAAGTAAAAATAAAAAAATTTATTTATGCTGCTTCATCTAGTTGTTACGGTACACCAAAAAAAATCCCAACTTCAGAAAAAGAAAAAATTGATTTGAAGCATCCATATGCATTAACAAAATTTATGGGTGAGGAACTAGTAATGAAATATGCCTCATTATTTAGAATGCCAAATATATCTTTTAGATTTTTTAATGTATATGGACCCAGGCTTAATACTTCAGGTCAGTATAGTGCTGTTATGGGAAATTTTTTATCACAAACAAAAAATAAAAAACCTTTAACAATAGTAGGTAATGGTAAACAAACTAGAGACTTTATTCATGTTGATGATTTAGCTAATGCTTTTATTAAAGTTATAAAAAGCAAATTGATTAAAAAAATTTATAATTTAGGTTCTGGCAAAAGAACATCAATAAATACTATTGCTAAAATTTTTGGAGGTAAAAGAAAGTTTATTCCATTACGACCAGGCGAACCAAAAAATTCTCTAGCTAATATTTCTAAATTAAAAAAAGATATAAATTGGAAGCCAAAGATTTCTATCGAAAAGGGAATTAAAAAACTGTTACAAAATTAATTTTTTTTTATAATATTAGAAATTTGTTTGAACATGTCCTCTTCAAGCGGAAACTTGTTTTGATCTATGTCTTTTTGAATATCAGAATAGTTTTGAATTATAAATTTAACTGTTTTTGTCAAGGACTCTGTATTTCTTTCACAGACAAAAATCCCTTTCCTTCCTTTAACTATATGCCTTATGTCTTCAAATATAAGTACTGGACGTCTTCTAGCTAATGACTCGTCCACAACATAGGGTTGCCCCTCTGTATATGATGGTAGAATTAAAATATTGTGATTGTCATATGCTTTCATTAATTCCTTTCTATCTGAAATGTAACCAGGAAATAATATATTGGAGTTATTTTTAATTACTGACTGAAATTTGTTTTGTAATGTTGAATTTTTAATTTTACCAATTATTGAAATTTCTGCATCTATCTTAAGTTCCTTAAACATTTCAAGAAATTCAAAAATCCCTTTTTCCGGATTTACTCTTGATACATTTAGAAATCTAATTTTACTCAAATCAGGTTTTTTCAAATCCCGAAGCCATTCTTGATTTAGAGTAGAAGACTCAATTACATGGCCGTTATTTTTCTTATAAAGTCTTTCATGCAAAGCAATGACTGTGGCCTTAGATGTTACAATGGAGTACATGAGATGATAAATCCAAACAGACCAAGAACCTAATATAAATTTCCACTCTTCATACCCGCTGCTAATTAGATAAACAAAAATTTTTTTTCTAAACAATGATAAGAATAAAAAAGCTAAAAATGTGTATGGAGTTATTGTAATAATATAATATTTGGTATTTTTACTTTTAAAAGTAGATATCACGTAATAAATGAATTGAATTATATTTGAAGCTATTTTCACATTTTGTAAATTAAGCTCGTGGTGTTCATTTGTTCTTGACTTTCTTGCTATATATTGAACATTAAAAAACTTATTCAATCCCTCAGGAAGGATCTTAAAATTAAAATTTCTGCAATAAAATTTTTTATTTTTTTCTGAAATTTTCTCGTTGTTTAGCACAACTAAATTGTCCATTCTCTTTTATAAACCATATGTTATAAAAAAAAAGAAATATCGATTGGAGAGGTGGCCGAGTGGTTGAAGGCGCACGCTTGGAAAGCGTGTAAACGGGAAACCGTTTCGAGGGTTCGAATCCCTCTCTCTCCGCCATTATCCAGGATTTTATTAGCTTTTTTAAAATTGATATTAATTCTATCTTAAATAAATTACACAAAATGTATTTGAAGCTAATTTTACTTTTTTTGAGTTTTTTATCCTTATCCCAAGTTGTCTTAGCTGACAGCGCAACTCTAAATGATGGCGCTACAACTAATAGTCAGCAAAATATTGATGGGAACGATGAATTTTTAACAGTTACAAATAATTCAACCTTAAATACTGGCGCAACTAAACCTGCAAACATTACCGGAGACACTGTAAGTGTTACTGTTGACTCTGGTTCCACAATAACATCAAATACAGTTAGTATTTTTGCAGACGATACTTCTGATTTAACAATTTCAAATTCTGGCACAATCAGCTCAAGTGGAATAGTGGCAATAGATGTTAAAGGAACAACTGATGCAAGCATAACAAATAATTCTGGTGGTCAGATTTCTGCAACTAGAAATACAATTAGAATTAGTAAATCCACTAGTAATAGCACTACAGGATTGACAATTACCAACTCTGGAACAATTGAAGCAACAGACCAAGGTTCTGCAATTTTTGCAGCTGATTCTAATACCACAGCTACAGTAACAAATAACTCAAGTGGTATTATGACAAATTCTGACAGCAGTAACGCAACCATAAGAGTTGGTGCAAGTTCTTCAGTTACCAATAGCGGAACAATAAAAAATGATGTTGGAAACGATGCTATCAAATTGTACGGAAACAATTCTACAATTACTTTAAAAGACAAAGGAATAGTAGTTGGAAAATTAGATGCTCTTTTAAGAACTGGAAGTACATTAAAAATTAATCATGGAGCTGGTCAATCTTATTTTTATGAAACCGAAGGTAGCTTTAATTTACAAGATTTAGATGGCAACCAAGTAGTAAAAGGATCAGCGGGATCAGCAGGCCAAGGAGGAAGTGA
>CACKNV010000010.1 GCA_902601705.1 uncultured Pelagibacteraceae bacterium | reverse complement strand
AAAACATCAATATTTCTCTCTAATGCTTCAATAACGGAACCAGTTGTCCCTATAAAAATAGATAAATTTTTGTGATAATTCTTTTCATGTTTTGTATTTGAAATTAAATTTGAAAGTTTTTTTATTAAAAGTAAATGTTTTGATGAACTTAAGCAGCTAGGATGATTTTTAATTTTAAATTTGGACAAATTTAAATTTTTAATACGAATTAATTCTTTAAACTGACTTATTATAAATCTTTGATTTCTAAATTGTATTGGTAAAAAAATCATATTTTTCATTTTTAGTTTTGAATTCCTAATTAATCTAGATGATGGTAATAAATACATTTGTTTTTTTGACCAACCAAAAAATTTGCTTAGACAATATTGTTGAGCTTTACTATTTATTATAATTTTTTTAGGAAAGCCTGATCTTTGCATTAAATTTGTCGGCAAACCAATTGGGAATGAATGAATGTATCCTACAGTTTGAGTTTTTTTATTTTTTTTGTGAATCGTTAAAAATAAAGAATTTTGAAATGGTTGTCCCTCATATGGCATTAAAACCTTTTTTAAATTTCTATGTATCAAATGAGAAAAATTCTCACTTACAAAGGTAGCAAAAATAGATAGCTCTGAAATTTCTTGATTTAAATATTTTAAAGTTTTTTTTTTTATAATTGTGTTAATTACCTTTTTAATTGTCTTAAAACTAAATTTATTTCTACCTTTATGTACTAAAGTAATATTTTTGTTTATTTTTTTTGGTAGCTTCTCATCCATATAAATTACATACCAAAGAACTTCGGGACACTTGTTTGACCAAACATTAAAATGCTTATCAAAAAATTCGCCATTTTTTGAAAAATTTTCAAATTTACCCCAATTAACAACAATTTTCTTATATTTTTTATTTGCATTAAAATTTTTAACTTTCAGCTCTGCTAAAAAAAATAATTTTATAAAGTCTTTTATTGACGTAATTAAATACATCTTCAAAGCAAAAAACTGATTGAAAAAAAAAATTAACTTTGAACTGCCTTTACATGATCCAAAAGGACAAAGGTAGAATAAATCAAGCCTAGCTAAATTATCTTTTGAAATTTTTCTTTTAAAAAATAAATGGACTTTTTTAACTAAATTTATTTGATCAGAAGATAAACTATCCATCTTTTTTCAATATCCTTATAACTTTTTTAATGTCTTTTTTTACGTCGACCGCAACACTGCCGTCTGAGACTTCAACCATTTTGATTGGTCTGTTTAGATCTAAAAATCTAAGAATTTCTATATCTTCTAAGTTCTCATTATAACTTTTCCCACTAAATTTATTAAATTCTTTTAACTCTGAAAAAGTGTAAGCATAAATACATACTTGTTTTAAATATGATAATTGATTTTTAAAGTGCATTTTTTTACTTCCTGGTATTAATGATCTTGACATATAAAGAAGATTTGATTCTTTATTTATAACAACTTTAGGAATATTTAAATTATTTGCAGTTTTAAAATTTATTCTTGAGTAACCGCAAATCACATGATTCATAAATTTTTTTTTAGCTTTTATAATCTTCTTAATATCTAAGGCAGAGACTAATGGTTCATCACCTTGTACATTAATAAAAAAATCTGATTTGCCAATTTCTTTTGCTGCAAAAAATATTCTATCAGTTCCAGTTTTGCAATTTTTAGGAGTAATAATTGTTTTAAAATTATGTTTTTTACAAAGATCGTTTATTCTTTTATCGTCAGTTGCGATATAAACATTTCGTTTTGTGAAAACTTTCGCACATTGATCAGCTACTCTTAAAATTAGTTCCTTTCCTAAAATTTTTACCAAAGGCTTTCCAGGAAATCTTGATGATCCAAATCTTGCAGGGATAATTATATTAATTTTTTTCATTTTAATTTAATTAATTTTAAGAAATTAAATTTTGATTTTGTCAAACTTGCAAATTTATTCTTAGAATATTTTTTAACAAATAAACTTAATAATTCCTCACTATTATCAAAATCTGAATCTGACTTGTTATAACCATCAAAGCCAGCTAAAGTAATTGACTTAGATTTTCCCGCGATAGATAAACTTATTGCATAACCAATTGCTAACGGATAAGGTAATAAACAAAATTTACTTTCAACAATAATTTGATTATCTTTCAAATTAAGACCATAATCAAAAATATTCTTTTTTTTTATTTTTATATTTTTTTTAAAGCGATTCGTAAAAGAAGACAAAGGCATTACAAATTTTGATTTTAACTTTTTAATTTTTTTTATATCTGACAATAGTCTCATTGGATGACATATTACTCTCAGATTAATTAAATCCTCTCTTATTGAAGAAAATGTATTCAGGGATACAACCAAAAAATTTTTTTCTTTAATAATTTTTTCTATTTTTTTTTTATTAATTTTTAGGTTTTTTCCTGGCCCTAATATTAAAATATCTTTTCCTTTAAAAACACTTTTAGGATTCCAGGCACCTTCTTTTTTGATATCCGAAATAAAATAAGTGCTGTTATCTAGTTTACTAGGATTAAATATTTTTGAATTCAAATTTGATAAAGAATTGAGTATTTCAAAATATTCATTTTGTTTATATCGATTATCAGATAAAATTTTTTGCACATAAGTTGGATGAATTTTTTTTTCTGCTGCAAATTTGTAATATTTATTTGGACCCCATTTGTACTTTTTTTTTAATTTTTCAAAATATGATTTTGTTGACTTAAATTTTTTAGTACTTTTAAATTGACCTGTATGTTTAATAATATCCTCAGTTTTTAAATTTCCAGGACCTCTGCCCATCCCAGTAATTGTTGAGTCGATCCAATTAAAATTATTTTTTACCGCAAATAGAGAGTTTGATAGAGCTCTTTTAAGATTATTGTGAGCGTGTAACCCTATTTCATTTTTCCATTCTAAATTTAAAGTATTAATTATCTTTTTGAGCTTGCTCGCCGTAAGACAGCCTAAACTATCTGCAAGATATAGATACTTTATATTACTTTTTCTCAAAAAAATAACTATTCTATTTAATGATGATAAACTAATTTCTGAAATTTGCATTAAATTCACAAATATTTTTAGCCCTAACTTTCTTAAATAAGTAAAACACTCTTTTAATTTTAAAATTTCTTTTTCATGACATGCTATTCGAACAAAGCTAATTTTATTGGTGTTTTTTTGATTTATTAAATTTTTTAATGTTATTAAATCAATCTTATTATTATTTATAAGGTCTCCAGCATTTATCATTAAGCCGTATTTCATTTCTGCTGGTAATTTTAAACTATTGATTAGAGCCTGATCAGTGTAAGCAGTCAAACCTTTTATTTTTTTTTTTTCATTAAACCTAAATCCCAACTCCACATACTTGATTCCTGTTGAGTGAATGCTGTTTATATAATTTTGAATTTCAGATTTTGAAAAATTCCAATTATTATAATATCCACCATCTCTTAAAGTGCAATCAAGAAGATTAAATTTTCTTAATATTAAATTTGTATTTCTTTTCATTGTTATTGAATTCTGATCGGCATTTTAATTTTTTTTGCAAATTTTACAAATTTCTTATTTCCTTGGTCATATTTAAGAATATCACCAAATTCGTTTTTAATTATCTTTTTCCATTTGTTTTCTTCAACGTCACAAATATTGTTAATTACTCTTCTAATTTCTTTATTTTCCAAACTATTTGTCCAAAAAAAACCTTTAGATTGTTTTGTTGCTGGCCACCCAAATTTTGTATTTCTAAATTTACTATTTTTACTTTTGTGGGAAAAAATACCTACTCTCTTCCCCCTAGATAAACCCTCATAAAGGAGTGTCGAAGTAGTTCCGATTATAATCTCACTTTTATCTAGAATTTCATAAGAGTATCCTTTTCTATTTATATAATGAAATTTGTTTGTACCGAGTAAATTATTATAAAATTCTATAGCATTATCATTGTCATCAATACTTTTCCCTAAGATATTCAAAATGTCGTTTTTTTCTCTTAAGATAAATTTTGAAATTATTTTATAAAATTCATGATCTGGAGCTAAGTAATCACCCAACGTATGGTCGAAATCTCTTTTTTTTTTTAAATTTGACTCAGTGTTTTGACCAATTAAAAGATATTTGTATTTAAAGTTTTTTTTATTAATATTAAAGCTGTTAGATGTAAAAGATCCTAATGTAAGATAATTTGCTTTAATATATTTACTGAATTCTTTTTTTAAAGACTCATTAAAAATGATAAAATAATCTAGCTTGTTATCTTTAATTTTATCTTTCTTTAAAAATTCTTTGGGAATAATTTCTTTTATTTGTTGGCGCCACGCAAATTGGATGAGAATAAATTTTATACTAGGAAAATCTTTCTTTA
>CACKNV010000009.1 GCA_902601705.1 uncultured Pelagibacteraceae bacterium | reverse complement strand
TTTTAAATATATCATCAAATGTAAATAAAAATTTTAGAAATTACAAAATTTCTGATTCTATAAAAAATCCTAGCTCAAAATTTTTGAGAAGATTAGTAGTAAAATTTTTACCAAAAAGCTATTTAGAAGATTATGACAATTACTGTTCTTTTTTAAACAATAAAAAGGTTTGGCCAATTAAACCAAAAGCTATTTTTACCTCTAATTCACATTTTTCTAATGATGTATTTAAAATTTGGCTAGCCAAACAAAGAGAAAATAAAACAAAACTTATTGTTGGACAACATGGAAGTGGTTATTTATTTCCAAAATATAACACTTCATACGATAGAGATGTTTTAAATTGTGATAAATTTCTATTTTGGGGAAACAAAAAATTTGCAAATAAACGAATTAAATCAAATTTTAATTTATTAAATATAAATACAAAAAAAATAAGAAATTTGAAAAAAAATATATTAATGGTTCAAAATTTTCCCAACAAATATCAGAACAAGTTAATTTCTACTGAGCACAGTTTGTCTGATATTTATAAAAATATTGAATTACAAAAAAATTTTATTTATTCATTAAAGAATGAATTTAGAAAAAATGTAATAGTACGACTTGGATCAACCGAAAAGTTCTCTAACAAAATATTAGATTATGAGAAAGAACAATGGCATTTTAAAGAAAATGTTTCGCTTGAAACCAGAGACGTTCCAATAACAAAATCTTTAAATAAAGCTAATTTTATTATCGTAAATTCAATAATATCCACTGTATTTTTGGAGTGCTTAGCAAATAACATCCCGTGTTTTGTAATTTCATTATTTGATAGAAAAATGTTCAGTCAGAAATGCTTTAAAGATTTTTATGCACTGAAAAAAATTGGAGTTATTCATAATAATTCTAAAACCTTTGCATCCTTTATCAATAAAAACTTTGAAAATATTGACGAATGGTGGAACACTAAAAGAGTTCAAAATGTAATAAAAAAATTTAATCATCAGTATAATTTTTCTGTAAAAAATCCGATCTCATCTTTGGCCACTAAAATAAAATAAAAATGAAAAATATATATAAAATAATAGGAACTGACTTTAGAAGTAATTTTTTCTATTTGATTATATTGATGGTAATAGCATCTATACTTGAAATGTTTGGAATAAGTTTAATTATCCCCGTCATGTTAAGTCTATCTAGCCAAAATATTTTTTCTGAATATCCCTTTTTAGAAAAAATAAATATAATGTTAAATTTACCAACCAACAATGAATTAATTTTAATTTCAGTATCAATATTCGGTTTAGTTTATATATTTAAAAATCTATACATGGTTTTATTCTATTATTTAGAGTCTAATTTTCTAGCAAATTTATTAGAAAAAATTTCACAAGATTTATTTTCTACATATATACATCAACCTTATGAATTTTATACCAATGTAAACAAATCTGAATTGATAACTCGTTTTAGGTCCGATTTACCAGCTTTTAGATCATCAATATTAGCCTTTTCAAATATTTTTATTGAAATTTTTATACTCACTGGAATTACTTTCTTTTTGGCAATCTATAATTTTGAAGTTTTTATAATTGTTTTCTTGTTAGTCACTTCTTTTTCAATTGCTTTTTCTTTATTTTTTAAAAAAAAATTTAAATCTCTTGGAATTGAAAAACAAATAGTTGAGACTTCTAGATCCAAATCCTTGCAAGAAAGCTTTGATGCAATTAGAGAAATAAAGATTTCTAAGTTAGAACTCATTTTTACTAATGCTTATAATTTGATTTCAACTAGACTTAAATTTAATTTTGCTGGAACAAGTTTTTTAAGAACGCTACCAAGAGTTTTTTTCGAAATCTTAGCCATAACGATCTTAGTATCAATAATTTACTTTATTTTTTTTATGACAAATTTTGAAATTAGCAATGTGCTGCCGGTGCTGGGAGTTTTTACAGGTGCTGCATTAAAAGTACTTCCTTCAGCCAATAGGTTAATCTCATCTTTCAATTCTATAAAATATAATAATAAATCTATTGAAATGATTATTAAAGACTTAGAAAAACCAAAGAATTTTGAATATAGAAATCTTGACAAGCTAAGAAAATTTGAACTTAAGAATATTTCATTTAAATATAATAACAAACATATTTTTGATAATGTAAATATAACTATTAATCATAATGAAAAAATATTTATATATGGCGAAACTGGTTGCGGAAAATCAACTTTACTTGATTTGATCTTAGGTTTAAAAAAGCCTAATGAAGGACAAATATTTATTAATGGAAAAGAAATATCCAACATAAATTACTCTTTCAACAAAATTTTGGGTTATGTTCCACAAAATGTGTTTTTATTCGATGATACATTAAAGAATAATATCACCTTGTTTAAAGAGGTTGATGATAAAAATCTTTTTAACCAATGTCTTAAAATTTCAAGATTAGAGAAACTAATTAATAGTCTAAGTTTAAAAGAAAATAGTTTAGTAGGTCAAAATGGAGTGAAAATATCAGGAGGACAAAAACAAAGAGTTGGTATATCAAGAGAATTATATAAAAATCCAGATATCTATGTCTTTGATGAGAGCACTAATTCATTAGATGAAAAAACTGAGCAAGAATTTTTTGAAAACTTTTTAGATTTTGCTACGAATAAAACAATAATTTTTGTATCTCATAATCAAAAACTTAAGCAATATTTTGATAAGGTTTATAAAATAGAAAATCAGAAAATTTATGAAGAATAGTAAAAATAAAAAAAAACCCTTAATAATTATACCTTCAAGAATGGGTTCAAAAAGACTTAAATTTAAAAATATTTTACCCATAAAAAAACTACCGATGTTTGTTTTTGTTGCAAAAAACATGCTTAAATCAAGATTTTCACCAATTATTTACATATCTTCTGAATCAAAAAAAGTTCAGAAAATTTGCAAGTTATATAATCTTAATTTTATTAAAAGACCTAAAAAACTATCGTCTGATAAAGCAGAAAAACAACTTGCTATTGTTCATGCAGTTAAAGTTTTAACAAAAAGACTGTCATATAAACCAGAAATAGTTATTTCATTACAAGCTAATTCTCCAGAGGTTAATGCTGCAAGTTTGGATAAAGCTATAAAATTATTTAAAAAATCATTTATCAATAAACAGAATAAAGAACTTATTACTGTGGGGGAAAACAACTTACAAAATGCTGCATTTAGAATTATGACGTACTCAGCAGTTTTTCAAAAATCTTTAAGCACAAATATTATCGTATTTAAAAAAAATTATACAGATATTCACAACAAAAATGATTACTTAAAAGTTTTAAAAAAACTGAAATAAAATGAATTGTGCAATATTTATATCAGATGTTGGGTTCGGACATATGGTAAGACAAAGGCAAATAATATTTAATTTAAAAAAAGAATTTAAAAATTTAAAAATAACAATTTTTCATCATAAAAATTTACATATTCTTAAAAAAAATTTTGGCAAGTCACTAAATTATGTAGACAATTTTAATAATATCAAATTACATACAACAAAAAATGGATTTGATAAAAAAAAGGCATTAATTACTCTAAATTCTTGGGAAAAGAAAAAAGACATTTTTTTGAAAAAAAAAAATAAATCTTTAAAAAAATTTGACTTTTTTATCTCAGATTTAGTTCCAGAAATTTCTTACTATGCAAAAAAAAATAACAAACCTTGTTTTTCTATTTGCCATTTTACATGGGATTGGTTTTTTAAAAAATTATATAAAAGAAACCTTAGAACAATTTCATTAATGAAAAGATATATTAAAATGAGCACTAAAATATATTTTCCACCTTTTACATTCAAAGAAATAAATAATAGTTATAAGAAAAAAAAAAAAGTAAATTTTATAACTAATAAATTAAATATGAAAAGTCGCAATCTTTTTAAAAAACCAAAAAAAATTTTAATTATGAATAATGGAACTGGGGCTCTTACTCATTCTATAAATAAGATTATTTTAAATTTATCTTCATTAAAAAAATATAAATTCTATATTTCATCTTCTAATATTTCAAAAAAAAAAGAGGGGAAAATTAAAAAAATTAAAAATGTTTTTTTAATTAATAATTCATTAAAAAAAATGTATTCATATATAAGTAAAGTTGATGTTGTAGTTGCACGGGGAGGTTATAATACTATTTCGGAATGTTTAGTTTTAAGAAAACCATCTATTCTATCTTATGAAAATTTGAACCCCGAGGTTAATGAAAATATTAAAATAATGAAAAAAAATATTTTAAGCTCATCAATGAATTTTAAAGATTGGGAAAAAGTAAAATTTAAAAAAAAGATAGAAAATTTTTTAAAAAAAGACTACTATACTATTTTATCCAACATAATAAAAAAAAAGTTTAAAAATAATGGTGCTAATCAAATTGTGAAAGATATAAAAAAAGAACTTAAATTATATGACAAAAATAATTGCTGAACTTTGCCAGAATCACAACGGAGATTTAAAAATTTTGAAGGAAATGGTTCACGCTGCTTCAGAAGCGGGTGCAGATTACTGTAAAATTCAATCTATTAGATCTTCAGAACTTACTCATAGAAAAAAATTTGATGAAGGAAGTTTTAAAGACGGTAAGACAATTGTTAAAAAGAGACCTTATGATGCAGAGTTGAAAAGACTAAAGCCTTTAGATTTGAGTGAAGATGATCATTTTAAATTTTTAGAATTTTGCAAAGAGTATAAAATTAAACCAACTACAACAATATTTACAAGATCTAGATTAAAATTTATAGAGCAAATGAAGTTAGACCTTATCAAGATAGCAAGTTTTGATTGCGCATCACATAAAATGATTGAAGAGGTTTGCTCGTCTGATATTCCAGAAATAGTTGTTTCTACAGGAACAGCCTACGATGAGGAAATAAAAAAAACTGTTGAAATACTTGAGAAATCAAAAAAAAAATTTACGATATTACATTGCGTTTCAATTTATCCGACTCCGATAGAATACGCTAATTTGAATAGAATTAATTATTTGAGATCTCTTCATAAATCAGTTGGATTTAGTGATCATTCAAAAACTGAAGTCTCAGGAATAAATTTATCAGTTGCATCTTTGTTATTTAATGTAGACTATATAGAGAGACATTTTACAATTATTAATAGAGATGCCACAAAAGATGGTGTGGTATCTTTAAAGCCAGATGAATTAGCTCAATTAGTAAAACTTACAAAAAATAAAGATAAGAACGAAATTCAAAAATATATTGAGGAAAACTTTAAAGATTACGAAAAATGTCTTGGAGTAGAGAAAAGAGCATTAACACACGAAGAACTTCTAAATCGTGATTATTACAGAGGAAGATTTGCGAGTTTAAACTCAAAAAATGAATACATCTACAATTGGGAAGATAAAGAAATTAATTAATTTAAATGAAGTTTTTTAATTATTTTAATTCATGCCCTAATTGTGGTTCAAAAAAAAATGTTCAAACCCAACTAGGCTATTCAAATCGTTACTTAGAAGAAATTTCAAAGTATCTTAGAATTGATGAACAAGAATTAAATTCCCAATCAAGAAACGTAAAGTGTGGAAATTGTAGTTTAATTTATAAAAAAAAATGGTTTAAAAAAAAATATTTAGAAAGCATTTTTAACAAATTAATTCCAACACATCCAAAGGGATGGGAAAAATTAAGTAAATCATTTAACAAATTAAATTTTTCAAAAAAAATAAAAAGTTTAATTAAAATTATTCAAATGAAAAAATATAAGCATCTTCCAAGAAAAGTAAGAGAAATTAATTCATTAGTTGACTCAATTGATAGTAAATTATTAAAAACAAAATTAAAAAATGATTTCAACAGAAGTATTGAAAATAAAGAAATACAATTAATTTCTAGATATTCACAAAAAATAAAAAGAAAAATAAATAAACCTGCAGAATTTTCTAGGTTTAAAGGATTTGAGTCTCTAGATTTAATTAAACATATAGAAAAAAAAATTGGACAAATCTCGTCATATGCAGAAATTGGTTGTCCGCTTTGGGGTAATTTAGAATATTACAATAAACTTAATAAGGAGTGTTTTTTTGTAAGAGGAGCAACCTTTGAGTTTTGGGGTAAAAATTGTAAAAAAAACAACATTAAATGTGGAGCTAAACTAAATAAAGATATCAAAAAAATTCACAACTTATCAAATCTAAACTTCAATACAAAAAAAGATTTTATCGGGATATTTTTATATTTAGATCACGTTGTAGATCCAAAAAAATTTTTTTTAAAAATATTTAAAAATTTTAAATCTTGTGGAATTATCCTCGAAAAGACTAATAAGGGTGTGCCCATACAACACTTTTCTGGATGGTCTGAAAAAACACTAAAATTTTTATGTAGAGAATTTGGTAAAAAACTGGATTGTACTTACAAAAAATTAAATAAAACTGGTAAAGATTTTTACTTAATATATTAAAATGATTAAATTTTCTAAAAGTTATTCAAATATTTTTAAAATAAAAGAAGATTATATAAAAAAAAATATTAACGAGCTTAGGCAAGTAAAAAAAATAAATAACTATTATAAGAAACAAAAAATTAGAAAAAATTGCAAAATTTGTTTTAAAAAACTAAGAGATCCATTAATTAATTCTTTTGGGGTAGATTATTATTTTTGTAAAAACTGTGATCATTTGAATGGTAAATATGAAGATACTCCTAAATTTCACGATTTTCTTTATTCAGGTAAAGGAAAATTAAACTTTGGGAAAATCTATTTAAAAAATTATGATAAAATTTTAAAAAATATTCATCACCCGAAAGTCAAATTTTTAAAAAGTATAATTAAGAAAAAAATTAACTTATTAGATTTTGGTGCTGGAGCGGGGCATTTTGTTAAAGCTTGTTTAAATCAAAAAATTAACGCCTGGGCTTTGGAAGAAAATTATCAATTATATAAATTTTCGAAAATAAAAATTAAAGAAAGATCACTTTACGCAGCACAAAATAATTTAGAAGAAGTGATAAAAAAATTTAACATAAATTGTTTATCCCTAATTTTTGTATTAGAGCATCTGCCAAATCCTCATTATATATTTGAGCTTTTTAAAAAAACTCAACTAGAATACTTATATATTTCAGTACCATTAGCTTCACCATTAATATTTTTTGAAAACATTTTTCAAAATGTTTATCCAAGACACTTAGGCGGTGCCCATACTCACTTATTTACCGAAAATTCAATTTTATATCTTAAGAAGAAATATAAGTTTAAAATAATTGGAGAATGGTGGTTTGGTACAGAATTTGCTGATTTATACAGAAGTTTGATTGTATCCTACAAGGGAAAAAATACTTCTTGTAAA
>CACKNV010000008.1:12500-57657 GCA_902601705.1 uncultured Pelagibacteraceae bacterium | reverse complement strand
AAAATTCAGATTTCATTCTTGCTTTTGAAGCTGGGGCTCAAGATTTTGAAGCAGATCATAAAATAACATATCAAAATGTTTCTGCTGGATTGTATATTCCAAGCAATAAATATCTTTTAAACTTAGATTCTTTTATTTTAGGTGGAATTACTTTAAAAGAGGGTGAGAGAACAATTTTAACAAACACAACATCATCAGGTAAATTAGATATAGACAGTAATTACCAAACTTTCGAAGTACATTCTGGTGTAACAAAAACTAATCCCAAGCTTATTCCAAATATTGGATTTACCGGAAGTTTTTCAATTACTCCAAGTTATGACGAGAGCAAATATTATTCATGGAGAAACAGAAAAGTGGGCAACGTGTCTGTATTTTTTTCTGATAAATATAATCTTATAAATAATGATAATAATAATTTTAATCTAGGCTGGTTGTTAGATTTTAGAAATTTGATAGGAGACAAATCTCAAGTTTATTCAATTAATGGCACAAGTGCCACGTACAAACAAGACAATGCTCTTGCAAGAGAGATTTCATTAGTTGCTAATTTAGGTTACGAAAAAAAGATTGCAGATAATGGAAAATTTACTGCCGGTATTTCTGCAAAAAATACTAATCAGGATGTTAAAAGCTTAATTGGAAATCTGGGATTCAAACTTAACTTTTAATTAAGATTGATTATCATAGTAAGTTTAAATATCCACATACAACTTAAAAGAGTCTTAATTGAATTTAACGAATCAGATATATTAGGAATAAGGGCAGCGGAGGGAGACTGAAGCTGCCTTTGCTGTTTATAGTCTTTTAATTCCAATTACTTTCAATTTAGCTGTTCTTTTTATTCTTTTAATCGTTTGATCTATACCCATAATCACAGTTTTTTTCATTGGTCCGTAAGCATGTATCAATTTTTTTTTTGATAGAGCAATTGCCACGTGACCTTTCCAATAAATAATATCATTTTTTTTTATATTTTTTAATTTTATATTTTTTTTGAAATATTTAACTTGGTCACTAGCATCCCGTGGACAAAATTTATTATTAAAATTTAGAAAAACTTGCACGAGCGCCGAGCAGTCAATTCCCTTAAAAGATTTACCACCCCATTTATATTTTATATTTTTAAAAGAGGTTATTTTTTTAAATGGGCTGTTTTCTTTAAAAGAGACAGGTTTTACGTCCTTTTTTTTTATCCATCCTTTAGCAAATTTAAAAAATTTTGAATTACTTTCTATAACTTTTATTTTAGAACCGTAAGTTATTTCATGCTTCTTAATTTTATTAGGAAATTTAAAAACTTTTGCTTTTAACGAATTTACCTTATGAGTTGGTTTTAAAAAACTAGGATAGTTTTTATTTTTTATGTATCCCTTGTATCTATCCTCTTTAATTTTTATTTTAAGCCATTTTTTTGATTTTTTTGAAACAGAAAAACTATCCCCGTAAATCATCTGAGTTACAGTCTCAGATTTAGTAGAAGGTTTTCTGTAAAGACTTACCTCGGGATAAATATTTGTAAAATATTTAGTCATTCAACTTTAGTTTATCTTTAATTATATAAAGAAAGATAAGAGATGGTATTACCATCACAGCTGTTATTATAAAAAATATACCCCAATCTCCATTTAGCCAATCAACTAAAGCCCCTGAAGACGCAGCCAAGGTAGTTCTTCCAGCTGTCCCAATTGACGAAAGAAGCGCGTACTGAGTTGCAGTGTAAGTTCTATCAACCAGCATAGAAATAAAAGCAACAAATGCAACAGTGGCGAAGGCTGCTGCCATATCGTCAAATATAACTGCTATTGCAAACAATAACTCTGATTTACCTGACCATGCTAATAGAGAAAACAAAAGATTTGTGGAAGCCATTAAGATTCCAGACACAAACATAGCTTTAATCACTCCAGAGCGAATAGCGAACAACCCTCCTATTAAAGTAAAAATTACTGTTGTTATCCAACCAAGTCCTTTTGAATAAAGCGCTATGTCAGATTTGGTAAATCCAATTTCTTTGTAAAAAATAACTGACATTCTTCCTAAAAAAGCTTCACCTATTTTAAAAAGAAAAACAAAACCTAAAATTCCTATAGCAATTTTGAAACCATTTTTTTTAAAAAAACTTACCACTGGACCGATAACTGTACCGGTCAGCCAAGCAACAGATTTTGATATAAAATTTGAAGAGCCTAACTTATCTTGAATAATTTGATCAGTTTGTCTTTGTTTTTCTGCCCTATCGGTTGGTTGAGGTTCATTAATAAATAGAAGACCAATATTGCAGGCTATGATTAATATACCTAAAATCAAAAAAGTGATTTGCCAATAGTTTTCAAATCCTGCTTTTTGAAATAATTCTGCTGCATTAAGAGCAATAACGCCTCCTAATTTATATCCAGTCCACCATCCAACAACAGCCATTGCAGCTCCTGCCTGCATTGATTTACCTTCATGCTCACCGATTTGTTCTATTCTCAATGCATCTACAGTAATATCTTGAGTAGCTGAAGCGATTGCAATAACAAGCCCAATACTTATAACTAGAGCTAAATTTGTAGTTGGATTAATCAAGCTCCAGCAAACTAAACAAAGTATAATCAAAGTTTGCATTGTAATGATCCAGCCCCGTCTATGCCCGACTTTTGCTGTAAGCCATGGAATTCTTATTCTATCTATAACTGGAGCCCATAAATAATTAAAAGCATAAACAGCAAAAATTAGTCCAGCCCATCCGATTGTGCTTCTGCTTAACCCATCTTCTTTTAACCAAAGACTTAAGCTACTACCTATAATAACCCATGGAAAACCACTGATAGCTCCAAGTAATAAAATTTTTATCATTCTGCGATCGAAATAAACCGAGAAAGTTTCCGCAAAAGTTTGTTTTTTATATATTTCCATAAATTAGTTTCTCCAAAAAGACGGGAAGAAAAGAACTAAAACCGCAAATAGCTCTAATCTTCCTAGCAACATTCCTGTTGCTAAAATCCATTTAGATACATCTGGTAAACTTTTATAATTTCCATCTGGTCCAATTATTTCACCTAATCCAGGTCCAACATTTGAAATAGAACTTGCTGCACCGGAGATTGAAGTTACAAAGTCTAATCCACTTATCGAAAGAAGCATAGCAATGATCAAAAATATAAACAAGAAAGAAAAAATAAAAATAATTACCGATCTAATGAAATCATCTGAAATTTTGTTATTATTATATTTATTTATTACGACACTGTTTGGATATATTAATTTTTTAACTTGATTTTTTAAAAAAATTAATAGCATCTGTAATCTAAAAATTTTGATCCCACATGCAGTCGATCCAGCGCAACCACCTATGAACATCAAAAATAAGAAGAAAATTAAAGAAAATTTACCCCATAAACCAAAGTCATCTGTTACATATCCTGTGCCTGATAAAATGGAAATTACATTGAATGAGGATATTCGAATTTTATCAAATAAATTACTCTCATAATTAATGAATAATAAATATAAAAACATTATTGCTATTGATATAGCTAATAAATAAATTAAACCTTTTATCTGAACATCTTGGAAGAAAATTTTTCTATTCCCTTGGGAAAATTTTAAATATGAAATAAAAGGTATACTTCCTAAAATAATGAAAAGGCTAGCGACTATTTCAATATTTGAATTTTTAAAAAAACCAATTGAATCATTATGAGTCGAAAAACCACCCGTCGCTATAGTTGTCATTGCGTGACAAATACTATCAAAAATTGTCATTCCAAATATCCAGTAAAAAAAACCACAAAATAGTGTAAGAATTATATAGGTTGAAATTATAATAGTAGCTACCTCGATAGTTCTTGGCAAAATCTTTTCAGTGCTATCAGGTCCTTCCATTTTAAAAAGTTGCATTCCCCCAACTTTTAATAGAGGTAAAATCGTAATAGCCATTACAACGATACCAATACCTCCTAACCATTGCATTATAGCTCTCCACAATAAAATACTTTTTGGGCTATTATCTAAATCTGAGATAATAGTGGCACCCGTTGTCGTTATACCTGACATGCTCTCAAAAAAAGCATCACTAAATGAAAATGTTTGACTGGATAAAACAAAAGGTAGGCTTCCAAAAATTGCAACAGTTACCCAAGCAAGTGTTGAAAATAAAAAAGTTTGTCTAAGGTTTAATCTTAAATCTTTTTCAAGGTTTGCTAATATGCATAGAATACCAATAAATATTGTAACAAAAGAGGATGAGATAAAACTGTGGCTATTTTCTTTATAAATAACTTGCATAGAATATGGTGCTAGCATTGAAAGCCCCAACACGATGAGCAATACACCAATTAAGAAAAAAACTGTTTTGTTACTAGCCATTAAAAATGAGATTATTTAAATAGTTTTAAAATTCAACTTAATATGTTGTAATTATAACTGTATTTTGCATATAAAATTTAATAAACCATTACTATGCTGGATAATAACTTAATTCAATCTACTTCATCCTGGCCATTTGTGGAAATTAGAAAGCTATTAAAAGATAGAAAAGATATTATAAAAAAAAAAGGTAAAATCACTTTTCAAACTGGGTACGGGCCCAGTGGATTACCTCACATAGGGACTTTTGGCGAGGTTGCTAGGACCACCATGATGATTAATGCTCTCAACCATATAGAAAAAATAAATCATGAGCTTATTACTTTTTCTGATGATATGGACGGTCTAAGAAAAGTGCCTGATAATATTCCTAATGATCAAATTTTAAAAGATAATTTAGGAAAACCTTTAACAAATATACCTGATCCATTTAAAAAATTTAACAGCTTTGGCGAACATAATAACGAGAGACTCAAAGAATTTTTAAATAAATTTAAGTTCAAATTCATTTTTAAAAGCTCAACAGAAAATTATAAAAATGGTGTCTTTAATAAATCGCTAACGAGAGTTGCAGAAAAATATGATGATGTAATGAATATTATTCTTCCAACTCTACGAGAGGAAAGAAGAAAAACGTATTGTCCATTTTTACCAATTTGTCCAAAAACAGGTTTGGTACTAGAAATACCACTGCTAGAAATAGACAGTAAAGCTGGAAAAGCAATTTTTGATAATAAAGGAGAAAAAATAGAGATTAGTATTTTAGATGGTAACTGCAAATTGCAGTGGAAAGTAGACTGGGCAATGAGATGGTTTACTTTTGATGTTGATTTTGAAATGTATGGTAAAGATTTAACTGAAAGTGCTATTTTATCTAATAAGATTTGCAAAACCCTTGGGAAAAATCCCCCAAATGGATTTGCGTATGAACTTTTTTTAGACGAAAAAGGAGAAAAAATCTCTAAATCGAAAGGAAATGGAATTTCTATAGAACAATGGCTTAGATATGCATCACCAGAAAGCTTATCTCTTTATATGTATCCTAATCCAAAAAGAGCAAAAAAACTTTACGCAGAGGTTGTACCTAAAACAGTCGATGAGTATCTAGCAAGTATTGAAAAATACCCTAACCAAAAAGAAAAAGATCAAATTTTAAATCCTGTTTGGCATGTACATAATGGAACACCACCAGCAGAAAAAATTATAATGCCTTTTTCAATGTTATTGAATTTAGTCGGGTCTAGTAATGCAGACAGTAAAGAAATTTTATGGAAGTTTATTAATAGATTTCATCAAGATATTAAGCCAAAAGATTATCCAATTTTAGATGGATTAACCGAATTTGCAATAAACTATTTTAAAGATAAGGTTGAACCAAATAAAAAATTTAAAAAACCCTCGCTTGGAGAAAAGAAAGCCTTAGAAAATCTTGTTTCAAAATTAACTGAAATTAAACAAAATTTAAAACCGGAGGAAATCCAAACGATTGTATATGCAACTGGTAAAGAAAATGGGTATGAGCAAAATTTACGTGATTGGTTTAAATTAATTTATGAAGTGGTATTTGGAGAGGAAAATGGACCTAGGATGGGTTATTTTGTCAGCTTTTTTGGATTGAAAGAGACAATTGAGTTAATGAGAGATAAAATAAAAAATAATTAATGTTTTCAATTTTAAGACCTTATATATTTTCATTAGACCCAGAAGTAGCTCATGATTTAGCTATAAAATCATTGAAAGCAAATTTTCTCCCAAAAAGTTTTTTTAATGTTGAGAATGAGGAAATGCTTGAAACAAATATTTTAGGAAAAACTATTTCAAATCCAATTGGTTTAGCAGCTGGTTTTGATAAAAGCGCTGAGGTTTATAATTCACTTTTTAAATTTGGCTTCGGTTTTATTGAAGTGGGTACTGTCACTCCTAAACAGCAATTAGGAAATCCAAAACCAAGAATATTTAGATTAGAAAAAGATCAAGCTCTTATCAATCGACTTGGATTTAATAATCATGGTTCAGAAACTGTTTCAAAAAGAATATCAAACAATCATCCTGATGGTTTTTTAGGAATCAATATCGGGCCAAATAAAGAGACAAAAAATAAAGAAGATGATTATTATATTTGTCTTTCAAGACTCGGTATACATGCTGGATATATAACAATTAATATTTCTTCTCCAAACACCGAGGGTCTAAGAGATTTCCATGATCAAAGGGAGATGAAAAAACTTTTAATAGGAATTAATAAAATCATTAAAGAAAAAAAAATTGATTGTCCAATAGCCATAAAAATATCACCAGATATAAATGATAATGAAATTGGCTCAATAGTTGAACTAGTGAGTAGTCATAAAATACAGGGTATAATAGTATCCAACACAACAGATAGTAATCGTGAAAATCTCTCCGATATTAAAAAAAACGAGGCTGGAGGCCTATCAGGACAACCGCTTAAAGATATTTCAACAAATTTAATTAAGAAATTTTATAAAGAAACTAAGGGTAAAATTAAAATAATCGGTGTTGGAGGGGTAGACTCTGGGGAAAATGCTTTTGAAAAAATAACAGCGGGTGCGGATGCAGTGCAATTATACACTGGAATGGTTTATAAAGGGCCTGGCATTGTTAAAGAGATAAAGAGAGATTTAATATCAATTTTAAAAAAAGAAAATCTTAAAAATATAAGTGAAGCAGTTGGAATTAACGCTTGACCCGGCTGTATACAAGAATTATATAACACCAGGAAAAAATTATGTCTAAAAGATGCGAATTAACTGGAATATCACCTTTAAAAGGTCACAACGTTAGCCACGCTAAAAATAAAACTAAAAGAAGATTTTTGCCTAATTTAAAAAAGGTCATTTTTAGAAGTGATATCTTAAAAAAAGATATCAAATTAAACGTAGCAAATGCTGCATTAAGAACTGTGGATTTTAAAGGGGGACTTGATAAGTTTTTGATTTCAGCAAAAAACGCGAAACTTTCAAAAAAAGTAAAAAGAATTAAAGCATCTATTTCAGCAAAATCATAACCCTATAATGAATTTATTTTACAAACTCTCTGTTTTAATGGGTTTGGTTGTTGTTCTCTCGAACTACCTAGTTCAATTTCCAATTCAATATTTTGGATTAAATGAAATCCTTACCTATGGTGCTTTTAGTTATCCAATCACTTTTTTAATTACAGATTTGGCAAATCGTGCGTACGGAAAATTGGTAGCAAGAAAAGTTGTATATGTGGGATTCACAATTGGAGTGCTTTTGACATTATTTGTTTCTACTAATTTTTCAGATGTTATTTCTATAAGAATTGCTATTGGTTCAGGAGTAGCTTTTTTCATAGCTCAGAATTTAGACGTACAAATTTTTGATACTTTAAGAAAAAAAATATGGTATTTAGCACCTCTTGCTTCATCAGTTATTGGATCTATTACCGATACATTTTTATTTTTTTCAATTGCGTTTTTCGCAACTGGTATTTCTTGGGTAACCTTAGCTTTTGGAGATTTAGCTGTTAAACTATTTATAACACTGGTAATGCTAATCCCATTTAGGTTGCTTATGATTAAAATAAAAGATTTTTCAGACAGCTCGGTTCCAGAGATAAAAAATTAGTGAATTGTTTTTTTATTTTTTTCAACAAAAAGATCAGTTAGTTGATTTATCATAACATCACCTAAATCCTGAACATCAGTAATTTTAACTGCTTGATTATAGTATCTTGTAACATCGTGTCCAATTCCTATAGCTAACAACTCTATATTGGTTTTACTCTCAATCCATTTAACTGTCTTTTTAAGATTAGACTCCAGATAGTCACTTGTATTTGTTGATAATGTAGAATCATCAACTGGAGCTCCATCTGATATAACCATTAGAATTTTTCTTTCTTCTTTTCTTCTATTCATTTTGTTGTAAGCCCATTTAAGTGCTTCTCCATCAATATTTTCTTTAAGCAAACCCTCTTTAAGCATAAGCCCCATATTATTTTTTGCCTGTCTCCAAGGTGTATCCGCAGATTTGTAAATTATGTGTCTAAGATCGTTTAACCTTCCTGGTAAAGTCGGTTTATCATTTTTCATCCATTTTTCTCTAGAGGATCCTCCCTTCCAATGTTTCGTAGTAAAGCCAAGTATCTCAACTTTAACTGCACACCTCTCTAATGTTCTAGAAAGTATGTCTGCGCAGATCGCTGCAACTGAAATAGGTTTGCCTCTCATAGAGCCGGAGTTATCTATTAAAATTGTTACCAATGTATCTTTGAACTCAATATCTTTTTCTTTTTTAAAAGATAAAGAATTAAATGGATCCATAATTATTCTTGGTAATTTTGAAGTATCTAATAATCCTTCTTCAAGGTCAAAGTTCCAAGATCTGTTTTGTTTTGCTAATAGTTTCCTTTGTAATTTATTAGCAAGTTTAGAAATAAAATTTTTAAGTTGTAATAATTGTTGATCTAAATTTTTTCTTAGTCTCGTAAGTTCTTCAACACTCTCTAATTCTTCTGCTTTTATGATTTCGTCGAATTCTTCGGTATAGGTTTTATAATTAATGTCACCTAAAGCACTCTTACCTTTTTTTCTTAAATCAGGCTGAGAACTATCTTCTATTTCAATGTCTTCCTCAGCTTGGTCTGACTCTTTTGCCTCATTTTCAAGATCAGGAATAGCAGAGTCTATGGACATCTCCTCCTGTTTATCTTCTTTCTCTTTTGCTTGTTTCTCTTGGTTATCAGGTTTATTTTGATTATCTTTATTATTTTGTTCGTCATCTTTTTTTTCCTCTTCATCTATGTTTTCATCGAGATTCATATTTGTGATGAGCTTAGAAATTAATGAGTTAAATTTTTCTTGATCTAAGGTTAAGTCACTCAACTTATTTATCTTATCTTTAAATTTTTCATTGAGGTCTTTCTTATAGGATTTAAGTTTTTTATCGATTTGTATATTATTCTCAAAATTTAGAAATTTTGTTCTCAAGTAGTTTTCAAAAGACTCCACAATTTTATCTTCACTGCTTTTAAGGTCTAAGCCGGATAGTCTTTCTTGATAGAAAGTTTCAATATTGTTTTTTACTCCTTTAAAATAGCTTGTTCCAATCTTTTCACATCTAATTTTTTCTGAAATTTTATATAATTGTTTAGATATATTTCCGTCAGGTTCATATTTTTTCAATGTTTTAGGATCTGAAAATCTACGTCTTAAAGATTTTGAATCTGCTACCGCTCTAATTTGATTATAATTTAACTTGTTATTAATTGCTGTAAATTCTGGAAGCCTAATTGAATTTGTTTCTGATTTGGGGTTATCATTTCCAAATGAAACTTCAATATTTTCTGAATTAGATAATGATCTTACTGTAGAACTAATTGCAGTTTTGAAATCAGCTATTTTTTCTTTTTTATTTTCCACTTTATAAAGTGATATTGATTGAAGACTCTGGCAGGTCTTCACCAAAGCATCTTTGGTAATATTCGGAAATTATTTTTTTCTCTAATTCATCACATTTATTTAAAAATGTAATTCTAAAAGCATAACCTTGATCTTTGAATATACTTGTATTTTCTGCCCAGTGTAAAACTGTACGCGGACTCATAACAGTAGAGATATCACCGTTTATAAAACCTTTTCTTGTAAGATCAGCTACCTTTATCATGTTTGATAAAAGTTCTTTTCCTTCTTTATTATTAAAGTTTTTATTCTTGGACATAACTATATCTAATTCTTTTTCAAAAGGAAGATAATTTAACGTTGAGACAATATTCCATCTATCCATTTGACCTTGATTGATTTGTTGCGTACCATGATACAAACCAGTTGTATCACCTAGCCCAACAGTATTTGTTGTTGCAAAAATTCTAAATAAATCGTGTTGCTGCAAAACTTTATTTTTATCAAGTAATGTAAAATTTCCTTCGCTTTCTAAAACTCTTTGTATTACAAACATCACGTCCGGCCTTCCTGCATCATATTCATCAAAAACTAATGCAACAGGATTTTGGATTGACCAAGGTAAAATACCTTCCTTAAACTCTGTAACTTGTTTGCCATCTTTTAATATTATTGCATCTTTGCCTATTAAATCTATTCTGCTTATGTGACTATCTAAATTAACTCTGACACATGGCCAGTTAAGTCTAGCTGCTACTTGTTCGATGTGAGTAGATTTACCTGTTCCATGGTAACCTTGAATTAAAACTCTTTTATTAAAAGAAAATCCAGCTAAAATTGCTAGAGTGGTATCCTTATCAAATTTATAATCAGGATCAATCTTAGGAACATACTGATTTTTTTTTGAAAAAGCTCCAACTTGCATATCGCTTTCAAATCCAAATGTTTGTTTCACTGACAATTTGATGTCTGTTTTTTGTAATAAATGTTCTGAACTCATTTTTTTCCTAAAGTCTTTTTAAGCTGGCTGTATGCCAAAGTAATTTTTTTTAATTTATCTTCAAATTTTTTACTGCCTTGGTTTTTATCAGGATGGTATTTTTTTACAAGTTCTTTGAATTTTGATTGAATTTGCTCCCATTTTACCTCTTGGTTTAATTCCATTACTTGTAGA
This sequence comes from uncultured Pelagibacteraceae bacterium, assembly GCA_902601705.1. Taxonomy (GTDB): domain Bacteria; phylum Pseudomonadota; class Alphaproteobacteria; order Pelagibacterales; family Pelagibacteraceae; genus Pelagilacustribacter. The sequence goes on along the minus strand of CACKNV010000008.1, from coordinate 46,744 downwards.
GCATCTTTATCTTGCTGAGACATTTTTGTTTTCTTAAAATCTCTAAAATTTGAGCTTTTAAATATATTTAATTTATCATCTAAAGCATTGTTCCACAAAATATTGAAAAAATTTTCTGATGACCCAAAGGTTTTCGTAGATTTGTGCCATGTTAAATCAGATTTTATAAAAAATTCAATTTCTTGATCATTCATATTTTCAAAATAATTCCAATTTTTGTTAAAAATTTTAATATGATTTAAACAAAGCAATCTATACTTTTTGCTATTATCTTTTTCTACAGGCGCTTTGTAAGAGCCTATTTCATTACAATTTTCCCAATCACAAATTATTTTCATTGAATAAGTCTATATAGTAAAATTAAATCAATGAAAATTTATTTTGAAGAAATCTGTAATAAATTAAAAAATGAGATAGAATTAGAAAATATTGAAATAGTTGATAATTCTCATAAACATAAAGGGCATAAATTTTACTCACCAGAAAAATTTCATCTTAAATTAAAAATTAAATCTTCATATTTGAATTCTTTATCAAGAATCAATGCTCAAAAGATGATAATGAAAATCTTGAAAGAGGATTTAGAAACTAAAATACATGCTTTAGAAATTAGTATTGAGAAATAAACTTAATCATCTTTTTCAAATTACTTATCGAAATTTTACTTTTATTAGGCAATGCAGTTTTTCCAATTCTATTTAAAAGAATAAAATTAATTTTATCATCATTGTTTTTTTTATCATTTTTTAAAAAAGGGATTAATTGATTAATTGATTTATGATGTTTATACTTTTTATAAGTATACTCTAAACTATTTTTTTTATAAAAACTCAAAATACGTATCAATGTTTTCATAGAGCAGATTTTTTTAATCACAGAAAGCTTTGTTTCTAAAATCATACCCGATAAAACAGCTTCACCATGAGTAATTTTTTTTGAGTAATTATTTTTTATTTCAATAGCATGAGCGAAAGTGTGTCCAAAATTTAAAACCATTCTAATACCTTTCTCATTTGTGTCACGTGTCACAAAGTGGTTTTTTATTTCGCAACTCTTTTTAATTGCGTAGATTAATTCTTTAGAGCTTTTTGAAAAAACTAATTTTGAATTTTTTTCTAACCATTTAAAAAAATGTTTATCTTTTATAATTGAATGCTTCAAAATTTCAGCAAAACCGCAAATCATTTCTCTTTTAGGCAAGGAGTTTATAAAAGCGGTGTCGCTAATAACTAATTTTGGCTGATAAAATGACCCAATTAAATTTTTTCCATAAACTGAATTCACACCAGTTTTTCCACCAACAGCCGAGTCAACTTGAGCAAGTAGTGTTGTCGGGATATTTATAAAATTTATTCCCCTTTTAAAAATACTCGCAACAAAACCAATTGTATCTCCTGTAATACCTCCTCCAACGCTGATTATTAAATCTGAACGGTTGAAATTTTTAGAGAGTAAAATTTTTAAGTAGTAATTTACTGTATTAATAGATTTATTTTTTTCATTAGCATTAAATTGAATAAATAAAACTTCATATTTTTTGAGTTTTTTTTTTAATATCGTTTTAAATTTTTTTGGTACTTTTTTATCTATAACTAATGCAATTTTTTTTGTTCTTGGGCACAGTAATCTAATTTTATTTGGTAAAATTTTAAGAGAATTTTTACCCACAATAATTGAGTAATTACTATTCTTATTTTTAAACTTTATTTCTTGATTTTTCATATAAATAAATTATTCTATTTACAATTTCGCTTAACTTCAAAGAACTACATTTAATTTTGTAGTCAGCTTCATTATAAGTTTTCTTTCTTTCGAAATAAATTTTTTTTACTGTTTCATTTAAGTTTTGCTTATATAAAAGTGGTCTTTGTCTACTTTTTTTTAACCTCTTAATTAATACTGAAAGGGGCACATCTAACCAAAAACTCACTGATGATTTTTTTGCATTTTTTCTTATTGTATCATTCAAAAAAGCACCACCACCTAGAGATATGACTACTTTTTCTTTTTTTAGTTCAAAAAGAGTAATATCATTTTCAATTTTACGAAAGTATTTTTCACTTTTATTTTTAAATATTAAATTAATTGATTGACCTTCCTTTGCTTCTATAATTTTATCAACATCTACAAAATTATAATTAAGCTTTTTAGCCAAGTTTTTGCCGATTGTAGATTTTCCTACACCCATCATTCCGGTCAAAGTAAGGTTTTTTCTCACTTTAGCTAACTTTTTGATTTTGAATTTCCATAAATATGTCTTATTTATTGAGTTTAAATAAAATCTTAAAGTATGCAACTTAAATACAATAGACAACCACGTTTAGGTAGTTCAATAATTAAAATTTTAATAAAGCTATTATTAATTATTGTTATTTTTATCATTGCAATTTTTCTCATAGAAAAAGTAAGTTTTCCCAGCCCAGAAAAAAAATACCAAATCGACGTTACTAATGAAATTAAAAAGCTTTAATTACATAATAGGCTTATTAATTATCCTTTTTTATACTCCTCTTCAAAGTGAAGAAAAAAAAATTGACATTTGGGATAAAAATAAAGAAAAAAAAATGGAAATCCCCAAACCATTGGATGATGAGGGCGCTTTAAAATCTAAGGTGAAACCTCTTCAAACTATAGAGGCAATTGAAAAAATTCAAATCCAAGAAGATTTTGTAAAACAACCAGACGAACAAAAAGTTTATGGAATATATGAGCCAGCAAATTACGATTTGAATTTAAACATGTGGTCAACTACTAAAGCTGAAGATTTGAGATCTAGCTTAAAAAGGATTAATAAAATTGATCTATCAAGATCTTCTGAGGAAATATTAGAGGGAATTTTATTTTCATTTTCATACCCTCCACAAGGAATGAATGAAAAAGAATTTGTAAATCTAAAAATAAATTGGTTAATAAAAAATGATAGAATAGAATTGATAGAGAGTTTTTTAAAACAAAATGAACAATTTGAAAGTAAAAGTAAAGCCGTACAATATTTAGTCGATAAAAATATTGCTAGCGCAAATATAAAAGAAGGATGTGATAAAATTAAATTTATTGATGCAAAAATTAAAGATGCTTACTTAGAAAAATTTAAAATATATTGTTTAATTTTTAATGAAAAAAAATCAGAGGCTCAACTTTTATTAGATCTTCTGCGAGAACAGAAACAATCAAGTAAGTTTTACGACGATAAAATTAATTTTCTTTTAGGAGTCACAGATAAAACTAGTAATAAAATAAACGAAAAAAATCTTTTAAATTTTTATCTCTCAAGTATAACAATCACTGATTTTAAATATGAGCCGTCGAAACAAACTAAACCAGAAATATGGAAATATTTGAATGCTGCTAACCTCATAAAATTAGAAGATGCATCTGACAAAAAAAAACTTAAAGAGTTAGAAATAGCCGCTAATAGTAACCAATTAGACAAAAATAAAATTTTTGAAATTTATAAACAAGTTCCTTTTAATTTAAGTACTTTAATTAACGCTAAAAATAATTACAAAGCATTAGACGAAAGTGATGCTAGAGCACTTATATATCAAAAATATCTTTTATCTGAGGGAAACAAATCAAAAATTGAATACCTGTTTCTGCTAGAGGAATTATTTAAAAAAGCCGATTTAACTAACATTTACTCAAAATTTTTAAGCGATAAAATTGAAGAAATTGGTATTGAAAATTTACCAGAAGATTATCAAGAGTTAGCATCAACTAGAATTATATCTGATGAAGATTTGATTTTAGGAAAAGTAAAATACAATGATAAAATTTTACATCAATCTAAGATATTAAAATATTACGTAGAGGGAGAGAGCAAAAAGAAAGTACAAAAAGATATTGATAAGATTTTTAATAAGATAACTAAAAATAAAAAATATTTCATTTCAGCTAAAGATTTAGCTTTGGCCGACACGTTAATTAACGATGGTTTTTCATTACCATCAAATTTTAAATATGATGAGCTTTCAAAAAAATTTGACGTACCAAACAATCTGTTAAAATTAATTGACAATGACCAGAAAGCATTTTTGGCTTTAAAAATAGTAGAGATAATTGGAGAAGATGAGCCATATGAACTTGATCCTGAAACTATATATTTTGTAACAAATCTTTTAAATAAAATGAATTTAGTGACAATAAGAAATAAAGTTTTAAATTCTGCCCTACCATTAAGAACCTAATTAAAATATAATTAATAATGTCCATAAGAAAAATTGTTATTGAGCCAGATCCTATTTTAAGAAAAAAAAGTGAGTCCTTAGAAAAAGTTGATGATGAAATAAGAAAATTATTAGACGATATGTTAGAAACTATGTATGCTGCTCCAGGAATAGGCCTAGCAGCAGTTCAAGTAGGAATTTTAAAACGCATAATCGTAATTGATATTTCCAAAGATGAAGAAAAAAAAACCCCTCTTTTTTTAGTAAATCCAGAAATAATTTCTAGATCTAAAAAAACTTCTGTTTATGAGGAAGGCTGTCTCTCGTTACCAGGTCATTTTGCTGAAATTGAAAGACCAGCAGAATGTCAAGTTAAATTTATTGATTATGATGGAAAAGAAAAAGAATTAGTGGCCGACGGACTTTTAGCGACTTGCATACAACACGAAGTTGATCATCTCAATGGGGTCTTATTTATTGATTATTTATCTAAATTAAAAAAAGATATGATTGTAAAAAAATTGATAAAACAAAAAAAAGAATTTAACAAAGTTGTTTTATAAATTTAAATAGTGATGAATATAATTTTTATGGGAACCCCACATTTTGCTGTTCCGATATTGAAAGCAATTAATGATTCAGGTCATAAGATTTTAGAGGTTTATACTCAGCCTGCAACTAAAAGCGGCAGGGGTCAAAAATTTACCCAATCAGAAATTTTTCATTGTGCAGAAAAACTAAATTTAAAAGTTAGGTCCCCTGAAACATTAGAAACTAGTGAAGAGATTAACCATATAAAAAAATTAAAACCTGATTTAGTAGTAGTTGTTGCCTATGGAAAAATTTTACCCGCTAAGCTACTTGATATTGATAATCTTTCATTCATTAACGTACATGCATCTTTATTACCTAAATGGAGAGGTGCTGCACCAATTCAAAGATCAATTATGAACATGGATTCTGAAACAGGAATATCAATAATGAAAATTGTACCAAACCTTGATGCAGGCCCAATCCTGATGCAGGAAAAAATAAACATTTCTCAAGACGAATCTTTTACTGATCTAAGTAAAAAAATGTCAGAAATCGGCGCAAAATTAATTCTGAATTCGATTAAATTAATCGAGGATAAAAAGGCTGTATTCGTTGAACAAAAAGAGTCAGAGGCGACTTATGCAAAAAAAATTGAAAAAAATGAAACTAAAATCAACTGGGCTGAGAGTGCAAAAAAAATTATTGCAAAGATTAATGCATTCCATCCTAATCCAGGCTGTTGGTTTGAACTTGAAAACGAAAGAATTAAAATTATTAAAGCAAAAGAGATAAAGAAAACAGGAGATGTAGGGACTATTATCGATAATGAAATGACGATTGCTTGCTCAAAAAATGCAGTGCGAATTATAGAACTTAAAAAAGAAGGAAAAAAACAAATGTTGGTGGATGAATATTTAAGAGGCAATAAGATAAAAATTGGCCAAAAAGTATATTAAATGTTTAACTATCTTATTCAAATTGAGTATGACGGAACCAATTTTGTTGGATGGCAAAGTCAAAAAAACGGAAGATCAATTCAAGATAGTGTGGAAAAAGCTTTAAAAAAAGTTTTAAAAAACAAAATTAAGGTAACAGGTTCTGGAAGAACAGATAAAGGTGTCCATGCTTTATCTCAGTATGCAAATTTTAAATCAAAAAAAATGATTAATGAAAAAAATTTTTTTTTGAATTCCATGAACTTTTTTTTAAAAAAAAAATTAATTTCTATATTAGATTTACAAACAGTGGATAACGAGTTTCATGCAAGATTTAGTGCTAAGCTACGCACTTATGAATATTTAATTGTAAATAGGCAAGGAAATTTGTCTATCGATAGAGATAGAGCTTGGCATGTAAAAAAAAAAATAGATTTAAAATTAATGAAAAAAGGAGCTAAACTTTTAGAAGGTACCCATGATTTCTCAATTTTTAGAGCATCCTCGTGCTCAGCTAAATCACCAATTAAAAAGATGCATCCAATAAAAATCATTAATGTAAATGGAAAAATAAAAATTAGATTTACTTCAAAATCATTTCTTCAAAATCAAGTGAGATCAATGGTTGGCTGCTTAAAATATTTATCAACAGGTAAATGGAGTATTACTGATTTTAAAAGAGCTTTTCTATCAAAAAAAAGGAGTCTGTGTGCACCGCCCGCACCTGCTTGTGGCTTATATTTATTAAACGTTAAGTATTAAAGCTTAAAAAAAATTTTTTCCACGATATTTTTTTAAAGAATTAATCGATATAAATAAGAGGGAAATCAAATTTTCAATTATATTCAGTTTATTATAATTTTTATTTATTTTCCAAATCCAATAAAAATTTCTTAAATTACTACTCTGTAAAGAATTTTCACGTATTCTATATTTTGTTAAATATTGATTTAAACAATATGCATATTTAGTTTTTGTAAGAAGCTTACATTTAAAATAATAATCTTCACAAATTTTAGTGTCTGTAAACTTTGTTTTACCTATTAGGCTTCTTTTTACCATCATAGTGCTTGTAGCTATTGAAGTATTTCTCAAAAAAGATAAGTAATTGATTTTTGGCGGGTTTTTCACTTTCCTTTTTTTTAAGCCAAAAGTTTCGTAATTTGTGTAAGAAAATAAAAGATTATTTTTCTTAATAAATTTAATTTGGTTTTTTAATTTATCTTTTTTCCAAGTATCATCCGAGTCGATAAAAGCTAGATATGATGCGTTTGATTTTTTAATTGCAAAGTTTCTACAAAAACCTGCTCCACGGTTTTTTTTCATAAAATAAACCTTTATATTTTTATTTCTTGAAATCTTTTTTAACAATGATCTTGTTTTTTTATCTGAAAAATCATCAACTATAATTAATTTCCAATTTTTATAGGACTGATTTAAAATACTTTTTACAGTTTCAGAAATAAATTCAAAGCTATTAAAATTAGGTAAAATAATATCTATTTTTGTCTTTTCTTTTTTTTTATTCTCCATCTAGATCCTTCCCTAACGATGTAACCACAACAATTCTTAGATTTACATCGACATGGATAATTTTTGTAATCTTCATCGAAACTGAAGCCATAATCATATGAAAATTCTTCTCCTTTATTTATATCTTTGATTGCATGCACCCAAACTTTAAGCCCAGTTCCAGTTACTTCGCAGTTAGGATCACATGAATGATTAATTAATCTGGCTGTATTGAATTTAAAATCACCATCAAGATCATACCTTTTATTTAAATTAAAAAGGTAAATAGCTTTATCGTTGTCATATTTAGGATTTTCCTCTGCTTCTCTTCTCGTAATAACTTTGCCTTTATATTCAATTATTTTTGAACCTTTTTTGATATTTTTAGTTGCATATAGACCAAAATTATCAATTTTAGATCTTCTGGCTTTATAAGGCTTCACTTAAAATAATCCTCAAGGATATTTTGATATATCTTTGTTAAATTTTTTAAATCTTTTAATGAAACACACTCATCAACTTTATGCATCGTTTTATTTACTAAGCCAAATTCTAGACAAGGTGAAATTTTTTTTATAAATCTCGCATCCGAGGTGCCTCCTGTTGTAGAAAATTTTGGATTAATTTTTGTAATTTTTTTAATAATTTTTTTTGCCATATATGTAGTTTTTCCTGGTTTTGTCAAAAAAGCTTCTCCATTCGCAATGTAATCAATTTTATATTTACATTTATTTTTTTTACTGATTTGCCTTACAATTAAATTAATTTTTTTCATGAGTGATGACGAAGTATGTAAATTATTGTACCTTATATTAAACTGAGCTTTAGCTCTTGCAGGTATTACATTATGAGCCTTATTATCTACATTAATGGATGTAAATTCCAAATTTGAAGGTTGAAAATTTTTATTCCCGTTATCTAATTTTTTTTCTTTAAGTTTTTTACATATAGCTACTAGTGCACTTATTGGATTATTTGAAAGGTGAGGGTATGCAATATGCCCCTGAGTGCCGGAAATTTCGATTTTTCCCGACAAACTTCCTCTTCTTCCAATTTTAATCATCTCACCAAGTTTATTTGGATTGGTTGGCTCACCCACAATACAAAAATCAATTTTTTCTTTTTTTCTTTTAAGGTAATCTACAACTTTCTTTGTACCATTTATCGCATACCCTTCTTCATCGCCTGTAATTAAAAAACTTATTGATCCATTAAAATTTTTATTTTTTAGTAAAAATTTACTTACTGCTGCAGCGAAGCAAGCAATTGAACTCTTCATGTCATTAGCGCCTCTTCCAATCAAATGGTTTTTTTTTACAGCTGGGCTGAAAGGACTAACAGTCCAATCTTTAAGATTTCCTGGAGGAACTACATCTGTATGACCTGCATAGCATAGGTTTGGTCTTTTTTTACCAATTCTTGCATAAAGGTTTTTTATTGGCTTACTTCCTTTACCTTTAAATTCTAGAATTTTACAATTAAAGCCTAGTTTTTTTAATTTTTTACTTAGAAATTTTATCGCTCCTGCATCTTTAGGAGTAATACTTGGGAATCTTATTAAATCCTTAGATAATTGTAATTCGTTAATTAAAGTCATCAGTCTCGAAGCAAGTCGTTTATAGAGGTTTTACTTCTAGTTTTCTCATCAACTTTTTTAACTATAACTGCGCAGTATAATGAGGGTCCATTAGGGTTAGATTTGTTAGGCAAGCTTCCGGGAACCACAACCGAATACGCAGGAACTTTGCCATAATGTATTTCACCGGAGTTTCTATCAACTATTTTTGTAGAAGCGCCTATATAAACTCCCATTGATAACACAGCACCTTCTTCAACTAAAACACCTTCAGCTATTTCAGATCGTGCACCAATAAAACAATTATCTTCAATAATAACTGGGCCAGCTTGAAGTGGTTCCAACACACCTCCAATACCTGCACCGCCAGAAATATGACAATTTTTTCCAACTTGAGCACATGAACCAACAGATGCCCAAGTGTCAATCATTGTCCCTTCATCTACATAAGCTCCAAGATTTACAAAACTAGGCATTAAAACAACATTTTTTGCAATGAATGCACCTTTTCTTACTACTCCATTAGGAACATGACGGTATCCAGCTTTTTTCCAATCTTTTTCTTTCCATTTAACTGTTTTGCCAGGTACTTTGTCATACCAAGTAGTATAAGGACCTCTCATAATTTCCATTTTATTAATTCTAAAGCTCAATAAAATGGCTTTTTTAATCCATTGATTTACAACCCAGCTTCCACCTAGTTTGTTTGCTACTCTAATTTTGCCACTATCAACTAAATTTATAGTTTCATTAATAGCCTTTATTAATTTTTTATCTGACTTAGGACCGACTTGATCTTTTTTCTCAAAACTTTCAGTTATTATTTTCTCTAGCTTATCGTAACTCATTAATCTCCTTTAAAAAATTTGTTAAGTTGTCAGTCTTATAATTAATGAAATCTGAGTCAGAATACTTTGCTGCCCAAGGTTCATCATTTTTAATCCAAACAGTTTTCATTCCTAATTCGTGTGCTGGCTTTAAATTTCTAGCAATATCTTCAAAGAATATACAATATTGTGGCTCAATTTTGTAATTTTCTACCAATTTTTTGTAAGGCTCCTTAGAAGGCTTTGGAATAAATTCACAGTCTCTGATATCGAAAATTCCATCAAAAAGCTTATCTATTCCAATTCTTTTTGTAACATTAAGAGCATGGGCTTTAGAGCCATTTGTAAAAATTATTTTTTTTCCGTCTAATTTTTTAATTTCATTCTCTAAATCCTTATCTTTATCTAAAAAACTTAGATCAACGTCGTGAACAAACTCTAAAAACTCATCAGCATCTATTTTGTGGTTCTTAATCATCCCGTTTAAAGTTGTGTTGTACTCTTGAAAATAGTTTTTTTGAATTTTCCTAGCCTCCTCGAGGCTAACGCTTAATTTTTCGGAGATAAATTTTGACATTTTTTTATCTACTTGGTCAAAAACTTTTGTAGCTCCATCGTAAAGTGTATTATCTAAATCAAATAACCAAAATTTTATATTTTTTAAGTTTTTCATTCTCTAATTAATGTTCCAGATCCAGTATCAGAAAAAATTTCATGCAAAACTGAGTGAGGTTTTCTTCCGTCTAGAATTACTACACCCCTTACTCCATTTTGGACAGCATCAACACAATTTTCTATTTTGGGAATCATGCCACCTTGAACAACTTTCCATTTTATAAGATTTTCAAGATCAAAAGGTTTGATTTCTGATATTAATTTTTTCTGATCGTCGTATACCCCTTCTACGTTTGTCATTAATATTAATCTTCTTGATTTTAGTTTTTTTGCAATAGCACTTGCAGCAGTATCACCATTAATATTATATGTTTGATTATGTTTTCCCAAACCTAAGGGAGCTATAATTGGGATTTTATTTTCATTTAGTGCTTTTTTAATTAAATTATCATTTATATTGTTTGGTATTCCAACGAACCCAAGTTCCTCTTTTTCAGGCTCAACCTCAATTATATTGTCAGCTTTGGTATGAAATGAGGCTGCTTCAGAGCCTAATTTTTTAAGAGAGCTTACTATATCTTTATTAAAATCAATTAATACTTCCTCTACAGTATCAATTATATTTTTATCAGTTACTCTTAATCCATTAATAAATTTTGATACAATTTTTTTCTTATCTAGCTCTCTTTTAATTCTTGGGCCGCCCCCGTGTACTACTATAATAGAAAAACCTAATCTATTGAGAACATTTATATCAGATATAAAGTTATTAAAAACATTTCTATCTATAAGAACGTTTCCTCCATATTTTATTACTATTTTTTCTTTTTCATATTTTTTAACATATTTCTGAACAATACTTATATCTGGAGCTTTCTCTGGCCAAAATTTTTTTATCTCGTCTAGAGAAATATTCTTTGACATTTAATTTGTTTTCACAGTTGTTTTTTTTACGATTACGTATTGCTGAGCGATTGTAAGAATATTATTTATCGTCCAATAAACAACTAAACCAGAGGGGAAAGATGCAAGTATGATTGTCAAAAATAATGGAAAAAAGGCAAATATTTTTGCCTGAATTGGATCAGCTGGCGCTGGATTTAATTTTTGTTGAACCCACATTGAGGCTCCCATCAAAATTGGCCAAATTCCAATTATCATAAATCCTGGAGGGTCCCAAGGAATTAAGCCAAACAAATTAAATAGTGAAGTTGGGTCTTGAGCTGATAAATCTTTTATCCAACCAAAGAACGGTTGATGTCTCATTTCTAGAGAAATAAAGAGCATCTTATATATTGCAAAAAAGAAAGGTATTTGAATCAATACAGGCAAACACCCAGAAGCAGGATTAATTTTTTCTTTTCTGTATAAAGCCATCATCTCTTGCTGTAATTTAACCTTATCATCTTTATGTAGCTCTTTAAGTCTCATCATCTCTGGCTGAACCGCTTTCATTTTTGCCATCGATCTAAATGAGAAATTAGCTAACGGGAAGAAAATTAGTCTAATTGCAATAGTTAATAGAACGATTGCTGTTCCAAAATTTCCCGAAATTTTAAATAAATAATCTATTACAAAAAATAGGGGTTTAGTGAAAAAATAGAACCAACCCCAATCAATAACTAAGTCAAACTTTTTAATATTTTGGTTTGCTGCATAACTATCAATCGTTTCAACCTCTTTAGCTGCAACAAATAATCTCAATTCATTTATTCCGGTAGATGATTTGCCAATAGTCGTAGGTTTATTAATTATATAATTCGCTTTAAATCCATCTTCATAAAGAAAAGTTGATTTAAAATTTTTACCCGTTTCTGGAACGAAAGCAGTCATCCAATATTTATCTGTAATTCCAAGCCAACCTTCATTAGACTCTCTTACAATCTTTTTTTCTTCAACATCGTCATAATCATCCTCTTTTAACTCATCATCAAAAACTCCGATGAAACCCTCATGTTGAATATAAAAATTTTGAATATCATCTGGGATTTTATTTCTTGTCATTTGAGCATAAGGAAATAAATCTATCGATGAATTAGAATTATTTTTTACTTTTTGAGATATTTTAAATAAATATTTATCGTCTAGTTCAATTCTTTTTTCAAAAGTCACCCCATCTTTGTTGTTCCACTGTAAAATAACTGGTGAAGTATTACTTAAGATATTATTACCATTTACTCTCCATACAGAGTCTTTAGTTGGAACTTCTATTTCATTTCCAATACTTGTCCATCCTGTTTCAATATAAAAACCGTTTTCAGTATTAGATGGATTTAAAAAAACAATATTTTTTCCATCTTCAACTTTCTGTTTATGTTTTTTGAAAGATATATCGTCAATAAGAGCGCCCTTTAAATTTATTGAACCTAATATACTATCATTTTCAATTTTTACCCTTTTACTATTACTAATAGACTCTTCTCTTGTAAGTTTTTTAACTATTAATGGTTGGTTAATTGTAGGAGCAATAGAGTTTTGTTCAGTTTTTTTTTCAACATTTTGATTGTTTTGTTGATCAATAGGTTTTCTGGGTGTTTCAAAAAAAGCGCCCCAGAAAAGTAAAACAGACATTGAAAGGGCTATTGCTACAAAAACATTTTTGTTATCCATTTTTGTTTTCCTTTTTATTTGTGTTTGGAACGAAATCTAAACCCTCGCTACCTCCTAAACTTTTAATTGGATGACATTTTAAAATTCTTTTTGACCCTAATTCAAATCCTCTAATAAGACCTTGGGTCTTAAGAGCCTCAATAAAATATTCTGAACAAGTAGGTAAAAATCTGCACCTATTTCCTAATAATGGTGAAATTAGATATTGGTAGATTTTAATTATAAAAACTAGAATATTTGTCATTTTACTTTTTTAGCTTACTAAAACTTTTCTCCATTAACGGTAAAAGCACATCATGCTTTTGAGCATAAGCTTTAGACTTACCGAAAACTATATAAGTGTAATCCTTATTAATTGCACCTCTTTTTTTTAATAATTTTTGGACAATTGCTTTTAATTTTCTTCTAATTTTGTTTCTTTTGACAGCATTTCCAATTTTTTTTTTCATTACAAAACTAACGAGTAAATTAGATTTATGCTTAGCTTTAAAAAAATTTTTGGCAGCAAAAATTGAAAAGTAATCTGTATGGACTTTTTTTTCTTTAAGAGCTTTTCTGAATTGGTTGCTTTTTTTTAAACTTTCAAGCTTAACCATCTATTTTTAGGTAGAAAGAGTTTTTCTACCTTTAGCCCGTCTTCGAGCGATAAGTTGTCTACCAGTTTTTGTAGCCATTCTTGCTCTAAAACCGTGTCTTCTTTTTCTTACTAAATTGCTAGGTTGATATGTTCTTTTCATAAATATTTAAAGGTATATATTTTAATTGTTGTCTATTGTACAGGTAAATAATGAGTAAAAATTTGAAAATATTTTTAGGTGTTTCATACTTGCTCATATTATTTCTATTTTTATATTTTATTTTCACAAGTATTCAAATCGATAGATTGAATGATTTTTCCTACTATAAAGAACTACAAAAAGATCTAAGCATTTATATAAGCGCTAATATTATTATAAATCTAATTTATTTTTTTATTTTTTCAATTTTTTGGATCGCTCTTCTTGGTTTTGGATCTCCAATATTAATTATTTCTGGAATATTATTTGGTCAATGGTTAGGTACATTTATTTCAATAACTTCGATTTCCATCGGTGCTTTAATATTATACTCAATAGGAAATTTTTTCTTTAGAGATCTAGTAAAAAAAATATTTGACAAAAAATTTAAAAAATTTATCTCATTATTTCAAGAAAATGAATTTTACTACTTTTTAATTTTTAGATTTATTGGTGGATTGGGCATACCATTTGGACTACAAAATTTAATTCCAATATTGTTTGGTATGAAAAAAATAAACTATTTTTTGGCTACATTTTTTGGATTAATTCCTAACTTCTTTATTATTAACACAATCGGAGCCGGATTAAATACCTATATAGAACAAGCAGAGAGTTTCAGTATGATCGAATTAATTTTAACCAAAGAAATTTATTTGCCAATATTCATGTTTATCGGTTTAATAATTTTATCTCTAATAATTAAAAAGAAATTTTTTAATGATAAGAATTAATGAAAATGTTTTATCAGATGAGTTAAGTCCCTATCTGAAACAGCACAAAAATAATCCAGTAAATTGGCAAATATGGTCTGAAGAAATTTTAAAATTTTCTAAAAAAAATAAAAAACCAATTTTGCTTAGTATTGGATATGCTAGTTGCCATTGGTGTCATGTTATGGCTCACGAAAGTTTTGAAGATAAAGAAACTGCAGAAATAATGAATCAATTATTTGTTAACATAAAAGTTGACAGAGAAGAAAGACCAGATTTAGATTTTATTTTTCAAAGTTCATTTCAATTATTTAATCAAGCTGGAGGTGGATGGCCTTTGACTATGTTTTTGGATGAGAACGGCGTACCATTTATGGGAGGAACTTATTTTCCAAATACCTCAAAGAATGGTCTGCCTTCTTTTAAAGAGGTCTTAAAAAAAGTTTCTGATGCTTATAATGATCAAAGAGAGAGTATTATTAAACAAAAATCATTAATCATTAAAAACTTAGCTTTAAAAAAAAATTTGGTTTTGAGCCAAGATCTTGAACCTATTTTAGAGACATCTTTGAATTATCTAGATACAGTAAATGGGGGTTATAAAGGTGCTCCTAAATTTCCAACTTTTAATTTATATGAAACTTTGCTTTATTTTTATAATAAATCAAACAACAAAAAATATCTTGAACCAGTTAGTTTAATAATTAATCAAATTTGTTCAAAAGGAATATACGATCATGTTGAAGGTGGCATCGCAAGATATACCGTAGATGATCAATGGATTGTGCCTCATTTTGAAAAAATGCTGTATGACAATGCTCAATTCATCCTTCTTTTATCAAAGTATTGCAAATTAAATTCAGATGAATATTACAAAAATAAATTAACACAAACCATAGAATTTCTAAAAAAAAATTTTCTAAACAGCGAAGGATTTCTTGGATCAGCATATGATGCAGATAGCGAAGGCGTAGAGGGTAAATACTATGTTTTTAATTATGAAGAAATAAAAAAGATAAAAAATATTGAGGATTATTTTAAAATTTCACCTGAAGGAAACTGGGAAAAAAAAATTATATTAATTGAAAAAAAAACACCAAATAAGGAAATTCTTAAACAGTTACTAACAGTAAGGTCCAAAAAGAAGAAACCATTTTTTGATGACAAAACTCAATTAGATTTAAACTGTTTATGGATCAGCTCATTAATCGCTGCAAATGAAATATTACCCGAAAAAGGATATTTAGAATTAGCCGAAGATTTTTTCAAAAAAATTGAAAAAAAATATGTTAATGATAAAATTTACCATAGTTATTCAAAAGATATAGTATTTCTCGAAGATTATGCTTTCTTAATTAACGCACTTAACGATCTTTCAGAAAAAACAATGAATTTTAAATATAAAGATTTAGCAAAAAAAATTATGTTAGAAGCCATGGGTAAATTTTATGTCGAAGATAAAAATATTTTCCAAAAAAATTCAAAAGATAATAATGATGTCTTTTTTAACCCTATTGATATTGGTGATAACACTATTCCTAATGGAAATGCCATAATGTTAATTAATTTAATCAGATTAGGGATGATTGAAGAGGCTAAAAAAATATCTGAGAGTTTAAATGGATATCTTAATATATATAAAAATCATATGATGACCTCGTTGAGAGCTCTTGATTTCTATAACAATATTCAAGAGGGAAAAAATTGTAATGAACTAGGTTGTAAATTAGATGATTAAAAATTAATTGGCCCACTTGGTTGTTTGTAGTAGTTTGATGCAATTATTGCTTTCAAAAGCAACGCCACTTCAAGATGTATTAGTTGCCGTAATTTTGTCGATATTATTTATAATTATACAGTAGCTTAGTTAAGAGGCTTGCAAAATTCGAGTTCAAGAAGTAAATTTAAGTATCAATGAGAGGACGCTTTTTATGGGAATACACTATGATTATAAATCTACTCGTGGCGACAAAGCTATGAAAAAAGAGGCGAAGAGAAAAGCGAGAATAGAGCAGAGAAGAGCTAAGCGTTCAAATAATAGCCCTAAGAGATCTGAAGAAAAGTTGATGCATGACATCGATAAGCCTATAACTCTAGAGGACTTAACAAATCCAGATAAAAATTAAGCTTCAGATGAAATCTTTTGAAAAAAAAGATTCTCTTATTAGAAGCCGTGAGGCTTCATTAAAAAGAAATTTACAAAAAAGAAAAAAATCAAAACAAAAAAAAAGAAAAAAATGACAGTTCTTTCAGATAAATGGATTAGAAAAGTTGTATCTCAAAAAGGAATGATCAAACCTTTCGTAGATAAACAAATTAGAAAAGGGAAAATATCTTATGGACTATCATCTTACGGATATGACGCTAGAGTTTCAAATGAGTTTAAAATTTTCACTAATGTTAATTCAGGAATAGTTGATCCTAAAGTTTTTAAAAAAGAGAGCTTTGTAACTAAAGTAGGTAAAGAGTGTATTATCCCACCTAATTCTTTTGCTTTAGCTAGAACGATGGAATATTTTAAAATTCCTGATGATATTTTAGTAATTTGTCTAGGTAAGTCAACTTACGCAAGGTGTGGAATAATAGTTAATGTTACACCACTTGAGCCAGGATGGGAAGGACATGTAACACTTGAATTTTCAAACACGACTCCTTTACCAGCAAAGATTTATGCTAATGAAGGTGTTGCACAATTTATTTTCATAAAAGGTAATGAGAAACCGAGTGTAACCTATGCTAAAAGAAAAGGCAAATACATGAAACAAAAAGGTGTTACACTTCCAAAAGTTTAATCTTTTTAATGCAGAAGCTTATAATTAAAGGCAAGAGAGAATTAAGTGGTACAATTTCTATATCTGGATCTAAAAACGCAACACTTCCAATTTTAGCTGCTTCTATTCTTGCAAATAGAGTGATACTCAAAAATGTTCCTCTTGTAAAAGACATTTTTACTATGGCTGAATTACTAAATTTTATTGGCCTTAAAATAAAATTCATTAAAAAAAAAAAAATAATTGAAATTACAAATAAAGAAAAAAATATTAATACTCTTGCACCTTATAAACTTGTTAAAACAATGAGAGCAGGAGTATTAGTTCTTGGTTCTTTATTAACTAAATATAGAAAAGCCAGAGTTTCTCTTCCAGGAGGTTGTGCTATTGGATCAAGGCCCGTAGATTTACATTTGTTTGCATTAAAAAAGTTAGGAGCTAAGATAAAAATCAAAGATGGATATATCATTGCTGAAGCAAAAAGAGGATTAAAAGGAACTAATATTAAATTTCCCTCTGTTTCAGTAGGAGCGACAGAAAATGCTTTATTAGCCGCGTCTAAAGCTAAGGGAAAAACTGTGCTAAAAAATTGTGCAGTTGAACCTGAGATTTTAGATTTAATTTTATTTCTAAAAAAACTCGGAACAAACATTAATATAAAAGGTAGAACAATTTCAATTTCAAATAGCAAAATTAATCAACCAAATATCTCCCATGAAGTAATTTTTGATAGAATTGAACTTGGAACATTTATGATTGCTGGTGCGTTAATTGCTAAAAATAGCTTAACAATTAATAAAATTAATCCCAAAATCATAAATAGCGAAATAAATATTTTAAGAAAAGTAGGCGTTCAAATAATTAAAAAAAAAACTTCAATTATTATTAAAAAGAAAAGAAATTTGAAAAACATAAATATTGTAACAAAACCATATCCTGGTTTTCCAACTGATCTACAAGCTCAACTGATGGTGCTTTTAACTCAAGTGAATGGGGTATCTAAAATTAAGGAAGATATTTTTGAAAATAGATTTATGCATGTACCGGAATTAAAAAGGATGGGTGCTCTAATTGAAATTAAAGATAAAACAGCCATCATAAAAGGACCTTCAAAATTAACGGGCGCCGAAGTTATGGCTACTGATTTAAGAGCTTCTGTGAGCCTAGTGCTAGCTGGCTTAGTCGCAGAAAATAGAACAATAATTAATCGGATTTATCATCTTGATCGTGGATATGAATTCTTGGAGAGCAAATTAAGAAAGTGTAAAGCTAAAATAAGACGAGTTTAAAATGCAGGCAAAAAATTTAAAATTAATTGCAAGAACAGAAGAAGACTTAAGAGTAGTTTCTGCACATCTTCAAGACTCAATAGTAAATGTGTCGGATATAGCAAGTCTTAAAAAGAATAAAATTTTTCTCATGCAGCTTAATAGATTTATGTGGGAGGATGTAGAAAAAGGGGTTTTTAGAAAAAATAAACGTATAAGAACTGTTTTAAAATTTGATAGTGTTTTAGATGTTTTTTCAAAAAATATTAATCAGCTTAATAAAGATGGATTTTTAGACTTTCTAGCTATTGAAACAAATATTATGCCTGATAATAACTATGAAATGAAAATAATTTTTGCAGGCGACTCAGTTATTAGAGTTATTTCTGAGGTTATAGAAGTAACTCTTGATGATCAAGGTGATGCATGGAATACGAAAAATAAACCTAAGCACAAAACTATATAATGTTAAGAATATTAAAATATAACAAGAAAAATTCTTTTAAGGAGTTAGAGAAATTTTTGAATAAAAGAAAAATTAATCAAAAAAGCAAAACTACTTCTGTGATAAAAATTATACAAAATGTAAAAAAAAATGGTGATAAAGCTGTTTTAAATTACGAAAAAAAGTTTTCAAAAATTAAGACAAAAACAACTAAAGTTTTTTTTTCAAATAAAGAGTTAAATAAAATTTCAAAAAAAACTGATAAAAAGATTAAAAAAGCGATTGATCTAGCTTTTAATAGAATTAAAAGATTTCACTCAAAACAAAAATTTGTTTCTTTTAAATTTAGAGATAAATATAAAAATGAGCTTTCCTATAGATACACACCTTTAAGTAAAGTTGGGGTTTACGTTCCTGGTGGAACTGCAAGTTATCCAAGTACTGTTTTAATGAATTGTGTTCCTGCAATAGTTGCAGGCGTAAAAAATATATATTTAGCTACTCCGTCACTTGACTCTAAAATTAATCCTTCAATAGTTTATGCAGCAAAAAAATGTGGAGTGAAAAAAATTTACAAGACTGGTGGTGCACATACAATTGCTGCTATGGCTTATGGAACTAAAAATTTTGAGAAAGTAGACAAGATAGTTGGGCCTGGAAATACATTTGTTGCTACTGCAAAAAAAGAAGTTTTTGGAGACGTAGGAATAGATATGGTTGCAGGGCCATCAGAAGTAAGTGTTGTTGCCGACAAAACAGCTGCTCCAGATTTAGTCGCAGCAGATTTGATTGCTCAAGCCGAGCACGATATATTTGCACAGTCTATACTAATTACTGATAATAAAAATTTAATTAATTCAGTAAATTTATCTTTAAAAAAACAATTAAAAAAATTGCCAAAAAAAAAAATAGCTTCTCAAAGCTTGAAGAAATTTGGACTAGCGATATTAACTAAAAAAAATAAAATAACAGAAGTAATTAATACGATTGCACCTGAACATTTGGAAGTATCCACTAATATCAATAATAAAATAATCAAAGGGGTAAAAAATGCTGGATCTATTTTTATCGGAAAATATTCACCAGAGGCAATTGGAGATTATATTGCTGGACCTAATCATGTTTTGCCAACTTCAGGATCTGCAAGATTTTCATCAGGTTTATCAGTTAATGATTTTTTAAAGCGTCACTCATTAATAAAAATAACAAAAACAGGTATTGAAAGATTAAGTGCATCGGTTATAAATTTAGCTAAGCATGAGAATTTAGAAGGTCATGCTAACTCAGTAAAAATAAGATTAAAAAAAGGAAATTAATTGGCTAAACAAGAAACTTTAGAATTTAAAGGAAAGGTAACCGAACTTCTACCTAACGCAATGTTCAGAGTTAAACTTGAAAACAACCATGAAATTTTAGCACATACAGCTGGTAAATTAAGAAAGAATAGAATTAGAGTTTTAGCTGGAGACAATGTAATGGTTGAAATGACGCCATATGATCTAACTAAAGGTAGAATTACTTTTAGATTTTAGGCCTTGTAGCTCAGTAGTAGAGCAGTACCCTGAAAAGGTATGTGTCGTAAGTGCGATTCTTACCAAGGCCACCACCAACAAGTTTTACACATCGAAATACAAAAATTAATCTGATAATTATTATGTATGAATAAAAAAATAGGACTTTTCTGGTTAAGAGATGATTTCAGATTAGCTAAAAATAACGGTTTAATCGAAGCTACCGAAAATCATGATAAAGTTATAGTTTTTTATCTTTTCAAAAAGGACAGTTACAAATATCAAGAGGCTCAAAGATGGTGGCTTAGTAAATCACTTTTAAATTTTAGAAAGCAATTAAATGATTTAAATATTACCTTAGAGGTAGTTGAGACCAACTCATTTAAAATTTTCTTTGATAAATTAATTAAAAAAAAAGATTTCGCAATTTACTGGAATAAAGTTTATGAACCCGATTACTTAAAGTTCGATGAATATTTGTCAAGCACTTTTAAAAATAAGAATATTCATTTTAAAAGATTTAAAGGTAATACTCTTAATGAAATTGATGAAATAAAAAAAGGTGATGGCACTCCATTTAAGGTATTTACTCCTTTTTGGAGAACGGCAGAAAAATATTATATTGAGAAAATACCGCCAAAAGAGAAAGAAATAAAAAAATGTAAAATAAAAATAAATTATTTTAAAAAATGTGTTGAGCCTGAAAAATTATTACCCAAAAAAAATTGGTATAAAAATTTTGAGAAAATTTGGTCTCCTAAGGAACAAAGTGCTTTAAAAGAATTACAAAATTTTATTAAAAACAGAATAAATAGCTATTCTGAGGGAAGAAATTTTCCTAACATTACAGGAACTTCAAAATTATCTCCATTTATAAAATTTGGGCAACTTCACGTTGAAACAATATGGAAAGAGTGCACAAAAAAAAAATCAATTAATATTGGAACATCAAAATTTCTTGCTGAGATTGGGTGGCGTGAATTTAATCATTCATTAATAAACAATTTTCCTCATATGTTAAAAAAAAATTATTCACAAAAATTTGATAAATTTCCGTGGGAAAAAAATTCTAAATTTTTAAATGCTTGGAAGAAAGGTTTGACTGGTTATCCAATAGTCGATGCAGGTATGAGGGAGCTTTATTCGACTGGGTGGATGCATAATAGAGTGAGAATGATAGTTGGATCATTTTTAGTAAAACACTTGTTAATTGATTGGAAAGATGGAGAAAAATATTTTAGAAATTGTTTATTGGATTATAGCCCTGCTAGTAATGTTGCGGGATGGCAATGGGTAGCAGGCAGTGGTGCGGATGCTGCCCCTTATTTTAGAATATTTAATCCAATTTTACAGGGAGAGAAATTTGATAAAGAGGGAGAATATGTTAAAAAATGGGTGCCTGAACTAATAAACTTACCTAAAAAATTCGTTCACAAACCTTGGGAATTTAAAGATGAAAAATTTAGATTAGGCAGAGATTATCCTTATCCGATAGTGAAACATGAAGATGCAAGAATAAAAGCTTTAAATGCTTTTAAAAAAATCTAAATTTAAACATTTCCATGACAGTGTTTAAATTTTTTTCCAGAACCACAAGGACACTTTTCATTTCGGCCAACTTTTTTTATAGATTGATTCTCTCTTCTTTCTTCCGCATTGTTATCACTTTTTTCCTCATTTGATACAACGATATTAAGATTTAAAAGAAATTTAATTAAATCGTTTTTTATTTTTGATAATAGACCTTCAAATAAAACAAATGCCTCTTTTTTAAATTCAGATAAGGGGTCCTTTTGCCCATATTGTCTTAACCCAATAACTTGTCTTAATTGTTCCAAATATTGAAGATGGGATCTCCATGAAAAATCAATTATTTGTAAAAAGATTTTTTTTTCTAAATTATTATTTTGATTTTCCCCTAAAATTTTAACTCTCGAGTTTTTTTTCTCTGAGTATAAATTTTGCATTTTTTTATTGAACTCAACTTCTTTTAGTTTTCCAAATTCTAGTATTTCTCTATCACTTACGATATTCCCTGTTATATTCTTTATTTCTGCAAGATAGTATTTTTCATCTCCAGATTTTTGAAAATTTTCTCTTACTGAATTTAAATTAATGAGTATTTCTTCAAAAAAGTCGCTCAGAATTTCTTTTATATTTTTTTCCTTTAAAATCTTTAATCTTTGAGAAAATATGACCTGTCTTTGATCATTCATAACGTCATCAAATTTAATTAATGTTTTTCTTATATCAAAGTTTCTACTTTCAACCTTTTTTTGTGCTCTTTCCATAGCTTTATTAATCCAAGGATGATCAATAGACTCATTTTCTTTTAGACCTAGTTTTTTAAGAATTCCATCAATGGAGTCTCCTCCAAAAATTCTCATTAATTCATCTTGCAAGCTTATAAAAAAAATCGTGCTTCCAGGATCACCTTGTCTACCTGATCGACCCCTCAGCTGATTGTCAATTCTTCTACTCTCGTGTCTTTCAGTTCCAATAATAAATAATCCTCCCAACTTTTTAACTTTGTCTTCATTAATTTTTATATTTTCTGCATTTTCTTTTTTTCCATCATAAATAAAATCTTTATTTCCACCCAACTTAATATCTGTTCCTCGGCCTGCCATATTTGTTGCTATTGTCACTGCATTTATCTTTCCTGCCTCAGCTATAATTTTTGCCTCTTTCTCGTGTTGTTTAGCGTTCAATACGTTATGATTAATTTTTTTATTACTTAGGTAAGAAGAGATTTTTTCTGATTTTTCAATACTAGTTGTTCCTACTAATACTGGTTGACCTATTTTGTTACATTCAATAATTTTATTTGTAATAGCGTTATATTTTTCTTTTTCAGTTCTATATATTTGATCATTAAAGTCTTTTCGCAACATTTCTTTATTAGTTGGAATAGAAACAACAGGTAATTTATATATATCAAAAAACTCTTCTGCTTCCGTCAATGCTGTTCCAGTCATTCCAGATAGTTTTCGGTATAATCTAAAATAATTTTGATAAGTTACTGATGCCAATGTTTGATTTTCTTCCTCAACTTTTACATTTTCTTTAGCCTCTATTGCTTGATGAAGACCGTCAGAAAACCTCCTACCCTCTAATACTCTCCCTGTAAATTCGTCAATTATTTGCACTTTACCATTTCTTATTATGTAGTCAGTATCTCTATTAAATAGTAAATTCGCCTTCAAAGCTTGGTTTACATGATGAACCAAATCTAAGTTAGCAGGATCATAAAAATTATTATTTTTTAATATTCTTTTTTGAATTGCAAGTTTTTCGACTTTATCAATTCCTAAATCTGTAAGTATTACATTTTTATTTTTTTCATCTAACTCAAAATCATTTTTTTGTAAGTGCTTAACAAATTCATTTGAAGTTATATAGAGAGTTGTTTTGTCTTCAAGTTTTCCTGAAATTATGAGAGGCGTTCTAGACTCATCAATTAAAATACTGTCTACTTCATCGACAATGCAAAAATTATGATCACGTTGAACCATTTCCTCAATTTCATATTTCATATTATCTCTTAAATAATCAAAACCTAACTCATTGTTTGTCGCGTATGTAATATCATTTTTATAATTTTTTTTTCTTTCAATATCATTAAGATCATTAGTAATACATCCAGTCGAAACCCCAAGATAACTGAAAACTTTACCCATCCATTCAGAGTCCCTTTTGGCCAAATAATCATTTACAGTAACTATATGTACACCTTTTCCCTCTAAAGAATTTAAATACGCAGGTAAAGTTGATACAAGAGTCTTACCTTCACCTGTCTTCATTTCTGCAATTTTTCCATTGTGTAGAATTAACCCACCAGCTAATTGAACATCGTAATGTCTTTCCCCTAGAGTTCGTTTAGCAGCCTCTCTAACCAAAGCAAAACTTTCTGGTATAATGTCATTAATTTTTAATGATCCATTTTGAGCATTTTTTTTTAAATTAAATGTTTTTTCTTTAAAATCAGCCTCAGATAAAGACTTAATTTCATTTTCTTTATTATTAATAGCTTCAATTATGTTTTGAATTTTGTCTAATTCTTGTTGATTAGAGCTTTTAAATATTTTACTAAAAGTCCTTGTAAATAAATTCATTATACACCTATATATGTATTATTAATTTAAATTAAACTGTAATAATGACAATAAATATTAAAAATTTTTTAAACGATAAAGCTAAGTTATCTAAAATGGGTGAGTTTCAAAACCTCAAACAAATAGAGGGATTAGAAATGTCCTCTATATCAGCTGATTTGTATAAGGATGGTAGAGACGATTTAGCCCTATTTTATTTTAGTAACGGAGCTAATTACGCCACATTAACTACCACAAATAGTGTAACATCAGAATTCATTCCTTGGAACAATAATTCTCATAAAAAAATAATTAAAGGGTTATTAGTTAACACAAAAAATGCAAATACTTTTACGGGAAAACAAGGAAAAGAGAGTATCGATATATTGGCAAAAAATTTATCTAGAATTCTTACGATAAAAGAGTCTAAAAACCAGAAAGGAACTAGTGAAACTATTAAAATCAAAGATTTAATATTTGCTTCAACAGGCGTTATCGGAGAAGAGTTTCCTGTTGAGCCAATTAAAGATCGCCTACAGGAATTAGTAAACTTACTTAGAGCCCAGCACAATAAAATGTTTTGGATAAAAATTGCCTCCGCGATCATGACAACAGACACAAAGCCAAAATTAGCTTATGAGGAGATAATAATCGGAGATGAACTAATAAAAATCTGTGGCATTGCAAAAGGATCTGGCATGATAGCTCCAAATTTAGCAACAATGCTTTCATTCATTTTTACAAATGCTGATATCAACTCTAACTTGTTAAAAACTCTCTTAAAAAGAGCTGTTGCTAACTCCTTTAACGCAATAACAGTTGATAGCGATCAATCAACTAATGATATGGTTTCAATTTTTTCCACAAGAGCAATTAAACTTGGTCAAAATATTTCTTTAACTGATAAAGTTGTACAGAAGTTTGAAATTGCATTAAAAAAACTTTGTTTAAATTTAGCCAAACAAATTGTAGTAGACGGAGAAGGGGCAAAAAAATTCGTAACGATAAATGTAATTAATGCAAAATCTTTAGGAAGCGCAAAAAATATTGCTTTTTCAATTGCTAATTCACCATTGATAAAAACAGCTATTGCAGGTGAAGACCCAAATTGGGGAAGGATTGCAATGGGAATAGGAAAATCAGGTGAAATAGTAGATCAAAAAAAATTAAAAATAAAAATTGGTAATTTTGTAGTTGCAGAAAATGGAAAAATTTCTGAAACATATGACGAAAAGAAATTAAAAGAATATATGGAGTGGGGAGCAATTGAAATTGAGGTTAATTTGAAACTTGGAAACGATGCATTTAAATGTTATACATGTGATTTTACCCATGATTATATAAATATAAATGCTGACTACAGAAATTAATTAAATGATCAAGTATAATCTAAAATGTAATAATGAACATGAATTTGAAAGCTGGTTCTCTAATTCAGCTGAGTTTGATAAGTTAAATAATAAAAATTTATTAGAATGTATATATTGTTCTTCAAAAAAGATTAAAAAATCAATTATGTCTCCAATGATCTCAAGTTCTAAAAATGATTATGATCAAATTGAAATAACAAATGATCAATTAAAAAATGAAAAAAATAATCTTTTAAAGTTAAGAAATTTTGTTGAAAAAAACTTTGATTATGTTGAAAAAGACTTTACCAAAAAAGTAAGAGAAATCTTTTATGATAAAAAAAGTAAGAGAGCAATATATGGGAAGGCGACACCTGAAGAAAAAGAGGAATTGTCTGAAGAAGGGATAAATTTAATTTCAATTCCCTGGGTCAATAAAAATAATTAGTTTTTTACACTACTAATTATATAGTTTACTGATAAATTATTTGATTTTTTCCACTTATTTAAGAATGGATTAAAATTTAAACCTTTAATATCAACTGTAGAAAATTTTTCTAGGTTTAAAAGTTTTTCTAGCTCCTCAGGTTTTAGGAATTTGTTCCAATCATGAGTGCCAATTGGAAGCCATCTTAAAATATATTCAGCACCTATTATTGCTTTTATATAAGACATAAAAGACCTATTAAGAGTTGCTGTAAACATTAAACCATTCTTTTTTAATAATTTATTACAAGATTTAATATATAAATTAACATCATTAACATGCTCAATTATTTCGAGATTTAATATGATATCAAATTTTTCTAGTTCATTTAACTTTTCAGGAGAAGTATTAATATAATTTATTTTAAGACCATTTTTTTCAGAATGTAATTTAGCAATTTTTACATTTTTTTCAGAAGCATCTATTCCAGTTACATTAGCTCCAAGTCGAGCCATTGGTTCACTTATCAGACCGCCACCGCATCCAATATCTAAAATATTCAAATCTTTTAAAAAATTAGCACTATCCTTTTTAATTTTGTAATGTTTTTTAATATTCTCTGTTATGTATTCTATTCTGATGGGATTAAACATATGAAGAGGTTTAAATTTCCCATCTACATCCCACCATTCATCTGATAATTTTGAAAACTTTTGAATTTCCTCTTTATTTATAGTAGTACTCATTTTGTAAATACTTTTAAATTTATATTAATATCTATATTTTATTATATTACATTCTGAAATGGTTAAAAAAGTACTAAAGTTTGGCGGAACATCTGTTGGATCAACTGAAAGAATCCAACATGTTGCTAATATTATCAAAAAAGAGGTATCTTCAGGGAGTAAAATTATTGCTGTAGTCTCTGCGATGGCAGGTAATACTAATGAACTCATAAAACTTTCTAATGAAATTTCAGAGGAGTTCAATAAAAGAGAGCTTGACGTTCTTTTATCATCTGGAGAGCAAGTAACATGCGCGTTACTCTCGGGAGCTCTTATTAAAATGAATATAAAGGCAAAGTCTTGGTTAAATTGGCAAATACCTATACTTACTGAAGGTGAGCACACTAATGCAAGAATAATAAATATGCATGTAGAAAAAATAAAAAATTATTTGGATGAAGACGGTGTAGCAATTATACCTGGTTTTCAAGGAATTTCTAAAAACGGAGACATTACAACAATAGGAAGAGGAGGATCTGATGCTACAGCCGTTGCCGTTGCCAAAATATTTAGCGCTGATAGTTGTGAAATATACACAGATGTCGATGGTGTTTTTTCAACTGACCCAAATAAAATTCCAGTTGCAAAAAAAATTGACAAAATATCTTTTGATGAGATGCTTGAACTGTCGTCCTTGGGGGCAAAAGTTATGCAGTCATCTGCTGTGCAAACAGCTATGATGTATGACATTCCCTTAGAGGTAAAATCAACATTTACAGAAAGGAAAGGTACAAAAATATTCAATCAAGATAATATTGATTATTCTAAAAGTGTTACTGGAGTAGCTTACTCTAAAGATGATGCAAAAATCACAATTACAGGTGTAGAGGATAAACCCGGTGTTGCTGCAAATACTTTTGAGCCTTTGAACAAAGCTCAGATAAATGTTGATATGGTAATTCAAAATATTTCTTCAGATCAAAAAACTACAGACATCACTTTTACTGTCAAAAGAGATGATGTTTCTAAGACTATAAAGATACTAAAAGAAAATGCCAAAATTAATTATAAAGAAATAATTTATAATGATAAAGTTGCAAAACTTTCAATAGTAGGTGCAGGGATGGTTTCCACACCCGGAGTAACATATAGAATGTTTAGAGCTTTATCTGATGAAAATATAAATATTTTGGCAATTTCAACATCAGAAATTAAACTTTCAGTAATTATTGAAGAAAATAATATTTTAAAGGCTATAAAAAAATTACACACAATTTTTGATTTAGATTAATGGAAATAAGACCTCATAGAATAATTAAAAGAAAAACTACTAAGAAAATTAAAGTAGGCAAAGTAAGCGTTGGGGGTGACGCTCCGATAAGTGTTCAATCTATGACAAATACTCTAACAACTGATGTGAAGAGTACAGTTAAACAAATTCTTTCTTTAGAGGAAGCGGGAGCAGATATAGTTCGAGTTTCATGTCCCGATGAGAGATCAACAAAAGCGCTTAAAAATATAATTAAGGAAGTTTCTGTACCCATAGTTGCAGACATTCATTTTCATTACAAAAGAGCTATAGAGGCAGCAGAAATGGGTGCGAGTTGCTTAAGAATAAATCCTGGCAATATTGGAACTAACAATAAAGTTCTTGAGGTTGTAAAAGCAGCTAAAAGCAATAATTGCTCAATTCGTATTGGGGTTAATGCTGGTTCTTTAGATAAAAATTTATTAGAAAAATATAAAGAGCCTTGTCCTGAGGCTCTAGTAGAAAGCGCACAACAAAATATAAAACTTTTAGAGGATAGTGATTTTTTTAATTTTAAAATAAGTGTGAAGTCTTCAGACATATTTTTAACAGTAAAAGCTTACAAAAAGTTATCAAAAATTTGTAATTATCCTTTACACTTAGGAGTAACAGAGGCAGGAGGATTATTTACAGGCAGCATTAAGTCCTCAATAGGTATTGGACAGCTTTTAATGGAAGGTATAGGAGATACTATTAGAGTTTCTTTATCATCAGATCCAGTTGATGAAGTGAAGGCAGGTTATGAAATTCTTAAATCACTAGGTATTCGATCAAGAGGAGTTAACATTATTTCTTGTCCATCATGTGCTAGACAAGCTTTTCCGGTAATTGAAACAGTAAAAATTTTAGAGAAAAAATTAGCTCATATTAAAAAACCTATTAATCTATCGATAATAGGATGCGTAGTTAATGGACCAGGCGAAGCCGCTCAAACAGAAATTGGTTTGACGGGCGGTGGAAAAGATAAAAACCTTTTATACCTCTCAGGAATTCCTCATACCAAAGTACCGAGTTCACAAATTATTGAAAAAGTAGTTAAACTAGTGGAAGAAAAAACAAAAGAATAAAACTTTATTATGGTACCAATTGATAAAGTGAGAGACATTATTTATAGGCATAATGCGTTGGAAAAAGAGCTTTCATCAGGAAATATTGACTCTAAATTGTATGCAAAAAAATCTAAAGAGTACTCAAATTTAGGAAATATTATTAAAGTCGCTAAAGAGTATTTAGATTTTGAAAACGAGCAGAATGATTTACTCAACATAGTTCAAGATAAATCTAACGATAAAGAAATTATAGAACTAGCACAAAAAGATTTAAACGAGATAAAAGAAAAAAAAGAAAAAAATGAGAATAAATTAAAAGTATTTCTATTACCAAAAGATGAAGATGATAGTAAAAATGCAATAGTGGAAATTAGAGCTGGAACTGGAGGATTAGAAGCTTCACTTTTTTGTGCAGACCTTTTCAAGATGTATGAAAAAGTTTGCTCAAAAAAAAAATGGAAATTAGAAATTATTAATATTTCTAAAAGTGAAGCTGGAGGGTTCAAAGAGGTAATTTTTTCTGTTAATGGAAATGATATTTATTCTTATCTTAAATATGAGTCAGGAGTACACAGGGTCCAACGAATACCTGAGACCGAAACGCAGGGAAGAGTACATACATCAGCGGCTACAGTAGCTGTTCTACCAGAGGCTGAAGAAGTTGACGTAGAAATAAAAGAATCTGATTTAAGAATAGATGTTTTTAGAGCTGGAGGACCAGGCGGGCAATCAGTTAATACAACAGACAGCGCTGTTAGAATTACACACATGCCTAGTGGTGTAGTAGTTAGTCAGCAAGATGAAAAATCTCAGCACAAAAATAAAGCCAAAGCATTAAAAATTTTACGATCGAGAGTTTATGAGGCTGAGAAAAGAAAAAAAGATCAAGAAAGATCAAGCAATAGAAGAAGTCAAATAGGATCCGGCGATAGATCAGAAAGGATTAGAACTTATAATTTTCCTCAAGGAAGAGTAACTGATCATAGAATCAATTTAACATTGCATAAATTAGATGAATTTTTAAGCGGGGAAATTCATGAAGAAATGAACCAAGAGCTTCGATTAAAAGAGCAAAACCTGAAACTAGAAAATTTAAAAGCATGAATACATTTAAAATAATCAAAGCGGGTTCAAATCTGCTTAAGAATAATAATATTACATCACATATTTTAGACTCTGAGATATTACTATCTAAAACTTTAAAAAAGTCTAGAGAGGAAATTTTAACACACTTAGATAAAAAAATTAGTAAAGAAGATATTTTAGTTTTTAAAAATTATTTAAAAAGAAGATCTAATAATGAACCAATAGCCTACATTCTTGAAGAAAAAGAATTTTGGAGTAAAAGGTTTATCGTTAGTAAAGATACGTTAATTCCTAGACCGGATACTGAAATTTTAGTAGATCAAATATTAAAAATATACAAAGAAAAAAAAATATCAATTTTGGATATCGGGACTGGTTCAGGATGTATTATCATTAGTTTACTTGATAATTTAGAGCATTCTAATGGAATAGGAATTGATATTTCCAGAAATGCAATATTAATAGCAAAAAAGAACGCTTTTAAGCACAATGTTTCCTGTAAAGTAAAGTTTTTAAATAAATCTTTAGTTGAAGTTATAAATAAAAAGTTTGATTTAATTGTATCTAACCCTCCCTATATAATGAGAAAAGATATTAAAAATTTAAGTGACGATATAAAAAAACATGAACCTAGAATGGCCTTAGATGGTGGAAATGATGGACTTGACGTTATTAAAAAAGTTATTTACAAATCCAAAGATATTTTAAAGATTAATGGTATGCTCGCCTTAGAAATTGGAAATGAGCAAATTAAAAAAGTTTCAAAAGTACTAATTGAAAATAATTTTAGAATAAAAAACGTTATAAAAGATTATAAAAACAACGTCAGATGTGTATTAGCTATAAAAATATAAATGAATAATAATAGAAGAAGAAATTTTAGATCAAGACCTCAAAAAAATAATTTTAGAAGAAGAGGAGGTTCATTAAACTCTAGCAATTCTAATAGCTTGAGTAATAACGGTAACATGAGTTTTGCTAGAAACGGTTCAATGAATAACATACATAGTGTAGAGAAAACTATGCAAAAATACCAACAACTTGCTAAAGATGCACAAAGTAATGGTGATCCAGTTTTAGCACAAAATTACTTACAACACGCTGATCATTTTTTAAGACGGTTTAATGAACTTAATGATAAAAGGGAGAATGATTTTGACAAAACTGTTCATGAAAAAGGTTTTACTAAAGAAGAGACTTCAGAAAAAAAAACTCAACTAACATCTAATTAATAATTATCTTAAACTACTTAATTTTAAGTCAATTTTAATTCTATCTAATTCAAATTGTTTTCTCTCTTCACCCTTAAGTATTTTGCCCGAAGGCAGTTTAAGTTTTTGTGAGTTTACTTTTTTTCCGTTAACTATAACTTCATAGTGCAGGTGAGGGCCAGTTGATAACCCGGTTGATCCCACATAGCCAATAATTTGACCTTGTTTAACTTTTCTTCCTTCTTTAATTCCTTTAGCAAATGCTTTCATATGAGCGTAAATTGTTTCATAAGTTGAATTATGTTTTATTTTTACACAGTTTCCACCACCACCACACCATCTTGCTCTTGTAACTGTTCCTGATCCCGAAGCCATAATTGGCGTACCACTTGGAGCAGCAAAATCAGTTCCTCGATGCATTTTGTTATATCCTAATATAGGATGTTTTCTCATACCAAAAGATGAAGATAAACGTGCACCATTAATAGGAGTTTTCATTAAAGATTTAGTTATACTTTTTCCTTTAATATCATAATATTCTTCCTCATCTTTATATTTAAAATTATAAAGATTTAATTCTTCTCCATTCACATACATAGAAGCATAAATTATTTTACCAGTATCTCTTACCTTATTATTATCATCTTCAAATTTTTCATATAATATCTCAAACCAATCTCCTTTTCTAATATCTCTTTGAAAATCAACCTCAAACCCAAAAATTCTTGCAAATTCAACTATTATATTTGGCTCGACCCCAGACTCTACAGCAGAATTATATAGATTGTTTTTAATAATTTTCTTTATTACCACCTCTTTTTTATTTAGTTGTAAAATATTTTTTTTAATAATGAAATTATTTTGAGATTTCCTGATTACAACACTTGTAGTTTTATTAATAGGATAGATAAAATTAATTACTGTATTAGATCCGTCATCCAATTTTTTAAATATAAGATTAAGTTTTCTCCCAGAATATATGTTTGTAAGTTTTTGTTTTTTTAATTCAGCAGATATCTTTTTAATATCAGTATTATTTATCATAAATTTATTTAATATTTTTTCTACTGAGTCGTTATTTTTAATAACATAACTTATTTCCTCATACGGACTATTTATTTTTGAAATTAAATAGTTTGTTAAATTAGAAAATTCACTTGTTTCTGTAATTTCCTTCAAATTACTTGCATGCTCTTTATTTTTTACATTAATTAGACTTGATGAAATAAAAAATATTGATGAAAAAACAATTAAAAATGACACTATTATGAGTGGGTTAAATTTTTGAATTTTTAAATCTCGACTATTTAAAAGTGATAAAAGGTTACTTTTTTTTTTGAAAAAACCAGCTATTTTTTGAATTATCGCCATAGTTGTTTTTATAAAAATAAGGTGAGCAATGCAACGTTAGATGGTTAAAAAAAGCCTTATTTTATTGAATAATTTGGTCAATAAACGCCTTGACTTACTACTAAATTGTAATAAAACCAGCGCTCACCTCTACGTTAATAATATTTTATTGTAGGAGAGGTGTGTAGATTTTATAGTTCAAAATCTTAGCTTTTTTAAATTGTAAATTTAAGAAGAGAAGTGTGGACGGCTAGGTTAATAAAGAAATTGTCGTACACACTTTAACGAAAAAATAACTTTAATTTACTTTAAAGTTATTAAAGCTAGTGTGCGCCGTTATTAAACTTGAGAGTTTGATCATGGCTCAGAACGTACGCTGGCGGCACGCCTAACACATGCAAGTCGAACGCAGTAGCAATACTGAGTGGCAAACGGGTGAGTATAATGTGGGAATCTGCCTTTTGGTTTGGAATAACACGGGGAAACTTGTGCTAATACCGGATAAGCCCTTACGGGGAAAGTTTTAACGCCGAAAGATGAGCCTGCACTTGATTAGCTAGTTGGTAAGGTAAAAGCTTACCAAGGCAACGATCAATAGCTGTTCTTAGAGGAAGACCAGCCACATTGGGACTGAGACACGGCCCAGACTCCTACGGGAGGCAGCAGTGGGGAATCTTGCACAATGGGGGAAACCCTGATGCAGCGATGCCGCGTGAGTGAAGAAGGCCCTTGGGTTGTAAAACTCTTTCGTCGGGGAAGAAAATGACTGTACCCGAATAAGAAGGTCCGGCTAACTTCGTGCCAGCAGCCGCGGTAATACGAAGGGACCTAGCGTAGTTCGGAATTACTGGGCTTAAAGAGCTCGTAGGTGGTTAAAAAAGTTGATGGTGAAATCCCAAGGCTCAACCTTGGAACTGCCATCAAAACTTTTTAGCTAGAGTGTGATAGAGGTAAGTGGAATTTCTAGTGTAGAGGTGAAATTCGTAGATATTAGAAAGAACACCAAATGCGAAGGCAACTTACTGGGTCACTACTGACACTGAGGAGCGAAAGCATGGGTAGCGAAGAGGATTAGATACCCTCGTAGTCCATGCCGTAAACGATGTGTGCTAGACGTTGGAAATATATTTTTCAGTGTCGCAGCGAAAGCATTAAGCACACCGCCTGGGGAGTACGACCGCAAGGTTAAAACTCAAATGAATTGACGGGGACCCGCACAAGCAGTGGAGCATGTGGTTTAATTCGAAGATACGCGCAGAACCTTACCAACACTTGACATGTTCGTCGCGAGACTAAGAGATTAGTCTTTTCAGTTTGGCTGGACGAAACACAGGTGCTGCATGGCTGTCGTCAGCTCGTGTCGTGAGATGTTGGGTTAAGTCCCG
>CACKNV010000008.1:0-7500 GCA_902601705.1 uncultured Pelagibacteraceae bacterium | reverse complement strand
AGCCCTTTCACGAAGGGCATAAAAAAATTTTTCAAAACGCTCTAAAAAAAAATAAGCAAGTATGTATTCTGGTGATGGACTCCTACAAAATAAATCAAAAAAATCCTTTTAAATTTAATTACGTTCGTAAGAAGATAAAAAAAGCTCTAAAAAATTACAAAAATAAATATATTATTAAAAAAATTCCGGTTGTGTCCGAGGTTGTTTATGGAAGAAAAGTTGGTTACAAAATTCGAAAAATTAAATTATCAAAAAAAATAGAAAATATTTCAGCTACACAGATAAGAAAAAAAATTAAATAAATGAAAAAAAAAATTATTTGTACAATTGGTCCATCTTCATCAAATAAAAAAGTATTATCTAGTCTAAAAAAATATGGTGTGGATATTTTCAGAATAAACTTATCTCATACAAGCCTTCATCAATTGCCAGGAAAAATAAATTTTTTAAAAAAAAATAAAATTAAAAATATATGCATTGATACTGAAGGGGCTCAAGTTAGAACTACAAAAGTAAAAAAAGGTATTTTTTTTAAAAAGAATAAAAGAATAAAAATTTGTATTAAAGATAAATTTTGTAATAAGAATAATATTTTTCTTTATCCTGAATTTAACTTAATGTCTGTTAAAATAGATAGCAAAATTTTTATTGGTTTTGATAATTTAGAAATTCAAGTTATAAAAAAAAATTTAAAAAAAAATTATCTAATAGGAAAAGTTATAAATGACGGTTTGTTAGAGTCTAATAAATCTGTGCATTTTAGTTGTAACATTAAATTACCTCCTTTAACGGCAAAAGATATTTATGCAATTAAATTTTCAGTTAAAAGAGGAGTAAAAATATTTGCAATGTCTTTTGTGAATGAACTTAAAGATTTGATACAAATAAGGAAACTAATTGGAAAAAGTTCTTTTCTTATATCTAAAATAGAAACTGATAATGCTATTAAAAATTTAAATATGATTATAAGAAAATCAAATGCATTGTTAATTGATAGAGGCGATTTATCCAGATATGTAAGAATAGAAAAAATACCTTTGGCGCAAAGATATATATGCAATATAGCTTTATCAAAAAAAATACCAGTTTATGTTGCAACAAACCTACTTGAGAGTATGGTGAAAAATACTCAACCAACTAGAGCTGAAAGTAATGATATTTTTACTACTTTAGAAAATGGAGCTGCTGGCTTAGTTTTAGCTGCAGAGTCTGCAATTGGAAAATACCCTGTATTGTCAGCAAAATTTTTAAGAGATTGCATTAATGTTTTTCATTTAAAAAAAAAAATATCTAAACTAGATTTTTTATAACTGCTCTCATGCATCATAATGTCTAAAAACATTAAAATTTTAGGGCTCTTTTTGGTGAAACAATTATAGCTTAAATACGAGAGTGATCTAAACTGAGAAGTAAGAAAATGCCCATATTTCAGTTTTTTTAATCAATCTTAATAAAAAAAAACTCTTTACTGTTCAACAATTGAACGATATATTGTTCAAAAGTTGAACAATATGAAAATCAATCAAGAAGATTTCGAAATATTAAGAAAAATACAAAAGAGACCTAACTTTTCTCAGAGAAAATTGGCTGAGGACTTAGGATTTAGCTTAGGTAAATTAAATTATTGTTTAAAAGCATTACAGGATAAAGGGTTATTAAAAATAAATAATTTTCAAAAACAAAAAAATAAAATTAATTATATAAGATATATTCTTACTCCAAAAGGAATAGCCTTAAGAACAAAATTAACCTTAGATTTCATGAAAAAAAAATTAAAAGAGTATGATGAATTGAAATCAGAATTGAAAAACGACAATGTGGACAATAATTAAATTTGATAAAAAAAAACTAAACCTTTTAAAAGAAGACTTTAAAAACAAATTAGGAGATAAACCAATTATCTATGAGCCCAAAGTTTTAATTAATATTTTTAAAAATTGCAAAAGAACCTCTAAAGAAGTTAATGTATTAGGAGATTACTTATTCTGTTACCATAGAAAATTTAAAGACAAAACATCCTTAAATAAAGTAAAGTTTTCAAGAGGATTAAAATATTTTTTAAACGGATGTTTTGAATTTCAAAGAGAAATTGATGAATTTATTAATAAATGTAAAAAATTAGAAAATCAAAATGGTTATATTTCAGCATCTATTTTTGAATTAAATCATAATACTAAATATAGATTTTCATCTGGGCCTTTTGCAGATAAAATTTTTAAAATTATAAGTTTACAAAAAAATAAATTAGATATTTTAATGGGAAATATAAAAACTTCAGTTGAAAAAAGTAAGTATTTATTTAATCCTATTTAAAAAATAAATTATAATGTATAAAATTGTAAAATATGTTTTTTGCAAAGTGCGGAGCTATGAAAAATGATTAATAAATTAAATTTTAGAAAACCATTTATTATTGGTGAGATAGGAATAAATCATAACGGATCAATTAAGCTAGCAAAACAATTAATTGATTTAGCTAAAGAAAGTGGTTTTAATGCAGTTAAGTTTCAAAAACGTAATCCTGATATTTCTACACCAGATATTCAAAAAGATAAGATGAGAGCAACGCCTTGGGGAGAAATATCATATTTAAAGTATAAGTGGAAAATAGAATTTGGAAAAAAAGAATTTGATATAATAGATAAATATTGCAAGAAAAAAAATATTATTTGGTTTGCTTCGGCCTGGGACTTGGAAAGTCAAAAATTCTTATCAAATTACAAACTCAAATATAACAAGATAGCCTCAGCAATGTTAACTAATTTAAAATTACTTAATAGTGTAGCTAAGGAAAAAAAATTAACTTTTATTTCAACTGGAATGAGCACACTTAAAGATATTTCGGTAGCAATAAAGATTTTTAAAAAATACAAATGTAAATTCGTCTTAATGCATTGTGTTTCTACATATCCTTGTCCCATTGATCAATTAAATTTAAAAACTATTGTCACTTTGAGAAATAAATTTAAATGTGAAGTAGGCTATAGCGGCCATGAATCAGAGGTTTCTCCTTCATTATTTGCTTATTTTTTAGGAGCAAATTATATTGAACGACATATAACTTTAGATAGAAGCATGTGGGGAACAGATCAAGCTGCATCTCTTTCGGAAACTGGAATGAAAAATTTGTCAAATATTCTTAATAAAACTGCCTCAATTGTTGGAAATGGAAAAAAAACTATTACTGCACAAGAAAAGGAATTAATTAAAAAATTTAAATATTGGTAAAATTTAAATGATAACTAATTATAGACATACTGGATTGGTAGTTAAAAATTTAAAAAGATCAGTTAACTTTTATTGTAAACTTTTAAATTTTAAAATTATTCAAAATATAGTTGAAGAAGGAGAATATTTTAATAAACTAATCAATGAAAAAAAATTAAAAGCTAATGTAATAAAAGCCAAACTTCCGGATAATGTTGTTTTGGAATTACTTGAATTTAAAAATTTAAAACAAAAAGCCGTTAAAAAACCAAGAAAATACTCACCAGTTGGCACAATTCATATGTGTTTTACTGTTAAAAATATTCATAAAGTTTATAAAAAACTAAAAACGAATAAAGTAAAATTTTTTTCACCTCCGCTATCATCAATTTACGATCCTGTTAAAACTTGTTTTTGTTACGACCCTGACTTTAATTTAGTACAATTTGTAGAGGGAAAACAAATTAAAAAAAAAAATTAAATGAAAAAAAAAATTATTGTTACTGGCTCCAGTAAAGGTATAGGTTTAGCAATTGCAAAAACATTGTTAGGAGAGGGTCACCAGGTAATTATTACAAGCAGAAAAAAATATGATTTTTCTGAATTAAAGAAAATCTTTCACAAGAACGTTAATTTCTTAAACGGTGATTTTTCCAAGCCAAAAGATGCACAAAAAATGATTGGTAAAGGAATTAAGATTCTCAAGGGATTAGATGTGTTAATTTGCAACGTAGGAGAGAGTAAATCATCCCCTCCTAATAAAGAAAATTTTTCAGAGTGGAAAAAAATGTTTAATCAAAATTTCTTTACCGCAACCAATGCTATCGAAGCTTCTAAAAAAAAAATTATTGAGAGCAAAGGCTCTATTATTTGTATATCGTCAATTTGCGGTAATGAACTAATCAAAGGAGCACCGATAACTTATTCGACATCTAAAGCTGCTCTTAATTTTTATTTAAAAAGTTTATCTCATTATTTATCTTTTTTAGGAGTAAAGATAAATGTTATTTCGCCTGGTAATATTTTTTTCCACGGTTCTGTTTGGGATAAGAAAATGAAAAAAAATAAAAAAGCAACAAAAGAGCTGATAAGAAAAACAGTTCCACTAAATAAATTTGGCACAGTCAATGATATTACATCCATGGTAAGCTATTTGGTTTCAAATAAATCTGAGTTTATTACAGGATCAAACTTTGTAATAGATGGTGGACAAACAATTAAAATTTGATGGTATTAAATAAATTTTCATTAAAAAATAAAAATATTTTAATTACAGGAGCTGCAGGTTCTCTTGGTCTTGAGCATTCTATAGCTCTTTTAAATGTTGGAGCTAAAGTTATAATGACAGATATAGATCTTCTTAAACTCAATAAAAATAAAGTTGAATTGCTTAAAAAAAATAAAAAATTTCAACTACTTTGTTTTAAAATGGATGTTTCAAGTGAAAGTTCTGTTAAAAAAGTTCTTAAAAATTTAAAAAAGAAAAAATTTAAAATCGATGTTTTGATAAATAATGCCTGCTTAAATCCAAAATTTGATAATAAATTTAAGAATAATAATACTGCATTAGAAAAATTTTCTTTAAAAAACTGGGAAAGAGAAATTAAAGTTGGCTTAACAGGTGCCTTTATTTGTTCAAAAATATTTGGCAATTACATGAAAAAAAACAAGACAGGAGGTGTAATTATCAATATTGCATCAGAATACTCAGTTGTCACACCAGATCATCGAATATACTCAAAAAATAATTTTAAGCCAATTACCTACCCGGTTATCAAAACTGGATTAATTGGTTTAACAAAATATTTAGCAACTTACTGGATTGATAAAGGAATCAGATGTAATGCTTTTTCTCCAGGAGGGGTAAAGGAAAATCAAAATAGAGAATTTTTGACGAAAGTCAAAAAATTAATTCCAATGAAGAGAATGGCCAATAAAAATGAATACCATTCTGTTATTCAATTTTTATGTTCTGATGCCTCTAGTTACCTCAATGGGCAAAACATACTAATGGATGGCGGTAGATCTATTTGGTAATGACATATTTATGAAAGTAATTGCTGTAATTCCTGCAAGAGCAAATTCTAAAGGACTAAAAAACAAGAATCTTTTTAAGATAAATGGTCGACCACTTGTTCATTATACATTTAGAGCTTTCCAAAAATCAAAATTGTCATTAGGCTATGTTCTGTCTGATTCCAAAAAAATTAGAAATTTAGCTAAGAGGTACTCTATAGATACAAATTATATAAGACCAAAAAAAGTCTCTACAGACAAAACTTCAATGATAGATACTATTCTAGATTTTAGTAAATGGCTTACAAATAAAAATATTTATTTTGATTATTTAATGATTTTACAGCCTACATCGCCTCTTCGCACATACAATGATATAAACAAAGTAAAAAATATTTTAAAAAATCATAAACCTAAAAGTTTATTTAGTATATCCGAGTCCATAGAGCATCCATTTGAAACAATCACAAAATGCAAAAATTCTTGGAAAAAAATTTTAAAACCAAAAAAAATATTTACAAGAAGACAAGACTTTGGAGTCGACTCTTTTTTCCAAAATGGAGCTATATTTGCAGCTCATAAAAGTTTGCTAAAAAAGAAAATGCTATATTCAAATAAAAATCATTTATTTTATGAGATGAAAAAAAGTAAATCTGTTGAAATTAACGATATAGAGGAGGCAAAAATAGTTTCAGCTTTGTTAAAAAAATGAAAATAAATTGGAGTGGAAGAGCACATAATTATCAGAAATCTGATATAGATTTCTTAGTAAAGATAATAAAAACAGCAGACCCTTTGACACAAGGGGAATATCTAAAAAAATTTGAAAGTGATTTTGCAAAATTTTTAGGAAAAAAAAATGTCTTTGCGGTCAGTTCTGCTGCCGCAGCTTTGGAAATAATTTCTTTATTGTTACAATTGCAAAAAAATGATGAGGTAATAATACCAGCCCATACGTATTGCGCTTCTGCCATCCCTTTTGCTAGAAATAATGCCAAAATAATTTGGTCTGATATTGATTTGAAAACTAGAACGGTTGATATAGACGATATAATTAAAAAGATTAATAAAAAAACAAAGGCAATAGTAATTGTACATTTATACGGTTATGCAGTTGATTTTTCTAAAATTGTAAAAATTTGCAAAAAGAGAAATATTAAAATTATAGAAGACTGTGCTCAGTCTTTAGGAGCAGAGGTTAATGGCAAAAAGGTAGGAAGCATTGGTGATTTCTCATGTTTTTCTTTTCATGCGCAAAAAAATATTACAACCCTGGGTGAGGGTGGAATGGTTTACGTAAAGAGTTCTGTTTTAGCAAAAAAAGTAAAAGGTTTAAGACACAATGGTCATTCAAGTTATTCAAAAAATAGAAAGAATTACTGGTTGCCAGCGATGGGAAATCTTGATTTGGATTTAAAAAATAAATGGCCCTACAAATTTACTTTGAGCGAAATACAGTGCGGGGCAGGAATTGTAATGTTAAAAAAACTTAAAAGTTTGAATAATTTAAGGATAAAACGAGCAAAGAAATTTATTTCTAAACTATCAAATTTTCCTGAAATAATTTTTAATCCATCATTCAAAAAAAACAGACACGTTTATCATCTATTAAGTGCACTTTATAAACCTAAAAAAGGGATTAATAGAAATCATTTGTTTGAAATTTTAAACACAAAATTTAATATTACTTGTGCAACTCAATATTTCCCATTGTATAGATATCCTCTATTTAAAAAAATGGGATTAGGTAAATCTTATCAATGTAAGAACACAGATTATTTTTTTGATAATATGATTTCATTTCCGTTTCATGTTTGGATGTCAGAAAAAGAATTTAATTATCTCTTAAAATCAACAATTAAATCATTAAATATTCTTAGAAGTAAAATATAAAATCTTAAGATAAAAAATTTTAATGAAAAAAAGATACCATCTTGTCTTAGCCTCACTTGAGGATTCAAGGTTGAAAAAAGAAAAAAAATTATTATTTTTAGGAAAATGGTGTGAAGTTGGTTTAAGTAACAAAAAAAAATTAAATTATAAGATATTAAAAAATCCATGGGAGAATAATCTAAGTAAAATTCAAGGAAATAGATTAATTAAAAAAAACTACAAATATTTAAAAAAATTTTTAACTATATATCTCAATAAAATTCATAATAAAAATTTTTCAGAAATGTATTGGGAACAATTATTTGGTCATTGGTTAATTAATTTTATATCCCTCTACCAAGAGAGAGTCTTTTTAATAAAAGCACTAGATAAATTTTCAATTAA
>CACKNV010000007.1 GCA_902601705.1 uncultured Pelagibacteraceae bacterium | reverse complement strand
TAGCATCTTAGGTACATCATATAAAACATCAGGGCGATTAAATTGTAAAACTGCATAAGGAGAAAAATGACCTGCATTACCGTAAGAGGCAGCTTTAAATTCTTTTGACAAAGGATCATGTCTATCAAATATTGTGACTGGAATTCCTTTTTTAATTAGTTGAAGTCCCGTACAAACACCTTGAATGCCGGAACCTATTATGCCCACAGACTTACATTTATAATTTTCCACATGAGAATTATATTGTAATGTTTAGAAAATTAGTAGTGCGGTAGATTAGGCGATCGCTTCTTTATTTACTACGTCTGGTCTTTCCTCTGTCTCAGAAGTCTCTTTCTTATCTTTTTTCTTGAACAAGAAGTCACCTGTCAGCTTGGATTTAGAGCTATTTGTTTTTTTGATGTAACCATCAATATCAGCTCCATTTTCAGTTCTTAGGTTGTTACCAAATTCAATATCACCTTTTACTGTCCCTGTAGCACCAATAACAATATTTTGTGCAGTTACTTTTCCATCTAAGTGACCATGTATCTCAACATCATCGGCCTCAATTGTACCAGTAATTGAACCTGTATCTCGAACTATTAACTCTTTTGAATAAACTGGCCCTTTAACTAAGCCGGCTACGTCTATTGCTCCTGAACTGTTTATAGTGCCCTCAATACTTACTGTTTCGCTTATTAACGATCGTTCTGAATCTTTTATTTTAATTTTTTTATCACCAAACATAAATTTGCTATAGCTAATCACCTATTTGAAAAATATACAAGTAATTATTTATACAAAATTAGATCATTTTAGGCTTTGATTTAGTTGACTGGGACATCCTTATATATCTTGCAAGACATAACGATTCCAAGCCCAAACATGATTGCCATCATCGAAGATCCACCATATGAAAGAATAGGTAATGGAGATCCCACTATGGGTAGCAAACCTAGTACCATCATCATATTAACGACAACGTAAATAAAGAAAGCTGTAGCAAAACTATAGCAATATAATTTGCCAAAATTGCTTCTAGTAATATTTCCAATTCTAATAATCCTTGAGATTATTATGGCATATAGTAATAAAATAAATAATGAGCCGAAAAATCCAAATTCTTCTGAAAAAAGTGTAAAAATGAAATCAGTGTGCTTTTCTGGCAAATAGTCCAGGTAACTTTGAGACCCATTTAAGAAGCCTTTTCCAAATAATCCTCCCGAGCCAATAGCAATTTTAGATTGGATAATTTGATATCCAGCTCCAAGTGGATCTCTTTCAGGATTTAGGAAAGTTAAAATTCTTGATTTTTGATAAGGCTTTAAAAATGAAATGGCTATTGGCAGTAAAGCTAGCATTGCGACTCCAGATATTGTAAAGAACTTTGCTCTCACACCTGCTAACCATGCTACAACCACTCCGCCTGCAGCAATTAAAATGGATGTTCCAAGGTCAGGTTGGGTTGCGACTAAGATTACAGGAGCAACGAGAACTGTTATAGGCAGAAGTAAATATCTGAAACTATTAACTCCTTCTATTGAAATACGATGATAATATTTTGCTAAAAATAAAATTAAACCTATTTTCATTAATTCTGAGGGTTGAAGATTCATAAAATAAAGATCTAACCATCGTTTTGATCCTGACGATGTTAATCCAAAATACTTTACTCCAAGTAATAAAATAAATACTCCGATATAAATTAAATAACTTGTTTCATGCCAAAACCTTATAGAAATAAACGATACGAAAAAAAACATTCCAAAAAATACAAAAAATCTCAAAATATGACTATTCGTATGATATTTAAATTCTCCGCCGTCTGTTGAATACATAGCAAACATGCTTGTAACTCCTAAAACCAGAATTGAAATTATCAAAATAAAATCCAGAGACAATATTTTATCTCTAATACCAAGTGAAGTTTGAATCGATCTAGGTTGTAACATTATACTGTCTCCCCAATTTGATTATTAACACTTCTTCTCAACTCATGTCTTTCAAGAACTTTTTTAATCACTTTTTTTGCAATTGGTGCTGCAGCTTTACCGCCTGAACCACCGTGCTCTACTAAAACACTGATTGCATATTGGGGATTTTTGTAGGGAGCAAATGCTACAAATAGTGCATGGTCTCTATCTTTGTAAGGTAAGCTCTCTTGTTTTACTTCAGCTTCTCGTTGTGCTTCTGTAAATCTTTTTATCTGTGATGAACCAGTTTTTCCGGCAAAGGTAAATTTTGGATCTTCTAATCTGTGTCTATAAGAGGTTCCGCCAGGCTCGTTTGATGAAGAAAACATAGCATCTTTAATTAAGTTAATATGTTCTTGATTTTTAAATAAAGGTTTTAAGTCAAAATTTGATACCAGTAAATCTGTAGGAAGAGGTTCGTTTGGATTTTCATTTTTATGTTTTAAATAATTTCTTAAGTTGTCATTATTTCCGTCAACTACTATTCTTGGCTTTATCTCAAATCCCCCGTTTGCTATTTGGGCTGTCATTAAACATAGCTGCAAAGGAGTGCTTTGAAAGTATCCTTGTCCAATTCCAGAGTGTAAAGTTTCACCTAAGTACCAATTTTGTCCTATAAATTTTTTTTTCCATTTTGTATTTGGTACTACTCCTGATCTTTCCTCAATAAAATCACTTAAAACTTTTTTTCCTAAACCAAATCGCTTTGCAGTTTCTGATAATCGATCAACGCCAAGTTTTCTAGCAACTTCATAAAAATAAACATCGCAAGACCTTTGAATTCCTTTTCTAAGATTTACAATTCCGTGACCATCTTTCTCCCAACAATGGAATTTTTCACCATATAACTCTATTTTTCCTTTACATCTAAAAGTATCTAAAGGTCTAATAATTTTATTTTCTAAAGCACTTAATGCCACCAAAGTTTTAATCGTAGATCCAGGAGGATATAATCCTGATAATGCTTTGTTCGCTAGAGGCTTCTTATCGTTTTTTATTAAACTATTCCAATAGTCCTTATCTAATCCATGAACAAATTCATTAGGTTCAAACGTTGGAGAGGAGACTAAAGATACGATATCTCCATTATATACATCCATCACACAAACTGCGGCTGCTTTATCTTTTAAAAGTTCGTTAGTATATTTTTGTACTTCGTAATCTAAAGTTGTTTTAAAACTTTTTCCAGCCTGACCTTCATCAATCTTAATTTCTCTTATCCTTTT
The DNA here is from genome assembly GCA_902601705.1 of uncultured Pelagibacteraceae bacterium. GTDB lineage: Bacteria > Pseudomonadota > Alphaproteobacteria > Pelagibacterales > Pelagibacteraceae > Pelagilacustribacter. The sequence goes on along the minus strand of CACKNV010000007.1, from coordinate 55,254 downwards.
ACCAAAAGCATTAACCTCATACCTTTGATAACCAACTTTACCAATTATCTGTTCATCAAGTTTTCTTTCTAGACCAGTTTTACCAATTGCCATACCTGGAACAGCTAACTCCTTAAGGTATTCTTTTGTTTGTAAATCTTTAGCACTTATTTGAGATACATAACCTAAAATATGAGCTGATGAGTTATCAGGATAAGTTCTTGCAACAGAGACGATAGGTTCCACTCCTTCAAGTTCATGTAAAAATAAATTTATTCTTGAAAAATCAGACCAATCTAAATTTTCAGAAACAATCACTGGTTCCCATGGTTTTTGTTTCTTTATAACTCTTTGTAAGGTAAGCTCTCTTGTTTTACTTCAGCTTCTCGTTGTGCTTCTGTAAATCTTTTTATCTGTGATGAACCAGTTTTTCCGGCAAAGGTAAATTTTGGATCTTCTAATCTGTGTCTATAAGAGGTTCCGCCAGGCTCGTTTGATGAAGAAAACATAGCATCTTTAATTAAGTTAATATGTTCTTGATAAAATTTGCAATAATTATTATTAACTTTTTTTTTTGATTGAATCAGATATACAAAAATCAAAAATCATGAAAAAAATACTATCTTTACTATCGTTACTTTTCTTACTTAATAGTTGTGCTGAGTCCATAGCGTTATTAAGTACAGGCGCATCAAATGGAAGAATTGTTCAGTCCTCAGTAAATTCGGCGATAAGTTACGGAGTAAAAAAACAAACAGGAAAAACTCCTTTAGAACACGCTATTGCTTTTGCAGAAGAGAAAAAGCCTGAGAAGAAAAGAGAAGCTTGCATTTCTTATATTCAAATAACAAAGTCTGAATTTTGTACCATCGCAAAAAAACAAATATCAGTGGCAAATGACTCATCAGTAAAGAAGTTAAAAAAAATAGTGCAAATATTCCCTAAAAAAAGCAAAGCAAAGGAAATATCTTTAATTGAAAATATAGCTAAAAAATCAGTTATCTATAATAGAAGGTAGTTCAAAGTTTTTCCAGCCAGGATCTTGACCATTTCCACTAAAGCCATCAGATACATTTAAAGTATTATAACCTTCATTTGCTAAAAGATTAGCAGCAACAATTGATCTTCCACCCGCAGCACACATTACCAGTACTTGTTTTTTTTTATCTATATTTTTTTTAACATTTTCTAAAAAACTTGAGTCTTGCGAAATTGTAATAAAGTAGGATTCAATACCAAGATCTTTTGTATCGGGCCTACCAACTGTATTCCATTCTTCTTCTGTTCGCACATCTAGTAAAACAGTATTTGGATTGCTGTCTATAAATTTTTTTATTTCTGATGACTTGATTTGTTTGATCATTTAGTGGCCCCAATATAAATAATCAGGACCACTAAATCAATTATTAAGCAGCTAAAGCTTGTTTAATGTCTGCAATGATATCATCTGGATGTTCGATACCAATTGACAGTCTTACATAACCTGGCGTTACTCCTGCTGCTGCTAACGCTGCATCATCTAACTGACTGTGCGTTGTAGTAGCTGGATGAATTGCTAAACTTCTAGCATCACCAATATTAGCAACGTGATATAACATCTTTAAGTTATCAATGAATTTAGCACCAGCTTCTTTTGTGCCTACATCCATACCAACTAAAGAACCATATCCGCCTTGCATGTATTTTTTAGCTCTTTCCTTAATCTCACCTTGGTGGTTAGTAGGGTAGATCACATTCTTAACTTTCTTTTGTGTTTCTAAGAACGAAACTACTTTTTCTGCATTACTGCAATGTTGTTTCATTCTAAGAGCCACAGTTTCCAAACCTTGAATAATTTGGAAAGCATTGAATGGACTTAAAGGAGCACCTAAGTCTCTCAATAAAACCACTCTCGCTCTGATTACAAAAGGAATGTTAGCTCCTGTTAATTGAGGAACTGCATCTGCCCATATTGCACCACCATAACTTTGATCAGGTTCATTTATTAATGGTTGTCTTTTTCTATCTTTTATCCAGTCAAAGTTTCCACCATCAACAATAATTCCACCTATTGAAGTTCCATGACCACCAATATATTTAGTCAAAGAGTGCATTACGATTGCAGCACCATGAGCTAAAGGTTTACATATAACTGGTGAAGCTGTGTTATCGATAATTAAAGGAATACCTTTTTTTCTACCGATATCTGATACTTCCTTTATTGGGAACACACGAAGATAAGGATTTGGACAAGACTCACCGTAGTAAGCTCTTGTTTTATCGTCAGTAACTTTTTCAAAGTTTTTAGGATCTGCAGGATCTGCAAATCTAACCTCAATACCTTGCTGTCTTAAAGTATTTTTAAATAAGTTTACTGTACCTCCGTATAAGTCGGTTGAAGCAACTATATTATCTCCAGCCTGTGCTAAGTTTTGAATACACATTGCTGATGCTGCTTGACCTGAACCTACCGCTAATGCAGCTACACCGCCTTCAAGCGCTGCAACTCTTTTTTCAAGAACATCAACTGTCGGGTTCATGATACGTGTATAAATGTTACCAAATTCTTTTAAACCAAATAAATTTGCAGCATGTTCTGCATTTTTAAATTGGTAAGAAGTTGTTTGGTAAATTGGAACTGCTACGGCTGTTGTAGTAGGATCAGCTCTGTAATCACTACCATGTAAGCCAATAGTTTCCGGATGTTTAAAATCAGCCATTGATTTTCCTCCTTACTGTTTCTCTTAATGTCTCGTTCATTTTTTCTCCGTTTTTCTAGAGAAGAATGAACGAAATTAATTCTGTTCATCTTCTCCTTTTTAGTACTTCGGCATATGCCAGGTGTACAATATGGTTCAAATACCCGGTTTAGTTTTAGATTAATCCAAAAAAAAACCACCGGCTAAAGCGGTGGTCGTTAGACTTGTGCGCTTTAGCTGGATTTATTAAGCGCCCGCAAGTTGCCTTAACTCGGCGCTAAAAGCTTTATTACAAAATTTTATCTTTCTGTCAACACGAAATTAAATATTATTCCAGAAGGATTTTGCAAGGTTTATTCCGGATAATTCTTTATAAGCCGCCATACCAGTAGGGCTGGTAACATTAATATCACCAATTAATTTTTCTTGAACAAAATCAATTCCAGCAAAATGTATGTTATTTTTGACTAATAGTTTTCCTATATCTTTACTTGCTCTAATCTCTTTTTTTGTAAGTTTAGTTAACTTTGCGTGAGCACCTTTACTCATGTTAGATAAAATACTTCCCTTTTTAGGTACTCTAGATATAGCGCCTTCAATTTTTCCTTTTATTATAAAAACTCTTTTATCCCCTTTAGAAACCCCGGGTAAAAACTTTTGAAAAAATAAATGATTATGAGATTTAAGTAATTTTTTAATTTTACCAGCATTAAATGACTTAATTAAAATAACGTTATTTCCACTAAAACCATTGATAGGTTTAGCTACTACAGCTTTATGTTTTTTATAGAAGCTTCTTATTTCATTAAGATTTTCACTGATTAAGGTAGGAGGCATATACCTCATAAAATTAATAGAGAATAGCTTTTCCGAAACATTCCTTACTGCAAATGGATGATTAATTATCTTAACTTTTTTGGAAATATGGTTGAGTAAGAACGTTGTATATAAGTATCGATTATCAAAAGGCGGATCATTTCTGATTAGTATAACCTTTGATTTTTCTATGTTAAAATTAATGGTCTTTATTATTGAGTAGAATTTCTTTTTATTATCTTGGATTTTAATATGTTTGCAGGAAGCTATAACTTTTCCATTTAAAAAACTTAAATTCTCTGGTTCAAAGTAATATATTTTATAACCTCTTTTTTGTGCCTCTGTGGCTAATAGAATAGTCGTATCTGTTTTGATATTTACCTTTTTAAGATTAGAACCCTGAATAGCTAAAATTTTCGTCATGATTTATTAAGAAGTTTAAGTTTTTTGTTTTATTAAATTGTTCGATCAACATTTCTGCTCTAGTTTTTTTATTTTTAATTATTTCCTCTATATGTTTTAAGTAGATTGTTTCATTTTTTCCACTTTTATTAAGCTCATTTCTTTTTTCTAAACCTATTTTAGATAGATCTAAAAATTTTTTTCCCCAATCAATTAGTTTTTTATTGTGAAGTAAAGTGTTTAATCCTTGTTTAGGCGCTTTTAAATATGCTTCCATTACTTCTTCTTTTTTCCAATTTTTAATTATTTCATAAGTTTCATCTAAAGACCCATAAATTAATCCAGTAAAGAAAGATGGGCCGTTACAAATACAGCCAAAATTACATGTATCTAAAGATCTAAATTCTATTACTTGCTTTAATCTTATATCAGTAAAAATAGTACCTAAGTGATTTTCAAAATCTTCTAAAGTAGGCCTTTCTCCTTTTAAAAAATTTAAATTACCATTTAAAAAGTCGTTAAAAGTTTGACCGTTAGGTGAGTAATATTTTCCTTTTTTTTTAAGAAATAAAATTGGGTAATTGATTGCATGATCAATATATTTTTCAAAATTAACTTTTTCGAAAGTAATTGGCATTATCCCACCTCTGCTTGTTTCTTGCCAAACCTTTCCTCTATAAGACAAAAAACCTGAAAATTTGTTTTCATTAAATGGAGAATTAGCAAATAGAGCAATAGTTAATGGAGCTAAATAGTTTCCAATTTTAAATTTTTTTTCAAAATCTTCTTCAGATGTATAATCATAATTTATCTGAATACCTGCAGTTTTGTACATCATATCTAAACTAAGCTTGCCACCTTTTGGCATTTCTGATGTCATAATTTTGTAACGCTCTTTAGAGCTTTTTGGGATTTCAACTAATTTATTAAAAGGATCATATGCAATAGATGAAGTAGTAATAGAAGCTGAGCTAAAAACTTCTTTAAGTTCATTGAAATGAGAATTATTTTCTGAACAAACTGAATGTATGTTTTTAAAAGGAGCACCTGATAATTCATATTGGAATCCTGGTTCAGTGGTAATTTTTTGTTTTTCTCTTTTTAAACCAATTACTTTATCCTTCTCATGCTCAGGCTCCCAACCTTTATCTTTAAGAATTTCAAAAACTTGTTTTAGTTTTTTGTAATCAATTCTTTTTAGATCATCTTTATTAAAAAGAAATTTTTCGTGCTCAACACCAATTCTTTGATTATTGCTTTTTTTAATCCCGTCGATGAAATATTGAATTAACTGTCTTTTATTTTCGATAGTCGCTTTTAAATTACTGCTCAAACGTTTTTAACTCTAGTACATTTCCGTTTGGATCCTCAACAAAAAATGTATTTTGCTCAAATTCTGTTCCTTTAAATCTTGTATATGGTTTATCTATAAATTTGATTTTGTTAAGTTCAATATTAGCTTTAATTTTCTCATATATTTCTTTTTTTAAATGTACTCCAAAATGAGGAACAGGAACATCTCCCATATCTACATCATGTCTTTCTCTAGGAAGTTTCATAGATGTTTGATGCAAAGTGAGTTCATTACCCCAAAAATCAACATCTACCCATTTACCTTTTTCTCGGTTACCTGTTTTGCATCCTAATATTTTTGTGTAAAAAGCTTCTGCTTTTTCTAGATCCCCTGCTGGGATGGCTAAATGGAAGGAACTACTCATAACGCTTTATATATATTCTCCTTTAAATTTTACAAGTAGTCATTATATATCAACTATGAACGAATACTTAGAATCTATTAAAAAAAGAGACCCTGCGGCGAAATCGATACTAAGTATCATTCTAACGTATCCTGGAGTAAAAGCAGTTTTACTTCATAGAATAGCAAATTTTTTTCACATCGCAGGCTTTCATCTTATTGCGAGAATAATTTCACAAACATCTAGATTTTTTACAGGAATAGAAATTCATCCAGGTGCAAAAATTGGTAAAAACTTATTTATCGATCATGGTATGGGCGTAGTTATTGGGGAAACATCAGAGATTGGAAATAATGTTACAATTTATCATACAGTGACATTGGGCGGAAGTTCGCCAAGTATTGATAGTGAAAGACAACGTCATGAAAAAAGACACCCTTCAATTGGAGACGAAGTTGTTATTGGTTCGGGTGCACAAATTATCGGCCCTGTTATTGTAGGAAAATGTGCAAGAATTGCAGCTAACGCAGTTGTTGTAAAAGATGTCCCTGAAAACGCTACAATGGTAGGCATACCTGCAAAAGCAGTTAAGTTAGAAAATAAAGGAAGCTTTAGACCTTACGGCGTTGATGATAAAGTTAAAGATGAGTAATAAAGATTGGGATCCAAATTTAACTCCAGAGCAAAATTACGTATTAAAACAAGAAGGGACCGAGTCTCCTGGTAGTAGCCCATTAAATAACGAGAAGAGAGAAGGATCTTATCATTGTGTTGGATGTGGAACTAAACTTTTTGACTCAAACACAAAATATGAAAGTGGATCAGGCTGGCCTTCATTTTTCAAATCTCTTCCAGATGTTTTCGAGGAAAAAACAGATATGCACATAGGCTACCCAAGAACAGAGTATCATTGTAAAAAGTGTGGCGGTCATCACGGACATGTTTTTAATGACGGACCAAAACCTACAGGAAAAAGATACTGTAACAACGGTATTTGTTTAATTTTTAAACCCAAATAATGTCAACAAAAAAATCTACTTTACTTAGTTTTGCAAAAAAATATTCATTTTTTAAAAAATTATATTTTTTTTATAATATCTATATTAGAAACTATAAGTTTCTCTTTAACAGCTCTCAATTTGGGGAAGAAAAAAAAATATTAAAATTTTTTGATAAAAATTTTAAAGGCAATTATGTTGATCTAGGATGTTTTCATCCAACAAGATTAAACAATACCTTCCAGCTTTACAAAAAAGGCTGGAGAGGAATTAATATAGACTTAAATCCCTTGACAATTGAATTATTTGATTACGCTAGACCATCAGACATAAATATTTGTTCTGCAGTTTCAAATAGTAGAAAAAAGAAAAAATTATATTTTTTAGGGGATTTGGATTCAAAAAATACACTTGATCTAAGTCATAAGAGCTGGTTAAGCACTCACTTTAAAATTAAAAAAAAAGATTTTAAAATTAAAGAAGTATTAACAAATACCTTAGGTGACATTTTAAAAGAAAACAATTTATTTAAAATTGATTTTCTTAATATTGATATTGAGGGACATGAATTAGAAGTTTTAAAATCACTTGATTTTAGAAAATTTAATATAAAAGTAATTTGTGTTGAAATAATAAATTTTAATAAACGATCAAAAGATAAAGGAAAAAAAATTATTAACATTTTAAAAAGAAATAAATTTAATCTTGTTGATAAATCAGAAATCAACTATATTTTTGTTAGAAAATAGCGTGTTATTCAACTCAAAATATATACACACACGTAAAAAGACTTTGTTTGCAACCTCCCAAAAAGATAATTTTATATTGCCATGTCCTCTAGACCAAGGCTACATAAATTTGTAAGATTAACTTTCCATCCACCATGAAGAAGCAAATTATTTCCCTACTAAAGATAAGTTTCTTATTCTTCTCATTTCAACTTCAAGCAAACGAAATCAACTTGAAACCCGCTCAAGATGGAGATAAAATTATTTTAATAAGACATGCTAAAGCGCCAGGAGGCGGAGACCCAGAAGGATTTAAAATTGAGGATTGTAAAACTCAAAGAAATCTCGACATAATGGGTATTAATCAATCAAAAAAAATTGGCAGACTGTTTAGAGAAAATGAAATTAAAATTGATAAGGTTTTATCAAGTCAGTGGTGCAGATGTAAAGATACCGCAAAATACGCTTTTGGAGATTTTCAAGAATTTTCCGCATTAAATTCTACTTATACTCCGCCATATGACCAAAATGAAAAACAGCAAATTCAGGACTTAAAAATTTATGTAAATAATTGGAATGGTAAAGGTGGAAATTTAGTTTTGGTTACGCATTATGTAATTATTTTAGCTATTACTGGAGAAACAACCAGATCTGGCGAATTAGTAATTACTGACAAGAATTTTAAAGTTCTATCTAAAATTAATACTTTTTAAAAAAAAATAAAATATCCAACAATTATTAAAATTAAGTATTCAATGAATGTTTTAACTTTCAAAAGAGTATTTTTATCCTGAAATTTATTATTAATGAATAAAGTTAATCGAGAAAAAGCCAAGTGAACTAGAATTATACATAGAGCTATGCCAAGTAAAGCATGGTAAAAGCTAAAATTTTTAAGACCATAAAAGCAAGCTGCTATAAAAGTGAACCAAGAAATATTTGTTACAAATAAAGTAATTAAAATACCTGATCCCTTTTTAAAAATACTTTGAGACTTAATGAAAGTATATGACCACAAAAGAGTGAATAAAAAACCTACGTATTTTATAATCATGAGCCAATATTGTAATTGCGGTAAAGTTCAAAGGCAAATATAAAAGCTATATGATCATTAAACTTGCATTCGCTTTTGGGGCTGGATTTATAAGTTTTCTCACTCCTTGCGTACTTCCAATTATCCCTGGTTATATCTCTTATATTACTGGAAAAGATTTAGGAGAAATAGACAAAAATAAATCAATAGTTTTGACTAAAACCATTCTTTTTTCATTAGGTTTCTCTTTTGTTTTTATAACACTTGGAGCAGCAGCTTCAGCAATAGGAAACGTGCTTCTTTTGTTTTCTAACGAATTGAGAATAGTTGCAGGATTAATAATAATTATTTTTTCATTACAGATGATAGGTTTTTTAAATTTTTCTTTTTTAAATACTGAAAAAAGGATTCAAACTAATTCAAATTATAAAGATAATTATGCATTTCCTTTCATAGTTGGTGCAGCTTTTGCATTTGGCTGGACACCTTGTATTGGTCCAGTTTTAGGATCTATAATTGCTTTATCTGCCACTGAGGCTACAATTAGTAAAGGAATTTTATTACTATCATTTTACTCTTTAGGATTAGCTATCCCATTCATATTGTCAGGATATTACATGAGTAAATTTTTGGTTACTAAAAAAGGTTTTGGAAAATATTATGGAACTATTACAAAATCTGGTGGAGCTATACTTTTAATCACTGGCATTTTGATTACCACAAATTATATTCAAGTTATAAGTTATTATATTTTGACGACCTTCCCAATTCTCGCTAAGCTTGGTTAATGAGCGAAATAACAGTCTTAGGAATTTTTGTTGCTGATATAAGTTTTTCTGGTCCTAAAATTCCATCGATAGGCGAAACTGTTTTGGGAAAAAAGTATAATATCGGCCCAGGCGGGAAAGGTTGTAATCAAGCTATAGCGATTGCAAGACTTGGTGGAAATGTAAATTTTATAAGTAAAATTGGTAAAGACGCATACGGAGAATTAGCTCTTAAAACGCTTGAAAAAAATAAAATTTTTACAAAAAATATAATTCAAGACAATAGCCAACAAACTGGCGTAGCTGGTATTTTAGTTGATCAAAATTCCGGGAAAAATGCAATCAATGTAATTGTAGGTGCCCCAAGTTCTTTAAAGATACATGAAATTGAAAAACAAATGAATTTAATAAAAAATTCTAAAATTTTGTTAACCCAATTAGAGATTCCGAAAGATGTCACATTACATTGTTTGAAAACCGCTAAAGAAAATGGATGTTTAACCATTTTAAATCCAGCACCTGCGTCTGAAATTACAAAAGAATTTTATAATTGTATTGATTATTTTACTCCAAATGAAACAGAAGCAGAATTTTATACTGGTATTAAAATTACAAATGAAAAAGAAGCGAAACAAGCTGCAGATAAATTAACTAATTTAGGAGTAAAAAAAACAATAATTACTCTTGGAGAAAAAGGACTATTTTATTCAGATGGAAAAGAGGAAATTTACTTAAAAGCAAGCAATGTAAAAGCTATTGATACGACCGGAGCAGGAGATGCTTTTAATGGAGCTTTAGCATTTGGCTTATCTAAGGGAAAACCGATTAAACAGTGTTTAGAATTAGCAAATAAAGTTGCTGGGATTTCTACGACAAAACTTGGGGCCGGAGATGCTATGCCCTTTTTAAAAGATATAAATTAAGTTAAAAGCTTATCTAATTCTCCGTTTCGATTAGCTTCTTGAAGTTTATCATTCCCACCAATGTAATGATCGCCAATAAAAATTTGAGGAATAGTTCTTACGCCATTCGTTCTTTTTAGCATTTCTTTAGCATTTGCTGGATCTGCCCAAATATCAATTTCCTCTATCTCAACATTTTTTGTTTTTAATAAAGCTTTTGCTGCCGCGCAAAATGAGCAAGGATTGCCAGTATACATTGTAACTTTTTTCATAATTAATATATATCAGTTAATTTAATTTTTTCTCTAAGTTTTTTTCTACCTAATTGAAATTTTTTTCTATGTTTGATGCTAGTATTATGCACTCTTTTTCTCCATAACCTAAAAGAACCTGGTTTTAAATTTTTCCTCATTATTTTAATTACTTGAGACTCATTCTTTCCAGTTTTTTCTTTAATCTCTTCAAAAGTAATCCTATCGGCCCACGCAGCCCAAATAATCCAATTATCATCCTTTTCTTTTGGCTCAGGATTTTTAACTCTTGTTTGAGGGATAAAACTTTTTTTCTTCATAAATTTATATATAGTGACTAATCAAATGTTTCCAACAGACTATATAATATTTTTACAAATCATTTTATTTTTATTTATTTCTCCAGGACCGCCGAGAGTTGTAATAGTATCACACACATTAAACTATGGATTAAATAGATCTGTTTGGACTGCTTTAGGAGATATATCTGCAAATACTATCCAAGCTATTTTAGTAGTTTTTATAATTGGATCTTTTTTAAGTGATAATCCTCAAGTCCTTTACTATTTAAAATGGGCAGGGATATTTTATATAGTTTATTTAGCCTATGACACTTTTAATTCTAAAATAAAAAGTTTTAATTCTAAAGATCAAAATTTAAAATCACCACTATCGTTTTATAAAGATGGATTATTAGTTGCAGGTTTAAGCCCAAAAGCACTTTTATTTTTTGGAACAATTTTTCCTACTTTTATTAATTTCAGTTCAAATATTCTTTCACAGTTTTTAGTCTTATTAATTACCTATGTTGTTTTAGATTTTTTAACTTTAATGATTTATGGATTAGCAGCTGAAAAAATTTCTTTATGGTTGAGAAGCAAACCAAAGCTATTAAATACAATTTCTGCGTGTGTTCTTCTAATTTTAGCAGTTTACATTGCTGCGACACAGAATTTTTAATCAATTCTTACTGTTGTCAAAAACTTCTTTTCTTGTTTTAATTATTTAATTTTAATTAATTAATTAACAACAAAGAGGGAAATAATGAATAAACTAGTTAAACTATTTATTACATCTATTTCAGCTATAACTTTAGCACTTGTTTCTTTCTCTTCTTCTTTTGCAAAAGTAGAAGGTGAATACATTGTGTTAGGTTCTGCAATATCTCTTACAGGTAAATACTCATCTAATGGTGTTCATACTCAAAACGGTTACAACATGGCCGTTGATAGAATTAACAGCATGGGTGGAGTAGAAGTACAAGGTAAGAAATATAAGTTTGAAATCATTTATTATGATGATGAGTCAAATCCAAAGAGAGCCGCTCAGTTAGCTGAAAGACTAATTAAACAAGATGGCGTTCATTACATGCTTGGACCATACAGTTCAGGTTTAACGAAAGCCATTGCACCGGTAACCGAGAAATATAAAATTCCTATGGTTGAAGCAAATGGTGCATCTAGATCTTTATTTACAAAAGGATACAAATATTTGTTCGCGGTGTTATCACCAGCTAACCAATACCTTGAAGTAGCTATAGATTTAGCGGTAGAGAAAAACGGTGGTAAAGGAGTAAGAATTGCTCAAGCGTTTGAACAAGATGCTTTCTCACAAGACGTGAGACTTGGTATTTTAGATGCAGCGAAAAGAACTGGATCTGAGATCATCATCGATGACAAACTACCAAAAGAACTTAACGATATGGCAGCTACATTAGCTAAAGTAAAAGCTACTAAGCCAGATGTGCTTGTTGTATCAGGTCACACAAAAGGTGCGTTAACTGCAATCAGACAAATTTCTGAAATGAAAGTTGATGTTCCTATGTTAGCGATGACACACTGTGATGCTGCTAAACTTTCTAAACAACACGGAAAGAAATCAGAATACGCATTGTGCGCTTCTCAGTGGCATAAAAATTTATCTTACAAAGATAAGTTTTTTGGTTCAGGTAAGAAGTATGACAAAGACTTTAAAAAAGAATTTGGTTATGCTCCGCCGTACCAATCAGCTGAATCTTCTGCAGCATTGTTAGTATTTAAAGATGCATTCGAAAGAGCAAATTCTTTTGATAGAGATGCGGTAAGAGATGCTCTTAAGACAACTGAAATGCAAACTTTCTATGGAAACATTAAATTTGGTCCTGGTGGTCAAAATACTGCTAAACCAATGATCTTGTTCCAAGTAAGATGCAAAGGTGATGAGTGTGAGAACAAAGTTGTTGCTCCAACAAAATGGGCTTCAGATAAGTTCTACCATCCAATACCTAAGTGGTCTGAAAGAAGTTAATAACTTCTGATTATTTAGAAAAAGCCCCTAGTTTTCTAGGGGCTTTTCTTTTATAAGTTTTGAAATTTTATGGACTTTCTTATTTTTAAAGCTCCAATGTTAATGGTCCAAGCGTCATTGGACGGTATTCTCCTAGGAATTTTATTCGCATTAATTGCTTACGGAATGGCTCTTCAATGGGGAGTAATGAATATCATCAATATTGCACAAGGTGATTTAGTAATTCTAGGAGGTTATATCGCATACACAATGTACCTTGTAGGAATTCATCCAGCTTGGGGGGTAATTGTTTCTCCAATCATAATGTATTTTGTAGGAGTCCTTTTATATAAATTAGTGATTAATAAAGTTGTGGATCGAGACTTATTCATTTCAATTTTAGCAACCTTTGGTATCGCAATTGTATTTCAACAGTTAATGAATTTTATTTTTGGTGCTGACGTAGTTGTGGCACAGTCAGAATATGGAACAACAATGTTATTTGACAATTCAGTTACTCTACCAAATTCAAAAATATTCTCTGCTTTTATTAGTGTTTTATATGCAGTTGCTCTTGTTGTTTACATGAAAAAATCTAGACTTGGACGAGCTATTAGAGCTACGGCTCAAAATGCAAGAGCAGCAAAAATTCTTGGTGTAGATACAGAAAAAGTTTATGCCGCAACGTTTGGTATTAATGCAGCGTTATGTGGTATTGCTGGAGCTCTAATATCAATAACACTTACACTTCACCCTTACGTAGGACTTCCTTATACAGTCAGATCTTTCATGATAGTTATTGTAGCAGGTCTTGGAAATTTACCAGCAGTAGCACTTTCAGGTATGGGATTAGGATTATTTGAGGAGTTTGCAGATTATATTTTAGGAACAGAATTTAGAATTGGAGCAGTGTTTATGCTTCTAGTTTTCATATTAGTTTACAGAAGATTCAAGCTTTCAAAAAAAAGGGAGTATTTAAAATAAAATGAGCAATATAAAACAAAAAGATTTAATATTATATTCTGGTCTAATTATTTTAGGTTTAGCCGCACCTTATTTGTTCTCAGCTTTTAAAGTTCAGCTCACATATCTTTGCGTCTTAATCGTTTTGGCGATGACTTGGAATTTACAGGGTGGAGAAATGGGTTACAATACTTTTGGAAACATCCTTTTCTATGGTCTGGGAATGTATTTAACCGCTTCAGTTCAAGTGGGAATGTTTTTCCCATTAGCAGAATGGACAGAAAGCGGTGGAGAAAAAACTTTCGTGCACTCTACAGCACAATATTTTCAAGGAATAGGTGTCGGATTATTAGTTTCAGCTATTATACCTGCCATTGTCGCAGGAGCTATAGGTTATGCAATTTTAGGTTTGAGAGGACATTACTTTGCGATTTGTACTTTAGGTTTAGGTATCGCTGCAGGTGAAATTGCTGGAGGAATAGAAATTATTGGAGCCGGTCAAGGATTTACTACACCACCTTTTCCTGCAGAAATAGTTGACACTGAAGCCAGAGGAAAGTTTTTTTACTTTTTAAGTTTTGCATTATTAATCGGTACATTTATTTTTGTTAAATATATTTACGGATCTAGATTTAAATTAATTTTAAATGCAATAAGAGATAATGAGGACAAAGCAGAGGCAATGGGCATCCAAACGATGAAGTACAAAATTACGGGTTGGATGTGTTCTGCATTTTTCTGTGGTCTAGCGGGTGGAATCATGGGTGGATTAATTGGATATATAGACTCTACTGATGTTGCGTTTGATGGAAGAGAGATGGGAGTATTTATGGTGCTAATGGCAATACTTGGTGGTAAAGGAACTTTATGGGGACCAGTAATTGGTGCAACTTTATTCCATTTCTTCAAAGAAGGTCTATGGACACTAATTTTAGGTTGGCAATACGTTGCCCTAGGAGTTTTAATTGTCGTGATCGTAATTTATTTCCCTGAGGGATTAATGGGTTGGTTAAGAGAAAAATACCCTGAAAGGTTTGGTGAAGTCATTGATGAAAAAGATCGAAAGGCTCAGGTGGAATTAAAATGAGTATTTTACAAGTTAAAAATGTAAGTAAATCTTTTGGAGGTGTCCAGGCGAATGTAGATATCTCTGTTTCTGTAGAACAAGGATCTATAGTAGGTTTAATTGGACCAAATGGTTCTGGCAAAACAACTTTATTTAATTCGATTGTAGGAACACATCCTATTGATCAAGGTTCAATTATTTTTGATAATACAGAAGTTTCAGAAATGCCTGTCCCTGCAGTTGCTAAATTAGGTTTGTTAAGAACGTTTCAACAAACAAAAATTTATACAAAATTAAACTGTGTTGAAAACATGCTAATCAGTCATAAGGCCAGTGACTCTGGATTTATATTTGCGAAAATACCTAAAGACCTTACTGAGAAAGCAGAAAACATTTTAAACTTTGTGGGTCTTTACCAAAAAAGAAATTTAAGAGCAGGGGATCTTTCTTTTGGGCAACAAAAATTATTAGAATTAGCAATGGCTCTTATGAATGAACCAAAAATGCTTTTATTAGATGAACCTACAGCTGGAATTAATCCAACTTTAATTAATGGAATTATAGATAGGTTGATTAAAATTAACAAAGATTATGGAATAACTTTATTGGTTAT
The DNA here is from genome assembly GCA_902601705.1 of uncultured Pelagibacteraceae bacterium. Lineage (GTDB taxonomy): Bacteria > Pseudomonadota > Alphaproteobacteria > Pelagibacterales > Pelagibacteraceae > Pelagilacustribacter. Next base: position 40,096 of record CACKNV010000007.1, on the reverse strand, counting down.
TGAGCATAATATGAAGGTAATAATGAGTTTAGCGCAAAGAATTTTCTGTTTAGCGCACGGTAAAATGTTGGCAGAAGGTTCACCTGATCAAATTAAAAATGATAAGCGAGTGGTTGATGCTTATTTAGGAGCACAATAATGGCAAATCAATACGATGTATTAGGTAAAGCACCTGGTTTAGAAGAGCTAAACAAGCTGTCTCCTAGTGATGTTCATTTAACTATTAGAGGTCTAAACGCTGGCTATGGAAAAATGGAAATTCTTCATAACTTTGATTTAACTGTTAGCAAAGGCCAGTCTCTATGTTTAATTGGGCCCAACGGAGCGGGTAAATCAACAATACTTCATTCTATTTATGGTTTCACAAATATTTTTGATGGAAAAATTGAATTAGAAGGAAATGAAATTACCAAATTAACGCCAGCAGAAAAATTAAGCAAAGTTGGTGTCGCTTATATCTTACAAGATAATTCGGTGTTTCCCGATATGACAGTTGAAGAAAATCTTTTAATGGGGGGATATATTAAGGATAAGCAAGATGAAGCTTACGAAGAAGCAGAAAGAATATTCCAAAAGTATGATAGATTAAGAAATCGAAGAAACCAACCTGCAAAAGTTTTATCAGGAGGTGAGAGAAGGTTATTAGAAATATCAAGAGCATTAGTAATGAAACCCTCAGTACTTTTAGTAGACGAACCTTCAATTGGTTTAGAACCTAAATATATCGGTATGGTATTTGAAATCTTAGAAGATCTTCAAAAAGCAGAGAAGAAAACAATAATTCTAGTAGAGCAGAATGCAAAAAAAGGGTTAGAGTTTGCAGACATAGGGTACGTTTTAGTTTCAGGTCAAACTGCAATCGCAGGTAAAGGCAATGATCTACTTAAAAATCCAGACGTAGGAAGACTGTTCTTAGGCGGTTAATGATTAACCCCAAAACTTTTTTACAAGGCCTCAAATCATTAAAAGGTACAAAAAGTCCAGCCATCCCATTGGGAGCATGTTTCATTGCACTGGGGGCTTTGTTAAAAGATGCAGGTTTTAATTTACAACAAAGCGCTGCCTCGAGTTTATTTACTTACGCTTTACCAGGTCAATTAGTAATGGCAGAGTCATTATTGGTAGGTGCATCAATTTTAAATATATTTATAGCAGTATGGTTAGTTAATTTTAGACTTTATCCAATGACTGTATCTTTGTTTCCTTTACTTGAGCACAAATCTCAACCAAAATGGAAATACTATTTATCATGTCATTTCTTAGCAGTTAGCTCTTGGTTAATTGCAAAAGATAGTTACAAAAAAATTGATAAAAAACATCGTATAGATTTTTGGATTGGTATTGGTATAGGAACTTGGTCTACTGCAATCATAATGACAGTAGCTGGTTATCTTTCAGCGGATTATTTGAATAAAGACATGTTAATTGGTTTAGCTATTGTGAATCCAGTTTATTTCTTTTGTATGATGATTGGTGCAATGAAAAATTTAAGTGTTTCTATTGCTGTAATTGGAGGAACTATTTTAGGCCCATCAATATATTTGATTTCAACTGAATGGGCCCTTTTGTTTGCTGGCCTTATTGCTGGGACTATTGCCTTTTTATTTGGAGGAAAAAATGGTTAGTAGCCAAATAATTATATTAGCAATCATTGCTACTTCTTTAGCAACGTTTATTTCAAGATTTATGGGAGCGCTAACATCTGAGAAAGTAAGTGTTAAATCTAAAGTTTTTCAATGGTTTAATTGTGTAGCCTATTCAACTTTAGCAGCTTTACTTGGAAGAATGATAATTTTTCCAGCTGGAGTTTTGTCTGACTCTGAATTAGTAATCAGATTAATTGTTTTAATTACTTGTGTAGGAATTTTTATTTTTACTAAGAAAAATTTAGTAATCCCAACCATTTTATCAGCAATTTTTTTGAGTTTTTTGAATAATTTTTAGGTAATATAAGTTTATGAGTTTTAGTATATCTGATCACCAAAGCTCCAAGAGAGTGAAGGTGATAAAATTTCAAGAAAAAGACTTAGATAGACTTATTTTCCCTTTTAAGAAACACACAATATTATCTTTAGAATACAAACCTTTTTCAAGATTTAGCTTAGCCAGGAGTTTAGATGAAGTATTTGAAAATAAGTTGAGTCAAACGTTAGTAAAAATTCTTAATGATCGAGAAACTGGAACTGTAATTGTTGAACCAGAGATTGGTAATAAGAAATTTGATAAAGACTTTTTAGTTAAACTATCAACTGGACTTGCTCACTTAGTTGGCAACCCTAATTTTGATTCTATGACAGATAAATATTATGCAAGATTTTTTGTAAAACATCAGGACAGTAGTGACTCTTATTTAAGAAAAGCTTACACAAAATTAGATCTTCACACTGATGGAACTTATGTAAAAGAAAAAACAGATTGGCTTATTATGACTAAAATGGAGGAACAAAATGTAAGTGGAGGAGAGAGTGTAATTTTACATTTAGATGACTGGGAACATTTAGATCAATTAAGTAATGACCCTGTTGGGCAACAAAATTTTACATGGGGATCACCTAAAAGTAAAAATGTAGATTATAAAGTTGAACATCCTGTGTTTTCAAAAGATAAAAATGGTAAGCCTACAATTTCTTATATTGATCAATTTCCTGAACCAAAAAATATGGAACAAGGTTTATTTCTACAAAGACTATCTGATGCATTGGAGGAAAGTAAAAATAAAGTTATTTTCCCGTTACCAGTTGGATCAACAATTTTTTCTAATAATTATTTTTGGCTACATGGAAGAAAAGCATTTAATGAACATTCTGGATTATCTAGAGAATTATTAAGAATTAGAGGAACTTTTTTCAATTAATTTAGAATTATTTTAAATAAGAGTTGTTGACTCTACCACGCCATTCATTTTTAATACTTGCAATTAATTAATTAATTAACAGAGGGAAATAATATGTTTAATAATTTGAAAAAATTAATCAGCTTAGTTTTCGCAACTGTTCTTTTAACTTCGATCTCATCAACTAGTTTCGCAGTCGACAAGTTACACTTCATTATCGGCGGCGGTGCTGGCGGTGGTTGGGATGGAACTGCTAGAGGAACTGGTGAAGCTTTAACTAAAGCTGGTTTTCTAAAAAGCGCTTCTTACGAAAATATGTCAGGTGGTGGTGGAGGAAAAGCCCTATCTTACATAATTAATTCGAAGCCTGAGGGAACTGTACTAGTTCAATCAACGCCTCTAGTGTTAAGATCAATCACTAGACATAAAGGTTATGTAAAAGGATCTGGCGTATTATCTTACAAAGATGTAAAGCCAATCGCTGGTGTAATTGGTGACTACGGCGCAATCGCTGTTGCTAAAAACTCACCATACAAAAACTTTAAAGATGTAGTTGATGCTTACAAAAAAGATCCTAAGTCAATTAAAATGGCTGGCGGTTCTGTTAGAGGAAGCATGGACCATTTAATTGGAGCACTTGCATTTCAAGAAGCTGGAGCAAACCCTAACAACGTAGTGTATGTACCTTACGATGCTGGCGGTAAAGCTTTAGCTGGACTTTTATCTGGGGAAACTCAAATTCTTTCAACTGGTTTGGGAGAAGTAATGGGTGCTAGAGACCAAGTAAGAATTATTGGTATTACAGCTCCTAACAGAGTGGGTGATGCTCCAGAAGTTCCAACTCTAAAAGAACAAGGATTCGATGTTCAGTTTGTTAACTGGAGAGGTTTCTTTGCTCCTAAGAGTATGCCAAGTGGAGATGTTAAGAAAATTGCTAAAATGCTAGGCGATGTTCAAAAAACTCCAGAATGGGAAACAGTTAGAAAAAGAAATGCTTGGGTAAATATTTACAACCCAGGTAGTAAATTTGACAGTTTCTTAAAGAAACAAACAAAAGAAATGACAAAGTTAATGAAAAAACTAGGCGTAATCTAGTTAGTTAACTTTAAGGAAGAGCAGTGAAAATAAACTCAGTAAAAATTATTTCGCTGCTCTTCTTTGTTTTATCTGCATTTTATTTATACACCGCTCATCAAATACAAGTTTTTGCCTTCGATGAAGGCGCTCCTTTTAATGCCAAAACGTTTCCAATTTACTTAGGTTATGCTGGAATGTTTTTTTCTGGTCTCAAAATTGTTTTACCAGATCAAAAACCAATTGAGGTTGATCCTACATATTTAGAATTTAAAAAGACAATTTTACTAGTGCTCACAATGATTGTTTATGGCGCTACAATACTAAAAGTTGGTTTCTTTTTATCAACTTCACTTTTTTTAGTATTTTCATATTATTTTTTAGGAGAAAGAAGGTGGAAATATATTATAATTTTTTCTTTCCCTTTCGTTGCAATTTTTATGTATCTCTTACACGGAGTGTTAGCCGTTTATCTTAGAGATCCATTATTAAAATACATAGGAATAATGGGATGATTGAAGGAATATTAATCGGATTAAAGACTGCTTTATCTTTTCAAAATCTAATGATGGTAATGATAGGATGTTTTGCTGGGACTATCATAGGAATGCTACCAGGCTTAGGACCAATGACTGCAATCGCTTTAATGATACCAATCACCTATGGTTTTGATCCCGCTACAGGTTTAATTTTGATGGCTGGAGTTTATTATGGAGCTGTGTTTGGTGGTTCAACTTCCTCAATTTTAATTAACGCGCCAGGAGTTCCCGGCACAGTAGCAACATCATTTGATGGTTACCCAATGGCACAACAAGGTAAAGCTGGTAAAGCTTTAGCTATTGCAGCCTATAGCTCTTTTGCAGGTGGAACAATTTCAGCAATTTTTTTATTAATTGCTGCACCAAGTTTATCTAAAGTGAGTTTATCTTTTAGATCACCTGACTATTTTGGTTTGATGATACTAGGCTTGACTGCAGTTGCAGCTTTTTCCTCAAAAGGAAACTTCTTAAAAGCTATGATGATGTGTGTATTAGGATTAATGTTAGCATCTGTCGGCCAAGATACTTTATCTGATATCCCAAGATTTACATTTAATACTATGAACTTGTCAGACGGTATAAGCTTCGTTTTAGTTGTGATGGCTACATTTGCGATGAGCGAAGCTTTAACTATTATTATAAAAGGAAACGATCCTGCTAAAGCCGCAAAACAAATTTCATTAACAGATTTAGGATCTATAAAAGTGAATAAAGAGGAAACAAAACAAATGGCTGCAACTATTCCTCGTTCCTCAGTTCTAGGATTTATTATTGGAGTTTTACCTGGAGCCGGAGCAACGATTGCTTCTTTTTTAGCTTATGGAATGGAGAGAAATTTTGTAAAAAGTGAGGAAAAAGAAAAATTTGGCAAAGGAAGTGTGCAAGGTTTATCCGCACCAGAAACCGCAAACAATGCAGCTTGCTCTGGTTCATTTGTACCATTACTTACGTTAGGTATTCCAGGAAGTGGAACAACAGCAGTAATGCTCGGAGCTTTATTAGGTTTTGGTATTCAGCCAGGGCCAAGATTGTATGAAACTAATCCAGACATTTTTTGGTCTGTTATTATGTCAATGTACATAGGAATGGTAGTATTATTAATTCTTAATCTTCCTTTAATTCCTTACATAGCTAGAATTCTTGCAGTTCCAAGAACTTTCCTAATACCAATGATTCTATTTTTCTCAGTAACTGGAATTTATTTAATGTCTTTCAATAACTTTGATATTTTCTTGATGATAGGTATTGCAGTAGTAGCAACCATACTTAGGCTTTATGATTTTCCAATGCCGCCATTGATTTTAGCCTTTGTATTAGGCGGATTAATGGAGGAAAATCTTAGAAGATCTCTTCTTATAAGTGATGGATCTTGGTCATTTTTATGGGACAGACCTCTGACTATTTGTATTTTGATAGCAATATTATTAATCATTGCTTGGCAGTTATATGGAAGTTTTAGGAAAAAAAGTTAACATAAGTCTAAATATTCTATAATTATTACAATTTAGGGTTGGTATAGCCAGTATGTATTAGTGTTGCAGAAAAGCAACAAAGCAAAAAAACCTATAAAATAACGTTATATAGGAGATTGTATGATGAGAAAATCTACTGTAATAGACATTTAACGTTAATTTATAAATTAAGGAAAAAAATGAAAAAACTACTTTCAATAATTAGTTTATTATTTTTTGTAACATCCTTTTCAGCGAAAGCTGAGATGGGTATAGGTATCACTGGTGCCGCTCACAATGTTGGCGGTGATGGTGAAGAGACAACAAGATCAAGCGGTCAAGTAAACACTGGATCTCACGACGAGACAGTTGTAGTCCCAGAAGTTTTTGTTGAAATGATAGCAGACAGCGGTTTAACTGTAGGTCTTTCTTATATCCCAACAAGAGATATGGGAAGTAAGTCTAGAACAGACTCTAACTCAGAGGGTGATTCTGGAACATACAAAGCTCAGGCCGAGTTATCCAATGTTTTTCAATTTTACACTGATATTCCAACAGGTACATTAGGATCATTTCCTATTCATACTAAGTTAGGTCTTCAACGTGTAACTGTTGATACTCTTGAGTCTCTAAATTCAGGTTCTACATATCCGAACAGAGATCTTTTAGGTTTCACAGTAGGTCTTGGAACTAAAGGAGACTTACCTTTCGGTAATAATTTGTATTACAAAGGTGAGTTTACTTATACTAATTTCGAAACTTATGAAGCTGTTTCACCGGCTAGTAACAAAGTTGTTGCTGATCTTGAAGATTACGCTGCAAAGTTCTCGATTGGTTATAAATTTTAATAGATAATATTAAATTAAAAATTAAACCCACTTATTAATTTAAGTGGGTTTTTTTTTATTATAACCTTACGTATTTTTTTTCTTTGTCAACTGACCAATTTTTTGTTCCGTTGACCACAATAAATAAAAAACCACCTGCTAATCCTAAGTTTTTGAGAAAAGCAATAGTTTGCATTTGATCAACAAAATCATAATGAAACAAAAATGCTGTTGCTATACAAAATATAGCTAAAATACCTGCTGATATTCTTGCTTGATATCCAATGATGACAAACAAAGGTAAAATAATTTCTAAAGCAATAGTTGGATATAATAAAAATCCTGGAACTCCAAATCCCTCCATCCAACTCATTGTTCCATCAATACTAAAAATTTTATTGTAAGCTGAAATCAAAAATAAAGCGGAGATAAGAAGCCTTCCTATTAAGTCTATTAAATTTGCCATATAAATTTGTACTGAATTGATCTATATGTGTCAAAAAAAGAAGAGTTTAATTTAGGCTTTTTTAGAAATTATTTTTAATATTACTGGAACAGTAAACAAAATCATTAGCAATCTAATAATGTGATGAAATGAGACAAACTCAGGATCTAAATCAAAGAAAATTGCAATTACTGCAACTTCATAAATTCCTCCAGGGCAATAGGAGAGTAATAAGGTAAAAAAGTTTTTATCAATCACAAGACCTGCAACAATTGATGCAGCTACACCTAATATTACCAATAAGAACGTTGCCACAAAACTATGCAATGCATTTCGTCCAATTTCACCAAATGTCTTATCGGCAAATCTGCATCCCACCGAGGATCCTAGAATTAATAAACAATAATTAATGATATCAGGAGACACTTGGTAACTCGCAACTTCTGTAATTTGCAATAAGCCACTTGCCACTAAAGTTCCTGTTAATAAAGCAGCTGGAACTTTAATCTTTTCAAAAAATAAAATTAAAATAACAGACGATATAATTAAAATCATTAAGTGATATAAATTTTGGTTAGAAATTACCTTTTCAGAAATATTAACGTTATCGACATCGTAAAAACTATTCACGATGAATGGAAAGACTGTTATTATTATAATTAATCTTATTAGATGAGATGTAGCTACTTGGCTTAAATCAGTTTTTGCATCCTCTGCTAAAATCATCAGTGGACCTAGTGCCCCTGGTGCAGCTGAAAAAATAGATGTTTTTTTTTCATATTTAGAAAACTTTTCTAAATATTTTGAAACGATTAGAACACTTAAAATTATGTAAATTAACATAATAAAAGATGTCCAGATCCAATCTTGCATTTGACTGAATAAATCTTTGTCTATGTAGTTACCAATATAAAGACCAAGAATTATTAATATAGATGATAATACTAACCTTGGCATTTTAGTTTTAAGACCCATTAATGAAGCTAAAGAAGTTATTAGCATTGGTCCTAAAAACCAGGCTAATGGAATATTAAAATATTCAGCTATTATAGCACTTGGTATTGATATTATGATGACAGATATAAACGGTATTGAAAATATCTGTTTAAAATTTTCTTTATTAAAAGGAATAGCTTGGTTATTCTGCATCATTCATGATTTTAGGATTTATAGGAACTGGTAAAATTTCATCATCAATTATTTTTGGTATTTTTAAATCAAAGCTAAAAATTAAAAGAATTTATATATCTTCAAGAAATAGAAAAATAGCTAAAAAACTATCTAAAAGTTACGGAAAAATTAAAGTATTAAACAATAATCAAGAAATAATAGATAAATCCTCAGTAATATTATTGGGCGTTACACCTAATGTTGGTAATAAAATATTACCTAAATTAAAATTTTCAAAAAACAAAAAAATAATAAGCCTTATATCGACAATTAATTTGGATAAACTTAAAAAAATTACAAAGAATAAGAATATTGCAAGAGCTATACCTTTACCTCCAATTGAAATTAAAAAAGGACCAGTTATTGTTTGTCCGCCAAGTAAATTTGCTAAGAATATATTTAAACATTTAGGGCAAGTTCTAGAGGTAAGAAATGAAAAACTAAGCTACAAGTTTTGGTCTACTGCTTCTTTAATGGCAACATACTATGAAATACTCAATACGAGTTCTAAATGGTTAAGTAAAAAAGGTATTAACAAAAAACTTGCTGAAACGTATGTAGCTGAATTATTTTTAGCTTTAAGCCAGGATGCTCTAAATAAATCATCTCAAGGCTTTAAAAAACTCGTAGCGGACTCGCAGACCCCAAAAGGCCTTAATATGCAGGTTCTTAATGAATTGAAAAAAGGAAAATTCTTTACTAAGTTCACCCAGGCTCTTGAAAATGTAAACAAAAGAGTGAGTAAATAAATCATGGAATATTTTATACAACAATTAGTTAACGGGATTACTTTAGGTTCGATTTATGGACTAATCGCGATAGGTTACACCATGGTCTATGGAATTATTGGAATGATTAACTTTGCTCACGGCGATATCTTTATGATTGGAGCTTTTGTAGCCTTAATATCATTTATTATCTTTGGTTTAACTGGAGTTGCGTTACCAATTATTTTACTTTTAGTTTTACTAATAGCTATGCTTTTCACAGCTTGCTATGGCTGGACAGTTGAAAAATTAGCTTACAAACCGTTAAGGGGTTCTTTTAGATTAGCTCCGCTTATATCTGCTTTAGGTATGTCGATTGTATTACAAAACTATGTTCAAGTTTCTCAAGGAGCAAGAGTAAAACCAATGCAGCCATTATTTTCGGGAGGATTAGAGTTTTTTAAGAATTCAGAATTTATTGTTACGGTTAGTTATCTCCAAATTTTTATTGTTGTATTAACAATTATTTTAATGGGAATTTTTACATATTTAATCACAAAAACTGATTTAGGGAGAGCACAAAGAGCCTGCGAACAAGATAGAACAATGACTGCTTTACTTGGAATTAATGTTGACAGAACAATTTCAATAACATTTATAATTGGATCTTCTTTAGCTTCAGTAGCAGGAATGATGTTTGTACTTTATTATGGCGTTATTGATTTTTACATAGGATTTTTAGCTGGCATAAAAGCTTTTACTGCAGCAGTATTAGGCGGAATAGGGTCGTTGCCTGGAGCAATGTTAGGCGGCTTGTTAATCGGACTTATAGAAACCTTCTGGGCTGGATATGTTTCACTTGAATATAAAGATGTTGCAGCTTTCAGTGTTTTAATTATAGTTTTAATTTTCTTTCCAACTGGATTTCTTGGAAAACCTGACATCGAGAAAGTTTAATGGAAAAGAAAGATATCATTCAGTCATTTAAAGATAGTTTATTTACAGGCTTAATTGCTTTAGCTTTGTTTGGTCCAATAGTAGGTTTAAGAACTGTATCAAAAGGTGAGGGGCTATTCATAGCTCCACAATGGGGAGTAGTTTTTTTACTTGTTGGATTATGTATTTTAGGAAGATTTTTAATTAATATTAATTCTGCAAGAAAAACAGAATTTAAAATCTTTTCCTCACTGTCATCTAAGTTTTCTAGTATTACCGAGGATAAAGCTAAACATTTTGCAATAACAGGTATTTTGTTTGCAGTAGTATTTCCATTTCTGCCATTTACTGACAGATACTTTATGGATGTAGCAATAATGATTTTAACTTACATCATGTTAGGATGGGGTTTAAACATTGTAGTTGGTTTAGCTGGTCTTCTTGATTTAGGTTATGTAGCTTTTTATGCAGTCGGCGCTTATTCGTACGCACTGATTGCCACTACGTTCGGTTGGTCTTTTTGGATTTGTTTACCTTTGGCTGGAGTGTTTGCAGCTTTTTTTGGAATTTTACTTGGTTTTCCAGTTTTAAGATTAAGAGGAGATTATCTTGCAATTGTCACTTTAGGATTTGGAGAAATTATAAGAATTATTTTGATCAATTGGTATGAGGTAACAAACGGTCCTGACGGTATCACTGGAATACCGCGACCATCTTTTTTTGGATTACCTTTTAAAAGATCTCCAGATGAGGGAGAAACAAGTTTTCATTTGTTTTTCAATCTTGAATATTCAACAATGCATCGAATAATATTTCTATACTATTTAATTTTAGTATTAGCCTTAATAACGAATTACTTCACGCTAAAGATAAGAAAACTTCCTGTTGGTAGAGCGTGGGAAGCTCTAAGAGAGGATGAGATCGCTTGTAAATCTTTAGGAGTTAATCCTACGAATACAAAACTAACTGCTTTTGCAATTGGAGCTATGTTTGGTGGTTTCGCTGGTTCATTTTTTGCGACACGACAAGCATTTATAAGTCCAGAAAGTTTTACATTTATTGAATCAGCAATCATTGTTGCTATTGTTGTATTAGGTGGTATGGGCTCACAAACCGGAGTAGTTCTTGCATCAATTTTCTTAATTGGAATTACGGAGATGTTCAGAGACTTAGAGCAATATAGGATGATCGCTTTTGGTGGAGCTATGGTTTTAATTATGGTGTTTAAACCGAAGGGAATATTAGCAAATAGGAAGCCAACTATTCTGATGCACGGAGATAAGAAATGAGCAATTTATTATCAGTAGAAAATTTAACAATGAAGTTCGGTGGCTTGACTGCAATAGATGATTTAAGTTTTGATGCAAAAAATAACCAAATTACTTCCATCATTGGACCTAATGGTGCAGGAAAAACTACAGTATTTAATTGCCTAACAGGATTTTATAAGCCTACCAATGGTCAAATGTTTTTACACAAAGAAGATAGCAAAATTTCACTTAGAAAATATACTGATTTTAAAATAGCTTATGTTGCTAAAGTAGCTAGAACTTTTCAAAATATTAGATTGTTTCCAGCAATGTCAGTTCTTGAAAATTTGTTAGTCGCTCAACACAATGAATTAATGGTAGCTTCTGGTTACTCTTTGTTTGGTTTACTTAATCTTAAAACCTATAGAGATAAAGAACGGTTAGCAGTTGATAAAGCAAAGTACTGGTTAGATATTATTGGTCTAACTCATAGAGCAGATGATAACGCAGGTGATCTACCTTACGGAGATCAAAGAAAATTAGAAATTGTTCGTGCAATGTGTATTGAACCAAGGTTATTGTGCCTAGATGAACCAGCTGCAGGATTAAATCCAAAAGAGTCAGCTGAACTTAATAAACTTTTAAAATTTATTAAAACAGATAAACAAACAGGAATTTTATTAATTGAACATGATATGAGTGTGGTAATGGGAATTTCCGACCATGTTGTTGTTTTAAATTATGGTAAAAAAATATTTGAAGGAACTGCCGAACAAACTAAAAATAGCAATGAGGTTATTGAAGCTTATCTAGGAGTAGATGAATAATGCTTAAGATTTCTAATGTTGAAACTTTTTATGGAAAAATTCAAGCTCTTAGAGGCGTTGACCTTGATGTAAATGATGGTGAAATTGTTTCTTTAATTGGTTCTAATGGAGCAGGTAAATCAACTTTACTTATGACGATTAGTGGAGTGAATAAAGCTAGAAGTGGAAAAATAGTTTTTAATGGTGAAAATATTGAGAATAAACAGCCTCACAAAATAGTTGATATGGGTATTTGCCAAGTTCCAGAAGGAAGAAGAATATTTTCAAGATTGACTGTAGAAGAAAATTTAAGATTAGGGGCCCATGCAAACGAAAAAGGAAAGTACTTTGAAAATGATATTAAGGAAGTTTATGATTTATTTCCTGTATTAAGGGATAGAAAAACGCAAAGAGGTGGAACACTTTCAGGAGGAGAACAGCAAATGCTGGCGATAGGAAGAGCATTAATGAGTAAACCTAAAGTGCTTTTATTAGATGAACCTTCGCTTGGAATAGCACCTAAACTGGTAAACCAAATTTTTGTTTCAATAAAAAATATTAATAAAGAAAAAAATGTTACTATTTTTTTAGTTGAGCAAAATGCAAAAAAGGCTTTGGAGCTTGCTGATAGAGCATATGTTTTAGTAAACGGAAAGGTGACCATAAAGGGTCCTGGTCAAGAGTTACTTAAAAATAAAGACATACAAGCTGCTTATCTCGAAGGTGGGGCAAAAAATTAACTTTTTTTCATATTTACAATATTGGAATTAAGGTGTTCAATATCAATAATTAATTAATTAACAACAAAGGGAAATAATATGTTAAGAACGTTCAATAAACTTCTTTCATTAATTGCCGGAACATTAATGCTTGCAACAGTATCAGCTAAAGCTGACGTTGTTGTCGCTTCTGCTGGACCTATGTCTGGTCAGTACGCTTCATTTGGTGCTCAGTTAAAAGCTGGTGCTGAAATGTGGTTAAAGCACGTTAATAAAAAAGGTGGAATTAATGGTGAGAAAGTTAAATTAGAAATCGGAGATGATGCTTGCGATCCTAAACAAGCTGTTGCTGTAGCCAACAAATTTGCTGGTCAAGGTGTAGCTTATGTTGCAGGTCACTTCTGCTCTGGTTCTTCAATTCCAGCTTCTGCGGTTTACAATGAAGAGGGAATTATTCAAGTTTCACCAGCTTCAACAAATCCAGCGTTAACGGATAAAGGTGGTAAATATACTTTTAGAGTTTGTGGTCGAGATGATCAGCAAGGTGAAGTTGCTGGTAAATTCTTAGCTGAAAACTACAAAGGTAAAAAAGTAGCAATTCTTCATGATAAAACTGCTTACGGAAAAGGTTTAGCAGACGCGACTAGAAAAAATATGAAGAAAGCTGGCCTTAAAGACGCTATGTACGAAGCTTATACAGCAGGTGAAAAAGATTACTCTGCTTTAGTTTCAAAATTAAAAGCTAACAACATTGATGCAGTTTATCTTGGTGGTTATCACACAGAAGGTGGTTTGATCGTAAGACAAATGAGAGACCAAGGTATGAAAACTAAATTAATCAGTGGTGACGCATTAGTTACAGCTGAATATTGGGATATCACAGGTAATGCTGGTGAAGGTACATTAATGACTTTCTCTCCAGATCCAAGAAATAACCCTGCTGCAGCAAGTGTTGTAAAAGAATTTAAAGCTGCTGGTATTGAGCCAGAAGGTTATGTTCTTTATTCATACGCTGCGTTACAAGTATTCGAACAAGCTGCTAATCAAGCCGGGACAAACGACCCTGCTAAAGTTCTTAAAGTAATGAGAAAAGGTAAGTTTGATACTGTAATTGGTTCACTAAGCTTTGACAGAAAAGGTGACGTGAGCTTACCAGGTTATGTATTTTATGAGTGGAGCAAAGGTAAATACAAAGAACTATAAACCAATTGCTTAACTAATTTAAAAGGGGGCTTAGGCCCCCTTTTTTATTTATAGAAAGGAAATTATGGAAATAACTTATGATGATTTCAAAAAGGTTCAAATAAAAGTTGGCACTGTTTTAGAGGTAAAAGTTAATGAAAAAGCTAGAAAACCTTCTTTAGTAGTTAAAGTTGATTTTGGAAAAGAGATTGGAATTAAACAATCTTCAGCTCAAATTACTCATTACTACAACGCTGAAAGTTTAGTAGGCAAACAAATAATAGGAGTTTGTAACTTTCCAAAAAAGAATATAGCTGGCGTTGTATCAGAAGTTTTAGTGCTAGGAGCTATTGAAAAAGACGGAAAAGTTGTCCTAGTGCACCCTTCTCAGAAAACTGATAATGGTTTAGATATTGCTTAATGAGTTCTGAAACATTTAATTGGAGCTGTAGACATACATGGTCAAGAAGCGCCAAAAATACATTTTGGTGTTTACTTGGTTGCTCTATTGGTGATTTTGGAACTATTTTATTTTTTCAATTAACAAAAATTCCTTTTCCTGTTTTAGCAATTATGGTTCTAGCGATAATCAATGGGATCATTACGAGTATCATTTTAGAAACGATTATCTTATTAAGACAAAATTTCTCTCTAAAGTTAGCTTTTAAAACAGCTGTAGGAATGAGTTTAATCTCTATGGTGAGTATGGAAATTGCAATGAATGCAACCGACTATTTCCTCACAGGAGGAGCTATTTTAACTTGGTGGGTTGTGCCAATAATGTTAGCTGTTGGTTTCGTTACGCCCTGGCCGTATAATTATTGGAGACTTAAGAAATTTAATGAAGCTTGCCACTAAGTAATTTTTTTTAAGATTTTATCCTTAAAAATAAAATGATGAACAATTACTGCAAGTATATGCAGACTTACAAGTGCTAATAATAAGTAATTAGCATAAATATGAACTTCATAATAAGTATCGGCTAAAACAAAATTATCTTTTTTAAATCCATATTTAAAAAATATAAAATTAAGTGTTTCTCCCATATAAAGTTTCTTAAGAATACCGGAAATAGTTATAGTAAAAATACTTAAATAAAGTAAAAAATGGTTAGCCTTTCCAATAAAGACTTGCCCTTTGAAAAAACTTCTTGTTTCGGATGGACTTGGATTAAAAAATTTCCAAATAAGTCTAAACAAAGTTATATAAAAAATAGTTATGCCGATTAGGATATGTATATTTTCAAGCTCAATTCTTTCATCAGAAAATTCAAGTCCTACTAAGTAAAATCCAAAAGGAACCTGGGCTATTAAGACAATAAATGTAATCCAGTGGAACAATTTGGCCAATAGGCCGTACTCACTTTTGCTGTTAAGAACTTTCATTATAAATTTTAATTAATTATGTCGTACAAAAGAAAAATTTTCAAACTAACTTTTTTTACAGTATTATTATTCTCTGTTTTTTATATCTTTAATTTTGTCACAGATAAAAAAGACGCTCTAGCCAATATTAACACCAAACAAGTTGTCGAAGTTTTTAAAACTCCTTCGTGCGGATGTTGCTATGGCTATGTTTTATTTTTAGAGGAAGAAAAATTTAAAGTTAAACAAACAGATATGAGAAGCCTTCATACAATAAAACAAAAGTATAATATCCCAGTAGAAATGCAGTCTTGCCACACTACTATTATGGGTAAATACTTTATTGAAGGACATGTACCTTTTGAGGCGGTTGAAAAATTATTAAAAGAGCAACCCGATATTGACGGTATAGCTTTGCCCGGAATGCCGATTGGCACACCAGGAATGCCAGGTGATAAAGACGAACCCTATGTTATTTATCAACTTAAAGATGGGAAATCCTCAGTATTCATGACAATATAATCTTATGAAACAAAAAATAAAAATAATACAAACAATTATTTTTATTTTTTTCATGAGCTTTCCCTTTTATGTTAACGCTATGACTGTAGAAGAAATCATAAAAGGCAGAAAAGCTATGTTTAGTGAAAACTATCAAAATGCAAAAAAAAATATCTATATTATTGAAATCTAAAAAAATTGAAGAGGCAAAACCTTTAATGAAGAAAATTTCAGATAACTATAAAAAATTATTGGATTATTTTCCTGAAAATACAAAAGAAGGTTTTAAAACGGAAGCACTTCCAAGTATTTGGGAAAACAAAGATAAGTTTAATGCTTTAATGCAAAAAGCTTCAGATGATATGATCAAACTTGCAAAAGCCATTGACACTGCAGAAGACCTTAGAGCAGTACAAAAGGAGTTAATGTGGAGCAATTGTACAGCGTGCCATAGTAGATTTAGAGCGCCTCATTAAGTTTAAATGCAACTTTTTCCATTAATATTATTCGGCATTGCAACTGCGTTTTCTCCTGGTCCAAATAATATCATGACATCTTATACAGCTTTCAATTTTGGATTTAGAAAAGCTATTCCAACAATGCTTGGAGTAATTATCGGATGGACACTTTTAATTATACTTTTGCAATTAACTTCTGGAGCTGTTTTTCAAAAGTATACATTTATTCAAACTACAATTAAAATATTAGGGTCAATTTACTTATTATATATGGCGTATAAATTATCTTTTGCAGGACAAACTAAAGATAAAAAGATTGATCCAAAACCAGTAACCTTTTTAAATACTTTTTGGTTTCAATTCATAAATCCTAAAAGCATTATAGTCGGTTTAACTTCAATTTCTTTATTTATTGATACGCAAAACAATTATTTAAGAGATTCTATAACTTTGACTTTAGTTTGGTTTTTAATGGCTGTTGGAAGTCAAACAGCTTGGTGTTTAATGGGAAAATACATGAGAAAATTCGCCACAAGTGATAAATTTATTAAGAATTTTAATTATACAATGTCTTTTTTACTTATCGTTTGTGTGATTTTGTTCTATGTATAGCGCATGAAATTTAATAGTAAAAATTCTTTTCATTCACTTGAAACTCTCAATTCATCAGGAAAAGATTTTAAATATTTCAACTTAAAAACAGCAGAAAAAAATGGATTAGAAGGAATATCAAAACTTCCTAAATCACTTAAGGTATTATTGGAAAATCTTCTTAGGCATGAAGATGATGTAACTGTAGATAAAAAACAAATATTAGCCTTAAAAGATTGGCTTAAAAATAAAAAATCAAACACAGAAATAGCTTACAGACCTGCTCGTACTTTACTGCAGGATTATACCGGAATCCCTGCAATTGCTGATCTAGCAGCGATGAGAGATGCTGTGAAAGATAAAAATAAAAATCCAGATAAAATTAATCCATTATCTACTGTTGATTTAGTAATAGATCACTCTGTGATGGTTGATGAATACGCTTCAGGAAAATCATTTAATCAAAATGTTGAAAGAGAATTTTCAAGAAACGGTGAACGATACTCTTTTTTAAAATGGGGGCAGAAAGCGTTTGATAATTTTAGGGTTGTTCCTCCTGGTACAGGGATTTGCCACCAAGTAAATTTAGAATATTTATCTAAAGTTGTTTGGTCATCAAAAAGCGGAAATGATTTATATGCTTATCCGGATACTTTAGTTGGAACTGATAGTCATACTACTATGGTAAATGGTCTATCTGTTTTAGGTTGGGGTGTTGGTGGAATAGAAGCAGAGGCTGCAATGTTAGGTCAGCCTATTTCAATGTTAATTCCAGAAGTTGTTGGAGTTGAACTTAAAGGAAAATTGAAAGAAGGAACAACTGCAACAGACTTAGTTTTAGTCATTGTTGAAATGCTTAGAAAAAAAGGTGTGGTTGGAAAATTTGTAGAATTTTATGGTGAAGGTTTAAAAAATTTAACTTTAGCTGATAGAGCAACAATTGCAAACATGGCTCCTGAATATGGAGCTACATGTGGTTTCTTCCCCGTAGATGACGAAACTCTTAAATATTTAAATTTATCTGGAAGAGATAAAGCGACTATTGACTTGGTAGAGAAATACTCCAAAGAACAAGGGCTTTGGTCAAGCAATGATGTTGTGTTTACCGATACTCTTTCTTTAGATGTTAGCAGTGTAGTAACAAGCATTTCTGGACCTAAACGACCACAGGATAAAGTTTTACTTACAGAAGCTTCAACTGCTTTTGCAAAAGTTTATAAAGAAAATGCAAAAAGAGATAAAGCTATCGAAGCAAAAGTTGAAGGTACTGACTTTAATGTTAAAGATGGTGATATAGTAATTGCAGCAATAACATCTTGTACAAATACTTCTAATCCAAGCGTTATGATTGGTGCAGGTCTTTTAGCGAAGAAAGCCCACGAAAAAGGACTTAAAATTAAACCATGGGTGAAAACCTCTTTAGCTCCTGGTTCGCAAGTTGTGACAGACTATTTGGAAAAAGCTGGTTTAAATAAATATTTAGATGAACTTGGTTTTAATTTAGTGGGCTATGGTTGTACTACTTGTATTGGTAACTCTGGACCTTTAAATCAAAATATATCGGATGCGATAAATAAAAATGATCTTTACGCTGTTTCAGTTTTATCTGGAAATAGAAACTTTGAGGGAAGAATAAATCCAGATGTAAAAGCTAATTACTTAGCTTCACCTCCGCTTGTTGTTGCTTATGCTTTAGCAGGTAATATGAATTTTGATATGTATAAGTCTGCTCTTGGAAAAGATAAAGATGGAAAAGATGTTTTCTTAAAAGATATTTGGCCAAGCAATAAAGAGATTGAAGATTTAATGTTAAGTTCTTTAAATGCAGATATGTTTAAACAAAGATATTCAAATGTGTCAGAAGGACCTAAAGAATGGCAAGCTATAAATACAACAGATAGTGATATTTATAACTGGGAAGCAAATTCTACATATGTAAAAAGACCTCCATTTTTTGATGATTTACCTGACAAACCTGAAGGTTTTAAACCAATCAATGATGCTAGAATTCTTTTATTGTTAGCTGACTCAGTAACAACGGATCATATTTCACCAGCAGGGAGTATTAAAAAAGAAAGTCCAACGGGCGATTATTTTATGGAGCACCAAATTCAACAAAAAGATTTTAATTCATATGGCGCGAGAAGGGGAAATCATGAAGTAATGATGAGAGGAACTTTTGGAAATATAAAAATTAGAAATGAAATGGCTCCTGGTACTGAAGGTGGATTTACAACGTTACAGCCAGATGGAAAAGTAATGAGCGTTTACGAAGCTGCAATGGAATACAAAAAAAGAAACAATGATCTAGTTGTAATAGCTGGAAAAGAATACGGAACAGGTTCATCAAGGGATTGGGCAGCTAAAGGTACTAAGCTTTTGGGAATTAAAGCTGTTTTAGCAGAAAGTTTTGAGAGAATTCATAGATCAAATTTAATTGGAATGGGAGTTTTACCACTTCAATTTAAAGAAGGTTTTGACCGTAAAAAATTAAATATTACGGGAGCAGAATTAATTTCAGTTATTAATATTGATAAAGGTGTTAAACCAAGACAAGAAGTAACTTGTGAAATTAAATATCAAGACGGAACTAGTAAAAAAATTCAAATGCTTTGTAGAATTGATACCGCTAATGAAGTTGAGTACTACAAAAACGGAGGAATTTTGCAGTATGTTTTAAGAAATATGCTTGCCAACTAAATGAGAGACATAAAAGTAAAAGTTCATCCATCAAAATCAAATCTAAAAAAAGAAGATCAATTAGCCTGGAAAATCGCAGAGATCGCATCAGATAAAGCAAAAATAGATAAAGATGCAATTGATATGGTTATCAATAGAATAATTGATAATGCTTCAGTTGCTATCGCTTCTTTTGATAGAAAACCTGTTATTTCAGCAAGAGCGATGGCTTTAGCTCACTCTAGAAAATCAGGAGCAACGGTTTTTGGTTTAAACCCAAAAATTAAAGTGGATTGCGAATGGGCTGCATGGGCCAACGGAACTGCCGTGAGAGAGCTAGATTATCACGATACTTTTTTAGCAGCAGACTATAGCCACCCTGGTGATAATATTCCTGCAATCTTAGCAGTTGCACAACAAAAGGGTTGTAATGGTAAAGATTTAATTAAAGGAATACTTACAGGTTATGAGGTACAAGTTAATTTAGTTAAAGGTATTTGCTTACATGAACATAAAATTGATCATATAGCTCATTTAGGTCCTAGTGTTGCAGCTGGTTTAGGAAGTTTATTGAATTTAAAAACTGAACTGATTTATCAATCTGTTCAGCAAGCATTACATATCACTGTTTCAACAAGACAATCTAGAAAGGGAGAAATCTCTAGCTGGAAAGCTTTTGCACCAGCTCATGCCGGTAAGCTTGCAGTTGAGGCAGTAGATCGATGTATGAGAGGTGAAGGATCACCATCACCGATTTACGAGGGGGAAGATAGCGTAATTGCTTACGTTTTATCAGGACCAGATAAAGAATATATAGTCCCATTACCAAATATTAATGAGCCTAAAAGGGCAATTTTAGAGACTTATACAAAAGAACATTCTGCAGAATATCAATCACAAGCTTTAATTGATCTAGCTAGAAGCCTTCATAAAAAGATTTCTAATATTAGTGACGTCGATAATATTGTAATTGAAACAAGTCATCATACTCATTACGTAATTGGTACTGGAGCAAACGATCCTCAAAAGATGGATCCAAAAGCAAGTAGGGAAACTTTAGATCATTCCATAATGTATATTTTTGCTGTAGCCCTTGAAGATGGAGCATGGCATCACGTTAAATCCTACACACCTCAAAGGGCGCAAAGAAAAAGTACAATTGAACTTTGGCAAAAAATTTCAACAAGAGAAGATAAAAGGTGGACAGAAAAATACCACGATCCTAATCCTGATAATAAATGTTTTGGTGGAAAAGTAATAATAACTATGAAAGATGGATCTACAGTATCTGAAGAGATTAATGTTGCTGATGCTCATCCAGCGGGAAAAAGACCTTTCACACGCAAAGAATATATTAATAAATTTAAAATTTTAACTGATGGAATAATTTCTAAAAAAGAGTCAGATCGGTTTTTAAAATGTGTCCAAAATCTTTCTAAACTAAATGCTAAAGATTTAATAGGTTTAAACGTAGAAGTTAAAAGTTCAATAAAAGATAAATCTAAAAGTAGTAAAGGTATTTTTTAATTATTTTATTTTTTTAGCAAGATCATTTGCGCTTAGCCATGCATTTTCAACTTTTGGACCGCTTAACCAATCTCCACAAATACCTAAATTAATTTTTTTATTCCAAATACTTAAGTAAGGTGTTTTCTCATAATTATATGAATACTTCCAACCATGAATTTTTTTAAAAATTATTTTATTTTTTTCAAATCCTGTCAATTTTACAAAACGCGCAATCAATTGACTCATAATTGATTTATCATTTTTATATTTATTAATAGTTTTTTTCGACCATTTAAGTGTAGCCTGAAGAGTCCATAAATTTATATTAGATTTAAATCTTTTTTTACTATTTTCATTTGCAACCCAAGCCAAAATATCATCGTCAAATTTGATTGAACTAATTGGAAGATCTTTTTGATTTTTAAAGGCAACCATGACTGTAATATTAGGTTGCATTTGAACTTTGAGTTTTAGAATATTTTTATCTAAATACTGTTTTGCTAATTTTTTTAGTTGAGGGAATGGGCAAGTAATTATAAGTGATTTAAATTGATGTTTTGATTTATTTTTCAATGTTATTTCCCAAAAATATTGTTTAAAATCTATTTTTTCAATTGGTGAAGCAAAAGACTGCTTAATATTTTTTAAATTGTATTTTACTAAATCGTTATTAGCTCTTCTTCCTATATATTTTGTTGAAAAAGGTTTTTTCTCAAATGTAAAATCTAAATGATTATCATCCCAGCTTTTTAATATATTGTTTTTATGAAGCTTCTTAATATAATTAGCAAAGAGTTTTGATTTTGGAGATATATATTGAACTCCATGATCAAAGCTTAAATTTTTTTTAAATCTTTTATTTGAAGATCTGCCCCCTGGACCTCTTGCTTTATCAAAGACATGAACCGAGTATTTTTTTGATAAAAGATTTGCAATTGTAGAGCCAGCAATCCCTGACCCAAGAATGCAAAAATCTATCATATTGCAAATAAGAATTTAAATTTCTCGTTAATAGATAGAACTTCGTAGTTCACTAGACCGCCAATTATTAATTGCAATGCGATAATTAAAATCACAATTAAACCTAAATATCCAAGCCATTTATGTCTCCTAATAAAGTCTGCAAAATAACTTGCAAGAGTGGCAATTAGAAATACTGACAATAAAAGACCAATAACCATTATATGAAAGTTACCTTTAGAAGCGGCCACTACTGCTAGTACGTTATCAAAACTTAAAGTTAAGTCAGCTATCAAGACTTGATATACACCCGTAGCGAAACTTTTTGGTTCTTTTGATTTTAATTGTGGAGATCTAACTTTATTTAGACCGAAAAAATCTTGTCTTAAATTGTTAATAACCCATATTAAAAGTAAACCACCTAATATTTTCACCCAAGGAAATTCAAAAATATAATTTGCGCCGGTTGCAAAAAATATCCTAAAAATAAAAGCTCCTGCTACACCTAGTGCTATAATTTTTTTTCTATTATCAGGTGCAAAGTTTGCTGCAATAATACCTATTATGATGGCATTGTCAGCTGCCATTACGACGTCAATTATAAGTATTTGAAAAGTGATAAATAATTGCTCTAACATTGTCCTAAGAGGTGTATATAAGCATAATTAAATACTTTAAAGCAGAAAAATGAAATTAGCAAAATTTTCAACAAAATTTTCAAAAAAACAAATCTTCTTATTGTCCATTCCAGTGTTTTTTTCGAACTTAGCCATTCCTTTGGTTGGGATTGTAGATACTGGATTAATGGGAAATCTCGGAGAAACAAAATATTTAGCTGCAACGAGCATCGCTACATCAGTAATGACCATGGTTATTTGGAGTTTTGGTTTTTTAAGAATGGGTACCGTGGGAATCGTTTCTCAAGCCTTCGGTAGGGGTGACTATAGAGAAATTGTAAGAACATTATTTAGAAATTTTGTAATTGCCATGGTGATAGCTCTAGCAATTATAATTTTAAAACCCTTAATAAGTATCTCTATTCAACATTTTTTTAATACATCTGTAGAAACCCAAAAATTAATTAACACTTATTTAAATATAAGGATTTTTTCAGTTCCAGCAGAGTTAGTAATATATATTTTAG
Organism: uncultured Pelagibacteraceae bacterium; assembly: GCA_902601705.1. Lineage (GTDB taxonomy): Bacteria > Pseudomonadota > Alphaproteobacteria > Pelagibacterales > Pelagibacteraceae > Pelagilacustribacter. The sequence continues at coordinate 16,951 of CACKNV010000007.1, read as the reverse complement.
TTGGATTTTATCTTGGAATCCAAAAAACTAAAATATCAAGCTTCATTATCGTAACTTTATCTATTTTGAATATAGTTTTTAGTTCTGTTTTAGTTTTATCTTATAATTTAGATGTATTTGGTGTTGCTCTTGGGACTTTATTTGCAAGTTTTATAACAGTAATTATTTTCAATTTTTTTACTTACCGATTTATAATTAAAAAATTTAAATTAATACCTAGATTTGAAAAAATTGTTATTAAAACAAAACTTATAAGATTATTTAATATCAATTTAGATATTTTTATTAGAACTTTGTTTTTAACTTTTTCATTTTTATGGGTTACTTATTTAGGCTCAAAATTTGGAGAAGATTATTTAGCCGTCAACACAATATTAATGCAGTTTATAATATTAGCTGCTTTCTTTTTAGATGCTTATGCGTTTTCTACCGAAGGTATAATTGGTTTTACTATTGGTAGAAAAAATAAAAACTCTTTTTTATCTGTTGTTAAAAATTCCATTCAACTGAGTTTTGTAACTGCATTAATAGTATCTTTGTTTTATTTAATTTTTTTTAAGCAAATAGTTAATATTATTACTGATATAGAGATTTTAAGATTCATATCTTATAAACACTTCATATGGGTACTTGTAATTCCACCTATTGCATCTTTTTGCTATCAGCTTGATGGTATTTTTATCGGTGCTTCACAAACAAAAGAGATGAGAAATGCTATGATAATTTCTGTTGCAAGTTTTATCATTACATCTATCTATCTAACTAAATATTTTGATAATCATGGATTATGGTTTTCCCTAATGTGCTTTATGATATTTAGATCTTTAACGTTAAAATTTTATTTTAATAAGATCTTAAGAAAGTTTTGAATGCAAATTTTTTATAAAATTCCTGGATATATCCTTCTTTTATTTGGAGGATTTTGCTTAAGCTGGGGTGGATTTATTGTTAGATCATTTCAAGAAGCCAATGTTTGGCAGATATTATTTTTAAGATCATTTTTTTTTATATTTGCACTTATTATATTTTTATCACTTACTTATAAAAATAAAACAATTAAAGTAATCAAGGACTCAGGAGCTCCAGGCATTTTAGGAGGCTTTGTAATGTCCTTTAGCTTTGTTGCTTTTATTATTGCCATGAATAATACCACAGTAGCTAATGTCGTATTTATAATTAGTACTCAAACAATGTTTTTAGCAATTTTTGGATTTTTTTATCTAAAAGAAAAAGTTTCCTTGATTGGATCATCCTCAATTTTTTTAGCTATGAGCGGAATACTAATAATGGTTGGAGATTCAATCTCAACAGGATCTTTATTTGGTAATTTAGTAGCACTGGTTATTCCGATTAATTTTGCAATTTACGTCATGATAATTCGAAAAAATTCTAATCTAGATATGGTTCCTGCAATGCTTTACTCTGGAATTTTTAGTTTAATTTATGGCGCTATTTTATCTAATTCTTTTGAATTTACTTCGCATGATCTTTTTATGGGATTTTTATTAGGTGTTCCCCAACTGGCACTAGGATTTATATGTATAACCATTGGTTCAAGAACGACGGCTTCAGCCACAGTAGGTTTGCTTATGTTAATGGAGACTTTATGTGGACCTCTATGGGTATGGTTATTTTTAAATGAAATTCCTCCAATTAGTGTATTTATAGGCGGCGCAGTCATTATTTCGGCAATAATATTGAAGAGTTTTGATAAAAAACATAGCAAGACTTGAATAATTTGCATTTGACTTTTTACTTTATTTAGAAGAGAGTCCACAACGTAACGGGAGAGACCATTTAGGCGCCGAAGGAGCAACCACCCCGGAAACTCTCAGGCAAAAGGACCGTTACTGTAATAACTCTGGAAAGCAGGCGAAAGCCTCACCGAAGGATTAAATCTCTCAGGTACATAGACAGATGGGGTTAGATAAGAGTTATTATGGAAGTACAAAAAACAGCTTTATACAATTATCATAAAAATTTAGGAGCAAAGTTTGTTCCGTTTGCTGGCTATGAAATGCCTATTCAATATAAAGATGGTATTGTTAAAGAACACATTTCTACAAGAACACACGCTGGATTTTTTGATGTCTCGCATATGGGGCAATTTTTTTTAGAAGGGGACGAAACATTAATAGAGTCGTTAGAGAAAATTATACCAGCAGATTTAAAAAATTTGAAAATAAATCATTCAAAATATTCTTTTTTACTTAATATTGAAGGCGGAATAATTGATGATTTAATTATTACGAGAACAGAAAAAGGTTTTTGTATAATCTTAAATGCAGCTTGTAAGGAAAATGATATAAAACAAATTTCTCAATTTTTAAAAAAAAACCATAAACATCTTTTAAACAATGATTTATCTTTAATAGCCTTACAAGGACCCAAATCTGTAGAGATTTTAGAAAAGTTAATCCCGGGTGTTGCTAAATTAAAATTTATGACAGGAAGTAATTTTGAGTATGAGGGTGAAAAACTTTATGTAACAAGATCTGGGTATACAGGTGAAGATGGTTTTGAAATCTCAATTTCTAACACAAAAGTTGAAAAACTCATCGACTACTTAATTTCAAATGAAGTTAAACCGATAGGATTAGGAGCTAGAGATACATTAAGATTAGAGGCAGGTCTATGTTTATATGGTCATGATTTAAATGAAAAAATAAATCCTGTGGAGGCCAATTTAAAATGGGCTATAGCAAAAAAAAGGAAAGAAGTTGGAGGCTTTAATGGATGGGAAAAAATAAAAAATTTATTAGCTAACGGAAGTGAAAAAATTAGAGTTGGTATAAAACCAGATGGAAAAGTTATAGCTAGAGAAAATACCAAAATCTTTTCGTCCGATAATAATGAAATAGGATTCGTTACAAGTGGTACTTTTGGCCCGAGTGTGAACGCTCCAGTTGCAATGGGATATGTTAAATCTGAATTTTCTGAAATAGGCACATCTATTCAGCTTGAAGTAAGAGGAAAAAAATATGGGGGTAAAATTTCTGGACTTCCATTTTATAAAAAAAGTTATGTTAAATAGGAGGAAATAAATATGAGTGAAAAAAAATTTTCTAAAAAACACGAATGGGTCTCATTAGATGGAGACGTTGCTACAGTTGGAATAACTAAGCATGCAACAGAAATGCTCGGTGATATTGTTTTTGTGGAGGTTCCTGATGCAGGTAAAGCCGTTGAAAAAGAAGGTCAAGCAGCTGTTGTAGAGTCTACTAAAGCTGCGAGTGATGTTTATTCTCCTATTTCTGGAGAAATTACTGAGGGAAATAAAGCTATTGCTGATGACCCCGGTAGCGTTAACTCAGACCCTGAGGGAGCGAGCTGGTTTTTTAAGTTAAAGATAAAGGATAAAGGTGAGTATGACTCACTTATGTCAAAAGACGAATATGATAAGTTTTGTAAGGAGAACCCAAGTTAAATGATTGACGATAATTCAAAAGAATTTATTAAAAGACACATTGGTCCTTCTGAAGAAGATCAGTCCAAAATGTTGCAATACGTTGGGTATAAGTCACTAGAGGATCTAATGAGCAATACTGTGCCAGAAAAAATCTTATTAAAAGATGATCTTAAAATTGATCAGCCAATGTCAGAAAACGATGCTTTAAAAAAATTAAAATCTATATCTAAAAAAAATAAAATCTTTAAAAATTTTATTGGAATGGGATACTATAATTCTATTACACCTAATGTAATTCTTAGAAATATTTTAGAAAATCCAGGATGGTACACGTCTTATACACCTTATCAGCCTGAAGTGGCGCAAGGTCGTCTTGAAATGTTATTGAATTTTCAACAATCAATAATTGATTTAACAGGCATGGATATAGCTAATGCTTCTTTGCTGGATGAAGCAACAGCAACAGCTGAAGCAGTAGGTTTAAGCCAGAGATTAGATAAGACTAATTCAAAAAAAATATTTATTTCAAGTAATTGCAATCCTCAAACAATTGATCTCATAAAAACAAGAACCAACCCCTTTGGGTTAGAGTTGATCATTGGTGACGAAAAAAAAGAACTTACGAAAATTAATGAAGATATTATTTGTGGAGTTTTATCATATCCTGGAACTTTAGGTGAGATAAACGATCCTAGTGAAAGTATTAGTCAAATACATAAAAAAAATGGAAAAGCTATTTTGGTTTGTGATTTATTGGCTTTAGCTAGATTAAAAACTCCAGCTGAACTCGGAGCTGACATTGCTGTTGGTAGCGCTCAAAGATTTGGTATCCCAATGGGTTACGGTGGACCTCATGCAGCATTTTTTGCAACTAAAGAGGAATTTAAAAGATCGATGCCGGGTAGAATTATAGGTGTATCAAAAGATAGACATGGAAAAAAAGCTTACAGGCTTTCTTTACAAACTAGGGAGCAACACATTAGAAGAGATAAAGCTACAAGCAATATTTGCACTGCCCAAGCATTATTAGCTATCATTTCTGCTGCCTTCGCAATTTATCATGGACCCGAAGGAATACTTAAAATAGCGAATAGAACTTCTAAATTAGCTAAAATTTTTGCTGATAACATCAAAACAGGTGGTTACAAGATTTTATCAGATCATTTCTTCGATACCGTCACAATTAAGACCGATGGAAAAACAAATTCTATTTTTGAAGCTGCATTAAAAGAGAATATAAACCTTAGAAAAGTTGATAAAGATCATTTATCTGTTGCGTTTGATGAAGCAAAAAAACTTGATGATGTTAACTTATTGTTAAAAATATTTGGAATAACCAAAGTAATTAAACAAGACGTTAAGGTTGAACTGAATAATCTTCCAAAAAATCTTTTAAGAACTTCAAAATACTTAACTCATCCAGTTTTTAACAAATACCACTCTGAAACTGAGATGTTAAGATATCTAAAGAAACTAGAAGATTGTGATATTGCTCTTAATAGATCAATGATTGCTTTAGGATCTTGTACAATGAAACTCAATGCAACAGCAGAATTAATTCCTATTACTTGGAAAGAGTTTTCACTTCCACATCCTTTTGTTCCTACAAATCAAATGGAGGGTTATAAGATTCTTTTTAATGATCTAATAAACGATCTGAAAGAAATTACTGGATATGACGCAGTTTCTTTACAGCCTAACTCTGGGGCTCAAGGAGAGTATGCAGGTCTAATGACTATAAGAAAATTCCATAAAAATAATAAACAAGAAAATCGTAACGTTTGTCTAATTCCGGACTCAGCTCACGGAACTAATCCAGCAAGTGCCCAAATGTGTGGGATGAAAGTGGTTGTAGTCAATTGTGACGAAGATGGAAACGTGGATATAGACGACCTTAAAAATAAAGCTGAAAAACACTCAAAAGATTTAGCTGCTTTAATGGTTACTTACCCCTCTACTCATGGAGTATTTGAAGAAAAAATTATGGATATTTGTGAAGTAATTCACAAGCATGGCGGACAAGTTTATATGGATGGAGCAAATCTAAACGCACTTGTAGGTGTTGCAAAACCAGGGAAATTTGGACCAGATGTTTGTCATATTAATTTACATAAAACATTTTGCATACCGCACGGTGGAGGCGGGCCAGGAATGGGCCCAATCGCTTGCGCTAAGCATCTAGCTGATTTTTTACCAACACATGAAATTATTAAAGAGGCAGGCCCTAAGAATGGAATGGGAGCTGTATCAGCTGCACCTTGGGGTAGTTCAAGCATACTTCCAATATCCTGGATGTATATAAAGATGATGGGCGCTGAGGGATTGAAAAAAGCCTCACAAGTTTCAATTTTAAATGCAAATTACATTTCAAAAAAATTATCCAAAGATTACAAAGTTCTTTATACTGGTAAAAATGGAAATGTTGCACATGAATGTATAATTGATATCCGACCAATAAAAGCAAGTTCAGGAATCTCTGAGGAGGATTTAGCAAAAAGACTGATTGATTTTGGCTACCATGCTCCAACAATGTCATGGCCAGTTGCTGGTACAATTATGATTGAGCCGACTGAAAGTGAAAATTTGGAGGAGATTGATAAATTTTGTAATGCACTTATAAAGATTAAAAAAGAAATTAATTTAGTGGAGTCATCAAAGTTTGATAAAATTGATAATCCACTGAAAAACGCACCTCATACTTATGTCGAATTAGCTTCCAGTGAGTGGAAGCATGCCTACTCAAGAGAGGAAGCGGCTTTTCCCACTGAGTATGTAAAAAATAATAAATATTGGGCACCAGTTGCTAGAGTAGATAACGTTTTTGGAGATAGGAATTTAGTATGTTCATGTCCTTCAATGGATGAATATAAAGATGAAGCTGCTTAATCTCTTTTAATGAAAATCGCTGTTATCGGCTCAGGTATATCAGGATTATCTTCCGCATATTTTCTCTCAAAAAAATATAAAGTTGATCTATACGAAAAAGAAGATCACTTTGGAGGACATTCTTTTACCTATGAGATAAAAGAAGATGATAAGATTGTTCCAGTAGATCTAGGCTTTATTGTTTTTAATGAGGTTACTTATCCAAATTTAGTAAATTTTTTTAATGAATTAAAAGTTCCTTATGAAAAAAGCGACATGTCATTTTCTGTATCAATTAAGAATAGTAATGTTGAATATAGCGGAAGTGGTTTAGGAGGTATTTTTGCTAATAAATTAAATCTTCTTAATTTAAAATTTTTATATATGATTAGAGAGATAATTTCATTTTATAAAACTGCTCCAAAATTTCTTGAAAGTGAAATTAAAGAAGAGACTCTAGGAAATTTTCTTAATAAAAAAAAGTTATCAAAATACTTCATCGAGTATCACTTAATCCCCATGGTTGCTGCTATCTGGTCAATGCCATTTAATAAGGCAAAGGAAATGCCATTAAAATTTTTTTTAAATTTTTTTATTAATCATGGTTTATTTAAATTTAAAAATAGACCGCAATGGTACACAGTTTCAAATAGAAGTAGAGCTTATGTAAAAAAAGTAATAGATAAAATTAGTGGAGAAATTTTTAAAAATTATAAAGTGGATAAATTAATTAGAAGCGATGACAATATCAGGGTAATTATTGGCGATGAATATGTTGACTATGATCAAGTAGTTCTAGCTTCCCATGCAGACCAAAGTTTAAGAATGATAGAAAAACCAACGGAACAGGAAAAAAATATATTGGAAAAATTTAATTACGTGAAGAATGAGGCTTATTTACATACTGATAAGAGATTAATGCCTCACAAAAAAAGGGCCTGGTCCAGTTGGAATTCTATTTCAGATGGAGAAAAGACATGCATTACCTATTGGTTAAATAGACTACAAAATTTAGATACATCTAAAGACTATTTTTTAACTTTAAACCCTATTTGTAAAATTAACGAAAATTCTGTTATAAAAAAAGTTGATTTTACCCACCCATATTTGAATTCAAAGAATACCGCACTTCAAAAAGATCTAGGATTAATACAAGGAAAAAAAAGGACTTGGTTTTGCGGAAGTTATTTTGGTTACGGATTTCATGAAGATGGATTAAAATCATCTATAGATTTGATAAATAACTTTAAAATTTGATGAACTCCTGCATTTATAATGGTGAAGTAACTCATACAAGATTTAAACCTGTAAGACATTTTTTAAAATATAAAACTTTTTCATTATTAATTGATTTAGATGAAATCAATCAATTAGACAGTTCAATAAATATTTTCTCTCATAATAAGTTTAACATTTTCAGCTTTTATGACAAAGATCATGGAGAACGTGACGGAAGTAATTTAAAAGAGTGGGTTCTTAAAAACATTAGTAAATTCAATATAAAAGGTGAAATTAATAAAGTTAAAATACTTTGTTATCCAAGAATTTTTGGCTATGTATTTAACCCTTTAAGTATTTTTTACTGCTACGAGGATAATCAATTGAAGGCGATTTTCTACGAAGTAAAGAATACTTTCAATGAGCAGCACACATATATTTTTAAAATTAAAGATAATGAAGAAATAGCTCAAAAATGCAAAAAAAAGTTTTACGTATCGCCATTTATGGATATGGAAACTTACTATAATTTTAAATTACTCAATCCCAATGATAAACTCTCAGTCTTTATTAAACAAACAGACTCGATAGGAACGGTTTTAACAGCCACCCAAACAGGAGAAAAAAAAGAATTTAGTTCCAAACAACTCATATTTAATTTTTTTAAGTATCCATTAATGACAATTAAAATTATAAGTTCGATACATTTTGAAGCATTACTTTTATGGAAAAAAGGGGCAATATACAGAAAAAGAAATACTAAATTAAAAAATAATTTAAGTTACGAAGAATATTAATGAGTTTATTTAAAATTTCAGAAAAATTTGTCTTGAATAAACTAAAAAACATTTCGCAGGGAAATCTTAAACTTATTAATTATGATGGAAAAGTTTTTCACTTTGGTGACTTAGAGAGTAAATTATCTTCTGATATCAAAATTAATAATCCTAATTTTTACCTGAACGTCGTTATGGGTGGAAGCTCAGCTTTAGGAGAAGCTCATATGAAAAAAGATTTTTATTCCTCAAATTTAACAAATTTAATTGAACTTACAGCCAGAAATATCAATACAATCTATTCTTTTTCAGGAAGTTTAAAATTACAAAAAATTAAAAATTTTTTGAAAAAAATGTTTGCATCTAATACAAAATCAAAGAGTAAAAAATATATTTCAAAACATTATGATTTAGGGAATGAATTTTTTTCATTGTGGCTTGATAAATCTCTCACTTATTCCAGCGCAGTCTATAAAAACGAGAAAGATAATTTAGAAATCGCTCAAAGGAATAAATTTCAAGAGCTTATAAATTTAATGAATATAAAAGATGGTAACAATGTTTTAGAGATTGGATGTGGCTGGGGCGGTTTTGCTGAATTCTTAGCTAAAAATTATGATGTAAGCGTAGACTGTATCACGATTTCAAAAAATCAATATGAATTTACTAAAAAGAAGATTTTTAATTCAGGTTTAAACAATAAAGTTAATGTAAAGTTTTTGGATTACAGAGATCTTAAGGAAAAGTACGATCATGTAGCTTCAATAGAAATGATAGAGGCTGTCGGTGAAAAATACATGGACCAATATTTTGGTACAATTAAAAATGTTCTTAATTACAACGGTACTGCTGCAATTCAAGGCATTGTGATAAAAGATGACTTATTTGAAAGATACAGAGCGAATGAGGATTTTATTCAAAAATATATATTTCCAGGTGGATTTTTACCTTCAATTAAATTTATGGAGAATATAATTAAAAAAAATGACCTTAAACTAGAAAAAATCAATACTTACTCGGATGACTATGCCAGAACTTTAGCAACCTGGAGAGAAAATTTTTTAGGTGTTTGGGAAAAAATTAGCCCACTTGGTTTTGATGAATATTTCAAGCGTATGTGGGAATTTTATTTATCTTATTGTGAAGGGGGTTTTAAGTCTAGAAACATTAACTTGATTCAATTCTCTATGTCTAATAGATATTCGTCATGAAAAAATTTATAGTACTATTATTACTTATTTTAACAACAGGATGTGCAAATAAAATGAAACCAACAGATTTTAAAGATCAAAAACCAAGACTAGTTATCGAAAATTATTTATCGGGCAATGTCAAAGCTTGGGGAGTATTACAAAATAGATCTGGAAAAGTTACGAGACAATTTAAAGCTGATTTAAACGGAAAATGGGACGGATCTCAATTAATTTTAGACGAAGTTTTTGATTGGAATGACGGGGAAAGACAAACTCGTCAATGGACTATTAAAAAAATTGATGAACACAACTATGAAGGAACAGCCTCAGATGTAGTTGGAACAGCTAAAGGATATTCATATGGTCCAGCTTTTAAATTTGAATACGTATTGCTGGTGCCAGTCAAAGGTAAAAATATTAAAATTACTTTTGATGATTGGATTTTCATGCAAGATGAGCGCGTAGCAATTAATAGAGCTACAATGACCAAGTTTGGAATAAAAGTTGCGGAATTAACTGTAATGTTTGTTAAAGATTAACGCTTTACTAATTTATCTACTAAAAATAAATAGATTTTATAAGGCAAAATTCTTAAAAATTTTAAAGTTAAAGTTAATCCTTTTGGGAAATGAATTTCAAAAGCATTTCCTTTTACTAAGCCATTATAAATTTTATTTGCAGCGTATTCGGGGGTTTTTAAAAATGGCATAGGAAACTCATTTTTATCAGTTAAAGGAGTTTTAATGAAACCTGGTGATACAACTGAGACCCTAACTCCAAATTTTTTAAAATCAAAGTAAATACTTTCGCTAAAATTAGTTAGAGCAGCTTTTGAGGGACCATAACCACTAGAATTTGGTAAACCTCTGTAACCTGCAATCGAGGAAACTATCGAAATGTGTCCAGATTTCTTATTTTTAAAATAATCTTCAACAACTTTTACACAATCAATAACCCCTAAAAAATTAACATTAATTACATTTTTTATTTTATCTGGATCTATACTTTGCTCGTCTTTGGGCTCGTATGTTCCGCTTGAAAACAAACATATGTCTAATTCGCCGAATTCATTTAAAATATTTTTAAACGTATTATTTATTTGAGATCTATCAGTAACGTCTAAAGGAAAAGAGGAAATATTTTCATTTTTGGCCAACTCATCTAATAATTCTTTTCTTCTAGCTGAAACTGCAACTTTCCAACCTTCTTTTGCAAATTTTTCTGCAACTGCCTTACCAATTCCACTACTTGCTCCAGTGATCCAAATTTTTTTATGATTTTCAGACATTAATTAGTTATATCTTATAAAGTTGTGAAAAATAAATACTTATCTTTAATAATTATACTATTAATAACCTTTATTGCACCGATGATCGGCAGCTATGCGACAACAACTTTTAAAGAACCCTGGTACTCACAAATTATTTTACCGAGTTTTAATCCTCCAAGCTGGGTTTTTGCTCCTGTATGGACAACATTATATTTTTTAATGTCATTTGCGATTTGGAAAGTTTGGATAAAATCTTTTGAAAAGAAATTATTAAAAATTTACTTCATTCATATATTTTTTAATAGTACATGGAGTGTAGTATTTTTTGGTTTTCATTTAATTGGTATAGCTCTGGTAAATTTAGTAATTATATTAATATTTATTTTAATTTTAATGAAAGAGTATTTTTCTAGAGATAAAATGAGTTTTTACTTAATGATACCTTACTTAGCTTGGTCAAGCTATGCGTTTATTCTAAATAGCTCAATTTTTCTATTAAACTAAAACCATCTAACTGGGAAATTTTTTTTTAGGATATACCGATTTATTATTACAGATAAAACAACAATGACTATTGAACCAACTATTACAGGAAAAATAATATAACTCAATGAAACGTCAGCAAATAATGCTATTAAAGGGTTTGCGGCTGCAGGAGGGTGTATAATTTTAAAATACATCATTAGTGTTACAGTAGTCCCTACAGATAAACCGAGCGTTAGGTAAGACATCCCTAAAAATTCATTAAAAAGTATTCCTATAACGATTGCTAATAAGTGACCAAAAAAAACATTAGCAGGTTGAGCAAATTCACTATCATGAAATACTAATACAATTAAAGTAGATGATCCAAAAGAAAACATTAACCAAAAACCTGTGGATGTTTCAAAGCTAAGGAAAGAGAGAATTCCAATAATTATTGAAGCAAATAGTCCTGCGAGTAAAGGTTCAAATTTTTTTGATATTTTCATATATATTTTTTTTTAAATTAAGCTATATACACATAATGGATTATAACAAACCATTCAACTTTCTTAAAAAATTACCACCTAAGTTGAACTCATTTTATAAAACAAAATCTAAATCTGGTTTAGTAGTAAGCAATAAATCAAAGTCAAAAAAAGATTATGATCCTGTAACTAATTTTGATAGAGCATTTGAAAAATATATACGCTCACTTATAAATAAAAAGTTTCCAAAAGACTCTATTATCGGAGAGGAATTTGAAGATAAATTTTCATCAAATAATTATAAATGGTCTATCGATCCAATAGATGGCACAAGAGCTTTTGTAATTGGAGCCCCTACGTGGTCAAATTTAATAAGCTTATCTTTTGAAGAAAGATCTTTGATAGGTTTAGCTAATTTTCCAGAGCTAGATAAATATTACATTAACGATAAAAAAAAATCTTATTGTTATAAGAATAAAAAAAAAATTATTCTAAAATCATCTAATAACAATAATTTAAAAACAATTAAGATAATCGGAAATTTTCACGGAACATTGAGTTATGAAAAACAACGCAAAGTGATTAAAAAATTTGGTTGGTCTTTTAGATTAGCTGGGTTTGATGCACTGAATTATTGTTTATTAGCTGAGGGAAAAGTTGATGCTGTAATTGAAGCAAATTTAAAACCTTATGACATACTTCCTTTGATACCAATAATGAAAAATTCTGGAGCAATAGTCACAACTTGGAAGAATGAACCAGCAGAAAAAGGTGGAAATATTCTAGCATCATCTAATAAAATTTTGCATAATAAAATTTTAAATTTATTAAAGCCGTTTACCAAAAAATAGAATGATAAATACATTTTTAAATAGAATATTCAGAGCAATTAAAATTGATATTGAATTGTTTGAAGAAGTTGAAAAGGATAAAAATGCAACTTTTCAAGCAGGTGCTGTAGTAGTCTTATCTAGTTTAGCTGCAGGTGTTGGTTCAATTCATTTAGGGGCTTCTAATTTTCTAGTAGCTCCAGCTCTCTCATTATTAAGCTGGTATGTGTGGGCTTATGTAATTTATTTTGTTGGGGTAAAACTTTTTGGGGGAGTTAAAACAAAAAGTAATCACGGAGAACTTTTAAGAACGATTGGTTTTTCAAGTGCACCAGGATTAATAAGAGTTTTTGGAATTACACCAGAGTTAATGACAGTTACATTTATTGGTTCTGCTTTTTGGATGCTTGCTTGCATGGTTGTAGCAGTAAAAGCAGCTTTAGATTACGACAGTCTTTGGAAAGCGTTTGGTGTAGTTGTAGTTTCATGGTTGTTTCAAGCTTTTTTCTTATTCTTAGTGATAGTACTATTCAAAGGGATTTAAATCGGAAATATTGTTTTTGCTAAATTGCAACTTTTACAAATCTTGTAGCCATGCATAATTAAATTTTGTTTAACGCTTTCTTCCTCTTTTTTACATTCCTCACATACATCATTGATTTCTAGACCTTCCTTAATAACCCAGGCTCTATGGTAAAAGTTATCTACGTTTTTTTGTATTAAAGATTTAGCAAAAATTTCAGCCTGCTTTTTTTTAAATGGGCCATGAATTTTTTTAGTTTTTTCTTCAATAGTATCAATATTGTTAGGGTTTTTATGAATTCCCTCTATGACAATAAATCCATCGTTTTCCATATTCATTAATATAACATATTTATAATGAGAATTTTTTTACTATTCGTCACATTAATAATCATAAATCCAGTTTTACATGCTGAGGAAAAAAAAGCTTATTTTGCAGGTGGTTGTTTTTGGTGTATGGAGGAGTCATTCGATCAAGTGGAGGGAGTAATTTCAACAATTTCTGGTTATTCTGGCGGACACTTAAAGAACCCAAAATATGCTGATGTTATTTATACGGACTCGGGGCATGTAGAGGCAATTGAAGTCACTTATGACTCAGCTAAGATTGATTACCAAAAACTTTTAGACATATATTGGAAAAATATAGACCCATTTGATGCCAATGGTCAGTTTTGTGACAAGGGAAAAAGTTATAGATCCGTAATTTTTTTTGAAAATGAAAAACAAAAACAACTTATTGATAATTCATTTAGGAAATTAGAGAGTATATTTAATAAAAAAATTGTCACATTAGTTTGGAAATTTGAAAAATTTTATAAAGCTGAAACTTATCATCAAGACTATTATGAAAAAAATTTTATAAGATATTTAATGTATAAAAAAGGATGTCAAAGAGAGGAAATTTTAAAAAAAATATGGAATTAAAAAAAATATATTTATTCATAATCATAATTTTATTTAGTAATAAGCTTAATAGTGAAATTATAAGTCCTAATGAAAAATTGTTACCTTATGATGTTGTTAAAATACAATTAGAGGCACTTAAAGATAATGATAAAAACGACGAAGGTATAAAACAAACTTGGTTATTTGCCCATCCTGATAATAAAAAAATTACAGGACCGTACGAACGATTTAGAATTATGATTTATGGAGCTCAATATAGACCACTGCTCAATCATTCATCACATAAAATTAATTTACTAATGAATACTCCTGAAAAACATATTTTTAAAATTGAAATATTAGCAAAAGATAAAAAATTATTGTTTTATGAATGGCATGTTCAAAAGGCTTCTGAAAAAAATTGTAATAACTGTTGGTTTACCTCAGCAGTATCAATACCTATGGATCAAGGAAATACTATTTAATGAAAAAACCACCATATATGTATAGGCTTTTAATAATTGCCTTAATACTAACTGTTATTCCGATTGGAACTACTCAAATAGCATCATTATATTTAGGTTCAAAGAATGGAGTTTTATTAGGTTTTTGCGTAGGAATTCCTTGTGTAACTTTTGCATGTTGGAAAATGTTTATGGATGATTGGAGAAATGAGGATGAAGAATGATCTTCAAAACAACTAGAGAAGAAGCCCTTCAAGATTTAGAAAATTATATTAATAAAGAGATTGTAAATTATTCCACACTAAGAAATTTTGATTTTGGGCCTGGTAAAAGAAAAAATGTTTCGTGTTTATCTCCTTATATTTCTCATAGATTAATTACCGAGTATGAAGTTGTAAAAAAAGTTTTAAGTAAATTTTCTTATCAGAAAGTTGAAAAATATATTCAAGAAATATTTTGGAGAGTTTATTGGAAAGGTTGGTTGGAGCTTAGACCTCAAGTTTGGACTGACTTTACTGAGGATCTTAAAGGTATAGAGGAAGATAAAAACTATCAGATAGCGGTATCTGGAAAAACTGAAATACAATGTTTTAATGATTGGGTGAATGAGCTTAAAGAAAACAATTACTTACACAATCATACAAGAATGTGGTTCGCTAGTATTTGGATATTTACTTTAAACTTACCTTGGCAAAAAGGTGCAGAGTTTTTTATGAAATATTTATATGATGGAGATGCCGCTTCTAACACACTGAGTTGGAGATGGGTTGCTGGACTTCAAACTAAAGGAAAGCACTATATTGCTCAAGGATGGAATATTGCTAAATTTACTAACAATAAATACAAAAACGTTAGTTTAAATGAGGATGCGATACCATTAATAGATAAGAGAGAGTATAAACTATCATCTCTAGAAATAACTAAAGAAGATTTAAAAAGCAAAACACTTGTATTTTTTGAAAGCGAACTAAATATTGAAACTTTAAATCTAAAAAATTATCAAAATATATATTGTGTTTTTCTCAGCAATGAAAAACGAAAAATTAAATTTGATGAAAAGGTAATCAATTTTAAAAAAAAAATTATTGAAGACCAAGCCAATAGATTTTCAAATATTAAAATAATTGATGAAATTAACTTTGATAAATTGACAAATGAAATAAAAGATCTAGATGTAATTTACCCTTCCATAGGAGAAAATTTATCATTTTTAAAAAGTATAAAAAAAAAGAAGAATTTGAATTATAATTTTATAGTGAGAGAAGGAGATGAATTTTGCTGGCAGTTTTCTAATAAAGGTTATTTTAATTTTAAATCAAATATACCAAAGATAATTCAAAAAATTACTTAGAAGCACATCTTTTAGAACAATATTTAACTCTATCCCAGTTCAACCTCCATTTTTTTCTCCAAGTAAAGTTTTTATTGCATTTTGGGCAAATTTTTTTTGGTAAGTTAGTTTTTTTCACTATCTAATAAATGCTTATTTTTTATAAAAAGAAAATAAGCTGCTATTTCATAAAAAATATTAAGAAAGAAAAACAAAGGTTTTATCTTAAAGATTTTATACAAAAAATTATATTTAGGTATATTTTTCCAAATAATTAAAAAAGACTCTGCTCCATCGATTACTTTTCCATCTTGAATTACATGCATTCGTCTTAATAAGTCCTTGTATGATTTTGAGGTTAATTGTTGAGCATCCAGATTATCAGTAACATCAACCCATTCCAAATTACCATCAGAGTGTTTCTTGTAATGATTAATTTCAGCTCTACATATGTTACATGAATTATTAAAAAAGACTTTAACCATTAGTATTTTCTTTTATAAAATTATTTGCCGCTTTAAAAATTCTCATTTTTCTCTCTTTATTCATTTTCTCAGAAATTCTTACCATCATAGCAAGACGAGGATTTTTTAAGAAAAATTTTTTATGACCATCTATAAATTTCCAATATAATCCATCCATGACATCACACCATGGACCTTTTTTAAAATGCATCATCTTCAAAAAATAACTTGAGCCACAAATATAAGGTTTGGTTGCAAATATTCCACCGTCACTAAATAAACCCATTCCGTAAACGTTTGGAGCCATCACCCAGTCTGAAGAGTCTACAAACATTTCCATAAACCATTTATAAACTTGTTTTGGATTTATTTCACAAAGGTTCATGATATTTGCTAAAATCATTAACCTTTCGATGTGATGAGACCATCCATAATCTTTAGCATTATTGATTGCATGATCAAGAGGATCCAAACCTGTAGTGCCTTCATACCAAGATTTTTTCATTTTTCGATTATGATTAAAAAAATTTGTTTTTTCTAATCTTTGATCATAATTTTGATAAATTCCTCTCATAAATTCTCTCCATCCAATAATTTGTCTTACGTAACCCTCTAAAGAATTCATTGGAATTTTATTTTCAACTTTTTTTAATTTAGTAATAATTTCCTCAGGTGTAATTAAACCCAAATTTATAAGAGGGCTCAAAGCGCTATGAAAGACCGTATTTGATTTATCAGTTACAGCGTCCTCATAATCTCCAAAAAGTTTAAT
>CACKNV010000006.1 GCA_902601705.1 uncultured Pelagibacteraceae bacterium | reverse complement strand
TAAAAAAATTGATTAAAGATAGCATTCCAGATGCCTCAATTGAAATAAAAGATTTAATGGGTGATAATAATCATTATTCAGCAACAATTAAATCATCTCAATTTAATAATTTAAGTAAGATTGAACAACATAAGCTTGTTTATAAAGCATTAAAAGGTAAAATGGGTAATGAGTTACATGCATTCACAATAACCACTGAGGGAAAATAATGGAAATACAAAAAAAAATAAAAGAATTAATCAGTGAAAATGATGTTTGTTTATTCATGAAAGGGACACCTGAACAACCTCAATGCGGATTTTCAATGGCTGTCTCAAATGTGCTTAAGCACTTGAATGTAAATTTTAAAGGTATAAATGTTCTTGAGGACGAAAACTTAAGACAAGGAATAAAAGATTTCAGCGACTGGCCAACTATACCTCAGCTTTACGTTAAGAAGGAATTTCTTGGCGGTTGTGATATAGTTAAGGAATTATTCGAAAAAGGTGAGCTAAAAAAACTTCTAGAAGAAAAAAAAATAATTTAATTATCTTGAATAATATTCAATTACTAAATTAGGTTCCATGATTACAGGATAAGGAACCTCTGAGAATTTAGGTATTCTGACAAGTTTTACAGTTTTATTTTTATTATCTAGTTGAATATACTCAGGAACATCTCTCTCTTTACTTTGCAATGATCCGTCAATTACTGTTAACTTTTTAGATTTTTCTCTTACTTCAATAAGATCTGAGCTCTTAACCACATAACTTGATATGTTTACTCTTTTTTTATTAACTTTAATATGACCGTGATTTATTATTTGCCTAGCTGAAAAAACAGTTGGAGCAAATTTTGCTCTGTAAATTACTGTATCAAGTCTACTTTCAAGAAGTGCGATTAAGTTCTCTGTAGTATCGCCTCTTTTAGAAAGAGCTTTTCTATAAATGTTTCTAAATTGCCTTTCATTTATATTGCCATAGTATGCTTTTAGTTTTTGTTTGGCTTGTAACTGAATTCCATAATCAGTAGGTTTTCCTTTTTTATTTTGTCCATGTTGTCCTGGGGGGTATGCTCTAGAGTTAAAAGGGCTCTTAGGTCTTCCCCAAATATTTGCTTTTAGTCTTCGGTCAACTTTATGTTTAGATTTAAGTCTTTTTGTCATGTTAAATAAAGATGTTTTTATAAACTTTAGTAATGGTTTGTCAATTAAGCTTTAATGTTATTTTTTGCTTAAAGTGCTGATAATACTAGCTAAAATCCTCAATTCTTTATCGTTTGGTTGCAATCTATAAATTAAATTATTTATGTTCAATATCATTGAATGTCTTTTCTCTTGGGGTTTAAAAAAATTTTTCTTCTCTAGAAGATTAGACAAATGTAAAACTATAGAAGAAATTTTAGACTTAGATGATATTTTTAAGTGAGAACTTTTTTTCTGAATTTTTTTCTCATTAAATACTTTAAAAATTTCATAACAAATTATTGTCAAAGAGTGCGATAGGTTTAGTGATTTAAATTTTGATGATGTCGGGATTTGTAATATATAATTAGCAAAAGATAGATCCTGGTTTGATAAACCTGATGCCTCTGGCCCAAACATTAAGCCAACTTTCATATTTTTCTTTTTTATAATTTTTCTAAATTCTTTAACTGAAATATGCTTTTTATTTATATCTCTACGTCTCGCGCTTAAAGATATAACTATATTAAAAGGATCGACTGCTTTTTCAACTTTTTTAAATACTTTTGCTTTATTAATGATATCGTAAGCTCCAACTGAAGTAGCCTTTGCTTTATTATTTGGAAAATTAATCTTAGGATCAACAATATATAATTTTGAAAAACCAAAATTTTTCATCGAACGAGCACAAGCTCCAATATTTTCACCTAATTGTGGTTTAACTAAAATAAATCCAAACTTATTTTTCATTCAGATTAGCAGGAGCCTTTTCTTTGTAAAGTTTGTAATCCAAGCTATCAATTAAAGCTTTAAATGAGGCTTCAATAATATTTGGCGAGACACCAACTGTAAACCAACTTTTTCCTGTCTTATCTGTACTCTCAATTAAAACTCTCGTAGTAGCCTCTGTTCCAGTGTTAAGTATTCTTACTTTATAGTCTAACAACTTAAGATCTGAAAAATAATTATAATATTTTTCAACTTTTTTAAAATTAGATCTAATTGCATTATCTAATGCATTTACTGGACCATTTCCCTCACCTGAACATTTAATTTTTTTTCCATCAATTAAAAAAACAACATTGGCTTTGGTAGAAATCTTTTTTGATTTAGAAACATTTACGTCATAACTTTCTACTTTGAGATACTCTGGAACTTTACCTAATAATCGATTAGCTAATAATTCAAAAGATGCGTCAGCACCATCATATGAATAACCACTGAATTCTCTTTCTTTAACTTTATCTAGGATTTTTTGTACTTTTGTATCTTTTGAGTTAATTTTAACTCCATAAGCTTCTAACCTAGATAAAATATTCGAACGGCCTGCTTGATTTGAGATAATAATATTTCTATGATTTCCAACAGTCTTAGGATCTATATGCTCATATGTCTTAGGATCTTTCTTAACTGCCGATACATGCAATCCACCTTTGTGTGAAAAAGCCGAAGCTCCAACATAAGGTAAGTTTTTATTTGGTTTTCTATTTAAAAGTTCATCTAACAATCTTGAACATTCTGTTAATGAATTAAGTTTCTCTCTCTTAATATTGATATCAAATTTATCGGAAAAAGATCTTTTAAGAGATAATGTAGGTATTATTGACATTAAATTAGCATTGCCGCATCTTTCACCTAGCCCATTTATTGTACCTTGAATCTGTCTAGCTCCACACTCCACTGCAGCTAAGGAATTTGCTACGGCATTTTCTGTATCATTGTGGGCATGTATTCCTAGATTTTTACCAGGTATTGATTTTGAAACTTTAGTAACAATTTCTCTAATCTCATTTGGCAAGGTGCCTCCATTAGTGTCGCAAAGAACTACCCATCTTGCTCCGGCGTCATAAGCTTGCTTTAGACAATCTAATGCGTAATTTGGATTAGCTTTGTAGCCATCAAAAAAATGTTCAGCATCAAACAGAAATTCTTTTTTATTTTTGATAAAATGTTCAGCTGTTTCTTTAATATTTTTTAAGTTTTCCTTATTTTCTATACCTAGAGCCACTTTCACATGAAAATCCCATGTTTTGCCAACTATACATACAGCTGGTGAATTAGCATTTATTATTGAAGCTAAAGATGGGTCATTATCAGCACTTCTTCCAGTTTTTTTTGTCATTCCAAAAGCTGTGAATATACTATTTTGTGTATCAGGAGGATTAGAAAAAAATTTAGTATCAATAGGATTAGCACCGGGCCAACCACCTTCTATATAATCTACTCCTATATTAGATAAAACTTTTGCTATTTTATTCTTATCTTCAATGGAGAAGTCCACACCCTCTGTTTGAGCTCCATCTCTTAATGTAGTGTCAAATATATAAATTTTGTCTTTGGTCATTTAAATTTCCAAATAGTTTTTTCTTTTTGGTCCTCGATTAATATTCCTTCATCTAAAAGTTCATCTCTTATTTTGTCAGCTAAATCGTAATTTCCACTATTTTTTGCTTTTGTTCTTTCTTGAATTTTTTCTAATATATCCTTTTCAGAAATCTTAATATTTTTCTTTTTTAAATTTAGCCATTCTTCTTTAGGGACACTAAATAGACCAAGTAATCGACAGGCGCTATTAAATAATGCTCTTTTTTTATCGTCTCCTAATATTGCTTCATTGTAAAGCTCATGAATTTTGGCAATAAACCCAGCTGTATTTAAGTCATCTAACAGTGACTCGACTAAATCTAATTTAATTTCTTCTGAATTTTCTTCATAAAGTTTATACCATTTGTCTAAAATATTTTTTTGGTTGTTTAATAAGTTGTCATTCCAATCTAACGGTTGACTATAATGAGCGCTTAATAAAGCAAGTCTTACAACTTGGCCAGAATATTTATTAACAGCATCAGTAATGGTTACAATATTTCCAAGAGATTTTGACATTTTTTCATTATCAATCGTAACAAAACCGTTGTGTAACCAATAATTTGCAAATTTATTTGTAGAATTATTACAGCACGATTGCGCAATTTCATTTTCATGATGTGGAAAAATTAAATCTAATCCACCTCCATGAATGTCGAAATTTTTTCCTAAGTATTTCTCACTCATGACTGAGCATTCTAAATGCCATCCAGGTCTACCTCTACCCCAAGGTGATTTCCATCCAGGGTCCTTTTCGGTTGATGGTTTCCACAAAACAAAATCCATTGGATTTTTTTTAAGATCTGATATTTCTACTCTACTACCTGCTTTTAGATCTTCTAAATTTTTATTTGAAAGTTTTCCATAATCTTTAAATGATGAAACTGAAAAATATACATGGCCTTCATTTACATATGCAAATTTTTTATTAATTAACGAAGATGTCATTTCTATCATTTCTTTTATATGTTCGGTTGCTTTAGGTTCCTTAGATGGCTTTAAACAATTTAAGCTTTCGCAATTTTGGTGAAATATTTTTGTTATTTCTTGAGTTATATCGTTGATAGATTTATTTTTTTTTTTTGAAGCTTCAATTATTTTATCATCTACGTCTGTAATATTTCTTACATAGAAAACTTTTTTATTTCCAAAAAGTAATTTTAATACTCTAAAAAGTGTATCAAAAACTACTAAAGACCTAGCGTTACCAACATGAGGATTATCATAAACAGTTGGCCCACATGCATATAAAGAAATTTTATCCAAATTGATTGGTTTAAATATTTCTTTTTTTCGAGTTAGAGAATTTGTTAATTTTAAGTTATTCATTAAATGTGCATACTGGTATCGGATTCATCTTGTGTAAATTTTTCTCTCTTATTTCTAAATATTTTTGATAGTTAGGATCGTCTTTATTTTCCATAGCCTTTTCTAACTCTGCGTAACTCATTCCAAGTTGCTCTACATCGTTTCTTCCATCATCCCATAGACCATCTGTGGGTTGGGCATTAATTATTTCATCCGAGACACCAAGATGTCTGCCTAACTCCCACACTTGAGATTTGTTGCAGTCAGCTATAGGAGAGATATCGACTCCACCATCACCATATTTAGTATAAAAACCAACGCCAAAATCTTCGACTTTGTTACCTGTCCCAACAACAATTCCATTATTTGCTGCTGCTACTTGATATAAGGTCGCCATCCTCAACCTTGCTCTTGAGTTTGCATATCCATGCTCATTATCAAATTTATTTAAAACTTGAGAAAATGAGTTAAAGATTTTATCCATCTCCAACAAATGATGTTCAACATTTTTATATTTTTGTTTTAACCATTTAGCATGTGTCAAACTTAAGTCATGTTGAGATTTGATTTGTTTAATTGGCATTGTTAACACAATTGTTTTTCTACCAGTGTTTGCACATAAAGTACTAACTACAGAAGAGTCTATTCCACCCGATATTCCAACTACTAAAGATTTTGGCTTATAAGAAGCATTATCGCAGTAGTTGTCTATCCAGTCGATTATTATTTTCGCTCTTTTTTTCACATCCATAATTAATACCTTACCTCTCTTTTAAGGTTTGGTCTTAATAATTACAATAATTATTAAGACGCAGCTTGAATAATTTTATTTGATATTTTTGAATTTTTCTTAATTTCTTCAGAAATCAAGAAAGCTAGTTCTAATGCTTGGTCAGCATTTAGTCTAGGATCGCAATGAGTTCTATATCTATTCGATAAATCATTCTCAGATATTTTTTGAGCCCCGCCTGTGCACTCAGTCACATCTTGACCTGTCATCTCTATATGTAATCCACCGGCATAACTCCCCTCTGCTTGACTTACAGCGAAGAAATTTTTTACCTCTTTTAAGACACTTTCGAAAGGTCTAGTTTTAAATCCTGTTGCAGCTTTGATAGTGTTTCCATGCATTGGATCACAAGACCATATAACTTTTAGACCCTCTTTTTTAATTGCTCTAATTAACTTAGGTAAATATTTTTCAACACTATCAGCGCCGAATCTTGAAATTAATGTTAATCTTCCAGCTTCATTATCGGGATTTAAAATATTGCATAAGTTTATTAATTCGTCTGGATTTAAAGTTGGTCCACATTTTAAACCAATAGGATTTTTAATACCTCTACAAAATTCAACATGCGCTCCGTCTGGTTGTCTTGTTCTATCTCCTATCCATACAAAGTGGGCTGATGTGTCGTGATACTCTCCAGTTGTTGAGTCTACTCTTGTCATAGACTCTTCGAACGGTAAATGTAATGCTTCATGCGAAGTATAAAAATTTACAGTTCTCAATCTTCGATTGTTATCTGAATTAATACCGCAAGCTTCCATAAACGCTAAAGCATCGCTTATTTTATCCTCTATTTCTTTATACTTACCTTTTGTTTTATCTTTTATGAAGCCTAAATTCCATAAATGTACTTGTCTGAGGTCAGCAAAGCCTCCTTGAGAAAAAGCTCTTAGTAAGTTTAATGTAGATGCAGACTGCGAATACGCTCGAAATAATCTTTTTGCATCAGGTATTCTTGCTTTTTCTGTAAACTCCATTCCATTAATGTTGTCACCTAAATAACTTGGCAATTCTTTTCCATCTTTTTTTTCTGTGGGTGCACTTCGAGGTTTGGAAAATTGTCCAGCAATTCTTCCAACTTTTATGACTGGAACTGAGGCTGATGCTGTTAAAACTAAAGACATTTGTAAAAGAACTTTAAAAGTATCTCTAATATTATCTGGATGAAACTCTGCAAAGCTTTCTGCACAATCTCCCCCTTGAAGTAAAAATGCTTTACCTTCAGCAACTTCTGATAAGGCTTTTTTTAGAGATCTTGACTCACCTGCAAAAACTAGAGGTGGATATTTTTTAATTTTACTTAAAACTAAATCAAGTTCTTCCTTGTCCTGATAAACAGGTAAATGTTTTGCAGGTAATTTTTTCCAACTATTTAAATTCCATTTTTTCATATACAACTGGCGATATATATAGAGTAAAGATTAAAAATATTCAATAAAATAGTGGTAAAAATTTACTTAAATGTTTCTACTTTGCTATTTAATGAAATAAGTTTGAGTTCAATCCTTAATTTTGGATATTTTTTCTTAAATATCTTTTTAATTTTTTGAAAAGAATTTCTATGTACCACTGTTTCATTTGCTTTGGAAAAATTTTTTTTTCTATTTATAATTTTGGCTGCTCCACAGTCTCTATGATTTATTACTATTAATTTTCTTATTTTGTGTAATTTTACAGAGGTATCAAAATTATCCCAAAAAGCTTTGTGCCATCTTTTAAATTTATAAGCTGTAACACCAACAGCTGATCCTGCTATTGTAAAAGAACTATACTTGCCAACCAATTTTTTTTTCTTTAAATAATTGTAAACAACAGGTTGGAATCTTGGATCAATACAAGACAATACCATGGCTTTATAATTTGATTTCACTTTATTCGACTGTAACTGACTTAGCTAAATTTCTTGGTTTATCAATATCACAATTTTTTAATGAAGCTACATGGTATGCTAAAAGCTGCAAAGGAATTGTAAGTAACAATGGTGATAGTAAGCTATCTACACGAGGCACACTTAGTCTAAATCTTATATTTGTACTTAATAATCTATTATTATTATCAGTTATAAAAAATATTTTTCCACCTCTAGCTATGACCTCCTGCATATTGGAAAGAGTTTTTTCATAATATTTGTCTTTAGGCGCTATCACTATTACTGGTAAGCCTTCCTCAATTAAAGCTAATGGTCCATGTTTCATTTCACCAGCAGGATATCCCTCGGCATGTAAATAAGAAAGTTCTTTCAATTTTAATGCGCCTTCAAGTGCTATTGGAAAAGAATTTCCTCTACCTAAAAACATTGATCCTTTAGCATCTAGAAATTCTTTTGCTATTAATTGAATTTCACTCTCAAGTTTTAAAGTGCTGTTTATTGCATCTGGAAGTTTTTTCAAATTTTCTACACATGTGTCATAATTCTTTTTTTTAGTATCTCCCCTCTCAATAGAAAGTTTTAAAGATAAAATATACAGAACAATTAATTGTCCTAAAAAGGCTTTGGTTGAGGCAACACCAATTTCAGGGCCAGCATGAATAGGTAATACCCAATCAGAATTTCTAGCAATCGTACTTTCTACTACATTTACTATTGAGCAAGTCATGAATAGATTTTTTTTACAAATATCAAGCGCTGCTGCAGTATCTGCTGTTTCGCCAGACTGAGAAACAAAAATATATAAATTATTAGTTTTAAATTTTAAATTTCGATATCTGAATTCTGAAGCAATATCGATCTCGATGTCGATGGAGGTTAATTCTTCAAACCAATACTTCGCTACTAAACATGAATGATAAGCTGTTCCACAACCAATCAAAATTATCTTATTAATTTTTTTAGGCTCAATAGGAAAATTATAAATATTAATATCTTTTTTAAGACTATCAGTATACTCGCTCAAGCATTTCTTGATAGTGGTTGATTGCTCAAAAATTTCTTTAGACATAAAGTTTTTATAGTCGCCTTTGTCTGTAGTATTTTCATCGTCTGAAACAGTATAAATCTTTTTATTTATTTTTTTTTGTTTTACGTTGTAAAAATCGACTTTATTTTTTGATAACATACATAATTCACCATCGTCTAAATATGAAATTTTATTTGTCATAGATTTTAGTGCGTAAGAATCTGAACCTAAGTAATTTTCCTCGCTTGAATAACCAACCGCAAGTGGGCTACCTCTTCTCGCTCCAATTATAATGTCTGGAAAATTTTTAAAAATAATTCCTAATGCAAAACTACCTTTTAATTTTTCTAAGGTTTTGAATACTGACTCTAAAGGTTTTGAATTGTTTAAAAACTGGGTAACTAAGATAGTAATCACTTCAGTATCAGTCTGTGATTTAAATTTGAAACCTTTTTCTTCAAGATCCTTTTTCAATTCTTCTGAGTTCTCTATTATACCATTGTGAACCACTGAAACTTTTTCAGAAGAGTGAGGATGTGCATTAATAATATTGGGAACTCCATGAGTAGCCCATCTTACATGTCCTATACCTATGTTGCCATTTGAGGGTTTTTTGAACAAAATTTTTTCAAGTTCTTCTACTCTTCCAGAGCATTTTTTTTCATCTATTAAGTTGTTGCTTAAGGTGGCTAAACCTGCAGAGTCATAACCTCTATATTCTAATTTTTTTAGAGAGTTGATAATATTAATCGAAACAGGTTTGTTGCTAGCAATTCCAATGATTCCACACATTATTTTTTCTTTCTCTTATAGTTTGTAACTGAGATTTGTGATGCCCTTGTGAGTGCTAATGATTTTTTTTTAACATTTTTTGTTATTACAGATCCTGCACCAACAACACTGTTTTTGCCTATACTGACTGGTGCAACTAGTGATGAGTTAGAACCTATAAAAACATTATCTTCTATTTTTGTTTTTGATTTTCTAATACCATCGTAATTACAAGTAATTGTTCCTGCGCCAATATTAGAATTTTTACCTACCGAAGTGTCTCCAACATAAGAAAGATGATTTACTTTTGAATTTTTATTTATAAGAGATTTTTTTGTTTCTACGAAGTTTCCAATTTTAGTGTTTTCTTTTAATAATGTTCCCTCCCTTAACCTGGCATAGGGACCTACAACTACATTTCTTTCAATTTTAGTTCCTTCTAGATGACTGAAAGATTTGATATGAGAATTATCTCCAATTTTAACATTCGGACCGATAACAACATATGGATCCACTCTAACGTTTTTTCCAAAGAGAGTATCTTTTGATAAAAATATTGTTTCTGGTGCAATTAAATTTACACCCTTCTTTAAAGCTTTGTTTCTTAATAATTCTTGTGAAAGTCTATACGAATTAGCTTTATTTAATTTATTATTTGTATTCATTAAAAATTTCTTTACATTAATAATGTAACTGAAATAAGTCACAAAATATTTCTTTTTAATACTTTTAAAATGAGTCAAATTTATACAATTCTATTCGATTTAGACGGAACATTAGTTGATACAGCACCTGATTTAATTGAAGCACATAATCATGTAATGAAAAAATACGGTCATAATCCAAAGCAATTATCTGACATAAAGTCTTTGGCTGGTAGAGGTGCTTGGGTAATGATGCAAAGGTCATTTAAAAATGAAATTACTGATGAAAAAACAAAAAAGAAAATGGTTGATGAATTTATTAGTTTTTATGCAAAAAATATTAATAATGAAAGTAAACCAATTAAAGGTATTTTTGAATTTCTAGATTGGTCAAAATCAAAAAATATTTCAATGGGCGTTTGCACAAATAAAAGGGAAGTTTTAGCTGTAGATTTATTGAAAAAAATAAAAATGTATAAGTATTTTGATTATGTTGCAGGTGCAGATACTTTCGAATTTAACAAACCTGATCCAAGACATCTTACCAATGTGATTGAAATTATTGGTGGAGATATAAAAAAAACAATCATGGTTGGAGATAGTGAAGTTGATGCTAATTCAGCTCATAACGCAAATTTGCCATTTGTGTTAGTTAAAGATGGATATACTGAAAAAACTGAAAAAGATATTAAACATAATGAATTAATCAGTGACTTTATAGGGTTTGAAAAAATAATAGAAAAGTATTTATGATAACTTTTACTCTATTTTCTGCACTATCAGCTTTTTATTTTACAATGTTTTTTACCCCAGGTCCTAACAACGCGATGCTTACAGCTTCAGGAATGAAGTTTGGATTTGTAAGAACCTTACCGCATTTAATAGGTATTCCTTTAGGCCATATTTTGCAAATCGGTTTAACTTGTTTTGGATTAGCAAATTTATTTTTACTTTATCCTCAAGTTCAATTTTATATGAAAATTTTATGTTTTATTTATTTAGTTTATTTAGGATGGAAAATGATTGGTTCGTTCAGCATGGTTCAAAAAGAGACGGGTAGACCTTTAAGATTTTATGAAGCTTCTTTATTTCAATTTATAAATCCAAAAGCTTGGTCAATAGCTGTTACAGTTGCATCAGGTTTTTTTCCCACAGAAGAAAATATTTTTATTGGAGTTGCTTTTGTTACAATTACAGCTGCAGTGATATGTTTTCCAACGATTAGTTTATGGGCATTGTTTGGAAGTGGTTTGAGAAAATTTATAACAAATGTGAAAATAAAAAAAATTATTGAATATTTATTAGCTGTTTTATTAGTTTTAACTGGATTATTTATATTATTTAAATAATCTTTGATTTTTATATCTTGCTCTAATATAAATCCCTTCGAATGCATTTTACTAAAAAAACAGTCACAGAAAAACGTTCAAATTTAATTAAAAATTTACAATCAAAAAAATTATTAAGATTTCCTGGAGCATATAATCCTCTATGCGCTAAGCTAATTGCCGAAATAGGTTTTGATGGTGTTTATGTTTCAGGTGGAGTTATGTCAAACGATCTAGGTTTACCTGATATTGGCTTAACAACTTTAGAGCAAGTAAGTTATAGAAGCAATCAAATAGCGAGAGTTACTGATCTACCGACAATAGTCGATATAGATACTGGATTTGGAAATTGTAAAAAAACAATTGAGATTTTTGAAAACAAAGGTTTAGCTGGATGTCATTTAGAAGATCAAATAGCTGAAAAAAGATGTGGCCATTTAGATAATAAAGAACTTGTTTCTAAAGAAGAAATGATAAAAAAAATTCAAGAATCTGTTAAAGCAAGAAAAGATAAAAATTTTTTAATTATAGCTAGAACAGATGCTAATTCCGTTGAAGGATTAGATAAAACTTTAGAGAGGATTAAAGCTTATGAAGATGCTGGAGCTGATATGATTTTTCCTGAAGCCATGAAAGATGAAAGTGAATTTGAAAAAGTTAGAAAAGCAGCTAAAGGGTACTTGCTAGCTAACATGACTGAGTTTGGAAAATCTAAGTTGTTAGATAAAAAACAATTAGAAAATTTAGGTTATAACCTTGTAATTTATCCTGTGAGCACGCAACGTCTTGCAATGCAAAATGTAGAAATAGGTTTAAAATCTATATTTAATGATGGTCATCAAAACAATATTATTGACAAAATGCAGACTAGAAAAAGGTTGTACGAGTTAGTAGAATATGAGAAATACAATACCCCAGATAAAAAAATTACTGATTTTTCAACAGAGGGACATGAATAATGAGTGAAGAAATTAAAAAAGGATTGCTTGGTATAGTTGTTGATGAAACGACGATTTCGCACGTAGTTCCTGAGTTAAGCGCACTTACATACAGAGGTTATACAGTTCAAGAACTTTGTGATAAATGTGATTTCGAGGAAGTTGCATATCTTGTTCTTAATGGTGAACTTCCAAATAAAAACCAGCTAAAAAAATTTATAAAACAAGAAAGATCTGAGAGAAAACTTTCAAAACAAATATTAAACGATATTAAAAAGATGCCAAAAAATGCTCATCCTATGGATGTTATTAGAACTTGTGTAAGTTTGATGGCATTAGAAGATAAAGATACCAAAGATAATTCTCCTAAAGCAAACATGAGAAAAGCAATGAGAATTTTTGCAAAAACTCCTACTGCAGTTGCTGCGTATTTTAGAGCAAGAAAAGGTAAAAGTATAATCTCCCCAAGTAAAAATTTATCTTTCTCAGAAAATTTCTTTAAAATGATGTTTAATAAAGTGCCAGATAAAGAAATAGTCAGAGCATTTGATATCTCATTAATTTTATATGCTGAGCATAGTTTTAACGTCTCAACTTTTACTGCTAGAACAATTACATCAAGCTTATCAGATTTACACGGTGCTATCACTGGAGCCATAGCTTCCCTAAAAGGTCCATTACATGGTGGGGCAAATGAAGCTGTAATGCATATGATGAAAGAAATAGGAAAACCAGAAAAAGCTAAAGCTTGGATTGAAAACGCATTAGATAAAAAGAAAGTTGTAATGGGATTTGGTCACAGAGTTTATAGGACAGGAGACTCTAGAGTCCCTACGATGAAACATTATATGTTCAAAGTGGCTAAGCTTTTAAAAAAAGAAAAATATACAAGAATTTATGAAATTTTAGAAAAGGTTATGGTAGATAAAAAGAAAATATATCCTAATGTGGATTTCCCTTGTGGTCCAACTTATTACATGATGGGAATAGATATTGATTTTTATACACCAATTTTCGTGATGTCGCGAATAACTGGTTGGTCAGCACACATCATGGAACAACATGCTTCTAACAAACTAATTAGACCTTTATCCAAATATAGAGGCGCTGAAGTAAGAGAAGTAATGTTGTTGAATCAAAGATAAATGACTTTAACTAATTTACTTTTGTTTTTAATCTTAGTTACACTTGCTACATACACTTTTATGCCTTGGAAAGGTATTGATAAAGGTTCCTTGGTCAAAGTGGCATCTCAATGGTTTATGTGGTTTGCTATTTTTGCAATCATAGTTTTTATATCTACTTTTTTTGGAATTGAAATTTCTGGATAATAATTTTTTTCAACAAACTAGAATTTTAGATGGGGGTATGGGCCAGGAGCTTCTAAACCGAGGTGTGAAACCTCATGGAACTTTGTGGGGGGCCTCAGCATTGTATAAAAAGAAATACCATAAAATAGTTGTCAAAACTCATCTAGACTTCATTAAAGCCGGAGCAGAAATTATAGTAACGAATAGTTTTGGTAGCAGAAAAAGAAGGCTCATCGAAAATGGTTTAGTAAAAGAATATAAAAATCTGAACGTACTAGCAGGAAAACTTGCAAAAAGGGCTGTAGTTATCTCCAAGAAAAAAGTTTTGATTGCTGGAAGTCTGCCACCTCAAAATTTTACTTATTTTGCTGATCTTGGAAAAGATCTTAACTTTATTAAAGAAAGTTTTAAATCCCAAGCAAAATATCTCAATCCATATGTTGATTTCTTTTATTTAGATGTAATGAGTAGCTGGAAAGAGTGTTCATTAGGGTTGAGTGCAATTAAAGAATATAAGAAAAAAATTTTAGTCGGTATCCACATTAGGAGCAAAGGGTTATTACCCTCAGGTGAAAAATTTATAACTGTTGCAAAAAAAGTTCAAAAATATAATCCTATTGGAATTATGGCCTCTTGTGTTTCATTTGAAGATTTAAATGAAGTGATGAAAGATGCAAAAAAACTTAAAGTTCCATTTGGATTTAAAATTAATGCTTTTGAACACATTCCGCCAGGTTGGAAGCCCGACTCGAACAATCCTAAAGTTCAACTTGGAAAAAGAAAAGATCTTACTCCTAAAAAGTTTCTTGAAATTTGTAAAAAATTAAAGAACAAAGGAGCTAAAATTATTGGAGGTTGTTGTGAAATTACTCCAAAACATATTAAAAAATTAAAATCTTTAGTGTGATTTAATTATTTTTTGCGTAATTCTATCTAAAATAATTGCTAAAATAACAATCCCCGTTCCACCAATAACTGCTGAGCCTACATCAAGTCTTCCCAGGGCGATATATACAGTTAAACCTAGTCCTCCGGCTCCTATAAGAGCTGCAATAACTACCATCGACAATGCAAGCATCAAAGTTTGATTAACTCCTGCCATTATAGTTTTTAAAGACAAAGGTATTTCAATTTTAATTAATATTAAAAATTTTGTAAGTCCTAGACTTGATCCTGCCTCTTTAAAACCTTTACCGACTTGCCTAATACCCAAATTTGTTAATCGAATAATTGGTGGTAAGGCAAATATTATTGTAGCGACTACTCCAGGAGTCAAACCAACTCCAAAAAGCATAACAACTGGTATTAAATAAACGAAACTTGGTATCGTTTGCATTATATCAAGTATTGGGCGTAAAATAATTTCAAAAGTATTGCTTCTTGAAGCAATGATGCCAAGAGGAATTCCTATTAACATACAAAATAAAACAGCAGTAAAAATCATTGCAAGCGTGGTCATGCTTTCTGACCATAGGTCAACAAGATCAATAAAAAGTAAACTTAAAAAAGAAAATATTGCGAATTTAATTCCATTTGTTCTGTAAGCAAAAATTACAAATATCAAAAGTATTATTGGAAAAGGAATAAAGTTAAAAAGTGAATCTAGGCTATTTAGAACAGTATCAATTGGGGCTGAGATTTTTTTAAAGAGTGGCCGTTGTTCAAATAGCCACTCTTTAATATTTCCTTCAATCCATTCACCTAATGGAATGTATATTTCGTAATCTGATGGGGCTAATTTTAAACTCATTAAAATTAACCTGAACCCTTACTTGATCCAACTATCAAATGTGCTTTGATTAGCTTTAATCCATTCAGCTGCATGTTTCTTAATAGCTTTTTCGCTTTTCTCACCCTTATTCATCTTCAAGTTCTGAGCTGCAATATCTCCAAGAGGAATAGAAGCTTTTTTTAACATCTTTTCTACTTTTGGATTTGCTTTAAGAAAATCTACATTAGCTGCAGGTCTTATATCATCAGCGCCAAAACCTAAATTAACTTTAGATTTTGTAGCATTTGCGATTTTAGTTGGCTTAGTCGCACTGTAAGGCACCTCAATCCAAACTACATCTTTACCAAGTTTTAAAGCACCAACAGTCCAGTTTGGTGTCCATGTATAAAATAGAATTGATTTTCCATTTTTGTATTTAGACACTGCATCTGCCATTGAAGCTGAGTAGTCTGCTTTTACTGGATTGATAAAATCACCTAATCCAAGCTCTTCAAAATGTTTTGAGATTACTTTTTCGCAACCCCAGCCTGGAGGGCAAGCAACCATGTCTGCTTTTCCATCGCCATTAGAGTCAAACTCTTTAGCGTGTTTTTTGATATCCATTACACTTTTGATACCAAATTTATCTGCAGATTTTTTATCGATTAAGTAACCTTGAGCTCCTCCACCCTTCATTACATAACCCACTGGTTTTACTTTACCTTTTGACTCAGCGATATAACCATCATGTGTTCCGAACCAACCATTAACCCAAAGGTCAACATCTCCAGCGGTTGCAGCCACATAAAATACTTGTGGTTTCATCACAGTTGGACCAGAAACTTTGTAGCCCATCTTCTCTAAAGCTGCCTTGTAGATTTCAGCTTGGAAATAGCCTGTGTCCCAATCAGCCTTACCCATTTTGATCTCATTAGCAGATACGACACTACTAATAGACAAAGCGGTAATTATTGATACTAGATATTTTATATATTTCATATGTCCTCCTAAATCTTAATTTTTTGTAACACGTATGAATTTTAAATGTAACCGTAGTTCAACTAAAAAGTGAATTATGGAAGATATGCTTAAGAATATTTGATATTAGCTTATTTTGTTTTTTATTTGCACTTTTTGCACAGTCCGAAAAATTCTAAATTAAATCTTTTAAATTTCATTCCTTTTTTATGGTTAAAACTAGATAAATATTTTGAAAGTTTTGTATCACTGATTTCATCTACCATTTCACAACTTTCACAAATCGAAAACGCAGTTGCTTTAGAAATTTCACAATCTGAACTCCTGCATGCAACAAAAGCATTTTTGCTTTCTATTTTATGAATTTTGCCCATTTCAATCAACTTATCTAAAGCTCGGTAAATTTGTTGAGGAGCGTTAATTCCTTTTTTTTGTACATTAAAAAGTATTGAGTAAGCTTTTAAAGGCCCCTTTGCTTTTTCAATAATATTTAAGACAATTTGTTGATTTCTAGAAAGTGTTTGTGCTTGTGCCATTATATAATTTACCAATTAAACATTATTTTTTCAATTCAGAATATTTTTTAAACTTAATAAGTGAAAAACAAAAAAGTATTAAAGCTGCGGTTATAATTGAAGGTCCAGATGGAGTATTAAATTCTAAAGATGAAAACAATCCTATCACTACAGATAATAGTCCGCCAACAACTGATAGGAAAACCATTTGTTGAGGGTTGTTAGAAATATTTCTAGCCATTGCTGCGGGTATAATTAACATCCCGGTAATTAAAAGAAGCCCTACAATTTTTATCGAAATTGCTATTATTGCAGCCATCAGAATTGTAAATATCGCATTTGCTCTATCCGGTTTCATGCCCTCAGCCTCTGCCAATTCATAATTTACGGTTGAAGCAAATAGAGGTTTCCAAATAATTTTTAATATAATGAGAATCAACGCCCCGCCTATCCAAATAAACATCAAGTCTATTTGATTTACAGCAAGTATATCTCCAAATAATAAACCCATAATATCAAATCTTATTGAGCTAAGAAATCCCAAGATTACTAAACCAACAGCTAGGGATGCATGTGCAAGTAAACCTAATAAAGCATCATTGGGTAATTTTGTTTTTTTTTGTAATTGTAAAAGAATGATTGCTAAAGATGCAGATATTAAAAAAACTGCAAAAGCAATATTAATCTCAAAAAAGACTGCCATAGTAACTCCCAATAGTGCTGAGTGTGCTAAAGTTCCTGCGAAGAAAGAAAATCTTCTCCAAATGATAAAACATCCGCATGGTCCAGTCACTAAGGCTATACCAATTCCTGCAATTAAAGCTCTTATAAAAAAATCATTTAACATTGCTATTGTTTACGATTAATCGTTCCATCTTGAGAGTGAGTGTGATCGTGCTTGTGTTCATATAAAGTAAGAACTTTAGATGCACGATCTCCGAATAATTCTTTATATCTATTATCTTGTGCAACAACATGGGGTTTTCCAGAACAACAAACATGTCCATTGAGACAAATTACGTAATCAGTAGCTGACATTACCATGTGTAAATCATGAGAGATTAAGAGTATTCCACAATTAAACTCTTCTGAAATTTTTTTAATTAATTCGTAAATAGCTATTTCACCTTTAAAATCTACCCCTTGAACTGGTTCATCTAATACTAAAAATTCAGGCTTTTTAGCAATTGCTCTTGCAATTAAAACTCTTTGAAATTCGCCACCTGAAAGATCGCTTACATTTTTTTGCTTTAAATGTTCTACTCCTGTCAGATTTAATGCAACATTAATTTGTTCGTTATTTAAATCGTTAGTTAGAAACATAAAATCAATAACTCTTATTGGTAAAGTCCAATCGATTGATATTTTTTGAGGAACGTAACCAATTTTATCAGTAAATTTTTTCGCAACACCTTCGATATTATTGTGAATACCTAATGCAATTTTAGCTGTAGTAGATTTTCCAGATCCATTAGGACCTATCAATGTAACAATCTCACCCTGTCGAACCTCGAAAGAAACTCCATCTACTAAAGATTTACCATTGATCTTTAATCCAGCCTTTTCAACTTTAACTAGAGTTTTTTTATTATTTTTACTCATTCTAAATCTTGACTTAAAAAGTGTTATATTATAACAAACGTTATATTATAACAATGATAAACAAAATTTTAAAGCTTACAATTACTTTCTTTTTAATTATCGGATTAAAAACATCAGCAAATGCTGGTGTAAAGGTGGTAACATCTATTAAACCAATACACTCTCTCGCTAGCTACGTCATGGATGGCGTAGGAAAGCCAGATCTTATAGTAGACGGTTTTAATTCACCACATGGATTTAACCTAAAACCTTCGCACGCAAAAATGATTGAAAAAGCTGATTTAATTATTTGGGTTGGTGAAGATTTAGAGGCATTCTTAGAAAAACCATTAAATACAATCGCTAAAAAAGCGGTGAATGTAGAAATAATGGATTTGAGTGGAATTAAAAAACTTAAGTTCAGAGAAAAAAATATATTTGAAGGTCATGATGATCATGGACACGGTCATAAAGAAAAGAAACATGACGATCACGGACATGGACACAAGGAGAAAAAACATGACGATCATGGTCATAAAAAAGCTAAGCATGATGATCACGGGCATGAGGGACATGCTCACGGTGAACACGATCCACATGTTTGGTTAGATCCAATGAATGCTAAAGTGATTATTAAAGAAATTGAAAAACAATT
This sequence comes from uncultured Pelagibacteraceae bacterium, assembly GCA_902601705.1. Lineage (GTDB taxonomy): Bacteria > Pseudomonadota > Alphaproteobacteria > Pelagibacterales > Pelagibacteraceae > Pelagilacustribacter. The sequence continues at coordinate 56,489 of CACKNV010000006.1, read as the reverse complement.
AGTTAAATTAGATCCAGATAATAGCTCTAAATATAAAGCTAATTCTAAAAAAGCTCAGTCAGAATTAGATAACTTAACAAAAAATATTAAAAGAGATCTTAAAGGAAATCTAAGGTTTGTAGTTTTCCATGATGCTTACCAATATTTTGAAAATAGATTTGGTATTAAGGTTTTAGGAGCTTTGACAGTAAATCCAGATGTTTTACCAGGGGCAGAACAATTATCTGAAATAAGAGAGGTAATAGAACATGAGAAAGTAAATTGTCTTTTTTCAGAACCTCAATTCAACCCGGCTATTATAAAATCTATAGCAAAAGACACTAAAATTAAAACTGGTGTTTTAGATCCTCTTGGTGCCACTTTAGATAAAGGCAAAGGTATGTACTCAGAACTTTTACAGAGTATGTACGCTTCATTTAAAGGTTGTTAGGAAATTTATCTTTCAATAACTAAAGTATCTTTAGAGCCACCACCTTGAGAACTATTCACGATAGTGCTTCCTTTTTTAAGAGCTACTCTAGTAAGTCCACCTGTTGTAACCCAAGATTTTTTACCAGTTAAGACAAATGGTCTAAGATCTAAATGTCTTGGTTCAATTCCTTCTTCAGATATTGTTGGCGTTGTAGATAAAATTTCTAATGGTTGAGCAATATAATCACTTGGCTTAGATTTAATTTTATCAATCATATTTTCTCTCTCTTCCTTTGAGGCTTTAGGACCAATCAATATTCCATTACCGCCCGATCCATTTGTAGGTTTAACGACTAGTTTTGAAATATTTTCGATAACATGATCTTTATGAATTTTTTTTCTACACAAAAAAGTTTGGACCTGTTTTAGTTTTGGTTCCTCATCTAAATAAAATTTAATCATTTTATCAACATATGAATATATAGCTTTATCATCTGCTATTCCTGTTCCTGGTGCATTTACAATACCAACATTACCTTTACGCCAACATTTAAATAAACCGGGTACTCCTAGTAAAGAATGTTTATAAAAAACTTTTGGATCTAAGAAGTTGTCATCAATTCTTCTATAAATACAATCAACTTTCATAGGACCTGTTACAGTTTTCATATAAACAAAGTCTTTTTCAACGAATAAATCTTTTCCCTCTACAAGAGCGATCCCCATTTGTTCAGCTAAAAATCTATGTTCGAAATAAGCCGAGTTATATCTTCCAGGTGTTAGCACACACATATGTGGGTTTCTTGTTTTTCTAGGGACACATTCAAGCATGCAGTGATATAATTTATTTGGATATTGATGAACTGAAGCAACTTTATACTTTGTAAATAATTCTGGAAAAACATCTCTCATCACCATTCGATTTTCAAGCATATAAGAAACTCCTGAAGGAACTCTTAAATTATCCTCAAGAACCATGAACTCACCATTGATATTTCTTATTAAATCAATTCCTGAAATATTGGACCAAGCTTTATATTTTGGTGAGAAACCATAACATTCTCTTAAATAAAATGGTGAATTGAAAACCAATTCTTCAGGAATAATATTATCTTTAAAAATTTTTCTATCGTTATAAACATCGTCTATAAAAAGATTAAGGGCCTTTACTCTTTGAAGTAATCCCTTTGAAACTTTAGCCCAATCTTTCTTTAAGATGATTCTTGGAATGATGTCTAGAGGCCATTTTTTTTCTTGGAGTTTTTTTCCTGAAGAATAAACTCGGAAATTTATTCCCCTAGCATTTATTGTACTTGCACAGTTCTTTTCAATTTCGTTTAATTTTTTGATGCCATGTCTCTCTAAAATGTGAGAGATAATTACAGCTTGCCTACGTAACTTATGGTCAGAGTTTAGATACTCATCATAAGTTTTTTTAGAGTCGTATTTTTTCCACAAATTAACCATCCGATAATTCTTTATAGTTTAGTAGTTTAATCAAATGCACAAATTCGATAATAGCTATGATAATTAAGAATTGAATATTTACTGTTTTTTAAATAAGAATTCACCATGACATATTGTATTGGTATTAAGACTAATGAAGGCGTTGTCTTGGCATCTGACTCTAGAACAAACGCGGGTTTAGATAATGTAAACATTTATTCTAAAATGCTTACTTATGATGTAGGTGACAGAACAGTTGTGATTGTTACTTCAGGAAATTTGGCAACATCTCAGGCAGTTTTTAAGTCTATTGAAAAAGATATTAAAGAAAATTCTGCTTTAAACCTTAATAAATGTAAAGATTTTGAACAAATAGCTTCATATGTTGGAAAACTTACGATTAAACATTCATCTCCAGACGGAGTGAACACTGACAGCCTTGTTTTAGGAGCTACATTTATTATTGGAGGGCAAATAAAAGGTCAAGATTTAGAATTGTACTTAGTTTATCCTCAAGGAAATTATATTAGGCCAGCAGATAGTAAACCTTATTTGGTAATTGGTGAAGTAAAGTATGGTAAGCCCATACTCGACAGAGTTATAACTCCTAATGTTTCAATAGGAGATGCATCTAGGTGTGCGTTAATATCTATGGACTCCACGCTCAAAAGTGATTTAACAGTCGGCCCACCAATAGATATTGCGGTATATAAAAAAGATCAGAAGAAATTATCTTACCTTAAATGTTTAAATACCTCAGATGAAGATTACAAAAAAATTTGCAATCAATGGTCCGATAAAGTACTTCAAGTATTTGATACTTTTCCAAAATTTGATTGGGAAAAATAATCTTTAAGCAAAAACCTCGCCCCATGTACCTTTTGTAGAAGCTTTAGAGTATTCTGTAGCTCTACCTTCAAAAAAGTTCATGTGCTCTACTCCGTTAAGCATAGTGTCCAACCACGTTAATGGATTTTTCTTTACGTCGTAGATAGGATTTAAACCTAATTGCTCTAATCTTCTGTTACCAATAAATCTAATGTACTGTTTAACTTCTTCAGCTGTTAAACCTTGCATTGGACCCATTTGAAAAGCAAGATCAATGAATGCATCTTCGTGGTGAACGATTGTTTTGCATGCTTCATAAATTTCATTTTTTAATTTATCATTCCAAATTTGTGGTTCTTCTTTAATGAAATCTCTAAAGAGTCTAATCATAGAATTACAGTGCAAAGTTTCATCTCTAACTGACCACGTTACTATTTGGCCCATCCCTTTCATTTTATTAAATCTAGGGAAGTTTAATAATATTGCGAAACTAGCAAACAATTGTAAACCTTCCGTGAAGGCAGAAAATACAGCCATTGTCATCGCTATGTTGTGTTTTGACTTAACATCAAAACCTTGCATGTAATCGTATTTATCTTTCATTTCTTTATACTGTAAGAATGCTGAATATTCTGTTTCTGGCATCCCTATAGTATCTAACAAATGAGAGTAAGCAGCAATGTGAACAGTTTCCATTGCGGCGAATGCCGTCATCATCATTAAAACTTCTGTTGGTTTAAAAACTGTTGTGTAGTGCCTTAAGTAACAGTTATTTACTTCAACGTCTGCTTGGGTAAAAAATCTAAAGATATGAGTTAAAAGATTTTTTTCTTCAACTGATAAATTTTTTTGCCAATCTCTTACATCGTCTCCTAGTGGCACTTCTTCCGGTAGCCAATGAATTCTTTGTTGAGTTAACCAGGCGTCATAACACCATGGATATCTAAATGGTTTATAAACTGGGTTTTCTACTAATAAGCCCATTTTATTAGGCTGAATTATTGTTGGTTTAGTTTTTTCTGCTACTGACATGATAGACACTCCTCATAGTTATTGCTTTCATTATTTGATTCTTGTTTTCCAGAGTAAACATTTTTTGTCACATCTGTTGAAGATCCGTTATTTACATTTTCAGCTCTCTGGATTGATTTGGATCTACAGTAATAAAGGCTTTTAAGACCTTTTTTCCATGCTTGAAAATGAATTTCGTGAAGTGCTTTTTTGTGTATATCTGCTGGAACAAAGATATTTACTGACTGTGCTTGTGAAATGTGAGGTGTTCTATCTGCACCTAACTCAACGATCCATCTTTGATCGATTTCAAAAGCAGTCTTAAAAGTATCTTTTTCGTTTGCTGTTAAGAAATTTAAATGTGATACGGATCCTTGATTAGTTGTTATTGTTGACCAAACTTCATCGGTATCCTTGTTATATTTTTGAAGTATCTTCTTTAAATATTTATTTCTAACGTTAAATGAACCTGAAAGTGTTTTGTGAGTGTAGCTGTTAGCAGCAATGGGCTCTATTCCTGGAGAAGACCCGCCACAAATGATTGATATGGAAGCTGTTGGTGCTATTGCAGTTTTGTTTGAAAATCTCTCCTTCATTCCATATTCTGCTGCATCAGGACATGATCCTCTTTCGTCAGCTAATGTCTTTGATGCTTCATCAACTTTTTCCTGAATATTTTTAAATATTTTTTTATTCCAAACTTTGCTCATTACTGATCCAAAAGGAATATTTTTTTGCTGGAAATATGAGTGTAATCCCATAACTCCAAGTCCTACACTTCTTTCTCTCATTGCTGAGTATTTTGCGTGGGCAAATTCATCAGGAGCTCTATTTATAAAGTCGGTCATAACATTATCTAAAAATCTCATTACGTCTTCAACAAATTGCGGATCATCTTTCCACTCATCATAAGTGTCTAAGTTTAATGATGACAAGCAGCAGACGGCTGTCCTCTGATTTCCCTCATTGTCAATTCCTGTTGGTAATGTAATCTCACTACAAAGATTAGATGTTTTAACCTTTAAACCAGCAAGTTTGTGATGCTGAGGAATTTGTCTGTTGACTGTATCAATATAAACAATGTAAGGCTCACCAGTCTCAATTCTTGCAGTTAATAATCTAATCCATAAATTTCTTGCTGGTATTGTAGATTGAACTGTACCATCGTAAGGACTTCTTAATGCCCACTGACCTCCTGTTTCTACAGCTCTCATAAATTCATCTGTGACTAATACTCCGTGATGTAAGTTAAGTGATCTTCTGTTTACGTCTCCGCCTGTAGGTCTTCTCATTTCAATAAACTCTTCAATCTCAGGATGGTCAATTTGTAAATAGCATGCTGCTGAACCTCTCCTTAAAGAACCTTGACTAATAGCCAAAGTTAAAGAATCCATAACCTTAATAAATGGAATAATCCCTGATGTTTTTCCAACTTTACCAATCTTTTCACCAATAGATCTTAGATTACCCCAATAACTTCCGATACCTCCACCTCTTGCTGCAAGCCAAACATTTTCTTCCCAAAGATTTGTGATACCTTCTAAACTGTCGTTAGCTTCATTTAAAAAACATGAGATTGGTAAACCTCTTTCAGTTCCACCATTTGATAAAACTGGTGTAGCGGGCATGAACCATAAGTTACTTATGTAGTTATAAATTCTTTGTGCATGTAAGTTGTCGTCTGCGTATACACTCGCCACTCTTGCAAATAAATCTTGGAAACTCTCGTTCTGACCGAGGTATCTGTCTTTAAGAGTGGCTTTTCCAAAATCGGTTAAATTATCATCTTTAGATCTATCGATCTTAATTGTAATGCCTCTCTCATTCTGAAATAGTTCTGTCTCACCTGATAAAGAGAATAAGTCCGGTTTTTTAGGACCATTATTTCTTTGGTCATTTTGGTGCTTCTGGCTTATACTGCCGACAGCTTTCTCTATTGCCAATGATACGTTTTTATTCATATTTTTACTTATTTACTTCGATTTATTAACAAAACAACTATATGTTGTGTTACAATATAGTTAATATACTATATAACATCTAAATCAATAGAACATTATAAGAACATTTAAATAATTTTGCAAGTGGAAAGTTTTGTTAATAAACATTTAATAACAAAAGCCCTTATTCTTTAGTATTTATAGTTCATGAAAATCAATCCAAACGGTTTTAGAGAGTATGACGCTAGATGGCTTTATGAAAAAGACATCGATTTAGATGGAATCACTGATTTAGGAAAAGGATTAGGATCTCAAATAATCAAACATACGAATAAAACAAATCCAAGAGTGATTGTTGGTCATGATTACAGGTCTTACAGTGAGGATATTAAGAAAGCATTAACTAATGGCTTAACCTCAACTGGCTGTAATGTTGAAGATATAGGCTTATCATTATCACCTACTGTTTACTTTTCGCAATTCAATTTAAACTCTGATGCCATAGCGATGGTTACTGCTAGTCATAATGAAAATGGTTGGACTGGAGTAAAAATGGGTATCAAAAAAGGGTTAACTCATGCGCCTGAAGAAATGAGTGAATTAAAAGATATCACCTTAAATAAAAAATTTGTTAATGGAAAAGGTTCAATAAAGAAAATAGATAATTTTAAGAAGATTTACTCTAAAGATTTAATAGAAAAAAATAAAATAAGTAAGAAAATTAGAGCAGTTGTTGCTTGTGGAAATGGAACAGCGGGAGTTTTTGCTCCAGAAATTTTAAAAGGTATTGGTTGTGAGGTAATAGAATTAGATTGTAATCTAGACTGGTCTTTTCCAAAATATAACCCTAATCCTGAAGATCTAGAAATGCTTAATGCAATAGCAAAAGCAGTAAAAGATAACAATGCTGATGTTGGATTTGGTTTTGATGGTGATGGTGATAGGTGTGGAGTAATTGATGATAAGGGAAATGAAATATACTCTGATAAAATAGGATTATTAATTGCCAGAAACTTGGCATCTAAACATAAAAACTCAAAATTTGTTGTAGATGTAAAATCAACAGGTCTTTACGCTAAAGATAAAGTTCTTTTGGAAAATAATTGTGAGACAATTTATTGGAAGACTGGACACTCACATATTAAAAGAAAGGTTAATCTAGAAAAGGCTTTAGCAGGTTTTGAAAAAAGTGGTCATTTCTTTTTTAATCAACCTTTAGGGTATGGATATGATGATGGAATAAACTCAGCAATACAAGTTTGTCATTTATTAACTAATCAAAAAAAGAAAATGAGTGAAATCATTAACGAGCTACCCAAAACATATCAATCTCCAACTATGGCTCCATTCTGTAAGGATGAAGAGAAGTATAAAGTGGTAAATGAAATGATAAAGAAAGTGGAAGATTTAAAAAAGCAGAATATTAAAATAGACAATCAATCAATCACGGAAGTTTTGACTGTAAATGGAGTAAGATTTTCTTTATCAGACGGATCTTGGGGCTTAATTAGAGCTTCATCAAATAAACCCTCTCTCGTCGTAGTTACTGAAAGCCCCACTTCAAACGAGAGAAAGAAAAATATTTTTGACTTCATAGATAAATTATTACAAGGAACTGGAAAAATAGGTGAATACGATCAAAAAATTTAAAGATTAAAATACTCGTATAAAAATTTTGTTCCAATAACGATTAAAAACAGTCCAAAATATTTCGTCATCTTTTTTTTATTAATTCTATGACTAGCTTTTGCTCCTAGTCTTGCCATAAATGCTGTTATTGGAAAAAAAATTAAAAATGCTGGAATATTAAGAAATCCAATACTTAAAGGTAAATTAGCATTCAAATAATTACCTGAAAGAAGAAAACCAATAGTACCAAACAAAGCTATTATAAAACCAATTGCTGCCGCACTTCCTATTGCTTTATTAATTGGATAACCAAAAAACTTTAAAATTGGAACGTTCATTACTGCTCCACCTATACCCATAGGAGCAGAGACGAAACCTGTAATGATTCCTGAGATTATTTTAGCAGGTAAGCCCATCTCAATTGAAAGATCAGACTCTTTCTCTTTTATAAATAATAAATAAAAAGCGAGAATATAAACAATGATAGTAAAAAATAATATTAAAGGTTTAGTTTTTAAACCAGCAGCTAGAATAGTTCCAAGTATTACTCCAATAATTACAAATACTCCGTAACCTTTAACTACACCAAAATCGACTGCGTTATGCTGATAGTGAGTTAAAACTGAAACAATAGATGTTGGAATTATTATTCCAAATGAAGTCCCTACCGCTAAGTGCATTAAATACTCTGGATCAATTCCAGCTGCACCAAATATATAAAATAAGATTGGTACAGTGATTAGCCCTCCCCCTATACCAAATAAACCAGCAGCAAATCCTGCGGGGATCGCTGTTATTACCATTATTAAAATTAAAAAAAGAATATCTGATTGAAAAAGAATATCCAAAATTATCTTTCTAAAGATACAGGATTTGTTTTTCTAACCTGGTCCATTATATGATTTACTTTTTGTAGATCAGCATCTCTGATGCACATATTTTTAGAAAGATATTGTTTCCATGTTCTAGAACCGTTTTGTCCGTGAAATAATCCAACAGTGTGTCTCATTATATGATTTAATTGTACACCTTTTGAGGTTTCTTCTTGAATGTATGGAATTAATTTTTCCATAACATCACTTCTTGTAGGAACATTGTTATTGTTGAAAATATCTCTTTCAATTTCAGCTAAAAAATATGGTGAATGATAAATGGCTCTACCAATCATAGTGCCATCAACTTTTAATAAATGATTTTTAATATCTGCTGTAGTTTTAATTCCGCCATTAATAATTATTTCATCATTTTTAAAATGTTCTTTTAATTGATAAATAAATTCATATTTAAGAGGTGGAATATTTAAATTTTCTTTTGGGCTTAATTTTTTTAGTAAAGCTTTTCTTGCATGGATAATAAATTTTTTTGATCCTGCATCTTTAGTTGCTTGAATAAAAGATTTTAAAAACTCAAAATTTTCAACATCATTATAACCAATTCTTGTTTTAATTGTTACTGGTAGCTTTGTAGCTTTAGACATCGCTTCAATACATTTAGCTACAAGATCTGGTTCTTGCATTAAACACGCACCAAATTTATTTTTTTGAACTTTTTTACTAGGGCAACCTAAATTCAAATTAATTTCTTTATATCCATAATCTTCTGAAATTTTACAAGCTTCTGCAAGTTCGTCAGGATTTGAACCTCCAACTTGTAAAGTAACAGGATTAGAAATTTTTTTGAAAGATAATAATTTATCTCTATCCCCTCTTATGATTGCATTAGCTACAATCATTTCAGAATATAAATGAATATTTTTACTGATAAGACTTAAAAAAAATATTTCGTGTTTATCAGTGCAGTCCATCATTGGTGCAACTGAAACAGTTTTTTTCATGATTTACTCTGATTTGTTTTCTTCTTCTACGGGAGCTTCTTCACTCAATTCAAGTGGAGCTTCTTCAGTATCTAAGTTTTCTTCTTTAATTTCAGGCTGTTCAGCTTTTAATTCTGATAATGCTTCATCAGCTAAACTAGGTTTCTTTACTTCTGGGATTCTTCTTGTTCTTTTTGATGGAAGGATTGCTACACCGCTTTTAGAGACTTGACCTTTATATAAATTTTCAAAATCATCATTAGTCTCCTCTTCTGTTTCTTCTTGTTGCTCAATTTCGTCTGGCTCTTTTCTAAGTCTTTTAATGGCGCTCGCCTCCACTTCTTTAACATCAATTTTTCCATCACCAATTTCTCTTAATGAGATAATTGTTCTCTTGTCATTATCCTCTTCAACAAGCATTGGAGATCCAGCATTTAATTGAACTGTTCTCTCTTTTGCTAAAAGCACTAAATCATATTGATTATCAACTTTTTCTAAGCAGTCTTCTACGGTAATTCTTGCCATGGTGATTGTTATTTATTCAATTAGGTTTAATAAATCAAGCTTAATTTGGCAACCTTACAGGTTCTATAGTTTTTCTGATTATAATTAATAAAGCTAATGAAATAACGACGTAAGTAGCTCCCAAGAAAGCTATATTTTCTATAGTAAAACCTTTATCAATCAATAAGCCAAAAACTGCTGTACCGAAGGCAGTTGAAAAAACCATAAACGCGGTTGTTAGAGCTTTAATACTTCCAATATATTTTACTCCATATATTTCCGCCCAAGTGGAAGATCCCAGTATATTCGCTAAGCCGTTAGATACTCCAATTAATCCAAGAAAAATATAAGCAAATATTTCATGATTAAAATAAAATAAAGTAAACATGGCAAACAATAAGGGCATATTCATATACAAAATAAGTTTTCTTCCTGTAAATTTATCTACCAAAAAACCTGAAACAAATAGTGTAGCTATCGATGTTATTGAATAAACCATAAATGCTTTAGGTATTGTATAAATAGCCCACATTTTTGAGTCAGAAATAAAAGATTGATAAACAAAAACACCTGTCGCGATCCAAGGCATCGCAAGCATGTTCAAAGATACAATATAAAATCTATAATCTCTTAAAACATCTCCTCTTCTCCAACTTTTAATTTTTAGTTTTTTATTACCAGGATTAGGATCTGCTTCTCTTGATTCTAGTTTTATCGATTTAATTGTATTTAAAATTACAAAAGGTAAAAATAGAATTATTAGTATTGCAATTCCTTGCCAGACGGTTCTCCAAGAGTAAATAAGGAAAAAATAAGTTATCAGGACAGGTAAAATAAATTCTGCTGTAGATAAACCAAACCAAATTGTACTTAAAGCCTTTCCTCTAGATCTCTCAAAAAATCTTGAAATGGTTGTAGTGGAAGTATGACTCATTAAACCTTGTCCAGAAAATCTCATTAAGAATATTCCAATCGCTAAAAGGTAAATACTATTTATAAATGAAAAAAATAATGAAGAAGCAAATAATAATATAACTACAAATAATGAATAATTTAAAATTCTATAATCATCTATTTTTTTTCCAACCCAAATAAGAAGCAAACTTGAAAAAATAGTCGCGCTTGCATAGATGCTTCCAAATTGACCATGAGAAATACCAAGTTCATTTCTTATCGGTGCGTTAAACAATCCCAAAAAAAAGCTCTGTCCAAAACTAGAAAAAAATGTAAATATGAATCCAAATATAATTACTTTTTTATTTAACGTGAGGTTAATCATTAATGAGTTGTAAAGTTTCTTTCATAGGTTTAGGTGTAATGGGTTATCCCATGGCTGGTTATATATCAAAAGCTGGTCACAATGTAACCGTTTATAATCGTACTAAAGCTAAAGCTGAAAAGTGGGCAAAGGAATATAAAGGTAGTGTTGCTGATACTCCGATGGATGCTGCTAAAGATAGTGACTTTATTTTTACATGTGTTGGAAATGATAATGATTTAAGAGAAGTTACTTTAGGTGACAAAGGACTGTTTAAGACTGCAAAAAAAGGTTCAATCTACATAGATAATACTACTGCCTCAGCCAATATTGCTAGAGAGTTATATAAAGAAGCAAAAGCAAAAAATTTTGATTTCTTAGATGCTCCTATTTCGGGTGGACAAGCTGGAGCTGAAGGTGGAATTTTAACTGTAATGGTTGGAGGAGATGAAGGTCCATTTAAAAAAGCAGAACCAGTTATTGATTGTTATAGTAAAAAAATAAAATTACTTGGGCCATCTGGAAGCGGTCAATTAACTAAGATGGTTAATCAGATTTGTATTGCAGGGCTTGTGCAAGGACTATCTGAAGCAATAAATTTTGGAATGAATGCAGGTTTAAATATGCATGATGTTATTGAGGTTATTTCAAAAGGAGCCGCTCAATCCTGGCAGATGGAAAATAGACATAAAACAATGATTGAAGATAAGTTTGATTATGGTTTTGCTGTTGATTGGATGAGAAAAGATCTAAAAATTGCTATGGATGAAGCTAAGAAAAATAATTCACCCTTACCTATCACAAAAGTAATTGATGAATATTACGCTGAAGTACAAAAAATGGGTGGTCAAAGATGGGATACTTCAAGCTTAATTAAAAGATTTAGAAAATAAGTGTCACAAGAAGTTGTAAGTTACTACGAAGATTTCAAAGAGATTGAAAAAAAGATTTGGGATCTTTTAATTAATGCAGTAACTGATCGCTCTTCTGAATTTAGAACGCCTGTATTTATTTGTGGTAATGATAAAGATTTAGATGGAAGAGTTGTTGTATTAAGAAAAGCTGATCAAAAAAATAGCTTTGTTCAGTATCATAGTGACATTAGATCATCGAAAATCGAAAAAATTCAAAAAAATCCAAATTGTTCAATCTTGTTTTACGGTAAACAAGAAAAAATTCAGCTCAGACTCAAAACAATATGTAAAGTTCATTTTAATGATGATGTTACAAAAGAGTCTTGGGACAAAACAGGTCATATTAGTAGAAAATGCTATCTTGTTACGAATGGACCAGGAACTGAGTCAGATAGACCAACATCAGGTCTAGACAATAAATTTGATAACTTTGATTACACAAAAGAAGAAAGCGAAGAAGGATATAAAAACTTCTGTGTCATTAGATGCAAAGTCAAAAGTATCGAATGGTTATATTTAGCTGCTAAAGGACATCGTAGAGCTTTTTTTGATTTAGAAAATAATAAAAAGAACTGGTTAGTTCCTTAAATTTTTTATGACTTTTTCTTTTGAGTTTCCTTGATTAACTTCATCAAAATAAACCACCATGTTTGGATAAGGTTTATCTCCGTGTTTTCTCTTCCAGTCGCTTACCCCAGTTTGATAGATTCCCCATTCTATCTTAGCACCTTTATTTGTATATGGAGTAAATGTTTTAATATTTAATGAATCTAATATTAATTTATTATTGATCCATACTTTCATAAAGCCATCTTCCTTTCTTGTGTAACGAACATTAATTAAAATATCAGTCCATTTACCTTTCATGTCATTAATTTTTATTCCTTTTTTCATTTCAACGTATTCACCGCTCCACATTCTACCAATTTCAAGCCATTCACTGCTTCTATCCGTAATCATTAAAATAGGTTTCCAACCCTTTTCGTAAATTTGTGTGAAAACTGTCCTAACAGGAGCTACAGATATATAGTCTTCTGGAAGATAAATAGAGGCTGAATACCAATATTCTTTATTTCTTTTTTGATATTCTACTGTTTGTAATTCAGTTCTTTGTCTATTAGATTTACAATCGCTATATTTTTTATCTTCACCACAATCTCCTTCTCTTACTTCGAATCTCCAAGATTTATTACCAGATCTTACAGGGTGCCCGTCTTTACTATTTACTAATTGCAAAGAATATTTTTGTTTATGAGATATACTTTTTATTTGAACTTTAATGTTAGAAACATCTTTACTATTTTTTGCTTCAACATTTATTGTAAGAAAAATTAAAATTAATAAACTATTTTTTATACTTTTTAAAATTTTCAACATAATCTCTAGCGTTTTCTTTAATGTGTTCTATTTCTTCGTCAGTAACTTGTCTAACCACTTTACCAGGGCTTCCTAAGACAAGTGATCTGTCTGGAATAACTTTATTTTCTGTGACTAGTGAGTTTGCTCCGATGATACAGTTTTTTCCGATCTTAGCTTTGTTTAAAATAGTTGAACCTATTCCTATGATACAATCATCTGAAATTTCACATCCGTGAAGCATTACCATATGCCCAACTGTAACTCCTTTTCCTACGATTGTTGGACAACCTGGATCTGTATGTATTACGCTACCATCTTGAATATTCGAACCTTCACCTATAATAATTGGTTCTAAATCACCTCTTAAAGTTGCATTGAACCAAATATTGGAATTTTTTTTTAATTCTACTCTGCCAATGATAATTGCATTAGAAGCTACCCAGCTGTCTGGATCCATTTTTGGAGTGTGACCGTTAACATCGTAAATCATAAATTTGCTGTAATGTATTATTAATTATCTTATAATATATTATGGCTTTAACAAAGACACCAATATGCGATTTTGGAAAAAAAGCTGAGCATTTCAAACTAAAATCAATAGAAAATAAAATAATCTCCCTTAACGATGTTAAAGGTGAAAAAGCTACACTTATTATGTTCATATGTAATCACTGTCCTTATGTAAAAGCTATTATTCGTGACTTAGCTAAGGATTGTAACGAATTAAAAAAAGATGGAATTAACACTGTTGCAATAATGTCTAATGATACTAAAAATTATCCTGAGGACTCTTTCGATAATATGATTAAATTTGCAAAAACAAATAATTTTGGAGAGATAAATTATTTAATAGATGAAACACAAGAGATTGCAAAAAAGTACGGTGCAGTTTGTACACCTGATTTCTTTGGATACAATAAGGAATTAAAGCTTCAGTACCGAGGAAGGTTTAGGGAACTTAAAGATTTGAAACCTGTTTCTGTTGGAGATAGTGATTTAAAAGTAGCGATGAAAATGATTTCTGAAACACAAGTCGGTCCAAAAGAGCAAATTCCTAGTATGGGATGTAACATTAAGTGGTTTAATTAATGTTTTTAGTTGTCACAAGAAATTTCCCTCCCGAAACCGGCGGTATGCAAAACCTCATGGAGGGTCTGTCTAATGCATTGTTAAATCATGGTCCAGTAAAAGTTTTTGCGGAAACTCATGACGGAGATAAAAATTACGATCAAAATTCAAAATTAAATATACAAAGAGTGTCAGGTTTAAAAATTTTTCGTAAATATAGAAAAGCAAACCTAGTAAAGGAATTTTTAACATCTAACGAGGTAAGAGCCTCTTTTTTTGATCATTGGAAAAGTATTGAAAATATTGAAAAAAATTTATTGAATAGAACTAAGTCATTTTGCTTGATTCACTCAAAGGAAATTAACCATCCAGTTGGATCGTCATTAAATAAAAGAGTTTTAACTGCCTTGGCTAAGGCAGACCACGTTATAGCTAATTCAAAATTTACAAAAGAATTTGCAATGAAGTTGGGTGTTAAAAATGTTACTGTAATCAATCCAGGTTGCAATTACCCTATTCCTATAAATGATGAAGCTAAGGAATTTGCAAAAAAAATATATGGAAATGCTTCACCAAAATTAATTACTATTTCAAGATTAGATGGAAGAAAAAGTCATCACAATGTAATGATGACAGTTAAGAATCTTCTTCCAAAATACCCAACCCTTAAATACGTCTCAATAGGTGATGGTGATGAAGGAAATAATCTTTTAAGACTTAGAAAAACACTTGGATTAGAAAAGAGTGTTGAATTTATATTTAAATCTACCGAACAGGAAAAAGTAGCTTTATTAGAACAGTCAAATATATTTGTTATGCCTTCAGTAATTTATAAAAAATCTGTAGAGGGATTTGGCATTACTTATATTGAGGCAGCCTCATATGGTAAACCGTCAATTGGTGGAATTTATGGTGGAGAAGGTGATGCTATTAAAAGTGGTCAAACTGGTTATCTATGTAATGGAAATGATTTAAATGCAATTTACGATACTTTGTTAAAAATTCTAGCTAATGATCACTATTTAGAGTTGGGATCTAATGCTTTAGAATTTTCAAAAAAATTTAGTTGGGAAAAAATTATAAAAGAATATATTAGTCTAATTTAGCTTTCGCTTCTTTAAGGACAGTATTAACATCTAAATCATTTAAATTTTTAACTGAGATAGCTTTAAAATTAAAGTTTTCGATACTCACTTTTTTTGCTGACGTATGACTTCCGAATAAAGCTAATCCCTTTTTATCAAGATGTGAAGCTATATGTGCTGGGCCTGTATCGTTTGCGATAATAAGTTTTGCACTATTTATTAAAGATACTAAAGTTTTTAGTGTTACATGTTCGTTATTCTCTAAAACAACTTTAGCATTTAATTCATTTGCTTCTTCAATTTCATTTGGACCTGGAGCAAGAAGCACTGAGTACTTATTTTTGAATTCCTGTTTTAATTTTTGAATAAGCTCTTTGTAGTAAGGCCATTTTTTATTTTTAAGCTTTGAGGAGCAGAAAGGAAATAAAAGAATATATTCTCTGTTTGTATATTTTTTAACTAAATGTGAAGTATTTTCAACTGCCCAGCTTAAATCAATATTTTTAGTAAACTGGGTTTCTAATCCACTTTTTTTAAGTTGAATTTCTATTCTGTCTAAGACAGGATCTTTGTCAAAATCCTTTTTTTTTTGACCTGGTTCTAAGGCTGTTTCTGTTGAAGACCATTCAACACCCTTGATTATAAATCTTTTGTAAAACTTAGTTCGACTAGAATTTTGTAAATCAAATACTTTTGAAAAATCATATTTTGCTAAAGTTCTTTTTAAATTATTTAAATAAAATAAATTCCATCTAGGTAGTCTTTTATCAATTAATACTCCATCTAAATATGGACACTCAGACATAAAAATTGAATAAGGTTGGGTTGTAAGTAAAAAAACTTTTCTATTTGGATAAAATTTTTTTATATCTTTAATTGCACCATTAGCTTGGATTAAATCCCCTAATGAACCATGTTTAATAATTAATATATTTGACATTATTAATTCCGAGTATATTTAAAGAGTGATATAGTCAAATATTAATATGGGTAGTAAAATGGACAAAATATTGGCAGAAATTTCAGCTGGAGAATTGTTTGATAAAATTACAATTTTAGAAATAAAAAAGTCTAAGATATCTAATAAAGAGAAATTAAATGATATTGAAAAAGAACTTTTATCCTTAAAAGAAGCAGTAAATAAATATATTCCTAACCAATCCAGTATTTCAAAATACATCAATGATTTAAAAAATATAAATCTTAAACTATGGGACATTGAAGATGGGAAAAGAGCTGCAGAAAAAAATAAAGATTTTGGTGAAAAATTTATTGAGCAAGCTAGAAATGTTTATAAATTTAATGACAAAAGAGCAAAAATTAAATTAACGATCAACACTTTACTCGGCTCAAATATTAAAGAAGTAAAATCCTACGAATAAATTAGTCTGACTTTAAGCTAGGAATTATTGATCTTAATTTTTTCGGAAGCTTTGGATCAATTGAAACAGTTATAACTCCCTCAGATTTTTTAAGTTCCTTTAATATTTTTCCATCGGGGGAAATTATCATAGTGTGACCAAAAGTTTTTCTACCATTATAATGAGTGCCTCCTTGAGCTGGAGCAAAAATATAACAGAAATTTTCAATTGCTCTTGCTTTTAATAAAGAATGCCAATGTCTTTTTCCAGTTGTCTCCGTAAATGCTGAGGGAATGGAGATATAATCACATCCAGCTTTTGATAGTTTTCTAAACATATTAGGAAATCTTAAATCATAACAAATGGACAAACCAAGTTTCCCCCAAGGGAGATTAAAAGATTTTATTTTTTTTCCTGCACTAAAGGTTTTTGACTCAAAGTATTTTTCTCGCTTGCTTAAAACTACATCATACATATGAATTTTGTCGTAATATGCTCTTATCTTGCCAGTTTTATCAATAAGCACAGATCTGTTAACTAATTTTTTTTTATTAATTTTAGTAATTAGTGAACCAATTAAAATCCATTTTTTGTATTTTTCTGCCAATTGTTTTACCCCAAAAAGATATTTATCCTCATTCATTGGTTTACATGTTTTTAATAATTGTTTTTTATTTAAAGAAAATAAAGATGAAACTTCTGGTGTTAAAATAAAGTCAGTTTTTTGTTTTAAAGCTTTGATAATAAACTTCTCTGTTTTTTTTAAATTATGTAAGATATTATTATTAGACCTTAGTTGAATACAAGAAATTCGAAACATTACCTCATTATAGATGAAGCAAAATTCCAGTTACAGTCAAAACTTGGGATGTAAGCGCCTGATAATTTAACGTTTCCAAAGCTTTTAGACAAAACTTTACACCAATTATCTACTTGTTTTGGTTTTTTATCATAACTTCCAACTTGAGCGGTAATCACTCCACCCTTTTTAAGAATTCTTTTTAAACCTTTCATATTCTTTCTGGCAAGATCAATACAATATTGATCGTCATTTAAATCAACAAAAATTTTATCGTATTTAGAATCTTCTATTTCTTTTATGCTTTTAAAAGCATCACCCCAAAAAGTTTTTATTTTATTGCTTTTTTTAACTTTAGAGCAAACTTTTGGTAGGTGACGGTAGCATGCATCTACAATTTCAGGATCAAGTTCAAACCAATCAATATAATTTGAGTTATTTTCTAAACAGGCACGAGCCACACCACCATCTCCGCCTCCAATTATAGCAACATTGTTATTTTTTTTACTTAAATCATAGCTCGATTTAAAAAAATTTGAACTGTAAATTTTTTCATCTTTTTCTGCTACTTGAATTTCATGATCAATAAATAAAGCATTACCAAATTCTTCTAAGTCCATGACTTCTACAAACTGCCCTACCTTAGAAGTGAATTTTTCTAAAACATCTTTAACAACATAAAATTTCTTTTGACCAGGAGTGCTGTAAATATCGTCATAAAGACCAATACTGCTTCTATCAAAAGCATTTGTTACGATTCTTTTATGATCAATTTCATTTCGAAGAATTTTTAAAGCAACTTTAGGGTTTACTTTTCCGCAAGTAAAAAAATCAAAGCTGATAACGCCTTTCTCAGGGAAAGTGTGAAAGCTGAAATGACTCTCTGCTAGGAGAGCTACTAATGTAAAACCTTGTGGCTCAAACTTGTGGGAGGCTACATTTAATATCTCAACTTTTGCAGCTTTAGCAATTTTATAAATTACTTTTTCATAAAATTCTGGCGAATAATCTTTTTTTACACCAAGAAAATCGATGGTAATGTGCTCACCAACTTTGATCATTAAAAACTATCCCCTTTTATAATTTTTAAATTTACCTAAGACTATTTTCATTTCTTTTTTTGAAAGAATCTTAGGTATTCCAATTCTTAGGGCATTTATATATTGATGGCAAATATTTTCGATCTCTTGAGCAAGCTCAAAAGTTTTTTTTAAATTTTCTCCAAAAGCAACCTGACCGTGATTAGCAATCAAACATGCTGATCTATTTTTTAATGCTTTGATAATATTTCTTGAGAGATTTTTTGTTCCAAAAGTTGCATATTTACTGCACTTAATATCTTCTCCTCCAGCTACTGCAACCATATAGTGAAATGCTGGAATGTTTTTTTGATGAGTTGAAACAGCCGTTGCACAAGTGGAGTGAGCATGGACTATTGCTTTGGCTTCTTTTTTATTCACATAAATATCTTGATGAAATCTCCATTCTGAGGAAGGTTTACCCTTTTTTTTATCATAAGCACCTTTAAGAGAGACAAAAACAATATCTAAGGGTTTTAAAGAGCCGTATTCTCTTCCCGATGGAGTTATATAAAAACCATCAATTCCTTTTTCTTTAGCTCTTACAGAAATATTTCCTGATCTTAAGGCGGATAAATTAGTTATATTTAATTTTTTGGAATATTTTATTACTTCAGCTTTTAATTTACTCACTTAAACAAACCTTTCAAACCTTTTTCTGAAGCCTCGCAAATTCCTTTTTCTGTGATTAAACCTGTAACTAGTTTAGCAGGTGTAACATCAAAGGCTAGATTTAAAGACCTACTTTTTTGTGGGTAAATTCTTATCTTTTTAATTTCATTATTCTCATCTACTCCTTCAATGTGAGATAGCTCCTCCGAATTTCTTTCCTCAATAGGAATTAGTTTGTGATCTTTGATGCTCCAGTCTATTGTTGAGCTTGGTAAGGCAACATAAAATGGAACATTATTATCTTTTGCTGATAGAGCTTTAAGATAAGTTCCGATTTTATTACAAACGTCACCATTAGACAAAGTTCTGTCAGTCCCCACGATACACATATCCACTTTTCCTCTTTGCATCAGTATACCTCCAGTGTTATCTGTAATTACAGTGTTTGATATTCCTTCCTCATTTAATTCATATGAAGTTAAGTTAGCTCCTTGATTTCGTGGTCTTGTCTCATCGACCCAAACATGTACCTTAATTCCTTTTTGATGTGCATGATAAATTGGTGAGGTAGCTGTTCCCCAGTCTATGGTTGCTAACCATCCCGCGTTACAATGGGTTAAAATATTAACCGTATCTTTTTTTTTATTTGCAATCTCTTCAATAATCTTGAGACCATTTAAACCAATATTTTTACAAAATTTTTCATCCTCTTTTGTAATCGCCTTCGCCTCATCAAGAGCTTTTTTTAAGATATCCTTATCGTTTACTCCAGATAGCTTTTTCATCATTCTATCTACTGACCATTTAAGATTAATTGCAGTTGGTCTTGCTAAAATTAATTCTTCGCTAGACCTCTTAAGAAAAGATAAATCATTTTTTTCAATTATGGATAAAACTAAACCATAAGCAGCAGTTGCGCCAATTAGTGGCGCACCTCTTACTTCCATGGTTTTAATAGCATTAATTGCATCTTTTACAGTTTTTAAATCTTTAACAATAAACTTATGAGGAAGTTTTGTTTGATCTATGATTTTTACAAGGTTTTTTTCAAACCAGATTGTTTTGTAAGATTTTCCCTCTATTTTCATTTTCTTTTTTCCAACTTTTTTAATCTTTTTTTCAAATTTGGTTTTAGCGAATTGAACCATTTTTTTTCTTTTCCCGACTTTGGTAAAACTTCTCCATACTCAATCATTTGATCTGGTAATAAATCTTCTAAATACACCCAAACAAAATCACTACGCAATTTTGTATTTTTAATTAAAATTTTTCTTAAGCCTAAGATTAATTTTTTTTTAACTTTTAGTGTTCGTCCGGCTCTTATCTGCCCATTTAAGAAAATCTCTTTAGTTTTTACTAATTTACCACCCATGAAATGTGCATTTTTTTCATTTTTTTGAAATATGACTTGAGCAAAAAAAGTATTTGCTCCTGTATACTTACTATGAGTGTTTGAAATGTCATCGGCTATTGAATTTTTCTGTTTTTGCGAGAGATTAAAATTAGAATATTTTACCGTATATGTTGGCATTATAGATTATTTTTTTATATTTAAAACTCTTCCAGCAATATTTTTTAATTTCTTTATTGTCTTTTTCGTTCTTGATTTTGGGTCTGTTATAATTGCAACATCTAAACAATTATTGGTTGGATCTTTATCCACAGAGTGTTTTTTAAAAGTTTTTATGATTTCTTTAATCATATTTTGTGCATTAGCTGCATTTTTCACTAACGTTTGAATTACCATATTCACATCTACCTCGTCATGATCAGGATGCCAACAATCATAGTCAGTAACCATTGCAACAGTGCAATATCTTATTTCAGCCTCTCTTGCTAATTTAGCTTCAGGCATATTGGTCATGCCAATTACATCTGCTCCCCAAGATCTGTATAAATTTGACTCTGCTAAAGTAGAAAATTGAGGACCTTCCATAACTACATAAGTTCCTCCAACCTGGTGGCTTATACTTAATTTCTTTAATGCTGCTTCACAACAATCGGCAAGTCCAGAACTTATTGGTTTTGCCATTGAAACATGGGCTACGATCTCGTCATCAAAAAATGTTTTTATTCTTGAAAATGTACGATCAATAAATTGATCAACAATAACAAATTTTCCTGGCTCTAAGTTTTCTTTTAATGATCCAACAGCTGAAACTGAAATTATATCAGTAACCCCAAACTGTTTCATCGCATCTATATTTGCTCTAAAATTTATATTTGTGGGGTTTATTTTATGGCCCCGTGAATGTCTTGGAATAAAACAGATTTCCTCTTTTCCTATGCTGGCTAAAAGAACCTCATCTGAAGGTTTACCCCACGGAGTATTAATTTTTTTCCATTTGGTTTTTTCAAAACCATCCATTTTATAAAGTCCACTACCTCCAATTATCCCGAGCTTTCTTTTTTTCATCATTTAATTATTAAAGCTTTTTTGTTAGAACTTGAAGCAAATTATGGATTTAAAAAAACATATTAGGTCAATACCTGATTATCCTAAAAAGGGAATCCTGTTTAGAGATATTACAACTTTAATAAAAGATGCCAAGGCCTTTAAGTACACAAATGATATGATAATTAAATTAGCAAAAAAAATAGAATTTGACAAAGTTGCTGCAATAGAATCGAGAGGTTTTGTTTTTGCATCGACTGTTTCTTACCAATTAGAAAAACCTTTCATATTATTAAGAAAAGCAAATAAACTTCCAGCAGAGGTGCATTCCGTTGATTTTGAGTTAGAATACGGAAAAGCAACTATTGAGGTTCATAAAGACTCAATAGAAAAAGGAGAAAAAATTTTAATCATTGATGATTTAATTGCTACTGGTGGAACAGCTGAAGCAGCAGCAAAAATAGTTGAAATTTCTGGCGGTAAAGTTGCTGGATTTATTTTTGTTATTAATCTTTTTGATTTACCTGGAAACAATATGTTGAGAGATAAAGGTTATAAAACAGAAAGTTTGATTGAATTTCCTGGCCACTAGTTATGGTTTGTAATGAAATCTTTTATATAATCTTTTAATTGTGTTTTACCAAAAAATTTATACATTTTATTAGATAAATTTTTATTTGTAAGTGCAGAAGCGTATCTTTCACCTAATCGTTTTGGTAAAAATTTTACTTTTGAATTAAACATTTTGGCAACCTCAAGAAGAGTATAAGATTTTCTATTAGCTATACTGTAGTGTCTACATAGATTTTTTTTCCAGGCTAAATAACAAATTTCAATAGTATCATTTATATGAGTAAATCTTCTAGATTGAGTCCCCGGTTTTACTACAGGTAAAGGTTTACCTCTTTTATAATGATCCTCAAAAATTCCAATAACTGTAGACATTTCACCCCTACAAATTTGATTAGGACCATAAACGTTATAAAAATAAATAACCTCATATTTAAAATTAAACCATTTTTTTAAATTTTCTAATAATTCTAAATTTTTTGATTTTGAAAAAGCATAAGGTGACAGATTTTTATCATTCCCACGATTACCTAAAGAAGCAGATGTAGCAGAATAAATTAATTTAATTTTATTTTTTAAACAAAAATTAAAAATAGCATTAGAACCGACTGTATTTGAATCTATACACTCATTCATTTTTATAAAACTTTGATAAATTCTTGCAAATTCACCAAAATGAAAAACAGATTTAATTTGTTTTGGGTTTTTAATCAATTTTGAAATATTTACTGTTTCCCCATTTATATATTTTACTCTAGAATTACTTAAATGATTGGATTTCTTTCCAGAAGAATAATTATCAATACTTATAATTTTAAAATTAGTTTTATTTAAAAAAAATTTAATTAAATTTGTGCCTACAAATCCTGCTCCACCAGTAACAATTATTTTATTTTTTTTAGGCATAAGATTTTTTATATTTTTAAAATTAAAAAATCAATCTAATGGTGGCCTATACCAAGATTTTTTTCCAATCATTGAATTGAAAATGCCACTTAATCTGCATAAATAAATATCTCTTTTTTTTTTATTAAAAAATAATAAATAAAAAAGATATTTAATTAAAGCTGACAGTAATTTTGGGGAAATTATCAAAGAAGCTATGAAAATCCCTTTATATTTTTTATGATAGTAAACAGTTGACCACATCCAATGCCAATTACGGTTTTTTTCCAATTCAAAATTACTATTAAGTTTTACTGAACTTGCACCTTCATGTTTTATAAAAATATTTTTATCTAAAAAAATTTTTCCTTCGTTTTTTTTTACTCTTGTGCAGAGATCTATTTCCTCAAAAAAAAGAAAGAAGTTTTCATCAAAAAATTTATTTTTAAACATCGACATGTTTATAAAAATAGCAAATCCTTTTAAATTATTTACTTCTTGAATATTATTTTCCTCAAAATTCAGTGATATGGCTTGATCATTTCCCGGACCTATTAACCAAAAGTCTTTGTTTTTTTTGGAAGAAATAAAAAAATTTTTAATCGCTTCTTTATCTAATACTGTGTCAGGATTTAAAACTAAAGAGTATTTTGTCTCTACTAAATCCAGTCCTATATTATTAGCTACTGAATAACCTTTATTGGCTCCAGTAAGAACACATTTAACATTTTTAAAATTGTTTTCTATGTTATTTTTAAAATTTTCATCATTTGAATTTTCAACCACTATTACCGGTATTTCTTCAGGAATTGACCTCAAACAATTTTGTATCCTTGTTTTACTTTTATATGTAACAATTACAATGGTTAGTTCTTTTGATTCCATTAAATAA
Source organism: uncultured Pelagibacteraceae bacterium (assembly GCA_902601705.1). GTDB lineage: Bacteria > Pseudomonadota > Alphaproteobacteria > Pelagibacterales > Pelagibacteraceae > Pelagilacustribacter. The sequence continues at coordinate 32,630 of CACKNV010000006.1, read as the reverse complement.
TAATATTTGATTTTAAATGATAATTCTTTTACTAATTTAACACATTGGGCTAATAACTCTTAAATTAAATGAAAAAAATCATCGTAACAGGTGGGTCAGGCTTTATTGGTAGTAATTTAGTCAACTTCCTCATAAGAAAAAATTTTTTTGTAATCAATTTAGATAAACTAACATATGCATCAAATAGTCTTAAAAATAATCTGCGAAACAAAAAAAATTATAAATTAATAAAAGTGGATATTATAGATAAAAAAAAAATCATCAAAATAATAAAAAAATTTAAGCCAAAAGCAATTTTCAATTTAGCAGCTGAAACACATGTAGATAGATCTATCGACGGGCCAGATAATTTTATACAAACAAATATTAATGGTACATTTAATTTTTTAGAAGCTTTAAGATACTTAAAAAAGATTGGTATAAATCCAAAACTAATACATATTTCAACAGATGAGGTTTATGGTGACTTAAAGAAAGGTTTTAGATCAGATGAAAACTATAAATATGAACCTAGTTCACCTTACTCTGCTTCTAAAGCAAGCGCTGATCATCTAGTAAAATCTTATGTAAGAACTTATAAATTAAAAGCTGTTATATCTAACTGTTGTAATAATTACGGACCATTTCAATTTCCTGAAAAATTAATCCCTAAAATAATATCAAATATTTTGACTGGTAAAGAATTACCTCTATATGCAAAAGGTAAAAATTCAAGAGAATGGATACACGTAGAAGACCATTGCGAGGCCTTATTCAGGCTATATTTAAAAGGTAAAATTGGTGAAAGTTACAATGTGGGTTCTGCTGTAAACTTACAAAACATTGATTTAGTAAAAAAAATATTAAAAATTTTTAAAAATATGAAAATTAAAATCGAAAAAAAAAGTAAAATAAAATTTATAAAAGATAGACCCGGTCATGATGTTAATTATGCTTTAAATAGTAAAAAAATTTATAAATATCTAAATTGGAAGCCAAAAATAAAATTTGAGGACGGTTTGAGAGAAACGATAAGGTGGTATTTAAATAATAGAAATTTCATAAAAAGCATTTCAAAACGAAATTACGAAAAAAGATTGGGGTTAAAAGTTTGATAAAAAAAGGAATTATACTTGCTGGAGGAAAAGGCACTAGAATGAGCCCTCTTACAAAAGCAGTAAATAAACAGCTTCTGCCTTTATATGATAAGCCATTAATTTTTTATCCTTTATCGGTTTTAATGTTAGCTGGAATAAAAAAAATACTTATAATTGTTAACAAAGGTCAATTAAACCAGTTCAAGAAAGTTTTGCCTGAAAACAACAACCTTGGATTATCAATTGAGTATAAAGAACAGACTCGTCCAGGAGGACTACCACAAGCCTTTACAATCGGAGAAAAATTTATTGGCAAAGATAGCGTTTCGTTAATTCTTGGAGATAATTTTTTTTATGGTCAAAGTCTTACCAAGATTTTAAAAAAAAATATTAATCTTAAATCTGGCGCAAAAATTATGGTCCACCCAGTCAAAACTCCTAGCCTCTATGGAGTTGCTACCTTAAATAAAAATCATAAAGTGTTGAGTCTTGTCGAAAAACCAAAAAAAACAAATTCAAATTTAGCTGTAACAGGTTTATATTTTTTTGATAATGATGTCATAAAATTTACTAAAAAACTAAGGCCATCTAAAAGAGGAGAATTAGAAATTGTAGACTTGCTAAATCTTTATAGGAAAAAAAATAAATTAAAAGCTGAATTTATTGGTAGAGGTGGTACTTGGCTGGATACTGGAAACGTGAATAATTTTTATGACGCTTCAAATTTTATTTCTACAATTGAAAATAGACAGGGACTCAAAATTGCTTGTTTAGAAGAAATAGCATTTAAAAATAATTGGATCAGTAAGAATGATTTAAAAAACGCAATAAATTTTTATGGAAATTGTAATTATTCTAAATATCTAAAATCGTTAATTAATGCCTAGAATTATTGTTACAGGATCAGACGGAAGATTTGGTAAAATTCTTCAAAAATTAGATAATAAACTTATTTTTAGAAATAAAATTCAATTGAATATTCTTTCGCAGGCTTCTATTCAAAAAAATTTAAAAAGATTTAAACCCACACATATACTGCATTTAGCTGGATTATCGAGACCTATGAAAATTCATGAAAAAAATATATCAAAAAGTATAGATTTAAACATTATCGGAACATGTAATCTTGTTAAAGAGTCTTCAAAAAAAGGGGTTAAATTAATTTATTTATCTACAAGTTATGTTTACCCGGGTACTAAAGGAAATTATAATGAAGAAGATGCTTTAAAACCCTGGAACAATTACTCATGGTCTAAATTAGGTGGAGAGTGTGCAGTCCAAATGTATAAAAATTCTTTGATTGTAAGATTGTGTATGACTGAAAAACCTTTTATTCATAAAAAAGCATATGCTAACGTAAAAACAAACTTTATTTATCAAGAAGATGCGGCAAAAATAATTTTGAAATTAATTGGTAAAAAAGGAATTATTAACGTTGGTGGTCCCAACCAAACCGTGTATCAATTTGCCAAAAAATCAAATAAAAAAATTAAAAGAATTTATTCGAAAGGTGAATTTCCTTTTAGAGCCGATATGAGTTTAAGAAAATTAAAAAAAATTCTAAAATAATGATTATAAAAAAAACTAAATTTCAGGGTTTGCTTATTATAAAACAAAAAAATAATACTGATAAAAGGGGAAATTTAAGAGAAACATTTAGTAATAAAGCATTAAAAAAAAAGTTCATTTTTGAATATTGTACAACATCAAAGAAAAATGTATTTAGAGGTTTTCATTTTCAAACTAAAAATAAACAGTCAAAATATGTCAATGTAGTTAAGGGTAAAATTTTAGATATCGTCATAGATTTAAGGAAAAAATCAAAAACTTTTGGTAAAATTTTTAGTATAGTTTTGTCAAAAAAAAATGCTTTAGGTCTTTATATACCTGCTGGCTTTGCTCATGCTTATTACAGTTACGAGAGAGAAAATATTATTTATTATAAGTTAGACAACTACTATAATCCAAAATTTGAAAGTGGCATCATTTACAATGATAAAAGCTTGAAATTAAAATTACCTTCCAAAATTATTGTGTCTAAAAAAGATCAGTTATTGATGACTTTTGAACAATTTAAAAGAACTGTAAAATACTTATAAATTAATTTTATTGTTGGTAGCGAGGGGCGGATTCGAACCGCCGACCCCAGGCTTATGAGTCCTGTGCTCTAACCAACTGAGCTACCTCGCCATTTGCGTTGGTTATAATATATTTAATTAACTAAATCATTAGTTAGTTAATGCTATAAATTGCTAAAAATAGTGAACTAAATGGTTAGAATTATACCGAAAACAGTTACAGCAGAAACTGCTGCTACGCCCAAAGCTAAATTTCGTTTTTTTTCAATTTTTTTCTCTGCATTCATTCTTGATAGTAAGTCTGTAACTTTAACTTTACTTTGAGAATTGTTAATCTCAGAATGACTGCTGTGAAAATTTAATTGTTTACTCATGAACTTATTAAAGCATACTAAGCGGATTTTTAAATGTTTGTAAGGATCAAAATGGGTTTGATAAAAAATTTTACCCAAAATGAATAATTCTCAACTTATGATTTAATATGGTTAGAAATACCTAAACGCATTTTTTCAATAATCTCATCTATGTCCCTCTTTTCACAAACAAATGGAGGTGCAATTATAAGCGCATCTCCGGTTGGTTTTATGTTTACTCCTGCATCGTAACATTTCTTATAAACATTAAATCCTGCTTTACCTGGCTTATCTCTCATTTTAATATCAATGCCTCCTAACAATCCATAATTACGAATACTTTCAATACAATTAAGATCTTTAAGAGAGTGTAATCCATCCTCAAAGTACTTTGAGATTTGTTTTACTCTGTTAAAAATATCTTCTTTTTCAAATATTTTTTGAACAGCAATGGCTGCTGATACAGCTACAGGAATTCCAGAATAGGTATATCCATGAAATAATTCAACAGCTCCATCAGGGGAAGCATCCATAACTGACTGATAAATTTTTTCTCTTACTGCTACCACTCCCATAGGTACGATCCCATTTGTTGTAGCTTTCGCCATTGTTATAATATCAGGTGTCACACCAAATTCTTGAGCTGCAAATGCTGACCCTGTCCTTCCCCAACCGGTGACAACTTCATCAAAAATTAAAAGTATACCGTGATTGTCGCAAATTTTTCTTAACTTTTGTAAATAATCTTTAGGAGGGATTAAAGTACCAGTAGAACCTGCAATAGGTTCAACAATACATGCAGCTATATTTTCACCGCCTAATTTTTTAGCAATTACTTCTAAATCATCTGCTAGTTCAGATCCTGTATTTGGTTGCCCTTTAACAAACTTATGTTCAGGTAAAAAAGTATGTCTCATATGCTCTACACCCGGCATTAAAATATTTTTAAATTCTTTTGAATTATTTGGAATACCACCTACTGTTAAAGCTCCAATATTCATACCATGATAACCTCTATCTCTTCCCACAAATTTAAATCTATTATTTTGTCCTATGGATCTAAAATAAGCCACTACAATCTTAATTGCTGTCTCTACAGCAGTAGATCCACAAATTGTATAAAATATTCTATTTAAATCCTCTGGAGTTTTTTGAGCAATCATAGTTGCTAATTCAAATGAGCCCCCATAACCTTGTTGAAAGGGCATGGTGTAATCTAAGTTTTCTAGTTGATTTTTAATTGCTTCAATAATTTCTTTTCGGCCATGACCCAAAGGATTACAATACAACCCGGAACTCCCATCAATCAAAGTATTTCCATCATGAGTTTTTAGGTAAATGCCTTCAGCCTTTACAATAATACGAGGATTTTTCTTAAAATCTTTATTAGATGAAAACGGCATCCAATGTTCATTTAAAGAATTAGGTATTTTGTTCTGAAATGATGTACTCACGATTAAGTTATAGCAAAGTAATTTTTTGAATGCTATCTAAATATTATGATAAAATTAAAATAATTCAGGAGTTGGCTTAGTTGAAAATGTCGTATAAAAGAATTTAAATAAAGATAAATCTATTCCTACTAAAATTTTAAGAGAAATGGAAAAATTAAATGCTAAGTAAAAAAAATATTATTTGTCCTGATAATTTACTTAAATTAGCTAAAACGAAAGGACCGGCAAAAGCCGTGATAGTAAACGCGGTTAAGCCTGTTTCAATTGAGTCAGCAAAACAAGCTGTAGATGCAAATTTAATTATACCAGTGTTTATAGGTGATAAGTCAGTTATTGAAAACAATGCTAAGCAATTGGACTGGGATATTTCTAAATATGAATTAATTCATGAACCAAATGAAAATAACACTGCACCAATTGCAGCAAAACTTGCAAGTGAAGATAAAGTAAAAATAATTGTTAAAGGGTATATTCATACAGATGTACTCATGAAAGCAGTTTTAAAAAGAGATTTGAATTTAATAGGAAAAAAAAGACTTAGTCATATCTGGCATATGACTTTAGAAAAAAATGATAAACCATTTATCATTACTGATGGAGCATTAAATGTATTGCCCAAATTAGAAACTAAATTGCATATATTAAAAAACGCAATTGATTTTGCGAATAGAATAGGAATTGAAAAACCTAAAGTATCAGTGCTATCAGCAACTGAAGAGGTTTTAGATAGTATGCCTAGTTCTCTAGAAGCAAACGAACTTACCAAAAGAGCAAACGAAGAAGGTTTGAATGCAGAAGTATTTGGGCCAATGGCATTCGATAATTCAGTTTCTGAAAAAGCTGCTCAAATTAAAGGGATCAAAAATGCGGTTGCTGGTAAAACTGATATTCTGTTGGTTCCAAACGTAGAAACTGGAAATGCCTTAGTAAAAATGATGATTTTTTTTATGGGAGCTTGTGCAGCTGGTGTTGTAGTTGGTGGAAAAATTCCTGTTGTAATTACAAGTAGAGCTGATGATACTCAAGCAAGACTTGCTTCCATGGCTGCTGCTGTTGTTGCGCTTTAATGAAAAGACTTTTATCAAAAACAATTCTAAGCATACTTTTGTTAAATTCAAGTTATTCACTTTTATTAGCTCATCACGCCAATGAAAAATACTGTTTTGATTGTATGCACAAATATAAAATAGGTGATAAGAAAAATGACACCTACAATTTTGATATAAATTTACAAAATAACGATTTATCTAAAAAAGTAGATGAACAACTTAAAGATAAAAAAACAGGCTTAGTAAGTTATATCTTATTTGAAAATAATAAAATTTTAGTAGATCAAAATAGAAAAAGTAAATACAGAGGAGGTTACTATCCTTCACATTCTGTAGGGAAAAGTTTAGTAAGCCTTGTTACTGGTTATGCTGTATGTGATGGTTATATTAATTCTATTTTTGATAAAATAGAATACCCAACTGTTGCCAATACTTTATATAAAGATCAAAAGTTATTAAACTTACTAAACATGCAAGCAGGTGATGAACCCATTATTGGCCAAAGATTTTATAGGAAAGATAACAGAATTAACGGTAAAGGAACTAATGTTAATTCAACACCTATCAAAACTGTATTGAAAAGATACTTTGAAGGTAAAACTGGTTATGACCCTGGCAATCATTACAACTATAGTGCCATGACTACTAATGTAATTATGAATTATGTTATTTATAAAACTGATGATGATTGGGAAAAATTACTACATAAGATATTTGTTGAGGACGCAAAGGTAGAAAAAAGTGTTTATTTTGGAAAATCTTTGGAAAAACACAAATTCAGTAACAGAAAAAAAGGAGAATACGGTAGATATTCTTTTTATGCACAAAGGCATGACTATTTAAGAATAGCTAAACTAATAATGGATCATTGGAAAAATGATACTTGTGTTGGTAAATACTTAAAAACAATCTACGAGAATAGAGTTGATAAGAAAAAAGATAAATATAGTAAGTTTATCGGTAATCATGCTGCAACACAAAGTTATGGAGGTCAGTTTCACTTTGATCCTATTGGAATTAAAGAGAGGCCAATACTAATGATGGATGGGTTTGCTGGTCAACAAGTAGTAATTGATTTTGATAAGAACAAAATTATTACTGTACATTCCACTGACGCTCATTATGATTGGTATAGTCTTGTTTATTTACAATTAGAACCAGATCTTTTTTATAAACCTGTTAGAAATAACTAAATGAAAAAACTTAGAAACTGGGATAATAAAACCTGGTTATCATCTAAATCGTATATCTCTCAGTTTAATAAATTTCTTAAAAAAAAAAGTAATTTAAATAAAAATTCAAAAATATTGGACATTGGGTGTGGAAGAGCAAATATTATTAGCGCCCTTCAACAGAAATATAAATTTAAAAATAAACCCATTGGAATTGATATTTTTGGGAATAAGGGTGTTAAAAAAAATATTATATTTAAGAGAGTAGATGCTTTAAAATATTTAAATAAACAAGAGAAATACGATCTAATCTTAATTAAACAAACTATTCATTTTTTTTCAAAAACAAATTTAAATCATCTTCTAAATCTTGCTAAACAAAGATTAAACACCAAAGGTAAAATATTAATTTTTTCTCTAAAAACAAAAAATAATAAGATACCTTGTTTTAAAAAAATGAGAAAAAATTTAGAAAAAAGTTTAAAAAGAGACGAAGTTTTATTTAAGATAATAAAAAAAAACTTAAAAAGAATAAGCTATACAAACTTCAATTTTAAAGTAAATATCTCTAAACAAAAATACGTGAGAATGATCAGAGAAAGATACATTTCTTGCTTATTAAATATGACTAATAAAGAAATAAAATTTGGTATCAGTGAAATAAAATCTAAATATAAAAATCAAATAAAATTCACTGATACCTTAAAATGTATTAGCTACAGAAAATAATTATTTTCCTGGCTCTTTGTATGATGAAGCCATTTTCTGAGCAGTTTTAGCTATCTCATTTAGATCTACATCTTCTAAAATTGTAAAATCTGAAACAGCACCACTAGAAACAGCAACCATTGCAGCTGCAGCAGCTTGTTCAAAAGTTCCTTCAATCACTGCCATAAAATCATATTTTCCTCTTAGGCCTGAGTATTGAGTTACTTTAGCTCCTACAGAAGCAGCAAGTGCAGATGTAGCAGCTTTTCTGTCTGTAGACGGATTGCTTACAAATCCCCCAAGACCTTTGGCTGTGTAACATCCAAGTGTATAAAATTTTGCCATTGTTACCCCTTTCCTATTTCTCGATTACAACTGTACCAGAATGAGGATCAGTTACTCCTAAATCTGATGACAGTTCTTCTAAAGTGTGCCTGAGCGAATCCAAAAATTCAATCATTTTCGGTCTTGCTTTAGCAATATCATCTTCAGAATTCCATTCACCAATCATAAAAAATTCGTTTGGTTTAGTTTCAACGTACTTTGCTGAAATTTGACCGTCGAACTTTGGCCGCTCATCAATTTTTTTTAAATATTCTTCTCTGCTAGATGATTTTACTTTGCATCTAACAATATTCATAAACTTTGCCATTTTACTCCTTAAACGTAAATTTTATCTGCTAAACCGTAACAAAGAATAGCGCTGATAATAACAAGAACGAGTGGAGCATATATTCCATCGTTTCTAGTTTTTTTAGTTAAACCTGTTTTATCAATCTTTAATGTATAAAAATTTACAACTAATATCGAAACATTCATTATAAAAACTAAGTTAAAGAAAGCCCAAGTAGCCTCTACACCGCCTGATCTAATAAAAGCGATATATATTGCCATTAAAACAGTAGCAATCATGAATGAGCCTGCAAATCTCGTAATCAAGGTAGCAGTTTTATCAACTCCTCTACCCTTTAGAAATTTTTTAGTATCAAAAACTAATTGGTAAGCGTAGCTACCAACTATAATAAAATGTGCTAAGTAAATTATTAAATAAAATGCGTTTCCAAATTTATCGATCATAAATATCCTATGCGTTATAGTCCATGACTTGATCTGTGCACTCAACAAACTTATGAGGAGTAAAAAAATCATTCATTTGACCTAGTTGATTAATAATTGCTTGCTCATCTTTTCCTTTCCACCAACAATACATTTCCATTGTATCTCCTGGCGTGTTCCAAGTCATTTGACAAGCTGCATTGTCACTTTTCATGCTCTTAACAATGTCCTCCATTTTCATAGAGGCCACTGTATCAGTAAATTTTTTTTTCATTTCGGCAGACTTAAAAGTATGCGTTACCATATAGTTTTTCATTTTTCCTCCTTTATAGATTTATTTTTGATAGCTCATATAACTGAGCACTATCTACACATTCTGCATAAATCGCTTTAGCTGTAGGATTGTTCCCAGTTACAAACTCTTTCATCCCAGCTTCGTTATGAACATTAACTTTAAATAACATTCCACTTTTATCAGGAATCATAGCCCCGACGGTTTTTTCTGGGTAAGCAACACTCTTTCTAACGCCCATACCTTCATCTGATTGCATCCAGCTAGTAAAAGTTTCTAATTTGCCCTCTTTAAATTTAAGATGTACTAACATTTCTTTTTCCATTTTTTTTCCTTTTATTTAAATTCCTTTAATTATTATTCCATTAGCAACTGAATTTGCTAATCGAATTGGTTTTACCGGTTTATATTCCTCAGAGTCATACCACTCTAAAGCTTTTTCATAAGTTGGAAATTTAATTACTACTGTTCTAGGGTATTTCCACTCACCATCTATAACTTTGTACTCGCCGGCACGTACAAGGTATTCACCTCCGAATTTTTGAACAGTCGGTAACACCTTACCAACGTATTCCTTATAAGCTTCAGGATTTTTAACGTCTATATTAGCTATCACGTATCCACTCATGTCTATCCTGCATAAATTGTTCTGGATAATTTCTCAATTTTTTCCTCTGAACCTTTAATTTGCTTATATATAAATTTATTACACTCAGTATTTTTAGATTTATTAAAAGGCTTGCCGTAAACTTTATCTACATAAATATTCATACCTTTATTCATTTCATCATCTTTTACGCCTTCAGATGCAAGATACTCCCTTATAACTTTTACTGAAGCTAAAGCTAATTCCATATTTTTAACTTCAATAGTTTCTGCGGGCAACACGGCTGTAGCACTATAGTGTCCTAGGCACTCTATTGTTTTTTCTTTTTGAGCTTTCGTTATATGTCCTGCAGCTATCGCTGAGCCCATAAATAATAGAGTTACAATTAAAATAAATTTAAATTTCATAAGCAAATCTTAATTAAATTTACAATATTTTAACTATGTTAAAATTTAATTACAGGTATGCAAATTGTCTACAACTTGAAGATGATTTATTTCCAATTAGGCTTTGTTTTGTTAAGAAAACTTTTAATTCCAATTTTTTTATTTTCACTATCAAGCAATTTATAAAACTCTTGTCTCTCTTTTATTAAAGATTTTTTTAAATTATCTTCTGAATTGACTAAATATTTAATAACTTGAAGTGATTTCTTTGGCTTTGAAGAGATTGTATTTAAAAAGTTTAAAGTAAATTCTTTAAAATTTTCTTTAGGAATAATTTGTGAAACAATCCCATACCTCATTGCAGTTTCAGCATCAATAATTTCTCCTGACATTGCTAAATATTTTACATTTTGATTTGAAGTAAATTTTTTTGTTTTTTGTGTACCACCAATACCTGGAATTAATCCTAAATTGATTTCAGGCAAACCAAATTTTGCTTCGGAGCCTGCAATGATTAAATCACATGAGAGAGCAAGCTCAAAACCACCTCCCAATGCATAGCCCTCGACGAATGAGATAATTGGAATATCGATTTTTTGTAAATCATCAACTTTAGAAAAAAGTTTTTGTTTTTTTGCTTTTTTTGAGTCAAGTTTTTCAAGTTCTTTGATATCGGCTCCAGGAGAAAAAAACTTTGGACCTCCAATTAAACCAATGCATTTAATTTCTTTTGATTTATTCAAATTTTTAGTTGCATCACCAATTTCATTAAGCGTTTTTTGATCTAAACTATTATTTTTATTGTTAGCAATTTCGATAATTGCGTAATTTTCTCGCTTTTCTACTTTAATATTTTTATAGTTCATCAATTAATAAGATATAAATTTCATTATGACAGAGCAACTAATTATATTGATAGAAATCATCCTTATTGACTTGGTCTTAGCAGGAGATAACGCAATTATTATTGGTATGGTTGCTTCAAAATTCGAAGATTCAAATAGAAAGAAAATAATTTTCTGGGGCATTGGTGGGGCCGTTGTTTTGAGAATTCTTTTTACTTTTATTACAGCTTATTTATTACAAATCTCAGGTTTAAGGTTAATTGGAGGAATTTTATTACTTTATATCTGCTACAAACTTTACAGAGATGTAATTCAGAATAAAATTGAAGAAAAAAATATCGAAGTTGACAACTCAAATCTTAAAAAAGCAATTTTTACAGTAATTCTTGCAGATGTAACAATGAGTTTAGACAACGTTTTAGGTGTAGCTGGTGCAGCTGGAGATCATTATATTCTTCTTGCTTTTGGCTTAGGTCTATCAATATTATTAATGGCTTTCGCAGCTAATTATACTGCAAAACTTATAAAAAAATATTATTGGATTAGTTGGGTTGGATTAATTGCAATTCTTTTTGTAGCTGTTCAATTGATATATGAAGATTTACGAATTTTATTATGATTAAATTTATAATATTTTTTTTATTAATATTTAATATTTCTCATGCAGTTGAGTTTATAGGGGATTTTAAACAAGGTTCCTTTATATTAGGTAAAACAGATCCTAACTCAAAAGTTTTTATTGATGATAGAAAAGTAAGAGTTTCAAATGATGGATATTTTGCTTTTGGATTAGATAGAGATAGAAAAAACAATGTCTTAATTAAAATAAAAAACAAAAAAGAAACTAAATTAATTGAAAAAAAGGTTTTTAAAAGAAAGTATAAAATACAAAGAATTGATGGACTTCCTCCAAAACAAGTGACTCCTCCACCTGAAGTATTTGACAGAATAAAAAGGGACAACAAATTAATTGGAAAAGCCAGAGCAATTAATAGCAAAATGGTATTTTTTAAAGATAAGTTTATTTATCCAATTGATAAATACATCATTACAGGTGTTTATGGCAGTCAAAGAATTCTTAATGGTAAACCAAGACGTCCTCACTATGGTATTGATTTTCATGCTCCAGAGGGTACTCCAGTAAAATCAATGATGGATGGAGTAGTAACTTTAGTAGAAAATGACATGTATTTCACTGGAGGTACTGTTATTTTTGACCACGGTCATGGTATAAGCACCTTGTACATGCACATGAAAGATATAAATGTTAAAAAAGGACAAAAAGTTAAAAAGGGACAGATTGTTGGTACTCTTGGTCAAAGTGGTAGAGCTACAGGACCCCATCTAGATATTCGCTTAAATTGGTTTGAAATTAAATTAGATCCGATGACAATTTTAAATTAATTATATGTTAACAACGATAGATTTATCATTTTTAGAGTTCTTGTTTTTTTGTGGAATTATATTATTTGCATCGACTGTTAGGGGTTTTAGCGGCTTTGGTTTTTCCGCATCAAGTGTTTCATTGTTATCTTTTATTTTACCACCAAAAGAAATTGTACCAATAATCTTATTGTTAGAAATAATAGCAAGTTTTTTTATGATACCAAGTATATGGAAAAAAATTAATTGGAAATTCGTTTTTTATTTACTTGTAGGGGTATCAATTGGAACTCCATTTGGTGTACGCCTTCTTTCTGTATTGGAGCCAAAAGTAACTCATTTAATAATTTCGATAACTGTACTTATTTTTGCTTTTTTATTATTACGTGGATATAAAAACGAAAAATTAAATCACAATATTTCCAAATTTTTTGTCGGAGCAACAGCCGGAACAGTAAATGGATTTGGTACTTTGGCTGGATTGCCGATTGCACTATATTTTTTAATAATTGCAGCTGAACCAGCAGTGATTAGGGCATCTTTAGCAGCTCTATTTTTTTTCACAGATTTATATGCACTAATTCTTGCTTATTTTAACGATATTTTAAATTATACTATGATTTATAGAACTATACCTTTAATTTTAATTGTTCCATTTGGTGTTTCAATTGGTACAAAACTATTTACTGGAAGTTCAAAGGAAAATTATAAAAAGTATGTGCTTTACTTTTTGATTTTAGTCTCAATTTTTGGATTTATTAGAGCTTTAATTTAATTTTTTTTAATTAAGAAAAAGTGTCTATATTTACTCAATAATTGTCTGCCACCCGCACCTATTATTCCTAGTAAAATAGCTAAAAGTATTGCCATTGATCCATAAAGAAGGGGATTATTTTCAGATAACTTTGAGATAAATCTAGAAAAAAAGTTTAGGTTTTCAAAGTTAACTATTTCAGCATCTTTGAATTGCCTTACCCCCTCATAAAAAAATGTATCATATGCAATAGCTATAGCAACTGTACATAACAACATTGCAAATAAAGTTTTTAAATGTGAGCTATCTAAATATTGCCCGACTTTCTGACCAACCTGTACTCCAATAATAGAACCTATTACTAAAATTATTACTAAAATTAAATCTATAGAGCCATAATTAAATGCGTGTAATATAGTTACTAGTGCACTTATAAAAACTGTAACAAATAAAGATGTTCCAGGTATAAATTTTACTGGCATACCTATTAAATAAATCATTGCAGGCACCATCAAAAAAGCTCCTCCCACTCCTATTAATGCTGCAACAAAACCTACTATAACACCAAGTAAGATTGGCGTAAAAGCACTCTCATAAAGTCTTGATTTTGGAAATCGAAGTTTAAAAGGTAAGCCATGTATCCAATAGTGTGTGTGTAATTTTTGTTTTAAAATTAATTTTTTTCTAGCCCTATCGATTTCTTTAGCACCCTCAATAAGCATCAATGTACCGATAATCGCAAGAAGATACATATATGATAACGAAATAATCAAACTCAACTTCCCAGTTTCTTTAAAAAAAGTAAAAGAAATAATTCCTAAAATAGTTCCCACAACTCCACCAATAATTATCATCAAGCCCATTTTGTAGTCTAAAGTTTTTTTAAACCAGTGTGTCATTGATCCAGATACTGAAGTTGCTAATATATTGTTTATTTCATTTGGAACTGCATAAACTGGTGGTATCCCTAAAAATATTAAAAATGGTGTCATTAAAAACCCTCCGCCGACACCAAATAAACCTGAAAGAACTCCGACTGCAAAACTAATAAATAAAATTGTGATTATATCTATGTGAATTTGAACTATAGGAAGATATATTTCCATTTATAGTTCATAGGTATTCCTCTTGAACTTAATTGTCAATCTTGACTTTGTTAACTATGCTGCTTGTTGTAGTTTGTGCTTAGAAACCATTCCGCTTAAGAAATTCCATAGATATCTAGCAGTTAACAATGAAGCGTTTTCAGCCTTCTTTTGTTCCTCTTCAGAAAGTCCGTCCAAAAGTTTTTCACATTCTGCTCTATGTATAACGTCTGCAGATTTATGCGCTTCAAAAAATTCAAGACCTTCTTTAGATCTTACTCCATAAAATTTTTTTAACCCTTGAATTTTAGTTTCCGCTATTTCAGGTATTTGTCTTTCATAAGTATATAAAGATGCAAGGCCTTCAGCATAAGATTTTCTCGCTTGAGCGAAAAAATTATCAATCATATCCTTTGTAAACCAATCAAGTTTTGTGTTTTCTATTTTATTATCATCAGCTCCCAAAGCTTTTGCAAAATTTTTCCAAAGTTTAGGGTGATCACCATCTTTGTTTTCCTCATCTTGTAAATTTTCTAGAAGAATCCTTCTTTTCTCTATGTCTTCACAAATAGAGTGAGTTGCACTTATGTATCTTGGAAACGCTTTAACGTGCTGGTAATATTGTTCAGCATAATCTTTAATAATTTCTCTATTCAATTTACCCTCATTCCAGTAAATTTGATAAAACGGGTGTTTGAGTAAGTGGTGTTTGTCTAACTTTTCTCCTAGAACTGATGAAAACATATTTCTCCTTTGTTAGATTAAGATTATAAAAAAAATTTAAATGATTAAATAAAAAAATTATCCACAATTTTGAGTTGTAATTAAAAAATGTTCACGTTTTGATTCACTTTTGATTCACTTAGGGACTCAATTTACAACCTTAGATAGTTTTATCCACAGTTGCCAAGGGCTTTTCGTCTATCGGAAGGTGAAGAGCTGTAGCAATAAATGATAAGACTATAGCTAAATACCAAGCATAATCAAAAGTTCCAAATTGATCATAAAAATAACCTCCTAAGTAAGCTCCCAAAAATGATCCGAATTGATGATTTAGGAATACTATACCAAATAGAAGAGATAAATTTTTTGTTCCAAAAATTTGAGCAACGATACCGTTAGTAGCTGGTACAGTAGCGAGCCATAATAATCCAAAAGATGTGCCGAACAACACAGCAGACAAATTTGTAGCTGGTAAAAAAATAAATAGAATTAAAGTTATACCTCTTAAAAAATAAAGCCCACTTAAAAGTATCTTTTTACTATATTTATCTCCTAAATAACCCATAACTAAAGTTCCAACAATATTGAAAAAACCAATTAATGCTAGAATAGCCATTCCTGTCCAATCAGCTAGCCCTTTATCTTGAACATATCTTGGGACATGAGTTGCTATTAAAGTAATTTGAAAACCGCAAACAAAAAAACCTAAAACTAATAATCTAAATCCTTTATGCGCAAAGGATTCTTTTAAAACTTCTTTTAGGCTTCGATTGTCAATATTAGTATTTAGATTTGATGCTTGATTTTTAGGAAGTTTAACAAAAAACCCGGGTATACACATTAAAAATAAAATAATCGAAAAAATTATAAAAGACATTTGCCAAGTAGAAATGTTTTTAAAAATATTTGCCAGAATAGGAAAAATAAACATTCCTAAACCTCCGCAAGCTGTAACAATACCTGCTGCTTTACTTCTATTTTCATTTGGAAAATGTTTTGAAATCATTGGGGTAAGAATAGTCCCAGCAGCGCCTGCTAAACCCAAACCAACAAGTAGACCTAAATTAATTTGTAGCCACACACCTGAAATGAAGTTATTTCCCATTAACATCATTGATATCGAGTAGAAAATTAAAGCCGGAACGATTACAACATAACCGCCCAGTCTGTCTGAAATTCTACCAAATATTGGGGTAAAAATTCCCCAAAAGATTGCGTGAACTGCAATCGCTAATCCAAATTCTGTATTTGACGTTCCCCCACTTGTCTCAAAATCACTTGAGTAAAGTCCGAATGTTTGTCTTACTCCCATAGTTGCACAAACAACTAAACATGCAGCTGTTAAAGCATACAGTGCGGTTTTATTCGGAAAAAAATTTTTCATTACTTAATTTTTTTTAATCCTTTTTTAAGATCGTTAATTAAATCTTTTGGATCCTCTAATCCAATGTGCAATCTCACAATAAATTCATCATAGTTAAATCGGTAAAATTGACGTCCTTTCAAATATTCATCCTTTTTATTATTTTTTAATTCTTGAAGTATAGCTAAACTTTCGAAACCTCCCCAGCTATATCCTATACCAAATAATTTTAAAGAATTTACAAATTGTATTACAGAAGATTTTTTTTTGCTTTTAATAACAATTGAGAGTAAGCCAGTTGCACCAGAGTAATATTTTTTCCAAAGTTTATAATTTTTAGAGGAAGGATTGTGAGGGTAAAGTATTTCTTTTATCTTTTTTTGTCTTTTTAAAAAATTAATTATAACTTTTGTATTCTCACTATGTTGTTTTAATCTTGTGTCTAAAGTTCTTAAACCTCTTATGATTAAATAAGCCTCATCGGCTGACATTCTATAGCCAGATAATTTATAAAAAAACATAATCTTTTTAAAAACTTTTTTATTTACAGCCAGAGAACCGCCCATAGCATCCGAATGGCCTGAAAAATATTTTGTAGCTGAACAAAAAGACATGTCAAAACCAATTTTTAATGGCTTTAAATAAAGCGGAGTTCCCCAAGTATTATCTAAAAGTGTAAAAATTTTTTTTCTTTTTGCTAGCTGAGTGATTTTTGATAAATCTTGAAATTCAAAAGTATTGCTTCCAGGATTTTCAACTAATATCATTTTTGTTTTTGTTGATATTTTTTTTTTTAGGTCTTCAAATGAATCTGGATTATAAAATTTTGCACTTACATTGAATTCTCTAAGCAACTCTTGAGATATTTCTTTTGTTGGACCATATACATTATCAGAAACCAAAATTTCATCTCCTGGCCTGCAGAGAGACATTAAAGCCAAAGCTATTCCTCCAAAACCAGTTCCTGTCAAAAAAACGTGATAAGCCTGTTCTAATTCTTTTAAAATATTTTCGAGCTCTATTGTCGTCGTACTCCCGTATCTTCCATAAGTATAATGTGACACTTTTTTATGTTTTTTAATTTTCAATTCATGTTGATACATTTCTTGAACTGAATTGAATAAAATAGTTGAGGCTCTAGTCACCGGAGGATTGGCAGACCTATTAGTGCTGTCTTTAGTGGGGTGTTTTAAGAATGTGCTTATAGACTTTTTCATAAAATAAGTATATCTGACTTTTATATAGTACTTTACTGATTAAGATATAAAAAAAGGAGGCAAAAATATGGGTTATCCAAAAAAGCACCGTGGCAGAAGAAAAATTGGCTCAAAAAAAAGAAGAGCGAGAAAAAGAAATAAAAAAAAATAATCAATTAAATATTTATGAATGAAATAACTCAAATTCGAAAGTTGAGTTTATGGATATTTTTTATTCCATTGATAGCAATAAATTTATGTTTGTTTATCTCTCAAAATTATGAAATTTTTGAAGGTACTTTTTTCGCAGTGGATCAGCTCGGAAGGTCAGCTTATTCAATACCATATTTAGACGGCAGTTTATCAATAAGCAGAGCATCTAGAACGTTTCCCCAATTTCTAATTTTTAAACCAGCGATGATCATTACAGCAATAACCCTTTATTATTATTGGAATGCAAATAATAATCTAGTCAACAAATTTAAATTTACAAATATTAATTATAAATTTAAAATTTTCGGAATTTTATCAGCTATTTTTTTAGCAATACACTCTATTTTTCTTGGTATAAAATTTGATTTTCAGATTTATAAACTGATGAGAAGAATTGTTTTGCTTTTATTCATTATTTTTGAACTTATAGCTCAAGGAATTCTTGTATATCATTTTTTTAAAATTAAAGAAAAACTAGTAAATTTAATTAATAGAAAAATCTTAATATTAAAAGCACTGTTAGTTTCAATTTTAACAATTGTTGCTTTACTTAGCTTGCCTATACTTTTAGATAAAGGAAATACTCAATTTAAACATTCGTTAGAATGGAACTATTTTGTTGGGGTAATTTTATTTTATTTATTAACTAGGTTGCTTTGGAAAAGAACCACATAAATTTCTAGGCTTTCGCCCAGAAATTTAGTAGTTTTGGCTCGTCGTTTTAGGCGCTACCGCCAAGCCATCCCGATGAACTATTCTAGCGCTACTAGGTCCACCTTTCTGCCCTTTAAGCTTGAACCTCTCGGTTTTTCCTTAAATGGCCAGTTAAGAGTTGCCTCTTAATTAAGATTATTTAATCATAATATGAAAATAAAATTAATCACTTTAAACGAGATGTATAAAAGTTTGTTAATTAGGTGGATAAATTTTTATTATAAGTCTTATGTATCCAGCCTCCACCTAACATCTTATCCCCAAAGCTATCTTTATGATAAAAAACACAGGCTTGCCCTGGAGAAATACCAATTTCTGGCTCTAAAATTTCTACGTCCGCAAAATTATCTATCAAGTTTATTTTAGCCTTTAATAGCCTTCCAGTAGATCTAACTTTAATGTTAATCACTTTGTCCAATTCTTTTTTAGATCCTAAAATATTTAATTCTCTTAATCTTATCTTTTTCACCTGAAGACATTCTTTGCTCCCTACTGTAATAGTATTTTTTTTAGCATCAATGTTAACAACATATAATGGATTATTGCTAGCAATCTTAATTCCTTTTCTCTGACCAATAGTGTAATTAATAATTCCCTCGTGTTTGCCGATTTGTGAACCATTCAAATTAATTATTTTTCCTGGTTGAAATGACTCAGGTCTAAATTTATTTATAACAGAAGCATAATCACCATTAGGAACAAAACATATATCTTGACTATCTGGTTTTGTTGCTACATTTAAATTTAATTTTTCTGCAATAGATCTTGTCTCTGATTTATCAATCTCCCCTAATGGAAATCTAAGATAATCTAATTGTTCTTGAGTAGTGCTAAATAAAAAATAACTTTGGTCTCTGTTTTGATCTTTAGCTCGATACATATTTGCGTGACCGTTCTCATGCACCCTTTTTACATAATGACCTGTTATAAGAGCATCAGCATTTAAATTTTTTGCATATTTAAATAAATCTCTAAATTTAACTGTTTGATTACATTGAACACATGGAATTGGGGTTTCTCCAGCAGCATAACTATCTATAAATGATTCTATTACTTCAGACTTAAATTTTTTTTGATAGAAAAGAATTTTATGATTAATATCAATTTTTTCTGATACCCTTTTTGCGTCTAATATATCTTGACCTGCACAACATTGTCTACCTTCTTTGAGTTGTTTTGTATCATCGTACAATTTAAGGGTTATGCCTGTTACATCATAACCTTCTTGTTTCATAAGAGCCGCTACAACAGATGAGTCCACACCACCTGACATAGCGACAACTACCTTAGTTTCTTTTTTTGGTTTATTAATTCCTAGTGAATTCATTATTTAAGTGTATAATCGAAAAAAGAGTAATTTTCCATGATGCTAATTGATTTTGAACCAGGAGATTTTGTCTCAAATCCTGCTAATAAAGAATGGGGCATTGGTCAAGTTCAATCCGTTGTAGGTAATAAGGTAACTGTCAATTTTGAAAATTGTGGAAAAAAAGTCATTAATGCAGAAAATATAAATCTAAAAAAAATAGATAATGAAGTTAAATGAACTAAAATCAATAAGTGAAAATTTAATAGATACTTTTAAGTTGGCAGGAAGAGAGTCTATAGATTTATTTAATAGAGGGCTTAAAATTGAGATAAAAGAAGATAAATCTCCAGTAAGCAACGGTGATCTTATAGTTAATGATCTTATTACATCAAAAATTAAAAAGATTACGCCTAACATTCCAATAATTTCTGAGGAAACAGTTGATTTGAATGTTAAAAATTCAGCCAAAATTTTTTGGCTAATTGATCCTATTGATGGAACAAAAGAATATATTGCCGGAAAAGATGAATACACTTTGAATGCAGCGTTAGTAATTGATACAATACCAGTGCTAGGTTTAGTTGGAGCGCCAAAAAAAAATAGACTTTTTTATACTTTTGCTCCTGGAGAAAGTTTCATGATAGAGAATGGAAAAACACAAAAAATTAATTGCGCTAAACAACAGCCAAAAGGGAAAGTTGTTGCTCTATCAAGTGTAGTAAAACCATCAGATTTTATTTTAAATAAATTAAAGGAATATAATGTTAATTCGATTGTCAAAATGGCAAGTTCTTACAAATTTTGCGTTATTGCGACTGGAGAATATGATATTTACGCTGCAAGAGAAAGAGCTAACGAATGGGACTATGCAGCTGGACATGCTATAGCTCAAAATGCAGGAGCTATTATTAAGACACTCGATGAAAAACCTTTTTTATACGGCAAAGAAGATTATAAAAATCCAAGTTTATTAATAAAACGTTCCGAAAATTTAAATGATTAAAACTATTGCTATAATTATTTTATCAGTGACTTTTTTCGGTGTTTTATTTTTTATTTTAGTAAGAAATGCTCTTAAAAGAAAACTTGATGTTTTAGTGGAAGAAGAAAAAAAAAGAAAATCAGATAATTTTGATTAATTTATTAAACTCATTTTTTTCTAAATCTAAAACTCTTTTTGATAATTCAAAACTAAAGCCTCCTCTAGCTAAAATTCCCATATCTTTTTTATAAAATAATTCTCTATTTTCCTCTGGTCTTATCGGGCCAATTCTTCTTCTTTTGCATAGTTTAAGAGCTGAAACAAAATCAGGCTCTATCTCATCTTCTTTAATTTTATCTATACTCTGTTTTATAAATTTATCATTTATTCCTTTATTTCTTAATGATTGATTTATTTTGTTTAATGAATAACCTCTTCTTAAGAACATCCTGGCTTTAGAGTCAGAATACATTTCATCATTTATAATTTTATTTCTTTCTAGATTTGTAATGATTTCGTCTATAATCAATGTAACTTCTTTTTTTGACTTTGTGCCCTTTATTTTAGTCAAATATTTTTTTAGTAGATAAACTTTTAATTGTTGTTTTGAAGGATTGTATTTTTCTAAATATGAATAAGCTAGGTCTTTTAAATTTGTAGTTAAATCTTCAAAATCACTTTTATTAACTGTGGGATTCATTTGACTAATATACTATATTATTTTCAATGATAAATAATTTATTGCCTTTATTAACTTATGAAAATATTTATTTAATTGCTAACTGGGGAATAATACCTTTTTGGTTATTATTAATTTTCTTCCCTAATTATCAAATAACAAATTTTTTAAGTCAGTCTGTAATTGTACCGCTGCTTTTAGCAACTGGGTATATTTATTTATCTTATACAATCTATCATGAAGGAAATATTTTTGATGGTTTTGAATTATACAGCGGATTAGACGGACTATATTCTATGTTTGCTAATGAAGTATTATTATTGATTTTTTGGCTTCACTTTTTAGCTATCAGTTTATTTGTTGGTGCATGGATAGTTAGGGATAGTAAACGATATTTTATACCTAAAATAGTAACTATTCCCTCATTAATTTTAACTTATTTCACGGGCCCAATTGGATTAGTAATTTATTGGTTTTTTAGAATTTTCTTTGCTAAAAAAATTAGCTTAAATGATTAAGCCCTTTGAATTTTATTTTGATTTTATTAGTCCTTACTCTTTTCTCGCACATAAAGAAATCAGAAAAATAGAGAACAAAGAAGGAGTTAAAATAAAGTACAACCCAATACTTCTTGGTGGATTACATAACTTACACGGAATTAAAGCACCTGCATTTATTCCAGCAAAAGCAAGACATATGATTAGAGATTGTAAGCTTATAGCGGAACGGAATGGTGTAAGATTTAAATTTAATTCATATTTTCCAATTCGAAGCTTGAATTTGATGCGTGGAGTTCTAGTAGCTGAAGAAGACAATATTAAAAGTTACTATATCGATGTAATTTTTAATACTATTTGGCAAGATGGTTTAAATATGAATGATGAAATAGTCATTCAAAAAGTATTAAAAAATATAAATGTAAATCCAAAAACATTTACACTTAGATCGACTTCTTCATTGATAAAAGACTCCCTTAGAAAAAAAACAAGCGATGCATATGAAAAAGGGATATTCGGTGCTCCAACATTTGTTGTGAACAATAAAATTTTTTGGGGTCAAGATAGAATTGAATTTGTTTTAAAAGAGTCTAGCAAATAGTATTATTTTCTCTCTTTTGTAACAATCTTAAGTCCACTTTTTTTTAAAGCATCAAAACCACCATCGACATGTGCTACGTTTTTAAAACCCATGTCTGTCAATGATTTAGCTGCAAGTGCTGATCTTAATCCAAGCGCGCAAAATAAAACCATTTTTTTTACATTGCTAATTTTGTTTGCTTGATAATAAGCACTTTCTGGATCAAGCCAGAATTCTAACATTCCTCTAGGAATATGTTTTGAATTCTCAATTGTCCCCTCTTTCCAAATTTCCCGAATATCTCTTACATCAATTAGTGTTATTTCATTGTTTTCTGTAAGTTTTTTTACCTCGCTAGATTTTAAGGTTTCAATGCTTTTAAGTGCATCCTCTACAAGTTTTTGAGATGATTTTATGTTCATAGAACTAGAATATAAACTAATATATACAATTAATCATAATGAAAAAAATTAAAAATACAGGAAAAACTTATTTTTTAAAAAAAATTTTTATAAAATTATGCAGATTATTTGGTTTTGAAATAATAGATCAATCTAATTTTAACTCTCCCACTTTAAATAAAGATTTGAACGAAACATTGAGTGTACAAGGAAAAAAGTCAATCACTATACCTTTAGGTCAGATAAACATAAAAAATAAAATTAATAGACTTAAAATTATTCTTAGAAGCTGCACTTCTGAACTGATAATGGATCAAAATAAAAGAAGAATATTTGATAAAGAAAAAAATGAATACACTTTCAGAACTCTCAAGTCCTTAATAAAATCAATAAACAAAGCATCTTTACAATTTAAAAATATAAAATTTGATCTTTTAGTTACGGATACGAATTCTGCAAAAGAAGATATTGATAAAATTCAACAAATTTTAAATCAATCAAATATTGAAAACAAATTTGAGTCCATTGATCCAAAAAATTTTAAGGATAAGATAAAACCAGGTTATTCTAAAGCAAAATTCTCAAATATGGCTAATTTTTATACCTCTTTGATGGTCGCAAAAAAAGACCCTGCTGACGTTATTTACTTTGTTGAAGATGATTATTTACATTCTGAAGATGCGATTACAGAAATGATTTTCGCTTATGAAAAGTTTTGTACTATTTTTTCTAAAGATCTAGTTTTACTTCCGGCTGATTATCCTTATTTATACGCAAAAGATGATGTAACGAAAATTTATTTAGGTGAAAAATATCATTGGAGATTGGTTTCAGAGAGTTTGGTGACTTTTATGACTAGTAAAAAAGTAATAGAAGAAAATTATTTAAATTTAGAGAAGATGGGTATTGAGTGGATTGATCCTTGGGAAAAGCCTTTGCATGATATTTATAATTCATATCCTTGTTTATCACCTATGCCTTCTTTAGCAGTGCACTGTGCCAATATAAATTCAATTTTCGGGATATCTCCTTTTATCGACTTAAAAAAACTTTGGGAAAAAAGTAAAGTGTAAAACGATAAAAAGGCCCGATTTCTCGGGCCTTAATCTTTTTAATTAATCTCTTATTGAATAAGCAGTTACTCCAACCTCTGCTTTATCTGTTCCTAGTTTTTCTGCTGCTTTACTAATTCTTAATCCAATTGTTGATTTAAGAGCAGTAAAGGTAGCCCAAGATAAAACAAAGCTAAAGACACATACTGAGGCAGTTCCTATAAATTGAGTGCCAAAAGATGTATCTGGATTTGTTAATGGAACTACTAAAGTTCCAAATATTCCAGCGAACATGTGAACTGGAATTGCGCCAACTACATCATCTAAGCCGTAACTCTCTAACATTTTAGTTCCAAAATACATTATAATTGCTCCTACAGATCCAATGAACATAGCCGTAATTGGTCCAGGTGTTAGAGGTTCTGCGGTGATAGCAACGAGACCTGCCAATGCTCCATTTAACATCATAACAATATCTGTTTTACCGCCGATTAATCTCGTCAATGCAGCGCCAGTGAATGTGCCTGCTGCACCAGCTAAATGAGTGTTAACTGCGATTTTAGAAATCGCATTTACATCATCAAAAGTACCCATCGCTAATTGGCTAAATCCATTAAATCCAAACCAACCAAACCATAGTAAAAATGTTCCAAGAGTTACTAATGGAATACTTGAAGCTGCGAAAGGTTGCATGGATTTCTTTTCACCCCTTCTACCAAATCTTCCTTCTCGAGCACCTAAAACTATTACACCAGCAAGTGCCGCTGCACCACCACATCCATGAACTAAAGTTGATCCAGCAAAATCTGAGAATCCGCCGCTAGCTAACCAACCGCCGCCCCATTGCCAACCCATAGAAATAGGATAAATTAATCCTGCCATGATTGCTGCAAAAATGAAGAATGGCCAGATCTTAATTCTTTCAGCTACTGCTCCTGACACAATTGAAGCTGTTGCACAAACAAACATTGTTTGAAAGAACCAGTCTGAATAACCTGAATAACCTGTTCCAGCGTCAGAACTGTCAGTCCAAATTGAAAACGAGCCGATGTAACCACCTTCTGGCACACCGTAAGCCAAATTGTAACCTACTAAGAAAAATACAAGTGAACATATAGCGAATTTACCTATATTTTTCGCGGCAATTGTCGATACACTCTTTGTGGTCACTAAACCGCTCTCAAGCATACAAAAACCTGCAGCCATGAAAGCAACTAGTACTCCACCTATATAAAATCCTAATGAGTTAAAAATATATTGTCCCTCTTGAGACATTGTAGTTTCTGCGTAGCTCTGAGAGCTAATCAATAAAGCCGAAATACAACCTAATAAAATGAAAGTTAATTTTTTCATGTTTCCCCCTTTTTTTTGAAGACTTGATATCAAATTTAAGAGTTTTGAATCATGAATTTAATGCATACGAGACTTGTAAAAATAAATAAGGCCTGAACGGGGGGACCGAAACAGGCCTTATAATTTTCCCAACTAACGAGGGAGGGAATTTAGTTTAGTCTCTGATACCGTAAGCTATTACACCAACCTCTGCTTTGTCGGTTCCTAGTCTTTCAGCTTCTTTGCTTATTCTTAATCCAATTGTATTTTTAATAATTTGGAAAACAATAAACGAGACTATGAATACGAATACCACAACTGAGATTGTACCTAGGAATTGTGCTCCGAAAGTAACATCACCGTTTGTTAATGGCACTGCTAATGTACCCCATACTCCAGCTACTAAGTGTGCTGGTATGGCACCTACTACGTCGTCAATTTTCATTTTGAACAATAGTTTTGTTGAGAAGTACATTAATACTCCAGCTATCGCTCCAATGAAGATTGCAGCTAACGGACTTGGTGTTAATGGTTCTGCCGTAATACCCACTAATCCAGCTATCGCGCCGTTTAGCATCATTACTACGTCAGTTTTACCACCAATTACTCTTGATACAGTTGCAGCAGCTAATACACCGCCACCTGCAGCTAAGTTCGTATTGATATAAATTGTTGCTACTGAAGACACATCTTCAAGTGTTCCAGCGGCTAATTGTGATCCACCATTAAATCCAAACCAACCTAACCAAAGTATAAATACTCCTAAGGTTGCTAATGGAATAGATGATGCCGCAAAAGGCGCCATAGGCTTAGCTTCTCCTCTACTCGAGAATCTGCCTGATCTGGCACCAAGAACGATAGCACCGGCTAAAGCAGCAGCTCCTCCAGCAGCATGTACTAGTGTAGAACCAGCAAAATCAGAGAAACCAGCAACAGATAACCATCCGCCACCCCACTGCCAACCCATTGAAATTGGATAAATAATTCCAGTTAAAATTGCGGCAAATAAGAAAAATGGCCAGATCTTAATTCTTTCAGCTAAAGTTCCCGAAACGATTGACATTGTAGTGGCACAGAACACCATTTGGAAAAACCAATCGGATCCATCAGAATAACCTGTCTCAAGTTTTGATGCATCACTCCACGGTGTAAATGTACCGATATATCCACCTTCAGGAATACCGTAAGCTAAATTATAACCAACCAGCCAGAACATTACCCCAGCGATTGAATAAAGACCTATATTTTTTGCACAGATTGCTGATACAGACTTTGATGTTACCAACCCTGACTCTAACATTGCAAATCCTGCGGCCATCCACATGACCAAGAAACCTGACATCAAAAATAATATAGTATTAAATATGTATTGTACTTCTGCAGATACTGTAGTTTCGGCATAACCTAAACCAGCAAAACCAAAGTAAATGGCTGTACCCGCTAAAAAGTAACCAATGTATTTTTTCATAAGTTCTCCCTTGTTGCAGGCCTTATAGAATTTATATGTTTAAATTAGTATTGAAATGTCTTAATTTTAGCTATGCAGTTTTTGCAAGTAGTTAGCCCTTATTTGAGGTTATCAAATAAGGGCTAATTAAACGTCTATCGATTAAACATTTCTTTTAAGCTTTTAGCAGGTAAAAACTTTACTTTTTGTGATGCAGCGATTTGAATTGACTCACCTGTTCTAGGATTTCTTCCTACTCTAGCTTTTCTCTTTGCTACTTTATAAGTACCAAAACCAGCTATTTTAACAGTATCGTCATTTTTCAAAGCATCTAAAATAATTGTCGTTATTGAATCAAAAGTTCTTTCAGCATCAGCTTTACTTTGACCCAAAGTTGACGATATTTTCGCTACTAGTTGTTTTTTATTCATTTTATGCCCCTTTTTTGGTTACTTTATAATCTGCAGAAAAACCCAATAAAATCAATGTTTTTTTGGTGTTTCACGTAAATGTTAACACTATATATTGTGGCTCAAAAAGTGTTGATTTTATTGACTTTTTTAACTTATAAAAGTGGCTTAAAACAAGCCTAAATCTTTGAGATCATTAAATGTTGTGAAAAACATTAGAGAAAGTAACAAAAATAACCCGATTCGGAAAAAACCTTCCTGTGTTCTTTGCGTTAAGGGACGGCCTAAAATTTTCTCAAAAGCATAAAACATTAAATGCCCACCATCTAACATTGGAATTGGAAAAAGATTAATAAATCCTAAGCTTATGGAAATATATGCCATTATACTGAGAAAAGCGACAATTCCAAACTTAGCAACTTGACCAGTAATTTTAGCAATTTTTATAGGTCCTCCTAATTGAGAGGTGTCCCCGGTCCCTTTAAACATTGAAATAACAAAATCCCATGAGGCTTCAATAACAAACCAAGTTTCTTTAACAGCGTAATATAATGCAGTAGCAGGACCTAATCTTTGCCTATTAATCTCTTCATTTAAAGGTGCAACTTTAATTCCAATGATTTTCTTATTAATTTGATTTCCTAATGAGTCTTTACCCTCAATAAATTTTGGCTTTACTTGTAAAGTAAGTTCATTACCATTTCTTAAGACTTCTATATCAATAGTTTCTGAAGATGAAGCGTTTATAAAAGTCGAAACCTCCATAATACTTTTTACTTCTCTATTATTAATTGATTTTATTACGTCACCCGACTTAATTCCTGCAACATAAGCTGGGCTTTCAGATTGAACCTCTTGAATTTGAGCAGGAGTAAAGTCCTTACCCGCAAACATATAAATAAAAGCAAAAATCACTATAGCTAGTAAAAAGTTCGCAAATGGTCCTGCAGCAACAATTAAAGATCTTTGATAAAGAGGTTTTACAACGAAAAGCTTTTTTCGATCTTCCTCATTATACTCTTTTAAAAGTTCTTCTTGCTCAGCTTGGCTAAAAACATTTCTATCACCAAAAAATTTAACATATCCACCTAGGGGTATTGCACAAAATTTCCATCTGGTACCTGATTTATCATTAAAACCAAATATTTCTTTTCCAAAACCTATGGAAAAATCAGTAACTCCAACACCATATTTTTTTGCAAAATAATAATGTCCATATTCGTGTATAAAAACAACAATAGTAAGCAGAATTATAAATGGGATTATAAAGGATATTAAAATTTCCACTCGTTTACCTTTGTAAATATAAAGTTTCTAAAAGCCATCAGCCTTGCGTTACTCTTTAAAGATGCGGGATAAACAAAATGTGTTTCTGTAGGTTTGCCTGCCTCCTCTGGTAAAACTTTTGTTATGTTGCTCACATTGTGAGCTATGTAATCTGGTAGTGCAGCTAAACCCACTCCGCTTTGCACTGCTAATAATAATCCATAAACGCTATTTACTTTCATAATCGACTTTCTTTTTTTTCCTTCTTTAACACCATGTTTTAAAACCCAGTCAGGATTATAAACTGGAGATGGGGCTCCTTTTCCGTAAGTTATAAATTTATGTTTATCTAAGTCTTTTAAAGTTTTTGGATATCCATTTTTTTGAAGATAATCATTTGATCCATAAATATGATAATTAAAATCAACGAATTTTTTTTGAATTAAATTTAATTGTTTTGGTCTCCTCATTCTTATTGCGACATCTGCTTCTCGGGTACTTAAATCAAGTTCTTTATCATCAAATATTAATTCAATTTCAATATCTGGATGTAAATCCATAAATTCTTTAATTCTTGGTGTAAGCCAAGTCGTACCAAAACTAACAACTGTTGTGACTGTAAGTTTTCCATTTAGTTTATCTTTTTGTCCGCTTAGATTAGACTCTACATCTTTTAATTTTGAAATAATTTCATGAGCTGATTTATAAAGATATTCACCATTCTCAGTCAGTACTAAACCTCTGGCATGTCGTTCAAAAAGTTGAACCTTTAAATCACCCTCTAAAGCTTGAATTTGGCGGCTGATAGCGGATTGGCTTAAGTTTAAAATAGTTGAAGCTTTTGTAAAACTAGATGCCTCTGCAACAGTATGAAATATTTTTAATTTATCCCAATCCATAAATAAAGTTAATTATAAGTTATTTATTTGGATTTACTATAGCTCTTCCAAAAAACTCTCCTTTAAGAAGTTTAGGATAAGTTTCTAAAAGTTCAGTAAATGAAAGCTCTTTAGTAAAAGTTTGAACTTTTGAAAAATCTACTAGCTTAGCTGCTTCTCCCCAAACGAATTCTCTTCGTTTTATTGATGATCCCGACGAATCAATTCCCCATAATTTCACTCCTCTTATAATAAATGGCATAACATTTGTATTAATTTTGATACCACCAGCATTTCCACACGCTGCAACTATTCCTCCAGGTTTTGTTTGAGCAAAAATTTTTGTTAAGGCTGCTCCACCAACAGTATCTACTACTCCATCCCACACACCTTTTTCTAGCAATTTGCTTTCACCTTCAAATTCTTTTCTATCAATAATATTTTTTGCACCTAAATCTTTTAAGTAATCGTTCTTATCTTTTTTACCTGTTACAGCATGTACCTCATATCCCATTTTTGATAAAATCATAACTGCAATACTTCCAACACCTCCTGTCGCTCCAGTAACTAAAACATCTTTTACTTTTTCACCTAATAGTAATTCCTCTTTTGCTTTTACAGCAAACGAACAAA
The DNA here is from genome assembly GCA_902601705.1 of uncultured Pelagibacteraceae bacterium. Lineage (GTDB taxonomy): Bacteria > Pseudomonadota > Alphaproteobacteria > Pelagibacterales > Pelagibacteraceae > Pelagilacustribacter. The sequence goes on along the minus strand of CACKNV010000006.1, from coordinate 2,657 downwards.
GTAAAGCAGTAAAACCAGCTGTACCTAACATCATAGCTTTATGTGTATCTAATTCCTTTGGTATCTTAATCAAAAAATTTGAGTCAACTTTTGCGTATTGTGAAAACCCTCCGAAATATGCTTCTCCTACTCTAAATCCTGTAAGAATTACTTTATCATCTTTTGTAAATTTATTATCTTGACTCTCAATTACAGTCCCGGAAAAGTCTATTCCTGGAACAAAAGGAAATTTTCTTACTATTTTTCCTCCGTCATTTAAGATCAAAGCGTCTTTGTAGTTTAAACTTGAATAATCAACTTTGACTAATACATTTCCATCTTTTAATTGGCTATTGTCTATTTCTTTTATTTCTCTTGTGAATTTTTCATTTTGATTATCAATAACAATAGCTTTGAATTTATCAGACATCTATTTTCCAATATATTTTAGGTATCTATTTTGAATACTTAAATCTTCTTTGAAAGAACCTAAAAAATAATTTGTAACAGTTGTGGCTTTCTCTTTTTTTATTCCTCGCATAGTCATGCACTGATGAGCTGCATCGATTGTAACTGCTACACCCTTAGCGTCTAAGGCGCTCATAAGCGTTTTTGCTATTTGCATTGTCAATCTCTCTTGTGTTTGCAGTCGTTTAGAAAAAATTTCAACTGTTCTAGCCAATTTGCTCAGGCCTACAACTTTCTTATTTGGAATGTAAGAAACATGCGCAACGCCTATTATTGGGGCCATGTGATGTTCACAATGACTTTCTAAAGTTATATTTTTTTCAATTACCATATCATCGTAACCTTCAACGTCTCCGAAAGTTTTTGATAAATCTTCTTCTGCATTTTGATGATAGCCCTTGAAATACTCTTTAAATGCTTTCACAACTCTTTTTGGAGTCTCTTGTAAGCCTTCTCTTCTTGGATCTTCACCAATCCAGGCTAATAATTTTTTTATCGCCTCCTCAGCCTCTTTATCACTGACTTGAGGTTTATTTGAAGTCTCTTTATTGATGTCTTTTACTAATTTCATACTAAGACGTTTCTATAGGACATGGTTAATTATTGCAAATTGCTATTTTGTCTTTTTTTCACTATTTTATTGTCATGTTTAAAAAAAGAGAAAAGGTATTTGAAGTTGAGGAAGGAAAATTTCTTTCTCCCAAATTTGATAGCAATGGTCTTATTCCTGTGACTACTTCAGATAGTAGTTCAGGAGAACTTTTGATGCACGGATACATGAATGCGGAAGCTTTAAAAAAAACAATTGAGACAAAAGAAGCTCATTATTGGAGCAGATCAAAAAAAGCTTTATGGCATAAAGGTAAAACGAGTGGATTTGTTCAGAAAGTTATAGATTTAAGAATTGACGATGATCAGGATGCTTTATGGATGTCGGTAGACATTGGGAATGGTGCGAGTTGCCATGTTGGGTACAAGTCTTGTTTTTATCGATCAATACCTTTAGGGCCAATTAAAAATACAAAAGAAATTGAGCTAGATTTTAAGGAAAAGAAAAAAAAATTTGATCCTGAAGAAGTTTATAAAGGTCAGCCTAATCCTACAAAATTATAAATATGAAAGTTTTAAGTCCCTTCGGCCCTAAAATTGCAAGTCTTAAACTTTCGAGAAATTTAATAAAAAAAATAAATATTGAAGTTGATAAAATTATCTCAAAAAAAAATTTATTAAAAAAATTAGATTATTCAAATAAACTTGTAGGACAGGTAAAAGAAGAATTTCAACTACCAAAAATATTTATCAAAAAAAATCTAGAAAAAATTTTATATAGAGCAGTAAAAGTTTATATTTTTAAAAGTTTAGGGAAAAAAATATCTAAAATTAAAATAAAAAATTTTTGGGTAGTTCGACAATTTAATGACGAATATAATCCTGTTCATTTTCATGATGGACATATTTCAGGAGTTGGTTACTTAAAGATTCCTAAATTTATTTCTAAAAATAAAAAAAATATTCAAATTGATGGCTCAATTGACTTTATTAATGGAAATAAAATGCTTCTAAGTGAATGCATTTTCAATCATCAACCAAAAGTAGGTGATATGATATTATTTCCTCATTATTTGATGCATACTGCTTATCCATTTAAAACTAAAGGTGAGAGAAGATCTTTTTCTTTTAATTTAGAGATTGATAGAAAAATCGCAAATGTATTTAGCAAATGAGTGAAAAAACTCAAAAAAATGTTTTTGGAGAGCCTCTTGAACCATGTTCAAATGACCCTTTAACCGGTTGGTTCAGAGATGGATGTTGCAATACAGATAAAAATGATCGTGGAATACATACTGTTTGTGCGAAAGTAACAGATGAATTTCTACAATGGTCTAAAAAAGTTGGTAATGACTTAATTACACCTCATCCTGAATTTGGATTTCCAGGTTTAAAAGATGGTGACTCTTGGTGTGTGTGTGCTTCTTGGTACGCTAGAGCTATTGAGGAGGGAGCTGCTTGTCAAGTATACTTAAAAAAAACTAATGCTAAAACATTAGAGCTTATACCGATTGAAAAGTTGAAGAAATTTGCTTTAGACTTATCTTAATAGATTTTCACGCCCTTATTTTTAATAATCAACTCGAGCTCTTTATATTCATCACAATTGCAATTTTTAAGAATTTCTAATCTTTCATTTGCTTTATCAATACGATTTGTTT
>CACKNV010000005.1 GCA_902601705.1 uncultured Pelagibacteraceae bacterium | reverse complement strand
ACCATTAACATGTATGGTTTCACCGTTAATATAGTTTGCTAAGTCAGACGCTAAAAAAGCTACACAATTCGAAACATCTTCACCACTTCCAAGCTGGCCTTGGGGTATCTTGCTAATCAATGACTGTTTAAATTCCTCATTAATTTTGTCTGTCATTTCTGTTTTAATAAATCCTGGCGAAACACAATTGATGTTAATATTTTTTTTTGCATACTCAATAGCAAGGCTTTTTGAGAAAGCTATAATACCTGCCTTTGATGCAGCGTAGTTTGCTTGACCTAAATTACCTGTGTGTCCTACAATCGAAGTTATATTAACAATCTTGCCAATTTTTTTTTTTAGCATTTTTTTAATAGCAAATTTGCAAAGTAAAAAACTAGCTGTTAGGTTTATATCAAGTACTCTTTTCCAATTTTCTTCCGTTAATCTTATAGATAGATTGTCTAATGTGATACCTGCATTATTTACTAAAATATCTAAACCATCTAAATTTTTGTTTATACTTTCAATAAAATTTTCTATTTTACCATGGTCGTCTAATTTAAATTTTTCAATGTAAATATTTGGGTATTTTTCTTTTAAATTATTTAATTTATCTTCATTAGTGCCCGTAGCTGCAACTATTGATCCTAGACTAGTAAATTTTTTTACTAAACTATTACCAATACCTCCCGTAGCACCCGTAATTAAAATTTTTTTATTTTTTAAATTCATCTATTAAATTTTTAATATCAGCAATTGTATTAATTGAAAAGCAATTTACATCTTTTATTGTTCTTTTAACCATTCCAATTAAGACTTTTCCTGGTCCTATTTCTATAAAATTTTTTACACCATTTTCTGACATCTCAATAATGCTTTCTCGCCATTTTACCGTAGAAAAAATTTGATCTATTAGTAGTTTTTTAATTATTTCTAAATTATCTTCAGATTTTGCTGTTACATTATTTATGATTTTATGTGATGGATTCATAAATTTTGTTGAATTAATTTTTTTTTCCATTGCTATTGCCGCTGGTTTCATTAATGAGCAGTGGAAAGGTGCGCTCACATTAAGTTGTATCGACTTAATCTTTTTTTCTTTTAATAAAATTTTGAAAGACTCTACACTTTTTTTTTCTCCACTAATGATTACCTGTCCGTCAGCATTATCATTTGCTATTTCACAGATACTATTTTTTTCTTTATTAAGATTTAATAAGCTTTGAATTTCTGAAGTTTTCATCCCAAGAACTGCAATCATGCTTCCTTCACCAACTGGAACTGCCTCTTGCATGGATTTTCCTCTTTCATGTAATAAATACAAAGAGTCTTTAAAAGTTAATGAATTCGCACAAACTAAAGCACTATACTCTCCTAATGAATGACCTGCAAAATATTTAAATGATTTTAAGTCTAAACCGAACTCGTCTTTTAAAACTTTAAAAATGGAATAACTAACAGTCAAAATTGCTGGTTGAGTATTCATTGTTAATTGAAGTTTATCCGCCGGTCCCTCTAAAATTAATTTAGAGATTGGATAATTTAAGGTATCATCAGCTTCTTTAAATATTTTTTTTACTATTTCATATTTTTGATAAAACTCAGATCCCATACCCACAACTTGTGAGCCTTGACCTGGAAATAATAGTGCATTCATTTATACAAGTTTATTAAACAATTATTAGTGTTGATATAATTACTCATTATAGTATAAACCAATTTTTATAAATAAATAATTAAACAAGATTAACAGTATAAACTATGGCTTTTTACGAAAATACTATTGTAGCTAAACAGGATTTAGCTGAAAAAGATTTAAAAACAATCAAAGAAAAATATAACGAAATTATAAACAACTCTTCAGGAAAGGTTTTAAAAATCGAAGAATGGGGTCTATTAAATCTAGCTAAAAAAATTAAAAATTATAAAAAAGGTTTTTACATTCATTACAAATTTGAGGGCAATGGTAATACTTTGGACCAAATAAGAAAAAAAATAAAAATCGATAGATCAATAATAAGACATTTGACTGTGAAATATAAATCGTTAGATATAAAAAATGAGTTCTTTAAAAAAGATTGATCAAAATGAAAAGAAAAAATAAGAAATTTCAAAAGAGAAGTTCAAATTCATTAAATAAACTAAGTTTATTTCAAAAAAATGATGGTAAATTCTCAAAAAAGTGTCCACTATCTGTTAAAAACGCTCCTATAGTTGATTATAAAAATGTTAATTTATTAAAAAAATACATTTCAGATAATGGTAAGATTGTTTCATCAAAAATCTCTTCGGTCTCATTTGGAAAGCAAAAAAAACTTACTAGAGAAATTAAAAAGGCAAAAATTTTAGGTTTAATTTAATATGGAAATAATTTTGTTAGAAAATATTTTAAATTTAGGAAACATTGGAGATAAAGTAACCGTAAAAAATGGTTATGGAAGAAATTTTCTTTTAAAACAAGGTAAAGCTCTAAGATATAATAAAATCAATTTAGATTTCGTAAACAAAAAAAAAGACGAACTTAATAAAAAAAATACAGAAATAAAAAATAAATTTAAAGAAATTTCTAAGGTAATTAACAATAAAACTTTTATATTTAATAAAGAATGTAAAGAGAATGGCGAATTGTATGGTTCGATAAAACCAAAAGAAATTGCAAATTTAATAAAAGATAAAACTAAAGCCGAAGTAAGTCCTTCCCAATTAATATTAAAAGAAGATTTAAATAAAATTGGATTATTTAAAGCTGATATCAATTTTCACTCAGAGGTTAAAGCTCACATATCTATAAAAATAGACAAAATACAAACCAAATAACTTTTCCACAACTGCCAAAAAAAAGTGCGTAACTTTTTTCTTTAAACTGGATACCTTTGATCTACTATGTATTTTAGTGAAAGAAATAAAATCAATTAAAAACAGCTCCGAAAATAAACAACCTTCAAACTTAGAAGCTGAACAATCTCTTCTTGGGTCGATATTAGTCAATAATGATATAATTGATGAAGTTTCAACAATAGTAAATTCAAATATTTTTTATGATCCTGCTCATGTAAAGATTTATGAAGTAATTGAGAACTTAAATAATAAAGGAATGATTGCAAATCCGATAACTTTGAAAAATTTTTTTGAAAAAGATAATATGCTCAATGAGGTTGGTGGCACTGAATACTTGGTTAAACTTACAAGATTTTCAGCATCTGTGAAACAAGCAGTTGACTATGCAAAAATAATTCATGAAATGTATCTTAGAAGAGAACTTGTTCAAATTTCAGACAAATTATCCTCTGATACTTTGAATGCAAATTCTCAAGAGCAAAATGCAGAAAACATAATTGAAGATACTGAAAAATCTCTTTTTGATTTAGCTGAGAGAGGAAGTTTCTCACAATCCTTTTTAAAATTTAATCAAGCTTTAGATCAAACTATCGAGATGGCAACTACTGCAATGCAAAATGATCAAGGAATTGTGGGAGTTCCTACAGGCCTTATAGATTTAGACGAAAAATTAGGAGGTTTACACAAATCAGATTTAATTATTTTAGCAGGGAGACCCTCTATGGGTAAAACAGCTCTAGCTACAAATATCGCTTATAATGCAGCTCAACACATTTTAAAAAGACAAGAAAAATCTGCTATTGCTTTCTTTTCTCTTGAGATGTCATCTGAACAACTTTCTACTAGAATTCTATCAGAGCAGGCGAAAATAAGGTCAGATGATATAAGACGTGGTAAAGTTACAGAAGAAGAAATAAACCGTTATATTGAAACTTCAAGAAATATTTATAACCTGCCTTTATATATCGATGAAACTCCTGCTATTACAATCGCTACATTGAGTAATAGAGCAAGAAGAATTAAAAGATTATTTGGGTTAAGCCTAGTAGTAGTAGATTACATTCAATTGATGAGATCTAGTTCAAATAAAAATGATGGAAGGGTTCAAGAAATTTCTGAAATTACTCAGGGCTTAAAGGCGTTAGCAAAAGAATTATCAGTTCCAGTTCTAGCTTTGTCTCAGTTATCTAGAGCTGTTGAACAAAGAGATGATAAACAACCACAACTGGCTGATTTAAGAGAATCGGGCTCAATTGAGCAAGATGCTGATGTTGTCATGTTTGTTTATAGGGAGGCATATTATTTAGAGCGTAAACAACCAAAATTGGGCTCTATAGAGCATGCAGAGTGGCAATCAAAGATGAATGATGTTAACGGCTTAGCAGATATTATTTTGGGGAAACAGAGACATGGTCCTACAGGAACCGTTAAAGTAGAGTTTGAAGGAATTTACACTAAATTCAAAGATTTGAGCAAGAATTAACTTCAATTTTTTCTTTAGTTATAAAATAATTAAGATATATCTGAACTGTTTTAATGTTTGCCAATATTTATAAAAAAATTGTTACTGATTTTTCAAAAATAACACTATTTTTTTTGTCAATTTTAGTTATTTTTTCTTTATATCAATCCAAAAATTTTAATTTAGATGCATCTTCAGATGCGCTCCTTCTAGAGGGTGATCCAGATCTTAAATATCTGAGAGAAATTAATCAAACTTTTGGTTCAAAGGATTTTCTAGTTTTAACTTATTCACCGATCTCAAGTTTTACAGAAAAAGAAACTATCCTCGATCTACAATTGCTAAAATCTAAAATAGAGAAACTAACATGGGTAGATAGTGTGATGACAATTATAGATGTCCCGCTTTTAAAAAGTACTAATGAAAGTTTAATGGAAAGACTTAAAAACTATAAGACTTTAGCTTATCCAGAAATTGATAGAAAAAGAGGTTTTGAGGAAATCTTAAACAGCCCAATTTATAAAGATTATGTTATTAGCAAAGATGGTAAAACGTCAGGTATCGTAGTTTATTTAAAAAAAGATGAAAGATTAGCAGAGTACATTAAAGTTAAAGATAAATATTTTAATCAATCCAATGAAACTGGTTTATCAAAAGAAGAGAAAATAAATTATAAAAAATTTATCAAAGAATACGAAGACTATAAGAACCTTTATAATATAAGAAATAATCAAAATATAACTGAAATTAGAGATGTAATAAATAGATATGGTATTAACGCAAAAATACATCTTGGCGGAATACCAATGATTTCTAATGATATGATGAATTATATTAAAAGTGATATTATTGTTTTTGGGATTGGTGTACTTATTTTTATCATTTTAACTTTATGGTTTATTTTTAGAAGTTTAAAGTGGGTGGTAATGCCTTTGTTAGGATGTGTTACTTCCGTCATCATAATGGTTGGTTTGCTCGGTTTAATAGGGTGGAAAGTTACTGTAATTTCATCGAATTTTATAGCTTTGATGTTAATTCTTAATATGGCAATGAATATTCACGTGACTGTAAGATTTTTACAGTTAAAAAAAGATTTTCCACAGCTAACCAACAACGAAGTTGTATTTGAAGCTAGTAAAAAAATGATGCTACCAATACTTTACACTGTCCTAACAACAATTTGTGCTTTTCTTTCTTTAATATTTAGTGAAATCAAACCAATAATAGATTTTGGTTGGATGATGACATTGGGTTTAATTGTATCTTTGCTAGTTACTTTTTTACTATTACCATCTTTAATAAGTCTTCTTACATCTGATAATGAAATTAATGTTAAGGATACAGAAAAATCATTTATTACAAAAGCTTTAGCCTCTTTTACAAAAAAAAATCAAATACTTATTTTTGCATCTACTATGTTAATAATTGTAGTAAGCGTAATTGGAATTTTTAAACTTGAAGTCGAAAATAGTTTTATTAATTATTTTGACAAAGAAACAGAAATTTATAAAGGAATGAAAAAAATTGATGATGATTTAGGTGGCACTACACCTTTAAATATAATCATCAATTTTCCAGTTAAACAAAAAGATGAGGGGTCAGACGATGAATTTGATGAATGGGAAAACGATAATGACACTAAGGATGATAAAGCTAAATATTGGTTTACAAGAGATAAGATGGATAAAATCACCAAAGTGCATGATTATTTAGACTCTTTACCTGAAATAGGAAAAGTTCTTTCTTTTGGCTCTATTTTGAGGGTAGCGGAAGATTTAAATAATAAGGAACTACAAAGTTTAGAAATTGCAGTTCTCTACAGCAAAATACCTGAATCAATAAAAAATGAGATAGTTTCTCCATATATTTCTGTAGAAAAAGATCAAGCAAGAATAAGTGTTCGCGTGAGAGACTCTTTAGATAATTTAAAAAGAAATGATCTAATTAAAAAAATTAATTTGGAATTAAATACTAAGTTAGGACTAGAAAAAAATGAGTACAAATTAACAGGTGTTTTAATTTTATTCAATAATCTCTTGCAGAGCTTATTTAAATCCCAAATACTAACATTAGGTATAGTCTTGTTAGGTATTTACTTTATGTTTTTTATATTATTTAGAAATATTACATTATCTTTTATAGGTATTGTTCCAAATTTCATTGCTGCCTTTTTTATTCTCGGAATAATTGGTTTGATTGGAATTCCATTAGATATGATGACAATTACCATAGCAGCAATAACCATTGGAATAGCGGTAGATAATAGTATTCATTATATTTATAGATTTAAAGAAGAATTTAAAAAAATAAATAATTATCATAAAACGTTGGATAAATGTCACAGCACTGTTGGCATTGCTATATTAAACACATCGATTACAATTGTATTTGGTTTTTCTATATTAATATTATCTAATTTTATCCCAACAATATATTTTGGAGTTTTTACCGGTGTTGCAATGTTATTGGCGATGTTATCAGTTTTAACTTTACTGCCAAAATTAATACTTTTTTTAAAACCTTTTGGTGAAGAAGTTAGTAATTTGAAATGATTATAAATTTTTTTGAACAAATAATTAAAAGCATAAATTTATTTGATATTTTTTTTTTAATAATTCTTTTATATTTTGTATTACAATGTTTCATAAAAGGTTTTTCATTGAGCTTAATTTCTTTCATGAAATGGATTTTATCCACAATCGTTACAATAATTTTAGTCCCTAAATTTCAACCAGTAGTAAGTGAGTACATTCAATCAGAATTTATAAATAGCATAGGGTTAGGTGCTACAATATTTATTTTTACTCTTTTTTTAACAATTTTAATTGGAAAAACTTTAAGTAGAGCTGTCACATGGACTGGTGTAGGATCGATTGACAAAGCATTTGGGTTTTTATTTGGTTTTTTTAAGGGATACGTGGTTTCTGTTTGTTTATTTTCTATTTTAAATTGGTTTTATCCTTATCAAAATTGGGGTATATCAGCAGATAAGGCTTTTTCATTCGATTTTATAATGAAAGGAAGTCAGATGTTAATAGAAGAATTTCCAACTAGCGAAGATATAATTGATACAAAAGAAAAAATTGAAAAAATTTAATTTAGATAAATTAAGAGAAGAATGTGGTATTTTTGGAATATCAAACCACAAGGATGCATCTGCATTAGTTGCTCTTGGACTGCACGCTCTTCAACATAGGGGACAAGAAGGTTGTGGAATAGTTTCATTTGATGGAAAAAATTATCATTCCGAGAAAAGACAGGGTTTAGTTGGTGACCATTTTACAGACCCTGAAACTTTAAAAAAATTACCTGGAGGTTTTGCCATCGGTCATAATCGATATTCCACCACTGGAGAAACTTCATTAAGAAATATACAGCCTTTTTTTGCAGACCTGCATATGGGCGGACTTAGTATAGCGCATAATGGAAATTTGACTAATGCTTTGTTGCTCAGAGAAGCTCTGGTTAAGGATGGAGCTATTTTTAGAACTACAAGTGATACAGAAACAATTGTTCAACTTATTGCAAAATCAAATAGAGAGAAGTTTACTGACAAACTAATAGATGCTCTTTTTCAAATACAAGGAGGATATGCTCTTGTTCTACTTACAAATAAAAAACTAGTAGGTGTTAGAGATCCGTTTGGAATAAGACCGCTAATTATAGGAAGATTAAAAGACTCTTATATCTTTGCCTCGGAAACTTGTGCTTTAGATATAGTGGGAGCGACTTTTGTTAGAGAGGTGTCCAACGGAGAAATAGTAATTGTGGAAGATAAAAAAATTAAATCAATTCGGCCTTTTCCAGTTCAAAAACAGAGACCTTGTATTTTTGAGTATATTTATTTTGCTAGGCCAGATAGTTTAATAAATAACAAGTGTGCTTATGAATATAGAAAAAATTTGGGTATTCAATTAGCAAAAGAGACAGATACAAATGCTGATTTAGTGATCCCCGTTCCTGATTCAGGTGTACCTGCGGCCTTAGGCTATGCTGAAGAGTCTAAAAAAAAATTTGAATTAGGATTAATTAGAAACCATTACGTTGGAAGAACATTCATTGAACCAACGCAAAATATTAGAAGTTTAGGTGTAAAGCTAAAACTAAGTTCTACTAAGACAGTTGTTAAAGATAAATCTATAATATTAATAGATGACTCTCTTGTCAGGGGAACCACTTGTCATAAGATAGTTAAAATGCTTTACGAAAGTGGTGCGAAGGAAGTTCATGTGAGAATTGCTTGCCCAGAAATAAAGTTTCCAGATTTTTATGGTGTTGATATGCCTACAAAAAAAGAATTATTAGCTTACAAAAAAAATATAAATGAAATGTGTGAATACATTAAAGCAACTTCTTTAAAATTTTTAAGTTTGAACGGACTTTATAAAGCACTTATCAATCAAACTAGAAATCCCACCTATCCGCAATTTAGCGATCATTATTTTACCGGAGATTATCCAATTCCAGCTCACGATAATATACAAGGAGTTAAGGTTGAACAATTGTCACTGTTAAGCGGAAAATCAAGCACTTAATTTATAACTGCTAATCTATTGTTATTATCTAAATATAAGATTGATTTATTTACAACTATTGGCAATGAATTTATTTTTGCGGGAAGTTTTTTAATGTTTTCTAATTCTCCATTAATCTTAAATTCAATCTTATAAGAATTTCTTGTAAAAAATGAAATTTTATTATTTATGAGTAGCATTTCATAAAAATTTAATTTTTTTTTCTTTGAGTCCAAAAAATCTGAAACTTTTTTCGTAACATCATATGAGTAAATTATTTTGTTAGTTTTTAAGTCTATTGTAAGTATTAAATTATTTTTTGTAATTAATAAAATATGATTTTCATTGATAATTGGCTTTAGAGTAGTGGAAAAATTATAAGTAGCAATGATTGATCCATTGAAAGCATTAATTAGATATGTGCTATTATTTGATGAAACTATTATTTTATCATTATAATTTACTATCTGATTTCCAAAAAAAATATTTGTAGTATTTAAATTGGTTGATTGTTTTAAATTTAAAAACCAGTTAATTTTCATATTAATGATATTAATAGAATATAAAGATCCATATGAATTTAAAAATAGTACATCTTGATCGTTAATTGAAAGATTATTAATGAAGCTATTGTGAATTATAGTTTCTTCAGTTGGTATAATATTCAATAAATTTCCATTTTTTTTATCCAAGAAGATTAATTCATTTTTTTGATTAGAGATAATAATTTTATTTTTTTTTATTTTTAAATTTGATCTAAAAGGAACTTTATAGTTCTTTGCCCACAAAAGTTTATTATTATTGATATTTAAAGCATACACATAACCTAAGTTATCCCCGACATAAATTATATTTTTTTCGATAATTAAATTAAGTTTTTTTTTTATATCTTTATATTTCTTTTTATAAAAATTAAACTTCGATATTAATTTATTTTCTTTAATAGAATATAAAATAATATTTCCTCGCTGATCACTCAGTATTAAATTATTATTTTTTGCTAAAATATAGTTATTTAATTTGTACCTAGTAATTTTTTTGCTTTTAAATAGAATTTTATTTAGATCGTTATATGCAAAGTTAGAATTATTATTATTTTCTGAGTAAAAAATATCCTCCCAATCTAAGTTATTAAAAATTTTAGGTATCTTAAAATTATAGTTACTGGTTAAAGGAACTATTTTGCTATATATCTCTTTATTAGATGATATTTTTTCAAATTCTTTAAATAAGTCATCTTTGCTGCTTGATAATTCACTTTCATTCTTCCAGATTCCAGATTTATTATCAAATGAGCAACTAATTAAAAAAATTAAAATAGTTAAGAGGTTAATTAATCTCATTAATTTACTTAGCTAACAATTCTTCAGCTATAGGTTTTAATGATGAATTATCATCTACCAATTTTTTTAGTAATCTTATACCAGCTTGCTCATCTGAATTTTTCAGTAAGTATAAAGATTTTTTAAACATTAAAAGATCACTTCTATTTTTAGTCAATGAAAGTTTTTCAATATTTTGAAAGAATTCTAAAATTCTATCTTTATCTGAAATCAAATTTTTCTCAATTATTGTATTTAATGCTAAAACAGAATAAAAATCGTTTTTTTCCAAAATTATATCTATGTATAGTTTCTTTGCTTTATCAGCTTTATTGGACGACAAATACAATCCTGCTTGAATATATTTTTCTGCAATTAATTCGTTTTTTTTCACATTGTTGTAATGAAAATATGTGATTGAAATAATTATTAGTATTGCAATTGCAATTAAAGTAAATATTTTTAAACGATTTTCATTTAACAAATCCGTTAATTTACTTTTAATATCTAATTTGTTTTCAAAATTTTGTTCCATTTAAAAAATTGTTTTTTGTTGGAAATTTTTTCAATTTAACATCTCTACTATATTCTTTTACAGCTTTTTCAATTGTTCTGTTGAGGTTTGCGTATTTTTTTACAAATTTAGGGTAAAAACCGCTTAACCCCAACATATCATCCGTGACTAAAATTTGACCATCACAGTATAAGGATGAGCCAATACCAATCGTGGGTATGCTTATTTTTTTTGTAATTATTTGTGCTGCTTTAGGTGATAAACATTCACACACTATTGAAAAAGCTCCAGCTTTTTCTAATAATTTTGCCTCTTTCATTAACATATCTATTTCTAATCTCGTTTGTCCTTCTATTTTAAATTTTTTCTTAAACTGTGGCGTGTACCCTATATGACCCATCACAGGTATTTTTTTTTTTACCAATTTTTCGATAATTTTAAAATTTCTTCTATTGCTCTCAAGTTTTACTGCATCACACCTAGTCTTTTTCATTATTATTTTTGCATTTTTCAAGGCAGATTTCATATTTTTGTAAGTTCCTTTGGGCATATCGACTACAAATAAAGATTTATTGATTCCTTTTTTTACACTTAAAGAGTGTTGAATTATATTTTCTAAACTAATTTCGTGAGTGTTCTTGTGACCGTATAATACATTAGCTAGTGAGTCTCCTACTAAAATAATATCAACGTACTTGTCTAAAATTTTAGCAATATTTTTTGAATAAGCAGTTAAACTTATTATCTTTGATTTATTTTTTTTTTGGATAATTTTTTTTATTTTTTTATTCATTATTCTAATTCTATCGTGCTTGGAGGCTTAGACGTAATATCGTAAACCACTCTATTTATACCTTTTACATTATTTATAATTTTATTAGATATATTATCTATAAAATTTTTTGGAAAACTAAAATAATCTGCTGTCATACCATCTTCAGATGTAACAGCCCTTAATAAGCAGATATTTTCATAAGTTCGTGAGTCTCCCATCACACCAACTGTTTTTATTGGTAATAGCGCAGCATATGCCTGCCATATTTTATTATATAATTTTCTTTCAATTAATTCATTTATAAAAATTTGATCTGCTTGTTGAAGCATCTTTATTCTTTCAGGTGTAATATTACCTATTATCCGAATAGCTAATCCAGGACCTGGAAATGGATGTTTTAAATTAATATTTTTAATTAAACCCAATGATTTGCCCAAAACCCTTACCTCATCTTTAAAAAATTCTTTCAAAGGTTCGATTAATTTTAATTTCATTTTTTTTGGTAAACCGCCTACGTTGTGATGTGATTTAATTTTTGAAGTTTTACTGCCAGTAGAAGATTTGCTTTCTATAATATCTGGATAAAGAGTGCCTTGAGCTAAAAATTTTATATCTTTATATTTTTTTGACTCTTTCTCAAAAACTTTAATAAATAATTTACCTATAATTTTTCTTTTTGTTTCTGGATTAGAAATATTTTTTAATTTTCCTAGAAAAATTTTTGATGCATCTACTAAATTTATATTTAATCTATATTTCTTCTTGAATATATCATAAGTATATTTAAATTCATCTTTTCTCATTAAACCTGTATCAACCATAATGCACACAAGTCTCTTTTTAATAGCTTTATTAATTAATAGTGCTACTACGCTACTATCCACACCTCCAGATAAAGCACAAATAACTTTATTTTTTTTTACCGTTTTTTTAATTTCATCTATTAATCTTTTTTTCTGAGATGTTGCACTCCAATTTTTTTTTATTTTACAAATTGAAAATAAAAAATTTTTAAATAATTGATTGCCATTTTTTGTATGTGTTACTTCAGGATGAAATTGTACTCCATAAATTTTTCTTTTAGAATT
Organism: uncultured Pelagibacteraceae bacterium; assembly: GCA_902601705.1. Classification (GTDB taxonomy): domain Bacteria; phylum Pseudomonadota; class Alphaproteobacteria; order Pelagibacterales; family Pelagibacteraceae; genus Pelagilacustribacter. The sequence continues at coordinate 80,653 of CACKNV010000005.1, read as the reverse complement.
TTCAATTATAGTCAATTTTGAATTTTTTGTAGAAGCGATTGTTTTAAAATTTTTTGGTAATCTAATTACTGCATCTTCGTGGCTCATCCAGACAGAATTTTTTTTATTCAAAAAATTTTTAATCAAAGGTGAGGATTTTTTTTTAAACAAATAGGCTCTTCCGAATTCTCTTCTTTTTTTTGATGGTTTAATTTTGCCTCCAAAAATTTTTGCTATAAGTTGTAATCCATAGCAAATTCCTAAAATTGGCACATCTTTGTAAAATATTTCTTTAGGCACACTCTGAAACTTTTTTTCTGTAACAGTTGATGGGCCGCCTGATAAAATAAATCCTTTTATGTAGCTAAAATTTTTTAATTTTTTGACCTCTGCAGCTGTGATAATTTCTGAATAAACTCCTAATTCTCTTACTCTTCTCGCTATCAATTTTGTTACCTGAGATCCAAAATCAATGATTAAAACTTTATTTTTATCATTATGAAATTGCATTTATTTTTTTGATAAATTTTCAATTTCAATTTTTAATTTATCGCTTTGGGCGCACAAATTATTACAAATTAATTTTAATTTGTTATTTAGCTCTATACTTTTTTTATAATCAGACTCTTTCAATTTTAATTTTGCTAAATTATAAATAGCTTCTTCGTTTTTTGGATTAAGCAATATTACTGTTTTTAAGTTTTCTTCCTCTAATTTTTTTTTATCAAGTTCATTATAAATCTTTGATAAATATAGATATGATAGTTCACTTTTTGGATTAATAACTATTTCTTGTTCAAATTTAAATTTAGCATCTTTAAATTTTTTATTATTAAATAAGTTAATCGCCTCTTGAAAATATTCTGGCTTGGCTAATACAATGCTTGGTAAAAAAAATACTAAGATAAAAATTTTAAAAAAGATTTTGATCATAATTTAAAATTAATTGTTTTTTGTGTCATTTCTACACTATGAACCATACTTTCATAAAAACCAGCTTTGGTAATTTTAATAAATTTTGCTTTTTTATTAATTTCCTCTAAATTTTTTGCTCCAATATATCCCATTGATGATCTCAATCCACCTTGCAATTGATATATTATTTTTGATACTTTTCCTTTATATTCCACCCTGCCTTCTACTCCCTCTGGTACGAACTTTGATTTATCTTTAAATTTTTTTTGAAAATATCTATTAGCTGACCCAGCAGACATAGCTCCTATTGAGCCCATTCCACGATACAGTTTATAAATTTTTCCATTTCTTTTAAATTTTTTTCCTGGACTTTCATCTGTGCCTGCAAAAATCGATCCCATCATGATTGCATCGGCCCCAGCAGCCAAAGCCTTGGCAATGTCCCCAGAAAATTTTATTCCTCCATCAGAAATAATTTTTATTTTTTTTTTATTTAAAGCCTTTTTTACATTTAAAATTGCAGATATTTGTGGAACACCTATTCCAGCTACCATTCTCGTAGTGCAAATTGAACCTGGCCCTATACCTACTTTTAAAATATCTGCACCAGAGTTATACAATTTTTTTGCAGCATCTCCTGTTGCTATATTTCCAACACAAACTGGAATATTTTTTACAATTTTTTTTATTTTTGAAAGTATTTTTAAAACTTTTTCACTATGGCCGTGAGCGGTATCAATCACGATTATATCTACTCCATTATCTGATAGAGATCTCGTTCTGTCTAAGTCCTCAAAATTTGTTCCAATAGCAGCGCCAACAAGTAAGTTTTTGTCTGATACTTTTTTGACTTCATTAGATTGTTTTTTTATATCTAAATTTCTATGAATAATTCCTACCCCTCCCTCTTTAGCAATAGCTATTGCCATTTTTGACTCGGTTACGGTGTCCATTGCAGATGTAAAAAACGGAACCCTGAGAGTAATTTTTTTTGTTAATTTAAGTGAAATATTTGTTTTTGAAGGTAAAATACTTGAATACCTAGGTAATAGCAAAACGTCATCAAAGGTTAAAGCTTCTTTAATTGTATCCATATAAACTTATATACAATTATTAAAATTTATAAAGTCTTTAAAAATTCACAATGTAAATAAGTTTCTTTAGATTCTTTTTTACTAGACTTGGGTTTAAAAAAATTCACTTTTTCAAATAAAGATTTAGCCAAATTTTTTACTTCTTCAAAGTCTTCTCCCATAAAAAGTTTAGCGACCAATACACCCTTAGGTTTAAGTGTATTTCTAGAAAAATTTATTACATCAGCGCATAGCTGATTAGTTCTTATTGAGTCCAATGATTTGCTACCAGTAGTATCAGCAGCCATATCAGATAGAATTACGTCTAAATTTTTTTTAAAATAATCTGATATCTCGTATTTAGTTTTAACCTCTAAGAAATCAGCTTTTATAAATTTTACTTTATCGATTGGATCCATTTTTTTTAAATCAATAGACATAATTTTGCCAGAAGTAACTATTTTGCTTACAACTTGAGACCATCCACCTGGATAAGAACCTATATCTAATAAATTAGTGCTTTTTTTTAAAAATTTAAACTTTTGATTTAATTCAATTAATTTAAATGATGCTCTTGATCTATAACCAAGCTTTTTTGACTCTTTAAAAAACTGATCTCTATTGTGTTTTACTTTCCAATAGTTGCTTTTTTTTACTCTTTTTGATTTTTTCATTATAAAATATCTTCATGACTTTCATCAGATATTTTTTCTAGATTCTTTTTATTTCGGTTACTAAAAATTAAAATGCTAATAGGAATTGATAAGAAATAAATAATTCCAAATATTAAAAGAGTTTCATGAGTATAAAATAATAAAGATATAAAAACTATACCAATACCTAGTAATAAAAAAACAGTCGCTTTAGGAGATATAGATATTTTTTTTAATGCTAGGGTGGGAATTTTACTTACCAATAAAATTGCGATCAGTATCGTTAGAAAGGGAGTAAAATTTTTAATATTTAATCCTATATTTAAATCGGTTAACTCATAAATTAAAGGCATTAAAATTAATAAACCCCCGGCTGGTGAAGGGACCCCCTCAAAAAAATTATTTTTCCATCCTTCTGTTTCTTCAATCTTTGTTAAATTAAATCTTGCTAATCTAATAACACAGCAGACAGAATAGATAAGAGCGATAGCCCAACCTAATTTTCCATAATTATTTAGTTCCCAAAAATACAAGATAAAAACAGGTGCAATGCCGAAACTTACAAAGTCGGTGAGAGAGTCAAGTTCTTTTCCAAATTCAGAAGTACCTTTTATTAGCCTAGCAATTCTTCCGTCTAATGCATCTAGGATTGCTGCAAATAAAATCAAAGTTACGGCTAGGCTAAAATTACCGTCTATTGAAAACTTAATTGAGCTTATACCTAAACAAACACCAGCCAAGGTTAAAATATTAGGTAAAAGGTATCTGGTCTTTTTTGAAGAAACTAGTTTAAATTTTTTTTTCTCTTCCATTATTCAGAAGCTAGTAAGCTTTCTCCTGCTACAACGTTTTGACCAAGTTTGGCTAAAACTTTTTTATTTTTAAAATACAAATCAACTCTGCTTCCAAACCTAATCATCCCTATTCGATCACCCTGCTTTAATTCCTGACCTTGCTCAACTTCACAAACAATTCGTCTAGCAATAAGCCCTGCTATTTGAACTATAATGATTTCTTCGCCATTGCTTAATTTAATTTTAAAATAATTTCTTTCATTTTCTTCACTAGCCTTATCTAAGGATGCATTTAAAAATTTTCCTGGTTTATAAAAAATTTCTTCAACCTTTCCTGAAGAAGGCATTCTATTTACATGACAATTGAATACATTCATAAATACACTTATTTTTGTATAAGAAGTATTCTCTAGTCTCAGTTCTTCAGGTCCTGATTTTTCAGAAATATCTGTTATTAAACCGTCTGCTGGACTTACAAGATAATTATCGTCATTTATCGAATATCGCTCTGGGTCCCTGAAGAAATAATAAACCCACATTGTGATTATAATAAAAAGAACTCCGAGGAATTTAGAGAAGAACAAAAATACAAAAGTGGCTAATATTGATATAGCTAAAAATTTATACCCTTCTTTATGTATTTTTGGAAATATTGTATTAAACATAATTTATAGTTTGATAATTTTTTTCTTAATATGTATAAAAATCACAGTTAATCAATCTATATTTTATGGCAAAAATTAAAGTTAATAATCCTATAGTTGAGTTAGATGGTGATGAAATGACTAGAATAATCTGGTCTTTTATCAAAGACAAATTGATCAAACCTTACATAGAAATAGACTTAAAATATTACGATCTTGGAATGGAAAGTAGAGACAAAACTGACGACAAAGTCACTATAGACGCAGCAAACGCTATTAAGCAATACGGTGTTGGTGTTAAATGTGCGACTATCACTCCTGATGAAGCGAGAGTTAAAGAGTTTAATCTTAAAAAAATGTGGAGATCTCCTAATGGTACTATTCGAAACATTTTAGGTGGAACAGTTTTTAGGGAGCCGATCATTTGTAAAAATGTTCCGAAGCTAGTCCCTGGATGGACACAGCCAATCGTAATAGGTAGACACGCATTTGGTGATCAATACCGTGCAACTGATTTTTTAATACCTGGAGAAGGTAAAATGGAAGTGAAATGGACATCAAAAGATGGAAAAAATAAAAAAGAATTTGAAGTTTTTAATTTTACTGGACCAGGAACAGCTTTAGCAATGTATAATTTAGATGACTCTATAAAAAACTTTGCAAGAGCATGTATGAATTATGGTCTTGGCAGAAAATGGCCAGTTTACTTATCGACAAAAAATACAATTCTTAAAGCTTATGATGGTCGATTTAAAGACTTGTTTCAAGAAGTTTTCGAAAAAGAATTTAAAAATAAGTTTGAGTCAGCAAATATTTCTTATGAACATAGGTTAATTGATGACATGGTAGCCTGTGCTATGAAATGGAATGGTGGATATGTATGGGCTTGTAAAAACTATGACGGCGATGTTCAATCAGATACTGTAGCTCAAGGTTTTGGTTCTTTGGGATTAATGACAAGCGTATTAATGACCCCAGATGGAAAAACTGTTGAGTCAGAAGCTGCTCACGGTACAGTAACCAGACACTACAGGATGCATCAACAAGGAAAAGAAACTTCTACAAATCCAATAGCCTCAATTTTTGCTTGGACTAGAGGTCTAGCTCATAGAGGTAAATTAGATAATAATAATGAACTTATTAAGTTTGCTTCATCTATTGAAAAAGTTTGTATAGAAACTGTCGAAAGCGGTTTAATGACAAAAGACCTCGCTATCTTGATTGATAAAACATCAAAATATTTAACCACCAATCAATTTTTAGAGGCTATTGATGGAAATTTAAAGAAAAAACTTAATTAAGTTTTTTCCTAACTAATTCGAAAGCTTTTTCAATTTTACTTTGATCAACACCACCGGCTTGAGCAAAATCTTTTCTTCCTCCTCCGCCTTTTCCTCCTAAAATTTCTGATGCAGTTTTTACAAGTGCGACTGCATCAAATTTAGTCGTGAGATCTTGAGAAATTCCTATAGCAATTCCTACTTTACCCTCAAAAATAGAAACGCTGATTATAACACCTGATTTAATCTCTTTTTTGCCTTGATCAATAATTCCTCTTAATTCTTTAGGGGGAAAATCTTTTAAAATTTGTTCTCGAATTAATATATCTCCAATTTTTTTATCCTTTATAATATTTTTACTTTTATCTTTCTTAATACTTTCAATTTTTACTTTGTTAAGCTGTTTATTTAAATTTTTTAAATTTTCAGTTAAATTTAAATTATCTTTATATTCTGGTTTTATATTAAGTTTTTGTAATTCCTTTTTAATTAATATTATTTCGTCTTTTAAATTTGACTCTTTTAATGATTTATCTTGTTTTTGCGTTTTTTCATAATCTTCTAATTGTTTATCTCTTAACGCCTCGACTCTTCTAACTCCTGAGGCAATTGAAGACTGACTTATAACTTTAAATTTACCAACCTCTTTAGTATTTTTAACGTGAGTACCTCCACATAATTCAGTTGAGAAAAAACCATTATTTTCCTTTCCAATAAAAACCACTCTAACTTCTTCGCCATATTTTTCACCAAATAATGCTAATGCGCCCATGCTTATTGCTTCTTTTGGTGTCATTATTCTTGTTTGCACATCAGTAGAACCAGCTATAATTTCGTTTACAATATTATTTATTTTTTTCATTTCCTCTTTTTCAATAGGCTTATTATGGCTAAAATCAAATCTTAGCCTATATGGTGAAACTAACGAACCTTTTTGAGTGACATGTTTTCCTAAAGTTCTCCTTAGTGACTCATGTAATAAATGTGTTGCTGAATGATAAGCTTTAGAGTTATTTCTTTTAAAAACATCTATTTCTAAATTAACGTTTTGCCTAATTGAAATTGAGCCTTTTTCAATTTTTCCATAATGGACATATAAATCTCCCATTTTTTTTTGAGTATCATTAATTTTTATTTTACAATCTGAATTAAAAATATACCCTTGGTCGCCAACCTGACCACCTGACTCCCCGTAAAATGGGGTTTGATTTGTTATAACTTCTACTTCATCTCCAGTGCTAGCTGAGTCTACAAATTTACCGTCTTTTGAAATTTTAATAATAACACCTTCTGCTTTATCAAATTCATAACCTAAAAATTCAGTTGGATTTATTTCTTCTCTTATTTTGAACCATTTTTCCTCAACAGACTTATCTCCTGACCCTTTCCAATTAGCTCGCGCAAGAGCTTTACTTTTTTCCATCTCCTTTTCAAAATCAGCATTATCTACTTTAATTCCCTTCCCTTTTAAAATGTCGGCGGTCAAATCTAACGGGAAACCATAAGTATCATATAATTTGAATGCTGTTGATCCTGGAAAGGTTTTATTTGAGACTTTAGTTAAATTTTCATCAAGTATTTTCATTCCTCTTTCTAAAAGAGAAGAAAATTTTTCTTCCTCATTTTTTAAAGTCTCAATTATTAGTTCTTTACTAGTAATTAATTCTGGATAACTACTTTTCATTTCATTTAATAAAATGTCAAATAATTTATAAAAAACAGGATCTTTGCTTCCTAAAGAATGAGCATGTCTCATCCCACGTCTCATAATTCTTCTTAAAACATATCCTCTTCCTTCGTTAGAGGGTAATATTCCCTCAGCGATTAAAAAACTGCTAGCCCTCAAATGATCTGCAATAACTCTGTGACTCGCAATAGTTGACACATTTATAGGTGACTTAAGTAAATCGGAAGATGCACTCATAATTTTTTTAAAGTGATCTATCTTATAATTATCATGGGTCCCTTGAAGGACAGCTGTCATTCGTTCAAGACCCATTCCAGTATCTACAGATGGTTTTGGTAAATTTATTCTTTTAGCTTTTGAGATTTGCTCGTACTGCATAAATACTAAATTCCATATCTCAATAAATCTATCTCCATCTTCATCTGGGCTTCCTGGAGGTCCTCCTTTTAATTTTTCGCCGTGATCGTAAAAAATTTCTGAACAAGGACCACATGGACCAGTGTCTCCCATTGACCAAAAGTTATCTGAAGTTGCTATTTTTATTATTTTGTCATCACTTAAACCTGCTATTTTTTTCCAAAGTTTAAATGACTCTTCATCTTCATGGTAAACTGTTACAGAAAGTTTTTCTTTAGGCAATTGAAAATCTTTTGTTAATAAGTTCCAAGCATGAACAATTGCCCGCTCTTTAAAGTAATCTCCAAAGGAAAAATTTCCAAGCATTTCAAAAAAGGTATGGTGTCTTGGTGTGTATCCTACGTTTTCTAAATCATTATGTTTTCCACCAGCTCTTACACATTTTTGAGATGTTGTAGCTGTTTTATAATCTCTTTTTTCCAAACCTGTGAAAACATTTTTAAATTGAACCATGCCTGAGTTGGTAAACATCAGAGTAGGATCATTGTTTGGAACTAAATTGCTAGAGTCAACAATCTTATGATTGTTTTTTTTAAAGTAATCTAAGAATTTTTTCCTAACATCGGTAAGTAAAATTTGGCCCATATTTAATTAAATACAGATATTTCAGAACTTGTCTATAAAGAGATTAGTTTGTAGCTTTTTTATCGTTGTCTACTACAACACAAATTTCGGATTTTGTTAAAAATCTTTGCCCTGTTCCATTATCTAGCGAAAACATACCTCCAATTCCTTTAACTGCATCAATAGTCAGGTCCGTGTGTTTCCACTTTTCATATTGGTCCTCATTCATGTAAAAAGGTGTTCCGTCTACTTCTCCTAATTTTACATCACTGTTTCCAACTTGGTATTCTTTTGCTGGAAAACACATGGGTGCACTACCATCGCAACATCCGCCTGATTGGTGAAACAAAAGATCGTCACCGTGAACTTCTTTGATTTCACTTAATAATTTTTTTGCTGATAATGTGAATGATACTTTCATTTCAATATTTCGGCCCATGATTTAGAATCATGGGCCATTATATATTATTGGTTAAAAGAAGCCTAATTTTTTCTCACTGTAAGACACGTGTAAGTTCTTAACTTGTCTATAGTGATTTAACATCATTTTGTGAGTTTCTCTTCCTATACCAGATTGTTTGTATCCACCAAATGCAGCGTGAGCTGGGTATGCATGGTAACAGTTTGTCCAAACTCTACCTGCTTCTATCCCTCTTCCCATTCTGTATGCAATGTTTCCATCTCTTGTCCAAACACCTGCTCCTAATCCGTAAAGAGTATCATTAGCTATTTCTAATGCTTCCTTCTCATCTTTAAATGTTGTAACTGATACAACTGGTCCAAAGATCTCCTCTTGGAATATTCGCATATTGTTTTTTCCTTCGAAAATAGTCGGTTGGATATAGTTTCCTTTTTCTAGTCCACTATTAATTTTTGCAGCACTTCCACCACATAGAACTTTCGCACCTTCTTTTTTACCTAAGTCTAAGTAAGACTTAATTTTTTCCATTTGCTCTAAAGAAGCTTGAGCTCCAATCATAGTTTCCATTTTTAAAGGATTGTCTTGTTTTACAGCTTTAGTTCTAGCAATCGCTTTCTCCATAAATTTATCATAGATTGATTTTTGGATTAAAGCTCTACTTGGACAAGTACAAACCTCTCCTTGGTTAAGCGTAAACATAGCAAAACCTTCCAAACATTTGTCAAAGAAATCGTCATCCTTAGCCATAACATCTTCAAAGAAAATATTTGGCGATTTACCACCTAATTCCAAAGTAATTGGTATTAAGTTTTGAGATGCATACTGCATGATCAAACGTCCAGTAGTAGTTTCACCTGTAAAAGCTATCTTCTTAATTCTTTTAGAAGACGCCAATGGCTTACCTGCTTCAAGACCATATCCACTTACAACGTTAACAACACCTGCTGGTAACAGATCTCCAATTAGTTCCATTAAAAGCATTATTGATGCTGGCGTTTGTTCAGCTGGTTTTAATACTACACAGTTTCCTGCTGCCAATGCTGGTGCTAGTTTCCATGTAGCCATTAATAATGGAAAGTTCCAAGGTATAATCTGACCAACTACACCTAATGGCTCAGGTATGTGGTAAGAATATTCACTGTTACTGATTTCAGCAACTGAACCTTCCTCAGCTCTTATTACTCCTGCAAAATATCTCCAATGGTCAATTACCAAAGGTAAATCTGCAGCCATACACTCTCTAATTGGCTTTCCATTATCTAGACACTCTGCTGTCGCTAATACGTTAAGATTTTTCTCTATAACATCTGCAATCTTTAAGAGAATATTTGATCTCTCTGTGATTGATGTTTTTCCCCATGCAGGGAACGCTGCGTGAGCTGCGTCTAAAGCAAAATCAACGTCTTTCTCGTTCGATCGTGGCACCTTACAGATAACTTCATTAGTGATAGGAGTAGTATTATCAAAATACTTTCCAGATTTAGGTTCTACAAATTTTCCGTTTATGTAGTTTCCATATTTAGATTTAAATGGAAATTTAACCTTCAAATGAGAGGTATCCAAAGATGAAGACACTTTCGAGCTTGTTGCTTGTTGTGTACTCATTTTTCCCCCTTTTGTTCTTTCGTTAATTAGAACCAATCTGAACTAAGTTGTCTACGATTAATTTAGTCGCGTTTCACGCGAACTACTAAATATTGATTAGATCAATTTGAAGTTGTTTTGGGAAACGGGAAGCTTATGCTTCCCGTTTAAAATGATGACTGAAGAATTATTCTTCCTCTTTTTTATCGCTAATTTTTTCGTTTGGAGAAGGATTTCCCTCCAACTCTTTAGTAATCGCAGATGCCTGATCTCTTATGATTTTCTCAATTTCTGCTGCTATATTAGGATTTTTTTGGAGATAAACTTTGGCATTTTCCCTACCTTGTCCAATTTTTTCACCTTTATACGCGTACCATGCTCCAGATTTTTCTACTACTCCGGCTTTAGTACCAAGGTCAATCAATTCTCCTAATTTGCTGATACCTTTTCCGTACATTAAATCAAATTCAACAACTTTAAATGGCGGCGCTACTTTGTTTTTAATTACTTTAACTCTTGTTGAGTTACCAATAATTTGATCTTTTTCTTTAATTGCACCTATTCTTCTAATATCCATTCTAACAGAGGAATAAAATTTAAGTGCATTCCCACCTGATGTTGTTTCTGGGTTTCCAAACATTACTCCAATTTTCATCCTTATCTGATTAATGAAGATAACCATTGTGTTTGATTTCGATACAGAGCCAGTAATTTTTCTTAAAGCTTGACTCATAAGTCTTGATTGTAAACCAACGTGATGATCTCCCATTTCACCTTCTAATTCTGCTTTTGGTGTTAATGCTGCAACTGAATCTACAACTAAAACTGATATAGACCCTGATTTTATTAATGTATCAGTTATCTCTAAAGCTTGTTCACCAGTGTCCGGTTGAGAAATTAAAAGTTCTTCTGTCTTAACGCCAAGTTTTTTTGCGTAAACAGGATCCATAGCGTGCTCAGCATCAACAAAAGCGCATATACCACCTGCTTTTTGAGCTTCAGCAACTACTTGTAAAGCTAAAGTTGTTTTACCTGAAGACTCTGGACCGTAAATTTCAATAATTCTTCCTTTTGGTAGACCACCTATTCCTAGTGCTAGATCTAAGCTTAACGAGCCTGTTGATATCGCCTCTACGTCCAAAGCTTGCTGTTGACCAAGTCTCATTACAGAACCTTTACCAAAGTTCTGATCTATTTGACTTATAGCAGCTTCTAGGGACTTGCTTTTTTCTTTCAATTCTTTTTGTTTTTTATCGTCTGTTTTCACGATTTTTAAGTTATTTTTAGTCATTATTTATCCTTTTTTTATTGTTCGAATCGTTAATACAAATGTACACATTTTGTTCTTTTTATCAAGAAATTAAAAATTGCTTAAAATTAGCTATTTTATTGAATTAATAGATAGAGAGCCAAGCTGTTTGGCTAGTTCAAATTGAGATACCATAAAATCTCTCTCAGATTTAGCAAAGGCGATTCTAGCGTCTAAAAGTAGGCTTCTAGATTGAATAAGTTCTAGAGTAGTTCTAGTGCTTCCCGAGTCGTACTCTAAAGTAATACCCTCATTTGCTATTTCAGCTGCTTTAAGCTGAGCCCTTGTAGCTTCTAAAACGCTTTTAGAGGACTGATATTTTGACCACGCATTAGAGATTTCAGTATCAATTTTAATTTTTGTATCTTTTAAGATTAATTGATATCTCTCTTTATCATAAGTGGATTTCTTTATTGAGGAAATATTTTCGCCACCTTTGATAATAGGCCACGTAATAGTTGCCTTAACAGTTTCTTGGTCAGTTTTATCTACAGTTGAACTAAAATCACTGTTTTCTGATTTTGAGTAATTAAGCGAAGCTGATGGAGATAACCTCGCTTTTTCGATATTTAATTCTCTCACAGCTATTTCATAGTCTAATTTGGAAATCAGTAAGTCTATATTATTTAGATTAGCTGCTTGAAGAGATTCTTCTAAAGAATTTGGAAGCATCAAAAAAGCTTTTTCATTTAAACTTTTTGCATTAGGTGAATTTTCTCTAGTTACTCTTTCAAAATTTGTTTTTGATGTTAGTAATTCAGTTTTAGCTTTAATTAGATTAGCTCTTGCTCCAGCTAAAGAGGACTCGGATTGAGCTAGGTCAGTCAAGGTAATTTCTCCTTTTTGAAGTCTAGCGTTATCAGAGTCTACTTGTCTCTCAAACAAATTAACATTTGATAAATTAAATTGTTCATTCTTGAATTTAAAAATTAAATCAAAATATGCTGATGTAGTATCTAAAATAGTTTGTTGTTCAACTTTTCGAAGGGATAAATTTGCTTTTTGTGTTTCGAGCTCAGTTTTTTTAAATGTATTTAATCCTTTGAAACCAGAGAAAATTTTTTGTTCAACTGAGATTTTTTTACTTTCTAGGTCTGAATTAGAATCAGATAGACTACTGCCACTTTGATTAGTTCGATTTGTAGATGTAGTACTTGTTTGATCTCCTGAAAGAGTAATGCTTGGCAAAAACTCACTTCTTGAGATATTTTTTTTTTGCTTCGCAGACTCAAAATTTTTTCTTTCAGCATTTAGTGTAAGATTATTAGTCAGAGCTTTTTTTATATAAAACTTTAAATTATCTTGAGCTTGTAGATAATTTGATGAAAATAATAATAAAATAAATAAGATATATTTTTTCATTTAATTAAATTTAATTGATTTTAGTCTATGCTTTTCATCAATACTGATTACGGTGCTGGCTTTTTTAGGTAAAGTTTTCAACATATGCTTGGTAAGTCTCTCATAATACATAATAAAATTTTTTACCTCTTTATCAGTCATAGTCTTATTTCCTTTGTTAGTAATTCTTAATTTTTTTTCTTGTAATAACCTCCATCTAAAAACGAATTTAAAACTTGGTACTTTTAAAAAAATTAATTTATCAATTAAGTTAAAAATTTTTTTATAATTTTTTTTAAGTTCTAAATTAACCTGACGCCTCCAAATTTTTTTTTTATCTTTTTGTTTTTCTAGTTCATTAATTGGAATAATTAAATCCTTTTTTTTTTGAAATCCCACACCTACGCACCAACCTTCAAAAATAACAATATCAGGTTTTTTTTTTATTTTTAACCATTTATTTTTGGGGGATCTGTCATCGATAGATTTATCAAATTTAGGAATAATAAGTGTTTTAAAATTTTTACTTTTTAAATTTTTAATACAATTATATAACATTTGAGTATCATGGGTTCCTGGTACACCTCTTGTTAGGAATAAAGAGCTTATTTTTTTTGATAATATTTTTCTTTCGTTTAAAGTTTTATAAAAATCATCAATTGAGAATATTACTGTCTCCAGTCTGTAGACCTCTTTAAGAATAATTTTCAAAATATTTGCAATTGTTGACTTCCCTGTTCCTTGTCCTCCAGTTAAACCAATTATTTTTGTTTTTTTTTTCTTTAAATACAACTCTTGAATCATTTTACAAATGGGTAAATAAAAATTATTTAATTGACCCATTTTATTTCTAAAAGGCTCAGACATAACTTCTTGAGATCTTAGATATTTTAGATACTTTCTTTTTACTTTTTGATATTTAAAAAGGTTGTAATCCATTGCTTATTTTTTGTCTAATGGATGATTTTGACCGTCATTTATAAGAATATTTTTTAAAGTGAAAGTATCTATTTCATCTACACACCCTAAATTAAATCCTGTCATGGCTGGATTAGATCTTGGATTGTGATGTGTGTAAATTCCGCATATTGAGCAAAAATAATGCTTAGCGACTTTCGTGTGAAATTGATAAAGAATTAATTTATTTTCTCCTTTTATAATTTTGTAATTCTCATTTTTAACCATAGACATGATTGCACCTTTCCTTTTACAAAGTGAACAATTACATCTTAAAAGTTTTTCTATATTTCCTTGTATATTTATTTCTGCTTCTATTGCACCGCAATGACATTTTAATTTTTTCATTTTTTTTATCTTATTAATTTTACATTACGCATCTTTGATCTTGTCCACAATACATAGAAATCCCATGCAAATGTTCACGTTTTGATTCCTATTTGATTCTATTTGAGTCTCTTTTTACAACTTTTTAGTGAGTTATCTTTTTTATATTATCAAGATTATTATGACTGTTTATTAAATCTTTTTCCTGTTCTCTCATAGAAATAATAAAAATTAAAAGATTAAAAATCACAATTAAAATTTGAGAAAATATCGTAAAATCTCCTAAATATGAATTTAAATATGATAATGCGAAAATCATTATAGTTGATCTTAAAAATACATTAAATTTGAAAACAGCTATAATAGAGAGTGAATGTATTATTAATTTGAATAGAGACATTTGAGATGGACCAAAATATCTTAATCCTCTGATCGAGTTGATCTCGTTTAAAGGTTTTAAGTTTTTTTTAACAGTACCTGAAAAGCTACTCCATAAACTCGCTTTTGAATGAATTTTTTCTACATCGTCTCTTGTAAGTATACTATAGTTCCCAAAGTTAATATTTTTTCCAGTAAATATTAAGGTAATGAGTTTGTGTATTTGATAAAGAGATTGAAAGAAAAATCCCTCAGATCTTTTAATTCTTTTTGCTACAACTGATAAATTTTGATTTTCTTTAATTTTTTCAACTAAATCTTTAATTTCTCCTGGTCTATCTTCTCCATCACCATCCATCAAAATTAAATTATCAAATTTTTTATTTTGAAAAATATACCTTATGCCAAATGCATTACACCTAGCATGCCCTTTGTTCTCTTTCATGTTCAAAAGCTCCATTGACACAAAATTGCTTGGTTTATACAATTCTAAGGGAGTAGTTGTTGAAGCATCGTTAACGATCAAACACTCAAAATTAATGTCATTAAAATTTTTTATATTTTCATTAATTTCTTCAATTAATTTGTTTAAAGACTTCCAATCGTTGTAAACTGGAATTAAAATTAGTATTTTTCTCATCTTTTTCCTATCATGCAATATCCATATGGTTTGATAGTACCAAAAACTCCAGGACATATTTCTTTTAGAATTTTTGGGTTTCCAGTATAAATCACACCCTGATCTTCAGTAATATTTGACGTATCGTTTTTGAGATCATTTATCCAAGTTGGTCTTGAGTATAAATGATAAGATAAATTTCCGGCTGACCACTCATCCCCAATTACAATTTTAATTTCGTTAGTAAAATTATTATCCCATTTATTTTGAACCAGCCTAGAAATTTCTTTACCAGGAAAATCTGTTCTTTTGGTTTTGTCTACTAACGATACTCCTAAATAAATAGCTGGTGACAAAATAAAGAATAATAAAAAAATATAATAAAATCGTTTTATCTTTATTTGATCAATTTCTTTTTTAAAGATCATTAAAAATAAAGTTCCTATAAATAAATAAAAAGGTGTCATCCACATCGTTCTTATTTTGGCGCCAGTAATAATTGATGTTAAAGTCAAAAGCAATATTGGGATCAAATTTATCGAAATTAAAAATAAATTTTTTTTATCTTTAGTATTAATTTTAAATTTAAGTTTTTTTACTATCACGAATATCATTAGAAAAAACGGTATTAAAATAATGAACTGTTTAAATAAAAAAATAATAGGATTTTTAAAATGATTTATTAGGTTAAGATCTGAAATCCCTGATCTATTCAACCCATAAAAAATTGTTACAAAGTTATTATCGATTAACCAATTGAAATGTGGAATTAATATAATTAAGGATATTAAAATTGATAAAAAATAATTTTTCATAGATTTTTTGTATTTTTTAAAATTAAACAGAAAAAATATAAAAAGAGATAAAAGAATATAAATAAATAAATATTTTGATAAAAAGCCAAAAGCAGAAAAAAATCCAAATAAAATCCAATCAATTCTTTTATTAAAACTCAGTCCTTTCCAAAAAAAATATACTGTTAAAGCCCAAAAAGGTAATTGACTTACGTTTACATTGAATTCTGGTGTTGTAAAATTATAAAAGAAAATACTCGATAATGTCAAAACAGCTAAAAATGAGAAAAACTTATCCTCTAATATCAATAAAGAAAATTTCCAGACAAAATAAAAGGAAGCTATTACAAAAATTTGACTAAGGAGGTAATAGGCCCAGTCTCTATTGCCAAAAATGTTATAAAAAAATTCAACTGCAAATGCACTAAATGGAGGATGTTTATTATAACCCCATTCCAAACTACTTGCCCAAGCTAAAGCTTCAATTGTATCTAAGGGTAAATTTGTATTCGAAAATGATGGTATTATAGTCCACAATAATAAATGCGAAAAAAAAAATAAATATATTGTGTTATTAATATTTTTTTTAGATATCATTTTAATATGAAATTATTACAATTTATAAGCTATTGACACGACAAAAATCAAACATATACTCCCCAAATTCATAAAATGGTAAAAAAAACCACTACTAAAAAAAAATACGTCCCAAGTTCTAAGGAAAAATACATGTGTGCAAAACACAAAAAATTTTTTACTGAGGAGCTTTTGAATTGGAAAAAAGAAATTATTAAAGCAAATAACTTGGGAAATTTACTCAATTCTTCGGATGATAACGTTTCTTCCGCTGATATTGTGGATCAGGCATCTTCCTATACTGATAAATCTGTAGAAATGAAGGCTTTAAACAGAAGTAGAAAGTTAATTTCTAAGATTAATTCAGCTCTACAGAGGCTTAAAGAAGGAACTTATGGCTTTTGTGAGGAAACAGGTGAGCCTATAGGACTAAAAAGACTTATGGCTAGGCCAGTTGCTACTCTTTCAATTGAAGCACAAGAGAGACACGAAAGAGATGAAAAAATATTTGTTGACGATTAAACTTCAGGGATCTCCTCTCCTTTATTTAATAAATCAAACCCTATTTGCACAGCCTCTCTCTTAGAAATTTCTTTATACCATTTTGTTAAATGTTTAAATCTCTTTAATCCAATATCATGCCACTCATGTCGGGCAATCCAAGGAAACGTTGCTATATCTGCTATAGTATAATCTTTTCCAGCTAAAAATTTGGATTGAGATAGTCTTTCATCAAGCTCTTTGTAAATTCTTTCAGAGATTTTAAAATATCTACTTTCACCAAATTCGCTTTTTCCTGGATTATAATGATGAAATTGGTGATGTTGACCTAACATTGGCCCAACATAGGCCATTTGACCCATTAACCATTGATTGATTACTGTTCTTTGATTTTTCTCATAAAACTTTCCGCTTTTTTCTCCTAAGTAAATTAATATTGCACCAGATTCAAATAAACTTATTTTTTTATCATGGTCAATTATCACTGGAATTTTACCAAAGGGACTTATTTTTTTAAATTCTGGTTTAAACTGTTCATCTTTCGAGATATTTATTTTTGTAACTTTGTAATCAAATTTAATCTCCTCTAGCATTATAGATATTTTCTTACCGTTAGGAGTATTGGCGGTAAGCAACTCAATCACTTTTTACCTAGCCTATCATGAATTGTTTTAGATGATGTAGTGAATTCAAATCTGTATTTTTCATTTGGTCTTGCTCTTTTAAAACACTCAACGGAGGCAAGGGCTACTTCGTGAAATCCCGAAAGAATTAATTTTAATTTACCTGGATAACTACAAATATCACCAGCAGCGAATATTCCTTTTTTATTAGTTTCAAAATTCTCTGGATTAACTTCAATAGTTTTTTTATTCATATTCAACCCCCACTCAGCTATTGGGCCTAGTTTCATAATTAATCCGAAAAAACCAAGAATAACATCGGTAGGAATTTTTTCAGTTTTCCCATCATCGTATTTAATAGTAATTGATTTTAATTCTTTTTCACTTTCTAAAGACTCTATTTGGCAAGGAGTTTTAATAGAAACCTTTCCCTCTTGTTCTAATTTTCTTATTGCTGATAGTGTATGTTTTGAACCTCTAAATTCATTTCTTCTGTGAAGTAATGTTATTTTTGAAAATTTCGAGAGTTCTAAAGCCCAATCTAAAGCTGAGTCACCTCCACCAAAAATTGAAATATTTTTATTTTTAAAATTATCTTTATTTTTTACAGCATAAAATACAGATTTCTCCTCAAATTTTTCGCTTTCTTTTAAAGAAATTTTTCTAGGCTCGAAAGAACCTACTCCGCCCGCAATAATTATATTGGGCGCCATGAACTCTTCTTTTTTTTTTGTTTTTACAATCCAATTTTCTTTTTCTTGATGAACTTCCTCAACTCTGTCATTAAGATATAACTCAGTTTTGAATGGTTTTATTTGTTCTAATAATCTTTTTGTAAGCTCTTCACCAGTACACTCTGGCACTGCAGGGATATCGTAGATTGGTTTATCTGGATATAATTCAATACATTGTCCACCTGCTTTATCAAGATTATCTATAACAACAGCTTTAAGACCTTTTATACCTAATTGATGAACAGCAAAAAGACCTACTGGTCCAGCCCCAATTATAATCGCATCTGTTTTTTTCATCAGGTTTGCTTTTCTGGCGTTGTAACTTCTATACCGTTTAACTCATCAGTAACTATTATTTGACAACTCAATCTACTATTTTTTTTTGGTTTATATGCCATATCAATCATATCAACTTCAGCATCTTCAGCTTTTGGAATTTTATTTAACCATTCGTCTTTGACATAAACATGGCAAGTTGCACATGCCATCCCTCCACCACAATCAGCATCAATTCCTGGGATTTCATTTTGAATAGCACCCTCCATTACAGAGAGACCATTATCTACTTCAATAGTTTTAGTATTTCCTTTGAAATCTTTATAAATTACTTTTGTCATTTATTAATAATAAGCTAAATAAATTGAAATAATTACAACCCAAAAAAAAGCATAATACAAAATGTACCCCTTTACCGTAAAAGGCATCTTTTTTATTTTACGTTTTCCTTTACCTTTGTAAGGTTTTGATATTTCCATAATCTTATATATAAGCTTCTAAAGAAAAAGGGCAAGTACGTAAAACGTACCTGCCCTTTTTTTTATAAATTAATATCTATTATCTAGATGCTAATCTTGTGTTTTGCATTGCAGCTGCCCAGATAACTAGACCAAAAGCGATCTTGTTAACAAAGTCAGCCAAATTGTAAATGATGTTCAAAGAATTTGCATCAACTCCACCAGTTAGGTAACCGAAAATATATCCTAAAGGATATATAGCCCAACCAATAGTTACAATTATTCTCATAGCACTGAAAGCAGTAGACATAGCTTTGTTACCAGCTTTTGCCGCTAAAGTTCCAGCTTCACCAGAGAATATTTCAAACAAGATGTAAATCCATCCAGCCATTCCAATTACGAAACCTACAAATGGTTGAATGTAACCAGCTTCACCTAAGTATCCACCGATTAACATCACTAATGAACCAATTAATAGCTTCCAGAATATAGAAGTTGGCACTTTTCTTACAGCTGCCAAAATTAGATAGAATTCGATCATTTGTAGTGGCACTGTGATTAACCAGTCAATATATCTGTATACTGTTGGTGTATCACCAGTAGTCACCCAAACTTCTCTCATATACATGTAGTGAACAAATGCAACACCAGTTACAAGTCCTGCTACAGTTAAAGATGTTCTCCATGACGCAGCTACCGTGTTTCTTTCAGCAAAAAAGAATACTGTAGTTGCAATCATACCCATTGATACAAGCCAGAATGAAATTCCTACGAAATCATTGACTTCTAGCATGGCAGTCGCAGCATTAGCTGAACTAGTAATACCTAAAAAGGCAACAGTTGCTAAAGCTATAAGACCTAATTTTCTCATGAAAACCTCCCTCGTTTGTTTAGTTTTCGTTTAGTTTATATATAAACTACTTGGACAAATGGAATAATTACCCATCACCAAATAACTTGTCGGGAACCATAGTAAAAAACGATGTTACAGTGAAGTGTTTTTTTGCTCAAAAAACCGCATTTTTATTGGTTTTTCTATTTTTTTTTGGGGATATTTATGGAATACTCTCTAAATAATACAATTTTTAGAGGGATATAAATTGAATCAAAAATATAAAGATATTTATCAAAAATCTATACAAAATAGAGAGGAATTTTGGAAAAATATCTCTAAAAACATTTTTTGGTACAAAAAACCTACCAAAATTTTAAATTCGACTAATCCTCCGTTTTATAAATGGTTTGAGGATGGCGTAACAAATACTTGTTACAACGCTTTAGATCTGCATATCAATGAAGGTAGAGGTGGTAAGACTGCAATAATCTACGATAGTCCCATAACTGGAACAAAAAAAAATATTACTTACAATGAATTGAAGGATAAAGTTGCTTTGTTTGCAGGAGCTTTAAAAAATCAAGGTGTTAATAAAGGTGACAGAATAATTATTTATATGCCAATGATCCCTGAGGCAGTGATTGCAATGCTTGCCTGCGGAAGAATTGGAGCAGTTCACTCTGTTGTTTTCGGTGGCTTTGCTGCAAATGAACTTGCGAGTAGAATAGATGATTCTAAGGCAAAACTTTTAGTTACAGCTTCTTGCGGTTATGAACCTGGTAGAACTGTTCACTACAAACCATTAGTTAATAAAGCTTTAGAACTTGCAAATCATAAACCGGATAAATGTATAATTTTTCAAAGAGAGAAAGATAAAGCAGAGCTTGATTCTAAAATAGATATTACTTGGGAAGATGCTCATAAAAATGCAAAACCTGCAGAGTGTGAGAAAATGAACGCTAATGAATATGCTTATATACTTTATACTTCCGGAACAACGGGTTTACCAAAAGGAATTGTGAGAGATATCGGTGGGCATATCGTTGCTTTGAAGTGGACAATGAAAAATATTTATAACATCAATCAAGACGACGTATGGTGGTCTGCAAGTGATATTGGTTGGATAGTAGGACACTCTTACATCGTATATGCTCCATTATTTTACGGATGTACTACAGTTTTATTTGAGGGAAAACCAGTTGGAACTCCTGATGCTGGTGTTTTTTGGAGAGTAATATCAGAGCACAAAGTTAAATCTCTTTTCACAGCTCCTACTGCAATTAGAGCAATTAAAAAAGAGGATCCTAATGGAGAATTTTTTAAAAAATATGATTTAAGTAAGTTCGACAAATTATTTTTAGCAGGTGAGCGAGCAGATCCTGACACAATAAAATGGTTTGAGAAATTATCTAACTCACCTGTGATTGATCATTGGTGGCAAACAGAAACAAGCTGGGCTATTACATCTGATTGTACTGGAATTGAGTCTTTTCCTGTTAAATATGGATCTGCTTTCAAACCTGTTCCAGGTTATGATTTGAAAGTTTTAAATTCTGAAGGTAAAGAGGTTGGTCCTGGAAAAATGGGAGACATAGTGGTTAAACTTCCACTTCCTCCAGGAACTTTTCCAACACTTTGGGGTGCTGATAAAAGATATAAAGAAAACTACATGTCAACTTACCCTGGTTATTATCAAACTTATGACGCGGGTCACATTGACGAAGACGGTTACGTATGGATCATGTCTAGAACTGATGACATTATAAATGTTGCTGGTCATAGATTGTCAACTGGAGCAATCGAGGAGGTTTTAGCTGAGCATAAAGATGTAGCTGAATGTGCTGTCATAGGTATTGCTGATAAATTAAAAGGGCAACTACCCATCGGCTTACTAGCTTTAAAAGCTGGTGTTACAAAAGATAAGAAAGATATAATCAGCGAATGTATAAAGATGGTCAGAGAAAAAGTTGGTCCCGTCGCAGCTTTTAAAATAGCTATTGTTGTAAAAAGATTACCTAAAACAAGATCAGGAAAAGTTTTAAGAGGAACAGTGAGAAAGATTGCTGATAATGAACCTTATAAAATGCCAGCCACAATAGATGATCCAGCTATCTTGGATGAGATAAAAGCTGATCTAGTTGATAACAAAATTTTAAAACTTTAACGGCGTTCCTTTAGACTCCATAACCACTTTACCATCAGACATTACCAAATGACCATTTACGATTGTAGCCACAGGGAAACCTTTTACTTTATGATTGTTAAAAGGTGTCCATCCACATTTACTTACTATCATCTCATTTTTGATAACAACCTCTTTATTCATATCGGCAATTGTTAAATCTGCGTCGTAACCCTCTTTTAAGTATCCCTTATTTTTAATCCCAAAAATTTTACAAGGATTTTCACACATTAAGTTTATCAGTTGTTGAAGTGTTAGTTTTCCATTATTTACATGATCCAGCATAACTGGAAAAATAGTTTGAACTCCTGGCATACCTGAAGGGGAATTTGGATATTCTTTGTCTTTATTTTCTTTTAAGTGTGGGGCGTGGTCGGAACCTAGCACATCGACAATATTATTCTTAATTGCTAGCCATAAACGATCATAGTGTTCTTTAGTTCTTAAAGGAGGATTCATTTGAGCGTAAGTTCCAAGTTTGTCGTAACAATCTGGTGCGTAAATAGTTAAATGCTGAGGTGTAGTTTCGAAAGTAACATTTTTTTTGTGCATAGCTAAAAAATCTACTTCGTCTCTCGTCGTAACATGAAGGACATGAATTTTTTTATTATATCGCTCTGCAATTTTAACTACCCTTCGAGTAGAAGACATTGCAACTTCTACATTTCTCCACTCTGCGTGTGAATGAACGTCTCCTTTTTTAATAAATTTTTTTCTAAGTTTAATAATATCTTCATCTTCGGAGTGAATAGAAACAATTCTATCGCTACTGGAAATTACTTTTTCGATGTCGGCTTCTTTATCTACTAATAAGTTCCCTGTTGATGAACCCGCAAATAATTTAACACCACAACATCCTTCAACATCTTTTAGTTGAGCGAGTTGATCGGTATTGTCAGGTGTTGCTCCGAAATAAAAAGCATAATTACTATGCATTCTGTTTTTAGCTGCTTGCAATTTTTTATCGAATTCAATCAAATTGGATGTAGGAGGATTAGTATTAGGCATTTCAAATAAAGCAGTTACGCCACCTAATACTGCGGCTCGACTACCGCTTTCTAGATCTTCTGCATCAGTTGATCCTGGCTCTCTAAAGTGAACTTGAGTGTCAATTATACCTGGCAAAACAACTTTATCAGTAGCATCATAGACTTTGGAGCTATTGAGTTCGATTTTACCAATTTTTTTTACTTTGTTGCCTGATAAACCAATATCAGTTTTTGTTAGTTTGCCGTCTATGTAGCAATTTCCATTTTTTATAATGAGACTAAAATTATCAGACATGATTAAATTAATATATTATACAGTATATATTTACAAATATGGAAAAAGATCAAATTATTTTATTAGAAGATCGTGGATTAATCTCAATAACAGGTGAAGATAGCAAAAATTTTCTTCAAAATATCATTACAAATGATATTGAAAAAGTAAGTTTTTCGTCCTCAATTTTTTCAGCTCTTTTTACGCCTCAAGGAAAATATTTATTTGAATTTTTTTTAATACAATCAAAGAATGGTTATCTTTTAGATTGTGATAATAAATTTACAAAAGAAATAATAAATTACTTATTGAAATACAAATTAAGATCAAAGATTGAAATAAAAGATGTATCTACAGATTATGTGATTGGATTAATAAGTTCAGAAAAATTTTTAGATATTCAAGAAATTGAAAATAAAACTGACGATACGATAGAGTTTAGGGATAGCCCCCTTTTTCTAGATCCACGAAATAAAAATTTAGGAGCAAGAATATTATCATCTTTAGAAAAATTACATCTCACTATAAAAAAATTAGGCTTGAAAATTGTTAAACCTGACACATATTTCGTAAAAGCCCATTCTTTAGGGATTCCAATAAAAGGTATTGAAAATTTAAAAGATCAAATATTTGGATTAGAAGCAAACTTTGAGGAGCTTAATGCAATTGATTTCAAAAAGGGATGCTATATTGGCCAAGAAAACACTGCTAGAATGAAATTAAAAGAAAAATTAAGAAGAAGATTATTGCCGATTTCTTCATCCGAAAAATTAAATTTAGGAGAAGAAATTTTTTATAATAAAACCAAAATCGGTAAAATACTTATTGAACAACCTTATCCATTTGGTTTGATAAAAGTAATAGATCCAAATGTTGAAGAATTTAAAAATAAAGAACTTTTAGTAAATAATAAAAAGTGTAAAATTTTAAAGAGCGTTTAATAATCTTGAAAGAGAAGCTAAGATTCCATAACCACTCAATTCGATAAAAGCTATAACTAAAATTATAAGCACTATTCGTTTATTTTTTTTAAAATATTCAATCATAAATAAGCTTTTTTGGTGCGGTCGGAGAGACTCGAACTCTCACGGGAAACCCACACGCCCCTCAAGCGTGCCTGTCTACCAATTTCAGCACGACCGCAACAATTATGCGACAATAAATGAATGACAATTTAACCTCAAGTTGATAAATTGGAATTAGTATGTCTGTACAACAACGAAATTTAAACAGTTCTAGCGAGATTTATAAAAAAATCTCAAAATTTGTGCCAGAAAATGAATGGAAAGTTCACGCTCCTTTAATAGAAAAAATTAATAAGTTAAAAAAAGAAAAAAATGCAATCATTCTCGCGCATAATTATCAAACTCCAGAAATTTACCACGGAGTAGCCGATATAGCAGCGGACTCTTTAGCGCTAGCAGTTGAAGCCGCAAAGACTTCTGCGGATAAAATTATTATGTGTGGAGTACACTTCATGGCTGAAACAGCAAAATTAATGAACCCAAACAAAAAAGTTTTTTTACCGGACATGCAAGCAGGTTGTTCACTTGCAAGTTCTATTACAGGAGAAGATGTGAGATTATTAAAATTTAAATACCCAGGTGTACCTGTTGTATCTTACGTTAATACTTCGGCAGATGTAAAAGCTGAAACGGATATTTGTTGCACTTCTGCAAATGCAGTTAAAGTTGTTGAGTCTTTAAATGTAGAGAAAGTAATTTTTCTTCCAGACCAATATTTAGCAGATTACGTTGCTAAAAACACAAAAGTAAAAATTATTTCTTGGAAAGGTACGTGTATTGTTCACGAACAATTTACTAGTAAAGAGATTGAAGATATTAAAAATCAGAACCCAGGTATCAAAGTCATTGCTCACCCTGAATGTCCACCAGATGTAATTAAAGCATCTGACTTTGCAGGATCTACGTCAAGTATGATTAAATATGTAAAAGATAATCAACCTAAAAAAGTAATGCTAGTAACTGAATGCTCAATGAGTGATAACGTCGAAGCTGATAATCCAAATGTATCTTTTATCAAACCGTGCAATCTTTGTCCTTACATGAAAAAAATTGATTTAAAAAAAATTTTAGATTGTTTGGAAAATGATACTAATGAAATTATTTTAGATAATAAAACTATAGAAGCTGCTAGAAAATCTGTAATTAGAATGACCGAAATTGGTCGTTAGATCAGTGCAAAAATTAAATCAATCTTATATTAAATTTGTCGTAAAAAAAGCTCTAGAAGAAGACCTTAGGCCTAGAGGTGATATAACTACTAAACTCATAAATTCAAAAAATAAAATAATTAAAGCTAAGATCGTAGCTAAACAAGATGGAGTAATTGCTGGATTAGACTTCTGCAAAGCAGCCTTTAAATTAATTGGAAGAGAAACAGTCTTTATCAAAAAAATCTCTGATGGCAAAAAAATTAAAAAAAATAAAATGATTGCTGAAATAAGAGCTAAAATTAAAACAATCTTAATTGCCGAGAGAACTGCGCTAAACTTTCTTAATCACGCTTCGGGTATCGCAACGTTAACTGATCAATTTGTAAAAAAAACTAGTAAAAAAACTAAGATATGCTGTACCAGAAAAACTACCCCTAATTTGAGAGCTCTTGAAAAGTATGCTGTTAAAAAAGGAGGAGGATATAATCATAGATATAATTTAAGTGATGAAATCTTAATTAAAGATAATCATATTAGTGCATCTAATGGCCTTAAAGAGTTGGTTAAGAAAGCTGTAAAAACAAAAAAAATAGTTACAGTAGAAATTGAAAATATTAATCAACTTAAACAAATTATAGGTCTAAAATTTAAAAGAATACTTTTTGATAATATGAAAACTTCACAAATAAAAAAGTGTTTAAAACTTTGCAAAAATAGGTATCAAACTGAGTATTCAGGAAATGCATCACTAAAAAATATCGAACAAATATCAAAAATAGGAATAAATAGAATATCTGTTGGAGCAATTACGCATAGTGCAAATTCGTTTGATACAACTTTATTATTTAGATAATTCAGCTTGAGCAGCAGCTAATCTTGCTACTGGGACTCTGAATGGAGAGCAGGAAACATAGTTAAGTCCTTTTCTACAACAAAATTCAATACTCTTTGGATCGCCACCATGCTCGCCACAAATTCCTAACTTAATATTCTTATTTGTTTTCCTGCCTCTTGAAGATGCTATTTCTACAAGCTCACCTACTCCATTTTGATCAATACTAACAAATGGATCTACATCAAAAATTTTATTATCAATATAATCGTTTAAAAATTTTCCTGAGTCATCCCGGCTTATTCCAAAAGTTGTTTGAGTTAAATCATTAGTTCCAAAGCTAAAGAAATCAGCATACTTTGAAATAGACTTCGCTTGTAAAGCAGCACGTGGTAATTCAATCATTGTGCCAACCATATATTCAAGTTTTAATTTATTTTCTTTTTCTATTTCTTTAGCTATTTTATTAACTAAAGCTCTTAAAATTTTTAATTCAGAGTCAGTAGATACTAAAGGTATCATAATTTCTACAAAAGCTGATTTGACTTTTTCTTTTTTCAGTTCAACTTTAGCTTCAAATATTGCCCTGCATTGCATCTCATATATCTCAGGAAAAGAAATTCCTAGCCTACACCCTCTATGACCCAACATTGGGTTCTCTTCATGAAGTTCTGCTATTCTATCTTTGATCTCTTTTGCTGATAAATTTAAAGATCTTGCTACTTCTTCTATGTCTTTGTCAGCTTTTGGTAAAAACTCATGAAGTGGTGGATCTAGTAACCTGACTGTAACAGGTAAGCCTGACATAATCTTAAATATTTTTTTAAAGTCTTCTTTCTGATGGGGTAGAAGTTTATCTAGCGCGCTATTTCTATCCTCTTTAGATTTAGATAAAATCATTTGTCGGACAGATAAAATTCTCTCCTCATCGAAAAACATATGCTCCGTTCTACATAAACCTATTCCTTCAGCACCAAACTCTCTAGCCGTTTTGCTATCTGCTTCCGTTTCAGCGTTTGTTCTTACTTTTAATTTCCTAAACTCATCAGCCCATTTCATTATTGTAGAGAAGTATCCAGAAATTTCTGGTTGAACAGTAGGCACTAACCCTTTCATTACTTTTCCGCTTCCACCATCTACAGTAATAATATCTCCCTCTTTAATTATTACATCACCAGCTTTGAATTGTTTTAATTCGTAATCAATCGTTATTTCACTTGAACCAGAAACACATGGTCTTCCCATTCCCCTCGCTACTACTGCAGCATGGCTTGTCATTCCTCCTCTAGCGGTAAGAATACCTTTAGCTGCATGCATACCATGTATATCTTCTGGTGAAGTTTCTAGCCTCACTAATATTGTATCTTGCATCATACCATTCAATTTTTCTGCTTCATCAGCAGTAAAAACAACTTTACCACTTGCAGCTCCTGGTGATGCTGGTAAACCCGAAGCAATTACTTCCTTCTCAACTTTATCGTCTAAAGTAGGGTGTAATAAAGTATCCAAAGTATTAGGATCAATTCTTTTTATTGCTTCTTTTTTTGAAATTAATTTTTCTTTTACCATATCAACTGCAATTTTGATTGCAGCTTTAGCAGTTCTTTTTCCAGATCTTGTTTGCAGCATCCAAAGTTTATTGTTCTCAACTGTAAACTCGATGTCTTGCATATCTTTGTAATGCTTTTCTAACTTAAGAAATACTTTTGCAAG
This sequence comes from uncultured Pelagibacteraceae bacterium, assembly GCA_902601705.1. Classification (GTDB taxonomy): domain Bacteria; phylum Pseudomonadota; class Alphaproteobacteria; order Pelagibacterales; family Pelagibacteraceae; genus Pelagilacustribacter. The sequence continues at coordinate 52,748 of CACKNV010000005.1, read as the reverse complement.
TTCTTTATAAACTTTAGGCATAGCCTCTTCCATAGAAGGGTCTTTAGAACCCGAGTCTTGTTTTGCTTTTTTCGTAATGTATTGAGGAGTTCTCGTGCCCGCTACAACATCTTCACCCTGCGCGTTTATTAAAAATTCTCCAAAAAAAGAATTCTCTCCTGTTGAAGGATTTCTAGTAAAGGCAACACCAGTCGAGCAATCATCACCCATATTTCCAAAAACCATAGCTTGAACATTTACAGCTGTTCCCCAATGGTCTGGAATTTGATTTAACTTTCTATAAGTTTTTGCTCTTTGACTATCCCAAGACAAAAAAACAGCATTAATTGCTCCTAACAATTGCTCTTTGACATCTTGGGGAAAATTAATTTTTTTTTCTTTTCTTACCAACTCTTTAAAATTAATAATTAAACCATCCCAATCGCTCTCGTCTAGATCTGTGTCAAGTAAAACTCCTTTGGTTAACTTGTAATTATCAATTAACTCTTCAAACAAATGTCCTTCTACACCCAAAACAACATTGCTGTACATTTGTATAAATCTTCTATAGCTATCTTTAGCAAATCTTCCGTTAGATGTTTTCTTTTTTAATGACTCAACTGTTTTGTCATTAAGACCAAGATTTAAAATTGTGTCCATCATACCAGGCATTGAAATTCTTGCCCCTGATCTAATTGATACCAGTAATGGATTTTTAAGATCGCCAAATTTCTTTTTAGTTTTCTTTTCTATATTTTTCAGTTCTGACACAATATTTTGTATTATTTTATTTGGTAATTTTTTTTTATTTTTGTAAAATAGATCACAAACATCTGTAGTAATAGTAAATCCAGGAGGAACAGGTAAACCTAATCTACCCATCTCACCAAGGTTAGCTCCTTTTCCGCCCAAAATATTTTTTTTATTCTTTAGCTTTTTGGCAGATTTGTCATCAAAGCTAAATATTACTTTTGTCATTACAGACCTTCTAATTTTGAAAAATCAATAAAGTTATCAAAAGTATTACAAAACATTTTTAATAACTCTAATCTATTGTTTTTAATATCCTGATTTTCATCATTTACTACGACATTGTCAAAAAAATTATCGGTAGATTCTTTCGTATCAGAAAGCTTTATTAACAAGCTTTCGTAGTCCTTATTATCATCTTTAACTGTAAAAGCTTTACGAATTTCATTTATTTTTTCATGAAGTATTTTTTCCTCATCTTTTCTAAATAATACGGCATCGGGTCTACCGGTGATTCTTTTTCCAGCTTTATCTAAAATATTTGAAGCTCTTTTATACGAGTTGATTGCATTTAGTCCTATACCTTTATTTTTGTATTTATTCATTAAAAGTGTTTTTGCATAAAGCGCCAAGAAATTATCTCCAGCATGAGAACTGATTGATGCTTCAATAACATCAATTTTAATATTTTTTAATTTTAATACGTTTCGCATTCTTTCCTTTATAAATTCTAGAACTTGTTGTTCAGTTTTTTCATTTTTAATTTCAACGCCTTGTTCTTGATAAAGTCTTATAGCGTAACTAATTAAATCTCTGAGTTTAAATGAAAGTTTATTTTCAATTATTATTCTTAGTAATCCAATCGCAGCTCGTCTTAAAGCAAAAGGATCTTTTGAACTTGTAGGTTTTTCATCAATTATAAAAAAACCAACTAGGGTATCTATCTTATCAACAATTGAAATGGAGTAGCTAAAAGGTTTTTTAGGCAATACTGATGTTAGACCTATTGGTAAATAATGATCACTTACTGAATTTGCTACATCTTCCTCAAAACCTTGTGCTAATGCAAAATATTTTCCCATAACGCCCTGAAGCTCTGGATATTCTCCAACTAGGTCTGAACATAAATCAGATTTAGAAATTGATGCAGCAACTTGGACTTTTTCTTTATTAATATTTAAATCATCTGATAATAAACCGGCCAATTGTCTTAACCTTTGTGTTTTATCATAAATAGTTCCTAGCTTTTCATAAAAAGTTACTGATTTAAGGTTGGCTATTTGTTTAATCAAATTTTTAGATCGATCTTTATCCCAGAAAAATTTGGCATCTGCTAATCTTGCTTCAACAACCCTCTTATTACCTTGGCTAATTAATTTTTTTTCATCTTTTTTATTTGCTACAACAAAAAAATAATTAGTTAATCTATCTCTGCTATCAAAAATTGGAAAATATCTTTGATGTTTCTCTAAAGTAGATATTATAATTTCTTTAGGTATTTCTAAATAGTTTTTATTAAAATTAACATGAAGTAAATTTGGATCCTCTACAATATTCACGACCTCCTCTAAAAGCTTTGTATTTAATTTCTCTTTGTATTGTTTAGATTGAGAAAATGAGCTGATCTTTTTAAGAATGATCTGTTCCCTTTCCTTGTGATCAACTATTATTCTATTACTTTTTAAAAAATTAAGATAATCTTTAAAATCTTTAATTTTTTTAGTTTTGATAATTAAATCTTGTTCTACAATAACTTCATCTGTTGTATCAAGATGCTCATAATTAAATGCTAATTTTTTATTATTATATCTTGCAAAAATGGCCCTTAGAGGCCTTCCCCACATCAAATTATGATCTGACCACTTCATTGATTTTTTCCAATTGATTGATCCAATCGCCTTTGGAATAATTTTGATTAATAAGTCTTCTACTAATATTGATTGAGATTGTGTTTTAATAAAATAAAATTTTCCTTTATCAGTCTCTTTTTCAATAAGGTCTTTCCCAGAAACATTTTTGGCTTGTAAAAAACCTTGGATAACTTGATGAGAGGACCCCACTTTAGGTCCTTTAATTTCTTTAGCCTCTATTTTAATTTTTTCAGCAAGGTCTTTTATAAATAGCGTTAATCTGGTTGGAGAAGAAAAAACCTTCAATTCTTTATATTTTAGATTTTCTTCTTCAAAAGTGTTTTCAATAAATTGTTTTATTTGAGATCTGGCTGCTATTTGTAATTGTGGTGGGACTTCCTCACTGTATAATTCCAATAAAAGTTCTGCCATAATTTAATTTTGTGAGCTTAACCACAATGCACCACAACCTTTTGCAAGTTCTCTAATTCTAGTTATATAACCTGTCCTTTCTGCAACGCCTATAATTCCTCGGGCATCTAACAAGTTAAAAATATGACTTGCTTTTAGACATTGATCGTAAGCTGGTAATGAGAGTTTTTTTTCAAGTAAAGATCTACACTCATTTTCAGTGTGTTCAAAATTTTTGAGTAGAGTGTCAGTATTTGCAAACTCAAAGTTATAAGCAGAAAATTCTTTTTCGGCTTGAAAGAAAACTTCTTTATATTTTACACCTTCATTATTCCAATCAAGATCAAAAACATTATTTTTTCCTTGAACAAACATACATAACCTTTCAAGACCATATGTAATTTCTACAGGAACGGGTTTACATTCAATGCCTGTCATTTGTTGAAAGTATGTAAATTGAGTTATTTCCATTCCATCACACCAAACCTCCCAACCTAAACCTGCTGCTCCTAAGGTTGGACTTTCCCAATCATCTTCAACAAAACGAATATCGTGATTTTTCACATCTATACCAATAGTAGCTAAGCTTTTAAGATAAAGTTGTTTAATATTTTTAGGAGATGGTTTTATAATTACTTGATATTGATAATAGTGCTGTAACCGATTTGGATTTTCACCATATCTTCCATCTGTTGGTCTTCTTGATGGTTGAACATAAGCGGCCTTCCAGGGCTTTGGTCCAAGAGATCTTAAAGTAGTTGCTGGATGAAAAGTTCCAGCTCCAACTTCCATATCATAAGGTTGTAAAATTACACATCCATTTTTACCCCAGAATTTTTGTAGATTCATGATTATATCTTGAAAAGACAAAAAATTTAATCTTTTAGATATTTTTTTTTCCACTTTTTTTTTAACTGGCATTTATAAACCAAATTTTTGCCACATCGATTTTTCCTCAATAATACTAGCTAGTCTATCAACGGGATCCTGCATTGAGGAAGATAGTTTTCTTGCAATAAATCCTTTTGGTTTTTCAAAGTTTTTAATAATTACTTTGTCACCAAATTTTTCTTTTAAAATTTGATCAGCGTTTCCAATTCCATCAATTAATCCGAGATTTAATGAAGTTTTACCCGTCCAAAATTCTCCTGTAAAAATATTATTTTTTTCAGGATCTTTAAGTTTAGAGCCTCTGCTTGTTTCAACAACTTTAATGAAATCAGCATGCAATTCTAATTGAATATTCTTAAGTCTTTTAACATCTTCCTCTTTCTCATCTACAAATGGGTCTAGAGTGCTTTTATTTTTTCCAGCAGTATAAACTCTTCTCTCAACTCCAATTTTTTTTATCAAATCTTTAAATCCAAATGATGCAGAAATAACCCCGATTGATCCAATAATCGAACTTGAATTCGCATAAATTTCGTCACCAGCACATGAAATTAAATAACCACCTGATGCAGCAACATCTTCTGCAAATATAATCACTTTGACTTTATTTTTTTCTGCTAATTGTCTGATGTAGCTATAAATTAAATGTGATTGCACTGGGGACCCTCCAGGAGAATTAATCGATATAGCAACATGAGTAATCTTTTTTAATGAGAATGCTTTTTTAAGTATTTCTCTTTGACCAGCCAGATCTATCCCTTTGTTGAATCTTCCGGCTGAACCAATAACCCCGGTAAGCCTTACGTGTGGAACAATTTTTTTCTTTTTAAATATTGAAAACATAATTTAGATGATTGTTATTATTCTTATAACAGCAAAAAATTAAATTTTAATATTAAATTACGCTACTTATAGTTGAATTATAGGTGCGTCACCACGTTACTATTTAAAATTTTATTATTAATAAAATCAATTGTAAGTAAAGTCTATGGGATCAGTAATACCACTAAAAAAATCTGCTAACTCAGCATATCTCGATCTTAAAAATATGCTTGGAGCAAAATTACAAAAAGTTGAAAACTTAATAGAGCAAAAACTTAAAAGTAATGTTGATTTAATTAAGAAGATGAGTGAACATCATTTGAAATCGGGTGGTAAAAGATTAAGGGCATTGTTGACTTTACAATCTGCTAAATTAACAGGGTACAAAGAAGAAATCAGAGATATTAATCTTGCAGCATGTGTAGAGTTAATTCACTCAGCAACATTACTACATGATGATGTAATCGATGAAAGTTCATTAAGAAGAGGAGTTAAAACAACTAATTCTATATGGGGTAATCAATCATCAATTTTAGTTGGAGATTATCTTTTAAGTAGATGTTTTGAAATTATGGTGCAAGATGGTGATCTTGAAGTGCTACAACTTCTGTCATCAACCTCCGCAAAAATAGCCCAAGGAGAAGTGCTACAACTACAACATAAAGGTGAAGCAGATCTTTTAGAGGAAACATATATAGATATCATTAGTTTGAAAACTGCAGCACTTTTTGCTGCGGCAACAAAAACAGGTGCTTGTATTTCTGGAAGCAGTGAAAAAGAAAAAAAAGCGTTAGAGTCGTATGGAAAAAATTTAGGTCTTGCCTTTCAGATAGCTGATGATGCACTCGATTATTACGCTAAAGAAAAATTTTTTGGTAAAGAAATTGGAAAAGATTTTTATGAAGGTAAAGTAACTTTACCTCTTATCACAATTTTTCAAAAAGGTAATGAGGAAGAAAAAGAATTTTTAATGGAAATAATGAAGAAAGATAAAAGAACTGAAGAAGATTTTAGTGAAACGTTGGCTTTAATTTTAAAATATAAAGCAGTTGAGACAAGTTTAAAAAAGGCAGAGTATTTTGTTAATGTTTCTTTTGATGCTTTAGCAATATTTTCAGATAGTGAAGATAAAAGAGTCCTGCAAAATTTAACTAGCTTTAGTTTGAATAGATCTTTTTAAGGATAAAGAAGTTCTTTTTCCCACTTTCCGTTTTTAATTTTATAATTTAATCGCTCATGAATTCTTCCTTCTCCATCAACCCAAAATTCAATTTCATCTGGCATAACTCTCCATCCGGACCAATGCGGAGGTCTCGGAACATTATTTTCATCAGGATATTTTTTTTCAAATTCTTTTATCTTTTCTAAAAAAATATTTCTTTCATCTAATGTTTGTGATTGTGAAGATGCCCAAGCGCCGATTCTATTTTTATATGGTCTTGAATTATAATAATTATCAGCTTCTTTTTTTGAAACTTCTTCAACGCTCCCGATTACTCTGACCTGACGTCTTAAACTTTTCCAATGAAAGCACATTGATGCCTTTCTATTTTCCTTTAGCTCACTTCCTTTTTTACTATTAAAATTAGTATAAAAAACAAAGCCTTTCTCACTCAATCCTTTTAATAAGACCATTCTAACATTAGGCTGATTATTTTTATTAGAGGTGGCAACTGCTACCGCATTTGGATCGTTAATTTCTGTCTTCTCAGCCTTAGCAAACCATTTTTTAAACAATTCTATTGGATTATCCAAATCTTCAAAACAACTGTCTATACCAAGAGAATTTTTGCCATTTTTTTGATTCATATATTTACTAAAATAAACTATACATTATTTACTTATGTCTTTTAATACTTTTGGAAAAATATTCCGGTTTACAACTTGGGGAGAGTCTCACGGCCCAGCCATAGGCTGTGTGATTGATGGCTGTCCTCCAAATATTCCACTAACTGAAAAAGATATTCAGTCTGATATGGATAGAAGAAGACCTGGGCAGTCTAAATTTACTACTCAAAGGAAAGAACCGGACAAAGCAATTATCCTGTCTGGTGTCTTTGAGGGTAAAACAACAGGTACACCCATTTCAATTATCATTTACAATGAGGATAAGAAATCTAGAGACTATGAAACTATCAAGAATAAATTCAGACCTGGGCATGCTGATTATACTTACTTTAAAAAATACGGTATTCGAGATTTTAGAGGTGGCGGTCGCCAATCAGCTAGAGAAACAGCTAGTAGGGTTGCGGCGGGCGCTGTGGCTCGAGTTGTACTTAAGAAAATTTTAGGTAAAAAATTTAACGTTATAGGTGCTGTGACACAATTAGGTTTAATGTCGTGTGACAGATCTAATTGGAATAACGCGGAGATAAGAAAGAATCCTTTTTTCTGTCCAGATAAAAAATCTGTTAAATTATGGGAAAAATATCTTTTAGCAGTAAGAAAAGCAGGATCGTCATGTGGTGCAATAATTGAATTAAGGGCTACTGGGATCCCAGTTGGTTTGGGAGCACCCATCTATTCAAAACTTGATACTGATATTTCAGCTGCATTAATGAGCATCAATGCAGTAAAAGGTGTAAATATTGGATCAGGCATGAACGCAGCTTTTTTAAGCGGTGAAGAAAACTCTGACGAAATAAGAAAAAATTCAGGAAAAGTAAAATTTAAAACTAATCATGCTGGAGGAATTCTTGGAGGAATTTCATCTGGTCAAGATATTGTTGCATCTTTTGCAGTGAAACCAACTTCATCTATTTTAACTAAACGAGAAACTATAGATAAAAAAGGTAAGAACACAAATATTTCCGTTAGAGGACGTCATGATCCATGTGTAGGAATTAGAGCCGTACCTATTGGTGAGGCAATGATCAACTGTGTTTTGCTTGATCATTTATTAATGCATAAAGCACAGTGTGGTTAATTAGAAATCTTATTTCTATTTTTAGCTAAAATAATATTCGAATTTAATGTCTCTTCAATTTTGTTAACTATAGATGAACTATCCAATCCTGCAGTTGCATACATTTTCTCTGGTGTATCTTGATCAATAAAAATATCTGGTAAAATCATAGATCTAAATTTTAAACCTCTATCAAAAACACCTCTGTCTGATAAGAACTGCATTACGTGAGATCCAAAACCACCTACGGACCCCTCTTCAATTGTTATTAATACTTCATGATTAGTAGCTACTTCTATAATTAGTTTTTCATCTAATGGTTTTGCAAATCTCGCATCAATAATTGTACATTCAATTCCTTTCTTAAAAACTTTTTCCGAAGCTTTTACACATTCTTCCAAACGTGTTCCAAAATTTATTAAAGCTACTTTTTTTCCCTCTTTAATTATTCTTCCTTTTCCAATTTCAAGTGTCTCTTTAATTGAAGGCAGCTCAATTCCAATTCCATTTCCTCTAGGATATCTGAAAGCAGATGGGCGATCATTTATATTAACTGAAGTATTAATCATTTTTACCAATTCTGACTCATCGCTGGCAGCCATTACAACAAAATTTGGTAAAGTCGAAAGGTAGGTAATATCAAAAGATCCTGCGTGTGTCGGTCCATCTGCTCCAACTAGTCCTGCACGATCGATCGCAAACCTAACTGGGAGTGATTGCAAGGCAACATCATGAACAACTTGATCATAGGCTCTTTGTAGAAAAGTTGAGTAAATTGCTGCATAAGGTTTATATCCTTCAGTTGCTAATCCAGCTGCAAAAGTTACTGCATGCTGTTCGGCTATTCCTACATCAAAAGTTCGCTCTGGGAATTTCTTTTCAAATAAATTTAAACCTGTGCCCGAAGGCATAGCTCCAGTAATACCAATAATTTTTGTATCTTGCTCCGCATGTTTAATTAGAGTTTCGGCAAAAACTTTTGTGTACGACGGAATATTTGATTTTGATTTTGCTTGTTCTCCCGTTGATACATTAAATTTTGATACACCATGGTACTTATCCCCTGAGTCTTCTGCAGGTTTATATCCTTTACCCTTTTGAGTTCTAACGTGAATAAGTACTGGTCCTTGGTGACTAGAATTTTTTACATTTTCAAAAATTTGAACCAAGTTTTCAACATCATGTCCATCTATTGGGCCTACATAGTAAAAACCTAGCTCACTAAATAATGTTCCGCCAGTAACAATGTTTCTAAGTAAATCCTCCGCTCTACCAGCTTTTTGACTAAACCTTTTTGAAAAAGAAGAAATAACCATTTTTAAAGTTTCTCTAAAACTAAAATATAATTTTCCGGATAATAGTTTTGCTAAATATTTACTCATAGCGCCAACTGGCCTTGCAATAGACATGTCGTTGTCATTCAAAATTACAATCAAGTTAGATCTTAATGCGCCTGCATTATTCATGGCTTCATAGGCCATACCAGCACTCATCGCTCCGTCGCCTATAACCGCAATTACATTATTAGTATTATTAGATAATTTTTTTGCTACCGCCATTCCAAGTGTTGAGGAAATAGAGGTTGAGCTATGAGCAGCTCCGAAAGGATCATACTCACTTTCAGCTCTTTTCGTAAATCCTGATAAGCCTCCACCCTTTCTAAGTGTTTTTATTCTATCTCTTCGTCCAGTTATAATTTTATGCGGATAGCATTGATGACTTACGTCCCAAACTAATTTATCTTTAGGGGTGTCAAAAACATAATGTAACGCTATTGTCAGCTCGACCACGCCTAATCCTGCTCCAAGGTGTCCTCCTGTTTCAGAAACTACATCAATTAACTCCTCTCTAAGTTCATCTGAAATTTGTTTAAGATCATTTTTTTTAAATTTTCTTAAATCAGCAGGAAAGTTAATTTGTTTTATAAGTCTACCCATTAAAATTTTCTTTCTAAAATAAACTCAATTGTATTAGTTAAATCTTTTGCTTTTTTTCCATGTTTTTTTAATTTTCGCAATATTTTTTTCTTCAAATTATTGGCATACAAGTAAGCTTTATTCTCACCCATCAAGTTTAAAAGAGTTGATTTACCTTTTTTTTTGTCTTTTTTGACTGGTTTTCCAATTAATTTTCTTGAACCTTTATTGTCCAAAAAATCATCAGCAAATTGAAATAATAACCCAATCTCCTCTCCTAAATTACTTAAAAATTTTTTTTCTTTATAATTTTTTTTTGCAATCGCTGCTACTGCAAATAAACAAAAGTTAAATAGTTTCCCTGTTTTTTTCTTTTGCATATCTATAATTTGTTTTAATTTTTTTTTTTTATTTTCAAATTTCAAATCTAACTCTTGTCCACCAGCTATACCGGTGTGTCCAGAGCAACTTGCTAATGATTTTATAATTTCATTTTTAATCTCTGAATTAATTAAATATTTTTTATCTGCTATAATCTCGAAAGCTAATGTCAATAAAGAACTTCCAGCCAATACGGCTGATGCTTCTCCAAATTTAATGTGTGTTGATGGTTTACCTCTTCTTATCGTGTCATTATCCATGCAAGGTAAATCATCGTGTATCAATGAATATGAATGAATGCATTCGACTGCAGCACAAATATTTACAAGACTTTTTTCTCTAATATTAAATATTTTGCCAGTATCAAAAATAATAGTTGATCTAATTTTTTTTCCCCCAGATATAACACCGTATTTCATAGGTTTAACTAGTAAAGAATAATTTTGTTTTTTTATAAAATTAATTAAAAATTGATCAACTTTTTTTGCATTTTTCGATAATTTTTTTTTTATCATTCTTTATTTTTATTGGAAATTTCTTTTAACTTTTCTTTAAATAAATTGTCCATATGTTTATTTAGTTGAATTAACCTATTATATTCACCTAATGAGTTATCTAAATTAGTTTCTTGATTCTCTAGTTTGGTCAAAATAGTATCAATTTCATCACTAGCCTCTTTTAATGATTTACTTTTAATATCAGCTGGAATATTTTCATTTTTCATCTAATTAAACATTTTTACATTATGAAAAATAACTATTCAAATATATTTGCTTTTAATAAGAAGAGTCTGAGTAAAACTATTAAGTATTTGAACAATGGTAATATTGCTGGATTACCGACTGAAACTGTTTATGGTTTAGGTGGAAATGCTTATAGCAGAAGCTCAGTTAAAAAAATATTTGAATTAAAAGGTAGGCCAAAATCGAATCCTTTAATAATACATTATTATAATCTTGGCAAAGCTTTAAAAGATGTTGAGATTAACAAAAATTTTTTAAAATTATATAAAAAATTTTGTCCTGGCCCAATTACTTTTATTTTAAAAAAAAGAATTAATTCCAAAATTAATCCGCTTGCGTCGGCAAAATTAAAGACAGTAGCCGTAAGATTTCCAAAACATAAAATTATAAGAACTATCTTAAAAAAAATTAATTTTCCTTTAGCGATGCCAAGTGCAAATAAATCTTCTAATGTAAGTCCTGTTTGTGCTTTAGATGTAGTCGATGAATTTAAAAAAAAGGTAAAGTTAGTTATTGACGGAGGCAAATCTAGAATTGGAATAGAGTCTACTGTGATTGATTTAACCAATTTTCCTCAAATTTTAAGACCTGGAATAATAGATAGTAATGCAATCAAAAAAATTTTAAAATCAAAATTATTAAAAAGTTCTAAATCAAAACGAATAAGATCTCCGGGAATGATGAGAAAACATTACTCTCCTGGCATTCCCGTTTTAATAAATCAAACAAAGCATGATAAAAAAAGTGCATTTATATATCTTGGAAAAAAATATAAAAATAATAAAAATTTCTATAGCTTAAGTGAGAAATCAAATTTAAGAGAAGCGGCATCAAATTTATATAGACTTTTAAGAGCAATTAAGATGAAGGGATACCGGAAGATACAAATAACAAGAATTCCTAATAAAGGTTCTGGAATAGCAATAAACGATAGAATAAAAAGAGCCTCAAAAAATTAATGAAACTAAAAGTAAAAAATATATCAAAAAAATTTAATTCATTAATAGCAGTGAATAACATTAGCTTTGAAATTGAAAAAAATAAAGTTATGGGTCTTCTAGGTCCTAATGGGTGTGGAAAAACAACTACAATAGGAATGATGCTGGGATTAATTACGCCTACTACTGGGCAAATTTTTATAAATGGTATTGTCCTTGCTCCTAAAAATAGAATTGAACTATTGAGTTTAATGAACTTTGCTTCTCCTTATATAGAGTTACCAAAGAAATTAACCGTCAAACAAAATTTAGAAGTATACGCAAGATTATATGGTGTAAAAGAAATTAAACAAAGAACAAGTGAAATGATCGAAGATTTAAATTTACAAAAATTTTTAAACAAAAAAACAGGAGAACTATCTTCAGGTCAAAAAAATCGTGTAGCTTTAGCTAAGTCATTAATAAATAAACCTAAATTACTTTTTTTAGACGAGCCTACTGCCAGTTTAGATCCGGATATTGGAGATTTTGTAAGAGAATATATTGAAAAGTATAAAAAAAAAAATGAGCTGACGATTTTATTAGCTTCACATAACATGAAAGAGGTTGAGAGATTATGTGATGAAATAATAATGATGAAACATGGGCAAATCGTTGATAGAGGAACTTGCGATCAACTAATAAAAAAACATGGAAGAGAAAATTTGGAAGATACATTTTTAAAGATCGCTAGGAGTAAAAATGAATTGGAATAAAATATTTGCATTAAGTTTAAGACATTTATATTTAATTAAAGGATCTTTTCCCAGAATTTTAGACTTAATTTACTGGCCTACAATTCAAATATTTCTTTGGGGCTTTATATCAAAATTCTTTACATTAAATTCATCTTTTTACGAAAACACAGTTGGAATTATTTTAAGTGCAGCTATATTATATGATTTTCTTTTTCGATCTAGTATTAGCTATAATATGATGTTTCTTGAAGAAATTTGGAGTAGAAATTTTACGAATCTTTTCATAGCTCCGATAAGACTAAGTGAGATAATTACTGCACTAACATTTACTGCAATTTTAAGAACTCTAATTGGTTTAGTACCGGCTGCTTTATTGGCAATACCATTTTTTGGTGTTTCAATATTTAATATTGGTATTCCTCTTATTTTTTTATTAATCACGTTATACATATTTGGTGTCACATTGGGCCTTTTAGTTACAGCTGGGCTGGTAAGATTTGGACCATCTTTTGAGAATATTGCTTGGGCAAGTCTGTTTTTTTTAGCACCTTTAGGCTGTATTTATTATCCAATTGAAATACTTCCAGTTTGGCTTCAAATTATAGCAAAATTACTTCCATTAGTTCATATATTTGAGGAGATGAGAAATATATTAATTTATGATATCATAAATTATTTTCAAGTATTTAAAGCTATTTTAATATCTTTTTTATATTTTATAATTGGGGTAATCATTTTTTACCTTTCTTATAGTGGAGCTAAAAATAGAGGAACTTTAATTAATATGGGTGAATAAAGATGCATAAAAATATTGATAAAATTAAAAATTTAGAAGGTTCTCCAAAGATCATAAAAAAGTTATTTAGTAAAAATGAAATAGAAAAATTTTTAGAACTGTATAAAAATTTACCTACAACCGTCCACAATAAAAAACAGAACGTTATTAAAAAAAGATGGCTTAAAAATTTCAATGAAGAACTTGAGCGTCTTTATTTTGAAAAAGTAAGAAATGAAATTGGTGATTTTAAAATGGATAATTTAAAGGATGATAATAATGAGGATATTTTAGGTCTTTTTCAGGAAAGTTACAATCCTATAGGTTTACACGTTGATGCTGGATTTAATTTAGATGAAATTATTTTTAAACAAACATTAATTCCACTTAGTTCTAAGGGAAGCACTGTCATTTTTAAAAACAAATTCTATGGAAACTCAACAAATTTTACCATTGATGAAAATGAACTTAGTATTAAAAATCTTAATTATGGTCAAAATCTCAGATCTTCTGAACATCTAAATATGTATGAAAAGAAACCATTCAACCAAGATCATCATAAAAAATATCTACAGCATGAAAAGATAGATAATCTTTCAGGACTAGAAATTGATTTAGTTTATGAGTGGGAAGTAGGGTCAATGTTAATATTCGATAGAACTCGACTTCACTGTTCGTCATCTCTAATTGAAGGGAAAAAAATAGGTCTTACTACTTTTACAAAAAAGTAAATTTTAAGCAATGTCTAAAAAAATTTACAAGATTTTCAGAAGTTTGATAAAAGTTATACTGCCAATTATTTTTAATATACTAATAAAATTAAAATTAAATCGAAGGGTTATCAATTTTTTAAGTGAAAAAAGTTACAAAAGTAATGAAAAATATGATTTTGTATTAATAATAAAAAAATTAATTAAGAATGAAAAAATAATCGCCTTAGATGTTGGTGCTCAAGGAGGTTTCAATTCAGATTTTTTTTTTCCTGAAAAATATAATTTATTTTTTGAAGATATTTTAATAGAACCTATAAAAACAGAGGCTTTAAAATTAACAGAACAGAAGTTAGTTATCAATAAAGGATTATGGAATAAAAAAGAAAAAAAGATTTTGTATATTCTTGACAATAGACTAGGGAGTTCGTCGATGTATGAACCAGACGAAAAAAAATTTGATTTATACAACATAAAAAATAAAGATTTTAATAATTTTAAAATAACCCGAACAATCGAAGTTGAATGTGATACTATGAGTAATCAACTTTCTGAACTAGATATAAAAAGTTTGGATTATCTCAAAATAGACACTCAAGGAGCAGAACTTGAAATCTTAAAAGGTATGGGAAACTATCGACCGCTTTTAATAAAAATAGAAGCGCATTTTTTTTCAATGTATAAAAATGTTCCTGATTGGAATAAATTAATAAATTATTTAAGTGATTTAAACTACGTGTTAATTGATTGGAAAGGAATTGGTGGTCACAATACTAGGATTCCTGTTGAAGCTGATATGATTTTTATACCAAACTTTAATAATGAAACCGGTAAAAATTTGATCAAAAACAATAAAGAAAAATTTATAAGCTTAATGTTAATTTTTGGACAAATAAAACTTTTGCAAATTTTGATGAAGAGATTTGATATAAATAATAAAGAAATAGAACACTTAGAGGATAATTACTTTAACTAATGGCTATTTACGATTGTTTTCAATATTTCAATGAGGATCATATTGTAGATTTACGTTTAAATATCCTAGACAAATTTGTAGATTTTTTTGTTATCTCGGAATCCACCAAAACACACCAAGGAAAATATAAAAAAATAAATTTTGATATAAATAAATTTCCTAGATTTAAAAATAAGATAATTTTAATAGTCGCTGATTATAAAGAAAATATTAATTTTGATAAACATACAGGCGGCGAGTCTCCTATTGAACAACATCAAAGGAATTCATTAATAAAAGGCCTTAAAAATGCTTTACCTAATGATCTTATAATTTTGTCAGACTCAGATGAAATACCTGACTTAACAAAATTAAACGAAATAAAAAAAAATAAAAAATTTATAGCCTTTTCACAAAAGATGTTTATGTATAAATTAAATTTACAAAACTTGGATGAAAGTAATTGGATAGGTTCAAGGATTACAGAAAGAAAAAATATTAAATCAATGCAAGATTTAAGAAATTTAAAATTTAGGAATTACCCTTTTTGGAGAATAGATAAATACAATCAACAAATTATTAGAGGAGGATGGCATTTCTCTTATATGCAAACTCCAAAACAAATATTGAATAAGGTAAGATCTTTTTCTCATGGAGAATATAATAGTAAAGAATTGAATGAAAAAAGAATTGAAGAAAAAATACTTCAGAATGAAGATATTTTTGGACGTGGGATAAAATTAAAAAAAATTAATTTAGATGAAAGTTACCCTAAATTCATAATTGAAAATAGGGAGAAGTTTTTAGATTGGATTATTTAAAAATGGTGCGCCGGATAGGAGTCGAACCCATAACCTCCGGAGCCGAAATCCGGCGCTCTATCCAGTTGAAGCTACCGGCGCAATATGGATAACTTAAATTAATTTATGGATAATACAATTAAATTTTCTGTTGATTTAAAAAATAGTGACAAAAGATTGGATGTTTTTTTGTCAGAAAATATTAACCATTTAACAAGATCATTTCTGAAAAAGTTGATCGAAAATAAACGAGTTAAATTGAATAATTTTGTACAAACTTCACCATCTACTAAAATTAAATTTAAGGACTTTATTTACGTAAATATTGCCCAAAATCATGAACAGAGTGTTATGGCAAAAAAAATTAAACTTGACATAATTCACGAGGATAAAAGTATTTTAATAATCAACAAACCCAAAGGAATGGTGGTTCATCCAGGTGCGGGTAATTATAGTAATACTTTAGTAAATGCCCTATTACACAAATATAAAAAAAATTTATCTGATATAAATGGTGCTTTAAGACCTGGAATCGTTCATAGAATAGATAAAGAAACTAGTGGTTTGCTTGTAATTGCGAAAAATAATTTAGCACACTCATTTTTAAGTAATCAGTTTAGTGAACATACAATAAAAAGAAAGTATTTATGCTTAGCTTGGGGTGTGATTAGACCTATGAGTGGTAAAATTAGTACATTGATAACTAGAGATAAAAAAAATCGACAATTAATGACTGTAAGTGATGTTAGAGGAAAACATGCAGTTACAAATTATAAAACTATTCGAGTCTTTGACATTAAAGATATTCCAAAAATTAGTTTAATTGAATGTGAGTTAGAAACAGGAAGAACTCATCAGATCAGGGTGCATTTTAAATACAAAGCCACGTCTTTGCTTGGAGATAAGCAGTATGGTAAAAAAAATATAAGGTTTAAAAAAATTAATAATGAATTTTTTATTAAATTGAATAAATTGTCAGGTCAAGCACTGCATGCTAAAACGTTAGAGTTTATTCACCCCACTACTAAAAAATGGGTAAGTTTTAATTCAGATTTACCTACGGGGTTTAAAAAAATATTGAGTTTGCTCGAAAATTTAAGCAGTTGAAATATTAATTTTTATATATAAGTAAATAATTATGAGTGAAAAAAATCAAATTAGTAATCTTCCGGTTCCTTCGGTTGGAGGACTATCAATTTATTTAGCCCAGATTAAAAAATTTCCTATGCTTGACGCTGAGGAGGAATACATGTTAGCCAAAAATTGGAGAGAGAATGGTAATTTAAAAGCTGCACATAAATTAGTTACTAGTCATTTAAGATTAGTTGCTAAAATAGCTATGGGATACCGTGGCTATGGTCTTCCAGTCAATGAACTAATTTCAGAGGGAAATATAGGATTAATGCAGGCTGTAAAAAAATTTGATCCTGATAAAGGATTTAGACTGGCTACATATGCAATGTGGTGGATTAAAGCTTCAATACAAGAGTATGTTTTAAGATCATGGAGCTTAGTAAAAATGGGAACCACAACTGCTCAAAAAAAACTTTTTTTTAACCTTAAAAAACTTAAAAACCAAATTGCTCCAGGACAAGATGGCGATCTTAAAGATGAACAAGTAAATGAAATATCAAAAAGATTAGACGTGGATTCTAATGAAGTGGTAAATATGAATAGAAGAATGATGGGTCAAGAAAAATCATTGAATGATCCAATCAAAAGTGGTGAAACTGATGAGTGGCAAGATTGGTTAGTAGATGAAAGACTGGATCAAGAACTAGTTATTTCTCAAAAACAAGAATATGAAGATAAAAAAGAATTGTTAGACAGTGCAATGAAGATCTTAAATAATAGAGAAAAAGAAATTATTATTGCTAGGAGACTTTCTGAAGTGCCAAAAACATTGGAAGAGTTAAGTAAAAAATATAAAATTAGTAGAGAACGAATTAGACAAATAGAAACTAAGGCTTTTGAAAAATTACAAAAATCAATGATTAATGCAAGTAAATCGAAAAATTTGCTTCCCGCTAATTAATTATTAAATGGATCCTCAACTAAGATGGTGTCATCTCTCTCAGGACTAGTGGATATGCTTGATATTCTTGCTTCAATAAAATCCTCAAGAGCGTGAATATATCTCTTAGCTTTATCTGGTAAATCTTTTAAATTTCTGATTCCTTGCGTTTGAGATTTCCATCCTGGAAACGTTTTATAAATGGGTTTTATGTTGAATTGATCTTGAGAGGCAGCCGGTAAATAATCTATTTTCTTTCCATTTAATTCATACCCAATACACATTTTAATTTCCTCTAATTCATCTAAAACATCTAACTTTGTCAAAGCTATGCCGTTAATTCCAGAAATTTTTATTGTTTGTCTAACTAAAACTCCATCAAACCAACCGCATCTCCTTTTTCTTGCAGTTACAGTTCCAAATTCTTTCCCTCTCTTGCCTAAACTTTCACCAATATCATCATTTAATTCTGTTGGAAATGGTCCGCTTCCTACTCTAGTAGTATATGCTTTTGTTATTCCTAAAATGTAATCAATTTTATTAGGACCAGAGCCTGACCCAGTCGCTGCCATTGCGGGCACTGTATTGGATGATGTTACGTAAGGATAAGTACCATGATCAACATCTAAAAGTATACCTTGAGCACCCTCAAACAAGATTTTTTTTCTTTCATTATTAAATTTATCAAGCTTTAACCACACAGGTTGGGCAAACTTAAGGATACTAGGTGCTATTTTCAATAATTCTTTTTTAAGCTTATCTTTTTCGTAAATCTTATTGTTAAGGCCTTTTCTAATAGCATTATGATGTAATAAGACATTTTCTAGCCTGCTATCTAAGTTGCTTTCTGATCTTAAATCCATGACTCTAATCGATCTTCTACCAACTTTATCTTCATAACAGGGTCCTATACCTCGTCTAGTAGTACCAATTTTTTCTTTTCCAGCGGCATCCTCTCTGATTTCATCCATCTCTTGGTGAAATGGCAAGATGAGAGAAGCTGACTCTGAAATCATAAAATTTTCTGGAGTGACTTCGACTCCTTGTTTTTTAATTTCCTCGATTTCTTTTAATAATGCCCAAGGATCAATTACAACTCCGTTCCCAAGAATAGAAATTTTTCCTTTTCTTACAATACCTGAGGGTAATAATCTTAATTTAAATATTTTTTTATCTATGACTAAAGTATGTCCAGCATTATGGCCTCCTTGAAATCTTACTACTACATCTGCTTCACTTGAAAGCCAATCAACAATCTTTCCCTTTCCTTCATCTCCCCACTGTGAACCTACTACAACAACATTTTTCATTATTTAAATTTTCTATTTAAAATGATTGAATTTAAGTGATTTATCGGACCGCTACCTTTTCCTAAGTTTAGATTTGATTTAATAGACTCATTAACATATTTAATTCCAAGCTCACAAGATTTAATCAAATCTTTTCCACATGCTAAATAGGTTGCAATTGCAGAAGATAACGTACAACCAGTCCCATGCGTGTTTTTAGTTCTATATTTTTTACTAGTAAATATCTTCATAGTTTTTCTATTTAATAAAATATCATTCATTTGATTTGATTTTAAATGACCACCTTTTATCAAAACATTTTTGGCCCCTAAGTTAATTAAAATTTTTGCAGCTTTGATCATATCCTTTTTTGAATTGATTTTAATTTTTGATAAAATTTCTGCTTCAGGTATATTAGGTGTTATTAATAAAGTTTTTTTCAATAAATTTTTTTTTAGATGAATAATTGCAGCATCATTAATTAGTTTTGATCCTCCTTTAGCAACCATAACAGGATCAAGAACGATTTTTTTAATTTTTATTTTATTAAGAGATTTTATCACTGCTTGAATAACTGATTTCGAGTGTAACATTCCTATCTTTATAGCATTAGGTTTGATATCTTTTGCTGTAAATTCTATTTGATTAGATATCTCTAAGGATTTTATAGGAGTTATTGATTTTACACCCGTCGTATTTTGCGCTGTTACAGCAGTAATTGCTGTCATCGCATAAGAGCCTAAAGAAGTAACTGTTTTTAAATCAGCTTGTATGCCTGCGCCACCTGATGAGTCGGAACCAGCAATAATTAAAACTTTGGAATTTGGTTTCATTCACTAATTAATACTTTTTTTAACAATATTTATACATTTATTCATTAGGGCACGATTAAAAGACTCACACATAATTCTAACTTTAGGTTCTGTACCTGAGGGTCTCACTAGCAGCCTACCTTTTTTTTTTATAAGAATACTTGCTAATTTAATAGCTTTTTTACACTTTAAAGAATTTACAATTTTTTTATCTTTTACTTTTATATTTAAAAGTTTCTGAGGCACTGATTTATATACTTTAAAAATCTCGCTAGCTAATTTTTTTTTTCTTAAAGCAAATAAGACTTCTAACGCAACCAATAAGCCGTCCCCAGTAGTTGCAAACTTACCTAAAATTATGTGACCCGATTGTTCACCTCCTAAATTAAAATTGTATTTTTTCATTGTTTCTTTAACATATCTGTCTCCTACCTTTGACCTTCTAAAATTTATTTTCTCATCTAAAAAAAATTTTTCTAAACCATAATTAGACATTAATGTTCCTACAACTCCACCTTTAAGAATTTTTTTTCTTTTCCATCTTTGCGCTATCATTGCTATAATCTGATCTCCATCAACTATTTGCGCTTTCTCATTACACATAATAACTCTATCAGCATCACCATCTAATGAGATACCTAAATCTGCTTTAAATTTTTTTACATGATATTTTAAAACTTCAGGAAATGTTGACCCACAATTATAATTTATATTTAATCCATTAGGTTTAACACCAATCGAAAAAACCTTGGCGCCTAATTCGGTCAGAATTTTTGGAGCGCATTTGTATCCAGCCCCGTTAGCGCAATCTAAAACTATACGCATACCTTTTAAACTAAAATCTTTAGGAAAATTATTTTTTAAAATTTGAATATATTTTTCATTACCGTCTTCTAATCTTTTTACTCTGCCTAATGATTTTGGTTCAGATAGATGACTAATAGTTTTTGCATCTATTAAATTTTCTATTTTCCTTTCAATCTTATCAGATAATTTCATACCGTCCGGTCCAAATAATTTTAAGCCATTATCGTGAAAAGGATTGTGAGAAGCCGTTATCATTATACCTAAATTAGCTCTCATCTTTTTTGTAAGCATTGCTAAGCCATTAGTTGGTAGTGGGCCTAATGTAAATATGTGCATTCCAGCTGAAGCCAAACCTGATACTAAAGCAGGCTCAAGTGTATAACCTGATAAACGAGTATCTTTTGCAATAATTGCTACTTGTTTTTTTTTCTTTAAATTTTTAAAATATGTACCTGCTGCCAAGCCAAATTTAAAAAATTTTTCCCCGTTAATATTTCCAATATTAACTGTTCCTCTAATTCCATCAGTACCAAAATATTTTTTTTTCATTTATTATTAAGTAAATTTTCAAATATTAAAAGACTTTGCTTTACTTCTTTCACATTGTGCACTCTAAAAATTTTTATACCCTGTAAATAAGAGAAGATTATCGATGATAAAGTGCCTCCGATTCTTTCTCTCGTATCATATTTTCCAGAAATTTGATTAATGAATCTTTTTCTAGATGTGCCAATTAATATAGGAAAACCTAGTGAATGAAATAGGGATATTTTATTTAAAATCATCAAATTATGTTTCAAGTTTTTTCCAAAACCTATTCCTGGATCTAAAATTATTTGTCTATGATATTTAAGCCTCTTAAATTTTTTAATCTCATTTTCAAAAAAATCGTAAATATCTAATAACACATGATTATAAGAGGGATTTATTTGCATAGTTTGTGGAGAGCCTTGCATATGGTGGATAATTTTCCAAAGTTTTTTGTTTTTAATTACGTCCAAAGACTTTGGATCAAATTTAAAACAAGAAACATCATTTATAATGTCTACATTATGTTTTATGGAAAATTCCATTACTAAAGATTTCCTTGTATCAATCGAAAGTAAAGTTTTAGGAAATTTTTTCTTAAAATTTGCTATAACATTTTTTACTCTTTTAAGCTCATTTTTTGTCGAAATAATTTTTGAACCAGGTCTTGTTGACTCACCTCCAATATCTATTATTTCTGCTCCTCCCTCTCTCATGTCCATTATTCTTTGATTGGCTTTTTTAGGTGAATTATATTTTCCTCCGTCAGAAAAGCTGTCAGGCGTTAAATTTAAAACACCCATAAGCATATGTTTATTTTTTCCAATAAATTTTCTTTTCGATATAATTTTTTTTATATCTTTTGATATTTTTTTTTTAAGTAAAAAAGGTAGGTTGCTGATATCATTAATGTCAATGATACTGGAATAAACTTTTTTTTTGTCTTTAGTAAAAATTTCTAATTTGTTGAACGCTATGGTGTTATCTCCGCATAATGGAAGAGCAAGTTTTTTTTTAATTAATTGTTTCGAATTATTGCCATAAAAAAAATTACACGCTCGAGTGTAATATTTTTTCATTTTTCCTAAACTGCTGGCTTTGGTTTTAATCCTAAAGATCCAAGAGCTGATGAAGATTTACCATCTTCTTCGTCTTCTTTAAATGACCTAGTTGGCTTGATATTTTTTAAAATTAAGTCTCTTATTTCATCACCAGATAATGTTTCATAAATTAAAAGCGCTTTAGCTATCTTGTGTAAATCATCAATCTTCTCAGTGAGAACTTTTCTAGCTCTCTCGTAACCTTTATCGACAATCTTTTTAACTTCAGCATCAATTTTCTTAGCTGTTTCCTCTGACATATTTTGTTGTTTAGTTACAGACCTGCCTAAGAAAACTTCTTCCTCATTTTCACCATAAGCTATAGTACCAAGTTCAGTACTCATCCCGTATTTAGTTACCATGTTTTTTGCCATTTTAGTTACCATATCTATATCTGAAGAGGCTCCAGAAGTAACTTTATCGTGTCCAAAAATAATTTCTTCAGCTATTCTTCCACCCATAGCAACAGCAATATCTGAATGCATTTTTTCTCTCGTAACTGATAATTGATCCCTTTCTGGAAGTCTCATCACCATTCCCAGCGCTCTTCCTCTCGGTATTATTGTAGCTTTGTGAATAGGGTCTGAAGCTTTTTCATTTAAAGCTACAATTGCATGACCTCCTTCGTGATAAGCAGTAAGTTTTTTTTCGTCCTCTGACATTACCATTGATCTTCTCTCTGCTCCCATCATCACTTTATCTTTTGCCTCTTCAATATCAGACATTGTTACGACCCTTTTATTTTTCCTTGCAGCAAGTAACGCAGACTCATTTATTAAATTCGCTAAATCAGCTCCTGAAAATCCAGGTGTCCCTCTCGCAATTGTTCTTAATTTTACATCTGGACCTGTGCTAATTTTTTTAACATGCACTTTTAAAATTGCTTCTCTACCAATTATATCCGGATTTCCAACAACAACTTGTCTGTCAAATCTTCCCGGTCTTAATAAAGCTGGATCCAGCACATCTGGTCTATTTGTGGCTGCAATTAATATAATTCCCTCATTAGTATCAAAACCATCCATCTCTACAAGTAGTTGATTTAAAGTTTGCTCCCTTTCATCATTTCCTCCACCTAACCCTGCTCCTCTACTTCTTCCAACAGCATCGATTTCGTCAATAAAGATAATACACGGTGAGTGTTTTTTTCCTTGCTCAAACATGTCTCTAACTCTTGAAGCTCCAACTCCAACAAACATTTCAACGAAATCTGAACCTGAAATTGAGAAAAAAGGAACATTAGCTTCACCTGCAATAGCTTTCGCTAATAAAGTTTTTCCTGTTCCTGGAGGTCCAATTAGTAAAGCACCCTTTGGGATTTTTCCTCCTAGACGACTAAATTTTTTTGGATCTTTAAGAAACTCAACTATCTCTTCGACTTCTTCTTTAGCTTCTTCTACACCAGCAACATCATTAAAAGTTACTTTACCTTGCGCCTCATTTAATAATTTAGCTTTCGATCTTCCAAATCCCATCGCGCCGCCCTTGCCTCCTTGCATTTGACGCATAAAAAATATCCAAACACCGATTAATAAAAGCATAGGAAACCATGATAATAAAATTCCCAAAAGCGATGGCATTTTATCTTCTTGAGGTGAAGCTACAA
Source organism: uncultured Pelagibacteraceae bacterium (assembly GCA_902601705.1). GTDB lineage: Bacteria > Pseudomonadota > Alphaproteobacteria > Pelagibacterales > Pelagibacteraceae > Pelagilacustribacter. Next base: position 29,029 of record CACKNV010000005.1, on the reverse strand, counting down.
TACTTACTCCTTTAGATGAAAGTTTATCAACTAGCTCGGGATAGTTTGGGGAGTAAGTCTTGAACTTATTGCCATCAGCTAAAACACCCGAAATATTGTTTCCTTGTATTTGAACTTCAACAACTCTACCAGCATCAACCTCATTTAAAAAATTTGAAAAAGGTAAAGAATTTCTCTCTGAATTAATATTTTTTGGGTCTTGAAACATGTTGAAAAGCCCTACTGAAAGTAAGACTATGATAACCCACATTATTAAATTTTTAATATTCATAATACTTAAATAATCATTAATCTCTATTTAACAAGTATAATTTAGCTTGCAATAAGTTGTAAATAAGACAAAAAGTTACTAATTGCCTCAAATTTTTATAGTTTTTCTTGTTTTAGGCATAAATTACTGTCTTTTTTAAAAAAAATACATCCCCCCAAAGTAGATTTTTTAAAATTATTCCTACTAAGATTTTTAATCAGATTTTCTACTTTTCTTGATCTAAGATCATAGTAATTTTTTTTAATTTTTTTAATTGACTGATTAATTAGTGCAATTTTGACATCATTATTAAGTTTGTTAAATTTTTTAAAATTTATTTTTACTTGATTATTTCTTACGTTTATTAATTTTTTGAAAATTTTTTCGAAGTAATTATCTAATGTAGATCTGCTAAAGGATAAATTTTGTATTGATTTAAAAATTTGTTCATATTTAACACCACTGTTTTCTAAGGGTTTTTTTAAATTTCTAATTTTAGTTCTTAAATACTTTTCATCTTTATTTGAGGGATCTTTGATATATTTTCCAAAAGTATTTTTTGAAATTCTTATTAAAAAATTTTTTCTTACATCTAGTAATGGTCTACATAAAGTTAATTTACTATCGATTTTTCTAAGTGGTTTCATTGCAGATAAACCCTTTAATCCACTGCCTCTTGAAAGCCTTATAAAAAAAGTTTCTACTTGATCTTCAAGATTATGAGCGGTTAAGATGGTTGTTATTCTGTTTTTTAAACAATAATTTTTAAGAATATCATACCTAATATTTCTTGCCTCTGATTGTATATTTCTTAAAATTTTTTTTTTATTTAAAATGATTTTTAAATCTATTTTTTTTTTTTTTAAAATACTTCCTACTTTTTTTGCCTCTTGATGTGAGTTTTTTCTAATATTGTGATCAACTAAAACATAGTGAAATTTTACTTTTTTTGAATTTTTATATTCATTCGTTAATGCAACTAGTGCTAAACTATCTGGTCCACCAGAAACGGCGACTAAATATTTTTTTTTATTAATAGAATCTAATTTATTTTTGAAATTTAGAAAAATGTTTGTTAGATCTTGAAAATCTTTAAAGTTATTTTTAAGATTTACACTTGAATTTTTTTTGCTCATATTGAGCTTTTTGTAACACAGACTTACTTGCTTTTGGGTATTCTTTTTTTAGTCCAGATATCATTTTACACCCTTGATCTTTTTCGCCAAGCTGTACCATTGTTATTCCTAGCTTTAAAAGGTTATCAGGAGCTTTTTTACTTTTTGGGTAATTTTGATAACCATCAAGGTAAGCGGTGGCTGCATCTGAGTATAATTGTCTTATTCTAAAAGTTTCACCATACCAGTATTGGGCACTTCCTGCTAAATCATGATCTTTATTTTTATCTATGAATTCTTTTAATGCAAACTCTGCTGTTTCATAATCTCCAATTTTCATAAAACTTACTGCGAACTCATATTGTTCTGGTGGAGATTTTTCTGGTAACAAAGAATCTCTTTTTTCTGGCTCTTCAGCAATAACAGTTTGAGCACTTTCGATTGAATTGATGGATTGTTCCTTCGGTAAATTAGAAGTTTGATAACCTGGAGCAGCTCCAAAATCTTGTGGTTTGTTTGACCCAGGAAGAGCTGTTTGTTTTTTTGTATTGCTAATAGTTTCATTTTCCAAATCTGAAAACCTTAATTGTGTATCAGACTGAATTTTTGTAACACGAGACGATAATTTATCTAGTTTAAAATTTACTTCTTCAAATTTATTTGTAAGTTCTCTAAATTGATTTTCTATTTCACTTAATTTTAAAAGATGTTTAGTCATTATATCTTCATTAAGTCCATTTGACTTAGTTTGATTTGCGCTCGTGGCAGAAACAAGATCTGATTTTTGATAAACAGCTTTTTCTAGAGTTTTAAGATCTTTTGTAATAATTTGAATTTGATCGGAAATAGCTTGTAAGTAAATTTCTTCTTCTTCTGCAAAAACTAAACTGGTAAAAAAAGTAAGTACAACAGAAGAGATAATTATATTGAATTTTAATTTGGCGCACATAACATTTACTTTAATTTTACAAAATGGCAAAAAAAAGACCCCTTAATACTCATGTATTAAGGGGTCTTAAGTTATATGAATTTTTTAATTTACTTTTATTGTTACAGATCTTCTGTTTTGAGACCAAGCTAGTGGTGTTGAAGCTGGGTTAACAGGTTTTTCTTTTCCATAACTTATAACCGAAATTCTTTTTCCAGAAATTCCGTAAGTCATTAAATAATCTCTAGCAGCATTGGCTCTTCTTTCGCCTAAAGCTAAATTGTATTCTCTTGTTCCTCTTTCGTCAGCATGACCTTCGATAGTCACATTAAGGTTTTTATTTTTTCTAAGATAGTTAGCTTGTTTTCTTAATGTTGCTCTTGAAGCAGTTGTTAATGAGGATTTATTTGTAGCAAAGAATATTCTGTCTGGAACACCTGAAGCTAGAAATTTTACTGTTTCTTTTCCAGTGTATACATCTCCATCTATATTGCCTGATTTTTTTGCAGTAGAACATGCACTTAAAATTAAAGTAGCAAAGATTACTAGTAATATATTTTTTAAATTCTTGTTAAACATCATTTTTTCCCCTGGGTTTGTAGTGTTTATTTCAAATTATTTAATGTTATTCAAGTATATTTTACACAAAATAATACCTTATTTTGATAAAAGAGAGGACCAAGATGGGTCTGAAGCATCAGTTTCTGTTTTAAGCCTTCTTTCGTTGTAACCTGTAATATCAATAGACCATAATTTAGCTGAAAAACCTTCACCTTTTGATCCAGACTTTGTTTCTCTATAAAAAACTAAAACTCTTCCATTGGGAGACCATGAAGGTGCTTCTTGATAGTAATTTTCAGTTAATAGTCTTTCCCCGGTACCATCAATTCTCATTACACCAATATAAAACTTTCCTTTACGCATTTTTGTAAATGCGATGAGATCTCCCCTAGGTGACCAAACGGGAGTTCCATAAATTCCATTTCCAAAAGTAATTCTTTTAACATCTGTTCCGTCACTTCGCATAACATAAATTTGCTGTAAACCACTTCTATCTGAATTAAATGCAATAAATTTTCCATCTGGTGAGAAAGATGGTGAAGTATCAATAGATGAATGATCCGTTATTCTTTCCACAACTCTTGAGTCTAAATCCATTGTATAAATATCTGAATTACCATCTTTAGCAAAACTCATTACTATTTTTTTTCCGTCTGGTGAAAATCTTGGGGCAAAAGTCATTCCTGGAAATTTTCCAACTATTTCTTGACTACCAGTCTCAATATCAAGCAAATAAACTCTAGGTTCATTTCTAAAATAAGACATATAAGTTACTAATTGATTTTTTGGATTAAATCTTGGAGTTAGAACTAATTCAGTTCCGTAAGTTAGATATTTTGTATTAGCGCCATCTTGATCCATTATTGCTAATTTTTTTATTCTTTCATTTTTAGGACCACTTTCAGCAACATAGATTATTCTTGTATCAAAATACCCCTCTTCTCCTGTTAATCTCTCATAAATTTTATCTGAAATTATATGTGCCACTCTTCTCCAGTTCGTCGGTGTAGTTGTAAAAGCCAAAGCAGTCATTTCTTTAGAAGCAGCCGTGTCCCATAGTCTAAATTCTACCTTTAATTTTCCTTCATTGACTAAAAGTTTGCCTGTAACCAGAGCTTGAGCCTTGATCAATCGCCAATCTTCAAATCTAGGTTTTAAATGAGCGATGTCTGGTTTTTGAACGAAAGCATCTTTTTTTAATGGATTAAATAAACCTGTTCCCCTAAAATTATTTTCTATTATTTTTGAAATATTTTCTCCTAGCTCTTTTATTTTTATACCTTCAGAATTTTCTGACTTTACATCAACATGTAACGGAGATACTGCAATTGGTAATGGATCTAAATTTCCTCTAGTAATATCAATTTCTATTAAGGCAAAAGATTTATTTATTAATAATAAATACAATACGAGTAAAATAATAATTTTCTTCATTTAACCTTTCAGCATCTCAGTCGGATTAAAGTTTAATTGCAATTCTTTCCATTTATCGTACCCAGTTGGTGGAACTTTTAGTGGCTGGCATAACCTTACAGCTCGAAGTGCACTTTCAGCCAAAACCTTATAAAATTTCTGATCAGGCTTGTTCATTCTTTGATGATCTAAAATTTCAGATTTCATTATTGTTCCATCTTTTTTCAAATTAAGTTTAATTCTAACAAGTAAGTCTTTGTCATATGGTAAGCCAAGGGGAACACTCCAACACCCAAATATTTGTGCTCTAAGTGCATCTTCTTGTGAAAGAGTTAGTCCTGTAGCAAAAGAATTTTTTTTGGTGCTTTGTGTTAACTTGTCAGTTTTTTTTCTTTTAACGGCTTCCTCTTCTTTTGCTTTGTCAATCAAAGCCGCTATTTGATTTGTATCAACTATTTCTTTTTTTTCAAATTCTGAAGACTGTCTTATTTGAGGTTTTATTTCCTCAGGATTTTGTTTTTTTTTAACAATTTGCTTTTGCTCTTTTTTTTCATCAGGAAGAGGAATTCTATCTGGTTTTTCTTTGGCTTTTGCTGCTGGTGGTGCTTGCTCAGATACTAATCTTTCTTCCTCTTTTTTCTTATTTTCTTCTATAATTTTTCTTGCTTTAGGAGCGTATGGAATGTTAGTTTTATCAGATATTTGAATTAACTCTACTGATACTATTGGTGGTAAATCAATTGGTTCTCTTAGCATAAAAGGTAAACTTAAAATTGTTAGTAAAACTATTAAAGAATGAAAAGTGACTGAGTAAATTAAACTTTTTATCATAGTCCATCCTAATTTTTGTAAGGTTCAGAAATTAAAGCAACTTTTGAAAAGCCTGCACCTGAAAGAGTTCCCATAACTTCAAGCACTCTTCCATAATTAATATTTTTATCTCCTCTAACATATATTCTTGTATCAGTTCTGTTTTTTGCTATTGCCAATAATTTTGGTATCATTTTTTGATAAGTTACTTGATGTTCTTGAATATAGATTTCACCTTTTGAATTTATACTTAAAGTTAAAGGCTCTTGATCATCAGGCAAGGAGTCTGCTGCGGACTCTGGTAAATCAACTTGCACACCTACTGTCAATAATGGTGCTGTGACCATAAATATTATTAATAAAACTAACATAACATCCACAAAAGGAGTCACATTGATTTCGCTCATAGGTTCTTTTTTTGAGCGGTTAAAATTAAATGCCATTTAAATTATTGAAAGAAATCTTTTTGAAAAATTGTCAATTCTTGAAAAATATCTCTGAGAGTCACTGTTAAATTTATTGTATGCTACAACTGCTGGTATTGCCGCCAACAATCCTAATGCTGTCGCAAATAAAGCTTCGGCTATACCGGGTGCTACTATAGCTAAACTCGTATTTCTAGAAATGGCAATTGATTGAAATGAGTTCATTATTCCCCACACAGTTCCAAATAATCCAATAAAAGGTGCTGTAGAACCCACCGTTGCAAGGAATGTAAAGTTTTTCTCTACTTTTTTCATTTCATTATCTGTTGCTATTTCCAAAACTCTACCAACTCTAGCTGATTGCACGGCGGATGATTGTCTTTTAGTTTTTATTAGCTCAGCCATAGCAGTTTTGAAAATTAGCACTGCAGGATCATGCGAATTTGCAGGAAGGCTATTATTAAAACTTTCTGCAGATTTGGCTTTCCAAAATTTTTTTTCAAAATCTTCTATCGAAGAATTAATATTTTTAAACAGTTTGAATTTATCAAATATAAGGGCCCATGAAAAAATTGAGGATAGTATCAATAAAATTATTACAAATTTTACTACAAAATCTGCACGTAGAAATAGTTTCCACAAAGAAAAATCTGTTGCTCCACCTAACCCAACTACTTGTGTTGCTATATCTTGTTCCATTAAAGTTAATTACTTTTAGAATGTGTCATGAATTTGGCGTTATTCATTCATTTTGGTTTAATTTTCTTCGTTTAATCTTGTTTCACTAAAGAATCTTGCAATCAAAATGGCGTCAGATTTATTTACGTCTTTTTTTTTTGAAAGCTGATTTGATAGTTTTGGATACATTTCAATAGCTTTTGTCCTACTTGAGTCTTTTGAAGAATTAATTAATTCAAAATGTTTTTTCCATTTAGATGGTCTTACAAAAAAAATTGGTAATTTTAATGCTGCACAAATACCTTTAATTGCACCAAAAGTTTGACCAAAATTAAACATACTAGTTACTCCTTGACCTGGCATAGCGTTTACTTGTTCAACAACAACAGAAACTTCATCATTTAAGTTAATATTTTCTTTTATTAAATCGACTAGAAGAGCACTATTTAATTGTCTTTTATTTTTTTTTCCTTCGGACATGACAGGCATATCGAATATGTTTAATACTTTATTATTTTCTAATACTGCTATTGCTCCACTCAAACCGGGATCAATTCCTATGATTTTCATTATTGTAAATTTTTAAGGTTAGCATTAGTAAAAATATTTTGAACATCATCTAATTCCTCTAAAGCTGTTAAAACTTCAATTATTTGTTCACTGCTGTTTTTTGAAACATCTACATAACTTAGAGGTCTCCATTCAATTGATGAGTAATTAAATTCATCAATTTTTTTTTCAAGCTTAGTTTTTATTTTATAAAAATCATCTTTTTCAGTTATTATTTCAAAAACATCATTTAAATTAACGCAATCTTTAGCGCCGACATTAATTGAAATTTCAAATATTTCCTCCTCTTTTATTTTATCTTTTTGAACATGGATTATACCATTTCTTGAAAATAAGTGAGATGTGGACCCAGTCTCTCCAAGTCTTCCACCATTTTTTTGCAATACAGTTCTTATGCTAGATGCAGATCTATTTTTATTATCTGTAAGTGTCTCTATTATCAATGCTATATTAGATGGTCCAAATCCTTCATACCTTAAATTTTCATAGTTTTTATCACCACTCATTTCTGATTTACTAATTGCTCTTGAAATATTATCCTTTGGCATATTAGCTTGTTTTGCAGCTTGAATAGCAGTTCTTAATCTCGGATTCATGTCGGGATCTTTATCTCCTAACTTTGCTGCAACAGTTATCTCTCTTGAAAGCTTAGAAAAGATTTTAGATCTCTCCTTGTCTGCTCTACCTTTTTTATGCTTAATTCCTGCCCAATGCGAGTGTCCTGCCATGACTAATTAGCTAAACTACCTCCATATATTATTCTAGTAATTTTTTTTGCTAATCCTGTCTTAAAATTTGTTTCAACAATTACTCCCGACAATGTGCCCTCGCCTTCAGCAGGAAAATGACTTAACGCGTCTTTTTCTTTAAAAAATTTTTTTATTGAATTTTCTTTATTCATTCCAATTACAGAATTATAATCACCGCACATACCAATATCTGTTTGATATGCTGTTCCCCCATCTAAAATGCGGGTGTCAGCAGTAGGAACGTGAGTATGTGTTCCAATGACACAAGTGGCTTGACCATCAAAAAAATGACCAGCTGCCATTTTTTCACTTGTAATCTCGCCATGAAAATCTACAACTAAAAAGTCTACATCTTTTTTAAGTTTCATTTTACTACAAATTTCTTTAGCTGTTATAAAAACATCTTCAGTTTTTCTCATAAAAACATTTCCCATGAGATTTATTACCCCAACTTTAAATTTTTTATCTTTTGAAAAAAATATTTTGTACCCTCTTCCAGGTGAACCACTTACAAGATTTGCGGGCCTTAATAGCCTACTTTCTTTTTCAATAAAATCTGTTGTTTCTTTTTTATCCCATATATGATTTCCAGAAGTAATTACATCAACCCCTATTTTAAAAAACTCCTCTGTTATTTCTTGAGTAATCCCTCTTCCGTCATCTGAAGCATTTTCGCCATTCACAATTACGAATTCAATTTTATTAGTTTTAATTAAATCAGGTAGTTTATTAGATAAAGCCTTCCTACCAGAAGCGCCCATAATATCTCCCAAAATTAACAAGTTCATTAATAAATACCTTTTTCTGTAATTATGAAATCCATTTTCACGTCATTTCGATTTATCGGAAGTTTATGATGTCTTTGAAATGAAAAAGCAACACCAACAGTTAAAATATTTTTAAACTTTTTTAAATATTTATTTAAATATCGATCATAATATCCTTTACCATATCCTAATCTATATCTATTTTTATCAAAAGCTAATACAGGTACTAAAATTATATCAGGCACTTTAGCTTGTGTTTTAGCTGGCTCAAGTATTCCAAATTTATTTACAAATAATACCTCTCTTTTTTTCCAAGAAAAAAAATTCATGAAATTGTTCTTGGTAGTTGCAGGGAGCAGAATATCCTTCGATGATATATTTTTAAACTCTAAAATTTTAAGGACATTCAATTCAAAATTAGTAGGATAATATAAAGCTATCTTAACAAATTTTTTTTTAATTTTTGATTGAATTAATCTTAACAAAGGTAAAAAAAAATTTTCGTCTATATCAAAATATTTTTTTTTTCTAAGATTAAAATATTTTTTTCTTAATTGAATTTTTTGCTGCATCTACTGTATTTTTGACAGCGATTCTGTATTAGAAATTATTTTTTCCAGTGATTGAGTTGTTTTGTCAAGCATCGACTCGTACATTAAATTATTCTCCTCAATTGTTTTTTTTAAATTATCTAATTCTTTATTTAAATTTTTAATCTCAATATCTTTACCCTCTTTGTATTTAATTGCCAGAGATCTTATTTCCTTAAATTTATTAGAAATCTCATCTAGTTTTTTTTTTTGGTCTGTAACTTTTTGTTTTAAATCAAAGTATTCATCAATTAGTTGAATAGTGGTAATTAATAGAAGCTTATTTTCACCAATATTACCTAACTTATCTTTAAGCTCTGTATACTTTTTATCCAAAAAATTAGTTAATTTTTTTAGTGACTCTTCCTGACCGTCATCACATGAAAGTAAATAATCTTTATTATTAAATTTTACATTTACATTTGCCATTTATCGATCTCACTAACTAAATTTTCAGTTTCTTTACTTAATTCCTCAATTTCTTGATTAAACTTATCTTCTAATTCAGATCTTTTATTAACTTCTGATTGCATCTTTTTTATTTTTTCTTTTAAATATTTATGCTCCCTCATTAACTCTTCATTTTTTTTTTCAATTTCTTTTTTTTGATTAGCAAGTTCATTTTTTTCAGTTTTTATTTTTTCCAGCTCATAACCTGGCTGTGAATAACTTAAAGATAGTGAGTTTAATTTATCAATAAGTTGGTTTAAATTTTGTTCTTTTTTTTCAAAACTGCTCATAAAGATTTATACCATAATATTGATATAGTTAGTTTAAGTCTATATAGGTATTGCAAAGTGACTGTAAAATTTAATCAATTATCAAACGCAATAAGATTTTTATCAATTGACGCTGTGCAAAAAGCAAATTCGGGTCATCCAGGTATGCCGATGGGAATGTCAGATGTCGCTACTGTTCTATTTAAATACCACCTGAGGTTTAATCCAAAAAATCCCAACTGGATTAATCGTGATAGATTTATTTTATCTGCTGGACACGGTTCAATGTTGCTTTACTCTCTTTTGTATCTTTGTGGTTACAAAAGTATTTCAATTGAGGATATAAAAAATTTCCGACAACTTAATTCTATCTGTGCTGGACATCCCGAGTACAAAAAAGGCTCTGGAATTGAAACGACTACTGGACCTTTAGGACAAGGATTAGGAAACGCTGTAGGTATGGCAATAGCAGAAGAAATATTCAGAAAGAAATTTACTTCCTCAGTCATTAATAACAAAACCTATGTAATTGCGAGTGACGGAGACTTAATGGAGGGAATTAGTCATGAAGCAATGAGTCTAGCTGGCCATCTAAAATTAAAGAATTTAATAGTTTTTTTTGACAATAATAAAATTTCAATTGACGGTTCAACATCGCTTAGTGTTTCAGATAATTACAAAAAAAGATTTGAGTCGTACGGTTGGAGCTTCTTAGAGGTAAATGGTCACAATGAAAAACAAATTTCAAAAGCTATCACAAAAGCATCAAAATCAAGAAAACCTACAATAATATCTTGTAAAACTATAATAGGATTTGGATCACCTAATAAATCTGGTAAAGCTTCCTCTCACGGCTCTCCTTTAGGAGATGAAGAAATATCTTTAGTGAGAAAAAAACTAAAATGGAACAATCAGCCATTTGAAGTGCCTCAAGAAATACTAGCTGAATGGAGAAATATAGGTAACAAGGGTGAGCAAATGGAAAATAAATGGCTTGAAACAATAAATAAAAAAAATCCTAAAATTTTAAGTGAACTTAACGACGCTAATGAGAAATTGGATATGAACGGTTTAGAAAATTTAATTCGTCAAGAAAAAGATAAACATTTTGAATCTAAGCCAAGTTTAGCTACACGACAATGCTCGATGGCCGCTATAGAAAAAATTTCTGCTTTTCTTCCTGAATTAATAGGTGGTTCTGCAGATTTAAGTGGTTCTAATAATACAAAAACAAATAATTCTAAAATCATAAACTTTAAAAATTTTAATGGAAATTATATTCATTACGGAGTTAGAGAACATGGTATGGCAGCAGTTATGAATGGTTTGGCGCTTTATGGAGGTATAATACCTTATGGTGGAACATTTTTAATATTCTCAGATTATTGTAAACCCTCTATAAGACTCTCTGCTTTAATGGGTCTTAAGGTAATTTATATTTTTTCACACGACTCGATTGGTCTTGGTGAAGATGGCCCTACTCACCAACCTATAGAACAACTTACTGGATTGAGAGCAATTCCAAATTTAAATGTCTTCAGGCCAGCAGATATTAATGAAACATATGAGTGTTGGGAATTAGCTTTAAAAAGTAATAATACCCCAAGTGCTATTGCTTTATCGAGACAAAAAGTTCCCTACATTAATCCAAGCAATTCTAAAGAAAACAAATGTGAAAAAGGAGCCTATGTAGTTAATTTAACTTCGCATGAGAGCAATGTAACATTAGTTGCTTCGGGTACTGAGGTAGAACTTGCCTTAAAAGTTCAAGATAAACTTAAAGAAAACAATATCCACTCAAAAGTAGTTTCAATGCCATGTATGGAGCTTTTTGATAAACAACCTGAAGATTACCGGAAAGATATTTTAGAAGAAAACTCATTGATCATCACATTAGAAGCTGGAAGTGTAATGTCTTGGCAAAAATATATTAAAAATAAAGGTTCCAATTTAGGTATAGATAAATTTGGTGAAAGTGCTCCTTATAAAGAAGTTTACAAACATTTTAAATTATCAGAAGAAGATATAACAAATTTTATTCAAAAAAAATTGAGAGATTAATAGAAGTCGATGGGTGAAATAAATTTCTTTCCTAACGATTTAGAAATCAAAGATCAAAAAATAATTCTTAGATTAGATTTAAATGTACCAATTAAAGACAAAGTTATCAAAGATGATACAAGAATAACTTTATGTTTACCTTTTATTAATAGACTAATTGAAAAAAAAGCAAAAATTATAATTATTAGTCATTTAGGTCGACCAAAAGGAATTAATGTACCTGACCTGTCTTTAATACCTATCTACAAATATCTCAAAGATGTGCTAAAAACTAATGTTTATTTTTTTAGAGGAACTTTTGATGGTGAAACTAAAGAAAAATTCTCTCACCTAAAAGGGGGTGAGGTAATATTAATTGAGAATATAAGATTTTTTAAAGAAGAAACCGAAGATAGCCAAGATTTTTCAAAAAAGTTAGGTGAACTTGGGGACATTTATATTAATGATGCATTTTCATGCTCCCATAGAAAACAAGCCTCTGTGCATAGTATAACAAAATTTATAAAAAAAAGTTATGCTGGTCCATTATTAAAAAAAGAAATAACGTCAATAAATCTTGTTATAAAAAATAAAAAAGAACCAGTCACTTGTATTATCGGAGGATCAAAAATTTCTACAAAGATTAATGTTATTACTAATCTTATAAAAAAAGTAAATAATATAGTAATTGTTGGGGCAATGGCTAATAATTTCTTCGTTCATAATAATTTAAAAGTTGGTAAATCTTTAATTGAAAAAAATACAAAAGAGATAATAGCAAATATTTATAAAAAAGCAGAGGAACATAATTGTAAAATATTAATACCTGAAGATTGCATGGTAGGAACAGACTTTGAAGGAACCGGTAAAAATAAAAATCTTGATGAGATTCAAGAAAATGAAATAATTTTAGATATTGGCTTCAATACAATCAAAAAAATTCAAAAAAAGATTAACGAGTCAAATACTGTTCTATGGAATGGACCAGCTGGGTATTTTGAAAATAAGAACTTCTTAAAAGGTACATTGTCGATTGCAGAAAATATCTCTAAAAATACCATTGAAAAATCTTTAATATCTATTCTTGGAGGTGGAGACACTCTCGCAGCAATAAATAAAAGTAATGACAAACTTACTTTCTCTCACTTATCAACAGCAGGAGGAGCATTTTTAGAATACTTAGAAGGAAAAGACTTGCCTGGTATAAGTGTTTTAAAATAAATAATCGCTATGACGTTAAATGAAATAGCTAAAAAAATGTGCGCTAAAGGAAAAGGTATTCTCGCTGCAGATGAAAGTACTGGAACAATAGCTAAAAGATTTAAAAGTATAAATGTTGAAAACATAGAAAAAAATAGATTAAACTTTAGACAAACTCTTTTTAATTCAAGTGCAATGAAAGATTTTATTGGAGGAGTAATTTTATTTGACGAAACTATAAGGCAGAAAACTACTTTGGGTCCTTCTATTCCAGAATTAATATCTAAACATGGAGCTGTACCAGGAATAAAAGTTGATAAAGGTGCCAAACCCCTTGCTGGATCTAGTGATGAAACTGTAACAGAGGGTTTAGATGGTTTACGCGAAAGATTAAAAGAATATTATGATTTAGGTGCTAGATTTACGAAATGGAGAGCTGTCTATAAAATTTCTGATGAATTTCCATCTGCCCAATCTATTAAGTCTAATGCCCACGCATTAGCAAGATACGCTGCTTTAGTTCAAGAAGCTAAAATGGTACCGATCGTCGAGCCAGAAGTTTTGATGGATGGTTCACATAATATTGATAAATGCTATCAAGTTACAACAAATGTACTTAATGAGTGTTTTAACGAACTGGAAATACATAAAGTTGATTTGAAAGGAACTGTTCTTAAACCTAATATGATTGTACCTGGTTCGGAGTGCAAAGAAAAATCTAATGTAGAAGAAATCGCAAAAAAAACTTTAGATTGTTTAAAAAAAAATGTTCCATCTAAAGTACCAGGCATAGCATTTTTATCTGGTGGGCAGTCAGAAATAGAGTCAAGTAAAAATCTTAATGAAATAAACAAAATAAATGATAGTAATTTTTTAATTACTTTCTCTTATGGAAGAGGATTGCAAGCAAGTGCATTAAAGGAATTTGGAAAAAATCAAGAAAATACAGAAAATATTCAAAAAGCCTTTAACCATAGAGCTAAAATGAATGGTCTGTCATCTAAAGGGGAGTGGTCTGAAGAATTAGAGAAAGAATTTGCGGCCTAAAACATTTGAAGAAATTAGTATACTTAATTTCACCTGATAAAATTGATCAAAATTTCTTCGTTAGTTTAGATAAAGTATTGTCGTTTAAGAATGTGAAGTTTTTTCAATTAAGATTAAAAAATTTGAGTCAAAAAAAACTTCTTAATTTCTCTAAAAGAATTGTAAAAATTACCACTAAGCATAAAGTTAAGTTTATCATTAATGATAATTTTATTTTAGCTTCTAAAATTAAAGTTGATGGCTGTCATATGGGTCAACTTGATGGATCTTTTAAAATTGCAAGAAAAAAACTTAAAGGAAAGATTATGGGAATAACATGTCATAATTCTAAAATCCTTGCAAATAGTGCTATTGAGAATAAAGCAGATTATATTGCTTTTGGATCTTTTTATAAATCTAAGCTAAAACAAAATGCAAAAAGGGCAAATATTGATATTTTGAAGTGGGCGAAGAGGAATATTAAAAAACCTATTATTGCGATAGGGGGAATAAACAATCATAACTACAAAAAATTAATAAAAGCTGGAGCAAATTATATTGCAATATCAAGTTTTATTTGGGATAACCCGAAGTTTAAACCTGAATTTGCTATTAAAAAATTTAGATGAAAATAACAGCTATAGAAATAAAACCTGGAATGATAATCGAACATAAAAATGATTATTGGAATGTTTTAAAAACCCAACATGTGAAACCTGGAAAAGGTGGAGCCTTTAATCAAGTAGAATTGAAAAGTATAGTCAAAGGAACTAAATTAAATGAACGATTTAGATCAAGTGAAACAGTTGAAAAAGCAGAGGTTGATGAAAAAAAATTTAACTTTTTGTATTTAGATGGAGAAAATTGTCACTTTATGGACAATACGACTTTTGAACAAGTTGAAATACCGAAATCTATTACTGGCCAACAGTACAAACTTTTAAAAGAAAATATAGAAGTAACAATTTCTTTTATGGAAGAAAAACCTATATCAATAGAATTACCTAATAATATAGAGTGTACTATCGAAACAACCGACGCAGCAATAAAAAATCAAACTGCATCTTCATCTTATAAGCCTGCTTTACTAGATTGCGGCATTAAAATAAATGTTCCGCCATTTATTGAGAGTGGTGAAAAAATTATTATTGATACGAGAACATTAGAATACGTAAAAAGAGTAAATTAATGAGGTTAAATTCTCCTCAAATAAACTTGATATCTAAAGCATGCATAAAAGCTTCAAGATCCCTAATCAGAGACTTTGGGGAAATTGAAAATCTGCAAGTTTCATCAAAAGGACCAGGGGATTTTGTTTCATCAGCTGATAAAAGAACAGAAAAAATTTTAATTGAAGAATTGCAAAAGGCTCATCCTGAATATGGAATCATTACAGAAGAGACTGGTATAATAAATAAATCAAATATAAATAACAGATGGATCATTGATCCTATAGATGGAACTATGAATTTTTTAAATGGAGTGCCTCAGTTTGCAATTTCAATTGGATATGAAGAGAATGGTGAAATAGTATGTGGTGTAATTTTTAATCCAATTATGAACGAGATGTTCATTGCAGAGAAAGGTAATGGAGCATATCTAAACAATACAAGAATGAGGGTTTCAAATAAAAAAAAAATTAAAGACGCTTTATTAGTTACCGGCGGCCCAAAGGGAGCGAGCCAAATTAAAGATAAAATATTTTCTGAATACATAAACGTTTCAAATAATGTTTCAAATGTAAGAAAATTTGGAAGTGCAGCATTAGATATGGCTTATGTAGCCTGTGGTAGATTCGACGGATATTGGCAAAGAGAACTTAACTATTGGGATATTGCTGCGGGAATAATAATATTAAAAGAAGCTGGAGGGTTTGTTGATTTTTTTGAAGATGATGAAAACTTACCGTTTAAAAAGAATATTTTAGCTACTAATGCCAATATTCATGATGAATTAAAGGATCTCATAAATAAAAAAGATATTGAGTAAAAACTGTTATTAATATAAAACTCCGTTCATGAAAAAAAACATACACCCAAATTACCATAAAATAAAAGTTGTAATGACTGATGGTTCGGAGTTTGAAACAAGATCTACGTGGGGTAAAGAAAACGATGTTTTAAAATTAGATATAGATCCAAAATCACATTTTGCATGGACCGGCGGTACTCAAAAGATTTTGGATAAAGGAAGAGTTAGTAAGTATAATAAGAAATTTAGCAACCTTAGATCAAAAAAATAGAATATGACCGAAACTCCATTTATGCCAAAAGCAACTGCTGTTTGGTTAGTTGAAAATACAACTTTAACTTTTAGGCAAATTGCAGAGTTTTGTAATTTACATGAACTGGAAATTAAAGGTATAGCTGATGGCGACGTTGCTAAAGGAATAAAAGCTTATAATCCAATTTTAGCTGGTCAATTATCTAGAGAAGAAATTGAACAATGTTCCAATAACCCAGAAAAAAAATTAAGATTATTAAAAAAAATTGAAGAAGTTGAAATTAAAGAGAGAAAAAGACCAAAATATACACCATTATCAAAAAGACAAGATAGACCAGATGCTATTCTATGGTTGTGTAAAAATGCGTCTGAATTAACCGATGGACAAATTTCTAAACTGGTCGGGAGTACGAAAGGAACTGTTTCTTTAATTAGAAAAAGAAGTTATTGGAACTTCTCAAATTTAAAACCTAGAGATCCAGTTATCCTTGCTTTATGCACTCAAGAAGTTTTTCAAAAAGCCTTAGATAAAGCCAAAAGAAGAATCGAAAGAGAGAAAAAAGCTAAGATTAGAGAGGAAAAAAAGGCTCAAGCAGCTTCTCTCTAGACAAAAAGATTTTCTAATGATAACTACCAACAAAATTAACTGGAGGTTTTTATTAAAATAGACGTAAAAGATAATAATGTAGAACAAGCAATTAGAGTTCTTAAAAGAAAGCTTCAAAAAGAAGGTTTTTTTAAAGTAATGAAAATGAAGAGCACTTACGAGAAGCCATCTGAAAAAAAGAAGAGAGTTCAAACAGAAAATCTTAAAAGAATAAAAAAACTTCAAAAACTTAAAAATAGGTACTAAATTTTTTTAAATGAGAGGATTTATAATGCCATCTGGTAAAGTAAAATGGTTTAACGCCAAAAAAGGTTATGGATTTATAACTGATGACGAAACACAAAAAGATATCTTTCTGCACGTATCAGCATTAGAAAGCTCTAAGCTTAGAGTTTTAAAAGAAGAGCAAACAATTGTTTACGACATAAAAGAAGAAAAAAATAAACTTCAAGCTATAAATATAAAGAAAAAATAATTTATCGCGGGGTGGAGCAGTCTGGTAGCTCGTCAGGCTCATAACCTGAAGGTCGTAGGTTCAAATCCTACCCCCGCAACCAAAATGACAAACACATTCAGAAATATAACTATCATTGCTCATGTAGATCATGGAAAAACTACTTTGATTGATAATCTTATGAAGCAGAGTGGTACATTTAGAGAAAACGAAAACGTAGAAGAGAGAATAATGGATTCTGGTGAGCTTGAAAAAGAAAGAGGAATAACAATTCTTGCAAAACCTACTTCGATTAATTGGAAAAACTCAAGAATAAATATTATTGATACTCCAGGCCACAGAGATTTTGCAGCTGAAGTTGAGAGAGTTTTACACATGGCCGATGGAGCTTTGCTTCTAATCGATTCAGCCGAAGGAGTAATGCCGCAAACGAAATTTGTATTATCTAAAGCTTTGAAACAAGGTTTGAAGCCAATTGTAGTAATTAATAAGCTTGATAAACAGGATCAAAGAGCAAATGAAGTATTAGATGAAACTTTTGACTTATTTGTAAGTCTTGATGCTAATGAGGAGCAATTAGACTTTCCGGTATTGTATGCAAGCGGAAGATCTGGCTGGGCATCTAAAGAAATAGGTGGTCCAAGAGAAAATTTGCAACCTTTATTAAATTTAATAATTGAGCATGTTAAACCTTCGACTTTTGATAAAACAAAACCATTCGCTATGCTTTCTACACTCCTCTATGCCGACAGTTTTTTAGGAAGAAGCTTAGTAGGTAGAATTGCTCAAGGAACTGCAAAAGCAAATCAGCAAATTAAAGCAATAGATCTAAGTGGAAAAAAAGTTGATGAAGGAAGACTTACAAAAATATTTAGATATGAAGGAACAAAAAAAGTTCCTATCGAACAAGGTGAGGCTGGAGATATAGTAATTATTGCAGGGTTAGAAAAGGCTAACGTCGCTGATACAATTTGTGATTTAGAAATTAACGATCCAATTAATGCAACCCCTATTGACCCCCCTACTATGTCAATAACAATTACAGTAAATAATTCTCCTTTAGCAGGGACGGAAGGAAAAAAATTAACAAGTACTCAAATAAGGGATCGATTAATTTTAGAAGCTGAAAACAATGTTGGGATCAACTTTGAAGAAAATGAAAATAAAGATGCTTTCGTTATAAGTGGTAGAGGTGAGTTGATGTTAGAGATTCTTTTAACGCAGATGCGAAGAGAGGGTTTCGAAATGACCGTAAGCCCGCCAAAAGTTTTAATTAGAAAAGATGATCAAGGTAATAAAATGGAACCAATCGAAGAAATAACAATGGATTTGGATGAAGAGTTTTCATCAAGAATTATAGACTCCATGAATAGAAGAAAAGGTAAATTAATTGATCTTAAGGATACTGGAAAAAATAAAAAAAGATTAATTTTTCATGCACCAACTAGGGGATTAATGGGTTACACAAGTAGATTTTTAACTTTAACGAAAGGCACTGGCGTAATAAATAGAATTTTTCACTCTTTTGGAGAATACACCGGAGATATGGAGGGAAGAAGAAACGGTGCTTTGATTTCCATGGAAAATGGTAAAGCAGTTGCCTTTGCAATTTTCAATTTACAAGCTCGAGGTGAAATGTTTGTGACACACAATGATCCAGTATACGAGGGGATGATAGTAGGCCTTTCATCAAAAAGTGGTGACTTGGAAATTAATGTTTTAAAAGGGAAAAAACTTACAAATATGAGGACTCAAGGAACTGATGAAAATGTAGTTTTAACACCAGTTAGAAAGATGGCTATAGCCGAACAGCTAAGTATGCTTAATACAGATGAAGCTTTAGAGATAACACCAAAATCTTGCAGACTTAGAAAATTAATATTAGATCCTCATGAAAGAAAAAGACAGTCAAGAGCTAAAGCTTCTTAAAGACTAAATCTTGATTTTTTACTATCGGTTAGAAAACCTTTAACAGTATCTAGAGTCATAGATTTGAAACTCTTACCAAATCCTGAAATTTGATTTATTACTTTTGGCGGCATTGTAATTATATTACAATTTAATTGTTTGGCTTGAATAAAGTTATAAGCTTCTCTCGTACTAGCCCAAAGAATTTCAATATTTTTATTTTTCTTGGTCAAAGAGATACTTTTTTTAAATATAGGAAGAGGGTCTTTGCCTTTATCAGCCATTCTGCCTGCAAATATTGAGATTATTGATTTTGTTTTTTTATTTAATTTTTTAAAAATCTTTTCAGTTTGTTCAAATGTGTAAACTGCAGTTATGTTGAGTTTGATTCCTTTATCACTTAATTCTTTGACTACTGGTCCTGTAAATACTCCTTTAGAATTTACAACTGGAATTTTTACATAAACATTTTTACCCCAAGAATTAATTTCGTAAGCTTGTTTCAGCATGTCTTTAAAATTATCTGCAAATACTTCAAAAGAAATAGGTTTTTTTTTGCAAATCTTCAAAATTTTAAGAGAATACTGTTTATAATTTTTGGCTCCAGCTAATCGCATTAAACTTGGATTAGTTGTAAAGCCATCAACTAAAGATTTATTATTAAAAAATTTTATTGTCTTATAGTCAGCAATATCACAAAAAATTTTTGTTTTCATTAGTCTAAATTTTTAACTATGTCTTCTGTCATCTTTTTTGCATCTGCAAACAACATTAAAGTATTGTCTTTATAAAAAAGTTCATTGTCTATACCGGCATACCCTGGCGATAAACTTCTTTTAACAAATAAAACAGATTTACATTTTTCAACATCAAGCACAGGCATTCCGAATATTGGACTTTTTGGATCTGTTTTTGCTACAGGATTTGTTACGTCATTTGCTCCGATTACAAATGCAACATCGGAATTAGCAAAATCATTATTTATATCTTCTAATTCAAAAACTTCATCATAAGGGACATTTGCTTCAGCTAATAAAACATTCATATGGCCAGGCATTCTTCCAGCTACAGGGTGTATAGCGTAAGTAACTTTGATATCATTTTTTTTTAATTTATCTACCATCTCTCGAAGAGCGTGTTGAGCTTGGGCTACGGCCATACCGTACCCTGGAACTATAATTACAGATGAGGCATTTTTCATTAAAAAAGCTGCATCCTCAGCGTTACCACTTTTAACTGGCTTTTGATCTTTCTTTTCTTTTTTATCATCAGTAGAATTTTCTGCTCCAAAACCACCTAGAATTACACTTACAAAAGATCTATTCATGGCTTTACACATAATATATGAGAGTATTGCTCCTGAGGATCCGACAAGCGCACCTGTTATTATCAAAGCAGTATTTTCTAATGTAAAACCTATTCCAGCTGCAGCCCACCCAGAGTAGGAATTAAGCATTGAAATTACTACAGGCATATCTGCTCCACCAATAGGAATAATTAATAAAACACCAACAAGAAATGAGATTATAATTACTGTCCAAAAAATATTTGTGGACTGAGTTTTACATAAATAAAAAATTAAAACAAAAATACCTATTCCAAGTATTAAATTTAAAACATGCTGCCCACTAAATGTAATAGGAGCACCAGACATTATTCCTCTTAATTTTAAAAAAGCTATTATTGAACCTGAGAAAGTTATTGCTCCTACCGCTGCACCAATTGACATTTCAATAAGACTTGCCAATTTTATATTGCCGACATTTCCCAGATTAAAAGCTGCGGGATTTAAAAAAGCTGCTATTGCAACAAAAACAGCCGCTAAACCAACTAAACTATGAAAGCCTGCAACTAATTCTGGCATTGCAGTCATAGGAATTTTAAACGCTATGAAAGCACCAATTGCTCCACCAATTACTAGAAATAGTATTACATAAACCAATGATGAAGAAAAATTACCTATTGATAAAAATGTCACAACAATAGCGATTATCATTCCAGCAATCCCGAAATAATTCCCTTGTCTCGAAGTATCTGGTGATGATAAACCTCTCAATGCTAAAATAAATAATATTCCAGAAACTAAATAAAAAATTGCTGCTAGATTTGCTGAGATCATTTCTTTTTATCTTTCTTTTTTTTGTACATTTGAAGCATTCTTTGAGTTACCAAGAATCCCCCAAAAATATTTATCGCTGCTAATATTATAGCTATAAATCCAAAAATACTTGAAGTATTAAAAATACTCTCAGAAGTTCCTGCTAAAGCTGCAATGATCGCACCTACAATAATGACTGATGAAATAGCATTAGTAACTGACATCAGTGGGGTATGAAGAGATGGAGTGACACTCCATACGACATAATAACCAATAAAAATTGATAAAATAAAAATACTTAATCTAAATATAAAAGGATCTATTTCCATAGTTAAACTTTTTTAATTAATGACTTCTCTATTATTTCGTCTTCTAAATTAATATTAAAATCTTTCTTCTCTTTACTATACAAGTTACGTATGAAACTAAATAAATTTTTAGCATATAGGTTTGAAGCGGTAAGTGGTAAGCTATTCATTAAACTTTTAACACCTATAATTTTTATCCCATCAACTGAATTAATTTTGCCCGCTTCCGAAAATGCGGAGTTTCCCCCTTGTTCTGCTGCTAAATCATAAACAATAGACCCGGGTTTCATAAGTTTAACTAATTCTTCAGTTAATATTCTTGGAGCAGGTTTTCCAGGAATTAATGCAGTGCATATTACGATATCATTTTTTTTAAGGGCTTCTTTCATCATTTCGGCTTGCTTTTTTTTATATTCATCTGATGTTTCTTTTGCGTATCCACCAGCAGTTTCCATATCTTCATTTTGTTCAACTGTTAAAAATTTTCCACCTAAGCTTTCTACTTGCTCTTTAGATGCAGCTCTAACATCTGTTGCTGATACAATTGCACCTAATCTTTTAGCAGTAGCGATAGCTTGTAAACCTGCTACACCCGCACCGATGACTAAAACTTTAGCTGCTGGTACAGTTCCTGCAGCTGTCATCATCATAGGCACAGCTTTCTCAAATTCTGCAACACAATCTACTACGGCCCTATATCCAGCTAAATTAGATTGGGAAGATAAAACATCCATTGATTGAGCTCTTGTAATTCTTGGTAATAATTCTAAGGAAAAAGATTTAATTTTTTTATTAATAATTTTATCAATTTGGTTTTTATTTTTTGATGGATTGAGCATACCAATTAAAATTGTATTTTCTTTCAGAATTCCAATTTCATCTTCTGAAGGACAATTTACTTTTGTAATCAGATCACTTATGC
Organism: uncultured Pelagibacteraceae bacterium; assembly: GCA_902601705.1. Classification (GTDB taxonomy): domain Bacteria; phylum Pseudomonadota; class Alphaproteobacteria; order Pelagibacterales; family Pelagibacteraceae; genus Pelagilacustribacter. The sequence goes on along the minus strand of CACKNV010000005.1, from coordinate 6,668 downwards.
TAAATACCTCCTTTGGTGTCTCTTTTATTTCAACTCCGATATCTTTATATTCGTCGTCAGCAATTCCGAGGTGAATTGCATATCCTTTTTCAACACATACTTTCAATCCAAGTCCAATTATATTTTTGGCTGACTCAGGGGTCAAAGAAACTCTTTTTTCAAATGTTGTATTTTCTTTAATTGAACCGACTATCATTATTATTTATTTTTGATTTTAAAGTAACGTTATTGCTAATATCACTAATATTGCAATAACTGCAATTGTTCCCCATAACACAAATTTGGTGAAACCATTGTATGTTTTTTTGAAATCATTATCGCTCATACTTAACCTTGACGAGCTTTAAACTTAGGATTTTTTTTATTAATTACGTATAGCTTTCCTCTTCGTTTAACTAATTTTGAGTTAAGGTCTCTTTTTTTTAGCGATTTTAATGAGCTAGCTATTTTCATAAATTTTTTATGCCTGGCAACGTCCTACTCTCCCATACCTTAAGGCAAAGTACCATCGGCGCTGAAGGACTTAACTTCCGAGTTCGGGATGGGATCGGGTGTGGCCCCTTCGCAATAATTACCAGGCATGGTTTTATATGATTTTTAAATACAAAAGTAAACTCTAAAAAAAGTTAATGGGGGAAGAAATTTTCTATATTTTCTTATTAAGCAGCAAATATTACAATCTTCAAAAACTTTCAAAAATTTATACAAGATACGTATAGTACGAAAAAGATCTATCTTTTAGATAGTCGCTAATCATATCGTGAACACCAGTTTTTTTTCTCCACTCGACGTACTTTTTATGAGCTTCTTCCGTAATCCATACCTCGTACAGAATAATTGATTTTGTTTTATGATCAATACATGCGTTCATAGATTTGCATCCGTCTACATCTCTTGCTTCAGGGAGTTTTTTTTTAAGTAATTTAATTAAATCATCAAATTTTTCATCTAATGGTTTTAAATTAGCAATAACAACTTTTATTTTATCAGTCATTTAGTTTATTTAATAATATCATCTTTAATTGTAATAACAACTTTTGACGCAAATTTCTGGTGGGCGTGATAAGAATTGAACTTATGACCTCTACGATGTCAACGTAGCGTTCTACCACTGAACTACACGCCCAAAATCATTTTTGTCATTAAAATACTAACTATGGTGGACGTCATAATAATTATTTTTATAACTAAAAACAGTTGGTCTTAAGAATAAACAGTTTGATCTTATTGTTATAATTTTGTCATTTATTGACAATAATTTTGTACAACCTGGGCTTAAAGAATAGCTTTTGTCCTCTATTGAAAAATAAATTTTTTTAGATGTCGGGTTTGTAAAAAATAACTCAGTTTTATCAAAATTATCAAAATATTTTTGTATAGTATAATTATTATTTTGAAAAGCTGTTGTTTGTACGATATCTGTTTCAATTTTATTTGAAGGAAAAATTTCAGTAAACTTTGCAAGAGTGTTTCCATGTACAAAAGAATATAAATTATTTTTATGGGAAAATCCTAAATAACACCTATTACTTATTACATTTTTTTCTTCCATTTTCTTATTAGAATAATGGTAAATGTAGAAAGAGCCAAAATCCTCAATATTTAAATATTTAGAATTAATGATTAATTCATTTGAAAGATTTAAATTATAAAACTTTTCTTTTTTTATAAATTTATTATTTTTTGAAAAAAAATGTATCTCAACCCATGAGTTTTTTATTTTAAAAAAAAGATTTAAAATATCAGAATATTTAAATTTTGTTGTAAATCCATTATCCGTTCTCCAAAGGAAAGCATCACTTACTGAAACAGAATTAACGTTATTGAAATCTGAGAAAGGTACAGGTTTAATATTTAATTTGTTTCTTAATAATTTAAATAATTGTGAGTTTATATTAATTTTATTTAATAATTTCATTAATTTCGTCTTTTAATTCTTTTATTTTTTTAAATTTATTATTACTCAGAATGTATTCATGCGGGGGATGAGTATGTTCACAAGAAACAAATTTATTTTTTGTTGAGATATAAATTGGAACTCCTAAGAAACCTTTTGTATATAAAAAATTATCATGCTTTATTAATTTTTTATTGATTTCAATTAAATTGGTATAGTTTGTAGTTATTTCATATTCTTCCTCTATTTTTTTTGAATTACAATTTACAATATAAGCTTTAAATTTATCCTCTATTGGATCAACAAATATATTTTTAATTATTATGAAATTATTATCAGCATTTGTGTTTGCAAGAGAATTTATAGCGCTAAGTATTGAGCCTTTTTTTGTGGTCATTGAATGAGGGTACTCAGACTGATACGATGAAAATCCACCCTCTTCAATAAAAATTTTTAAATTAGATCTATAAGCAGGAAGAGTTTCTGTGAAGTCATTTAAATGTTCTAATTTTAAGTTATTAAAACTAGCTAGAATTTTTTTGTCAGCAAGAAAAAATATATCCTTATTAGTGACATCATCTTTTTTAAGTAAATAAAAATATTTATTTGATAGATCTTCTTTTACTTCTTCTATAATCCATTTATTATTTTGAGGAAAAGATTTAAATAATTTTAAATTAGAAGTTTTCAAAGATCTATTTCTAAATCTAGGTATTTGAATTTCCGACTTAAAAATATTATTATTTACTCCAAAAAAATAATTCATAATTTATTAATAATTATAATCCTTTTTTTCTTTTTTTTACAAAAGCTATGTATTTTATTTGTGATTTATCGCAATTACTATTGGCATCCAATCTTTTAAAAATTAAATGAAAATCGATTACCAAGCTTTTTTTAAGCTCTTTTAAGGTATCATAACCAGCGCTTGAAAAATACATTCTATCATTATCAGTATTAGACAATATAATATCATCAACTAATATAAAGCCATCATCATTAAGAAGTTTTATAGAGTTTACTAAGTCAATACAAGCAACAGGGTAGCCATGAGCACCATCTACCCAAATTAAATCATATTTTTGCTTGTCTTTTTTTGTTAATTCAATTGAATTCATCTCGATAAAATTTATCTTATCACTTTTTGCAATTAAGGTATTTCTATTTTTCACAAATGTATCTAAATTATTTTTTCTGTTATAGAAATTTTTAAAATCATCATCACTTTTACTTAAATCAATTGTTTCTATTTCAGCATTATGGAAAATTTGTGATAGTAAATAAGCGTTGGCTCCATCGTAAGTACCAATTTCTAAAATTTTCGAGATTTTTGTATTGTTTAATAAAGAAATTGATGAAAACAAAACTTCATGTTCAGAAGACATATCTCTATTTAAAAAATTTAATTTTGATTTGATTTTTTTTAATTTTTCTAGACCTTTTAATCTATCTAAACTCAGATTAGAAAATTTAATATTTTGTTCATTTTCATACTTTTTCTGATCATAATTTAATCTATCAATTATATACTTTATCTTTTTAAAGATTTTAATAGGAATTTTATGTGGAGTTTTTAAATTATAGATAATTGAATTTATCATTAGTAAACTAATCTAAATTAAATTTTTTTTTATTTAAATATAGAGCTACAGCAAAAAATATTGACCCTGAAAAAAGGTTGTTGTTATGAGTTTGTATCGCTGAAAATCTATAATTTTTAGGAACTAGGTATTTTTCAATGTCACTAAATGAGAAGTATTTTTCATATACTTTACTAAAAACTATCTCAAGTTCAATAGCATCAACCAATTGATTATCTATAATATTTTTGCAACCTTCCAAAACTTTATCTTCATAAAGTTGGGTGTCTATTTTTAAAATATCTATGTGTTTAATTTTATTTTTTAAGCAGTAATTATCAATAGTATCAATTTTAACTTTTTCTTTTGACAAAATATATTGGCTTTGTTCAATTTTTGCTTGTTCACTCCTTAATTCAATCCACTTTGTATTTAACGTTGGTTTAACAAATGATGAATTTTCAGAATGTGCTGCTACATTTAATTCTTTTATTTCTTCTTTGTCCCCAATTCCAATATTATTTAATTGAATATTATTATTTTTTGAAAAATTTTTTTCTAATTTCTTGAATTCTCTAATATTTGGTTCAAACGCGTGTATGACGGGTTGATCAAATAATTTTTGAAACCTTTTAATTGACTGCCCATTATTAGCCCCAATATCAAAAATTAACGGCGAAGATTTTATTTTTTGACTATAGATTTCATCAAGTGATAAAATTTTTACCTCTCTCTCATCACTTTTCTTAGAAATCGTGTAGCCTAGAATTTCAAATAATTTTTTAATAACTTTTTTCATAAACTTAGGTTAAATGAATTTTTTTTAACAGCTTGTCTAATTTAAACAAAATTAAAATAAAAAAAATATATCTCAAAAATAAATATAAAATATTACTAAAAAAAAATTTTTTTTTTGCATTTTTAAAAGTATATTTTTCAAATGAACATAGATAAAACATAGTAATAAAAAAATTTATACTACTAGTTGTTTTTAAGCTATATCCAAATTTTTTATAATCTATAAAAATGTGATTAAGCAACTTTACCTCTCTTTTCTCAAAAAATTTAAACACGTCTTTAGCATCTCCAGGATTTATATATCTTCCCTGTAAAGAATTTTTTGAGGATACCTTATCTCCAATCCACGGTTTTCCTAGAATTGAAGCTTTATAAATTTTTTTTTGGTATTTAATATTTAAAAAATTGCAAAGTTTTTTTTTAACAGCTTTATTATTGGCTTCTTCGAGTTTAATAAAAAATTTTCTATTTTTTAATGAATTTAAATATTTTAAATCTTGTCTTATTCTATAAACATAAAAGAAAACTCGTTTCATCGATATTATAGATTTTTTATATCTAAACCAATTGTATAAACCAGATTTTAAATTCATTAAAGGATGTCTAACAGTAATTAATATTTTTGCATTGGGGAAATCCTTTAAGGTTTGAATAGTATTATTTACTCCGTGAGAATGATGTATAATATTTTTTACTTTTGATAACTTTTTCCCACAAGTTAAGTGATAAGATTTATAAAGTAATAAAAAAAACTGTTTTCTATTCATTGGCTTATTTTTTGATAATTGCATAAAATATTTTTTAAATTTTTTTATCGAAAATTTTATCTTAATATTTTCTATTTTTATTTCTTTAAATAAATATGAGTATTTTTCTAAAAATCTTTTTAATAGAATTTCTGAATTTATCTTTTGATTTTTGTTTTCAAAGAACTGATGATAGTTAAATTTGTCTGTGAAGACAATTAATCCATTCAAACCATCCAAACATCTTTGTAAATAATCACTCCCAGTTCTACCTGTTGTTACAATTAAGGTTATTTTCATTATCTTTTATATTTATGTATTTTTAATCGACTTAATCATATTTATTTTAAATATAATTGATGGCTCAGAAAAAAAAATCTTAGAAATATTTAACAATGATTTAAAAAAATTTCTCTTTATCATTATAATGTTTAATCTGATTAAATATAATTTTCTAAGAGAATTAATTATTTTTTGATCACCCTTTGTATTTTCAAATATATTTAAGTTATTTTCTAAAATTTGAATATTTTCTTTTAAAACTGTTTCAACCATCTTTTTTGAATTGGACATGTTATTTTTACCGCTTACCATGTTAGATAAAAATTCTTTAATTACAAAAATTTCACCTTTATTTATAAGTTTTAATGTCAGATTATAATCTTGAGAATAATCTAAATTTATTGAATACCAGCCTACGTCCATGGCAGTTTTCTTTCGATACATAATTGAAGAATGTGGAATAATGTTAACAAATTTTAATTTTTTTTTTATGATTTCAGAGGTTGCATTACTCTCAAAAAAATACAATTTTTTAAAATTTTCATCAAATATTTTTGACCAAGTTGCGCAAATAGATACTTCTGGATTTTTTTGAAATACAGAAACTTGTTTCTCAATTTTCTCATTTTCATAGAAGTCATCCGCGTCTATTATTGATATCAATTCTCCATTCAATTCTTTAATTGCTCTCAATCTACTTTTACCAAGACCAATATTAAAATTATTTTCAAAAAGTTTGACTCTTTCGTCTTTGAAAGATTTGACAATTTCTAAAGTTTTATCTTTAGATGCGTCATCCCATACTATTAATTCTATATTTTTATAAGTTTGACTTAAAACACTTTTAATAGCTTTTGAAATAGTATCTTGAGCATTATAACAATTTAATAAAACTGAAACCAGCGGGTTTTCTCTTATTTCTTTAATCATACTAAAGTTTACTAAAAAGTTTATTTCATCTTTTTGAAAGCTAAAGTCATCATGTTTCCTGGATGTGAAGGTGATTTTTTTTGAGTTGTTTTCATATCGAGGTAATTTGAATTTAAATTTTTATACGGTGTTTCTAGGTATTGAAATATAATCTGAGTATTTAAAAAATTATTTTTTAAAAAAAAAGATCCTAAATTAATATGGTTAAAATGATAAATATGTCTAAGATTATTTAAATGAAATTTTGAAGGTTTGTTAAAGTAAGGTAAACATAAATTATTTGGTGTTGCTGTAATAAAAAAAATTCCTTTTTTCTTTAAAGATTTAAATAATGTTTTCAATACTTTATAAAATTCAGGTATATGCTCAATAACACCTCTCATTATTATAACGTCAAATTTATATTTTGGAATTTCTTTTAAATGGAGATATTTA
>CACKNV010000004.1 GCA_902601705.1 uncultured Pelagibacteraceae bacterium | reverse complement strand
AGACAATTTGGATTATTTTCATTTAGTAAAGTAAAATGTTTAATTATTTGGTTTTTAATTGGAGAATTAACTTTTAAAGAATTTTTCTCTTTGGTATAATAAAAGCTATTAGGTTTTACAGCATCAATAACTATACTCGGTAAATTTTTATTGAAATCTTTTAACAATCTTTTATCAAAATAATCTTTATTGGAATAATCTTCTATATTTTTTTGTGATATGGTCGCTCTATCTGATGGGAATTTGTAGCTTAATACGTACCATTGCGGAGCCCAACCCCAAACAAAAAGATTTACTTTTTCTTTATTTAAAAAGTCTAAAATTTTAGGACTTTTAAAATTTATGTTAGAAAAACTTAATTCTGATTTATTTAATTCTTTTGCATAAAACTTATTTTTTTCTAAAGATAAAGAGGTCAAAAATGGAACACTTAATAAGATAAAAAGAAATCTTAGGTATTTTGAATAATAAATATTTTTGTTCACTGTAAATAAATAGCCAACAAATAAAGTTGTTAAAGGCACTAGGGGTGTCAAGTAATGTCTATAAATTACGCCAGTAAGTAGAATTGAAAAAAATACAGAGCCAATACATGCTGTAATTAAAATTAGATTTATATCTGTAATCTTTGGAATAATTTTTTTATTTAATGAAAACAAAATTAAAATCGAGATCAAAATCTGGAAGTAAAAATAGTGAAATAATGAATTGTATAAAAGATGCTGAATTAATTTGGACTGGTAAAATTCTTTGTTAGAAGTTATGGCATCCGTATTAATGTTTTCGCCTAATGAATACTTAGAGACAACTGCTTTTGAAAATTCAAAATAATTTATGTAATAATCACTTATATAACCGTTAAAAAAGTATAAACTGATGATAAAGATAATAGGTAATAGAAAAAATATAGACATTTTATATAAATAGGTAAAATTCTTTTTCCAAATAAAATAAAGACCAGAAACTAAATATAGAGAAATAGCGGTTGGTATTATTTGAGATTTTGAAAATAAAATCAATCCCAGAGGTAAAAATCCCATCAGATTATAGAAAGGTTTTTTTGTATAGGTTTTTAAACTAAATAAACAGAATACAATAAATAAAGTAGACAACAACTCGCTTGAATAATGCTGGTAATCTGGATCGTTAGTAAATGAAAAAAAAATGAGACCAGGAGCAATTACTAAAATGGATAAAAATTTTCCTAATTCATTTTTAAAATACAAAAATATTAAATAAAAGATTATTGATAAAATAAAAATTGCAGTTAATCTTGTACTTAAAAAGGTTACATCTAATCCAAAAATGTTTGGCCAATTTAATACCAGCGAATTCAGAAAACCTGAACTTGTACCATCAAAATCAAAAATATTGTACTTATTAAGATCAAATCTAACAGCATTAGCCATCATTTGAGACTCGTCAATATTTAATATTTCGTAACTTAGTAAATATGAATTGGCTCTTGCTATTAATAAAAATAAAAATATAGTAAAAAAAATTATCATTAAAATTAATCAAAGAATATTAGAAAAAATTAAGTTGAATTTATATCATCTATTATAATTAGAACAAATGAGATTAATCTTTGAAATCATATATAATTTTCTAGATAAATATATTCATAGATTTAGAATTCATAAATTCTTATTGAATTTAGATATAAGATTTAAACTAATACTCGATGTGGGTTCTCATAAAGGTGAAAGTATTGATGGTTTTTTAAAAATATTTAATGACTGTTCAATTATTGGCTTTGAGCCTCAGAAAGATTGTTTTAATTTTTTAAATAAAAAATTTAAAAAAACTGTAAAAGTAAAAATTCAAAATTTTGCGTTAGATAAAAAAAAAGGAACAAAAAAGCTTAGAAAAAATATTTTGAGTACAACTTCAACATTTTCAAAAACAAACCCTCTTTCTAAACATTATAAAATTAAATCAATTTTATTAGGTAAAAAGAATGCAGGTTTTTTAAAGGAAGAAAGTGTAAAAATAAACACACTTGATAATTTTACTAAATCAATGAAGATAAAGAAAATAAATTTACTAAAAATTGATACTGAAGGTAATGAGATGCAAGTATTAATAGGAGCTAAAAAAAGTTTAAAAAAAACTGAGATAATTTTAATTGAGCATAATTTTACAGACTATTATAAAAATTACGATTTAAACAAAATATCGCTTTTCTTAGAAAAAAATTTTTTCAAAAATATAAAAAATTTTAAGTTTCCATTTATGTCGTATACTGATGCAATATACGTAAATACTAAATTAAGGCCAGAAATTTTCTGATACTAGCTTTTTCTTTTTCTAGAGAAAAATTATCAGCAAGACTGTCTCTTTGTTTTTTTGAAATTTTAATAAAGTTTTTAGTTTTTATTTTTTTTAAAATCTCTTTACAAAAATTTTTTATCTCTCCAGTTTTTATTTCTGTAAAGATTGGTTTTTTCCAATATTCTGCCCCACCTTCGCCTGTATAACCAATCACCTGATTTCCAGCTAATGCTGCTTCAATTGGTGGTAGTGGCAATCCCTCAAGTTCAGAAAATGATAAAAATATTTTGGACTTTGTTAAATTCTTAAATACCTCTTTTTCAGACATATTATGTATGGCTTTTAGTTTCCATTTTCTTGGAAGATTGCTTTTTAAAAAATTTAAAATTAATTCGCTATGTTTTTTTTGTTTCCTAGGCATAAAAGTTATTAGGTTTAACTTGCTTAAGTTTGAGCTTAATTTATTTTTATCTATTGAATATTTTACATCGATAATATTGTTTTTTATTTTAGGAAAAGCTAAAGAAATGCAGTTTCTTATATCTTTTGAATATGAAAGTATAAATTCAGCATTATTGTATGACTTGTTTAATTTTTCGAAATCTTGCGTTGGAAAAATTGAATAACCATTTTGAACAAAGATCGCGTATTTTATTTTTTTTTTAAGCAAAATATCATTTGCTAAATGTGCAAAAATTTCTGGTAATATAACAAAATCATTTTTTTTATTAAAATTAAGATCGTTTTTAGATTTTATTTTCACATTAAACCAAGAAAAATTATGATTTTTTTTTACAGTTAGTTCGCTCGCTTTCCAACCAACATAATTGTCCTTATAAATATTAATTCTCTTATTTATTGATTTCATCCACTTATTAATTTTTTTCTTTTTAAGATGAGCTACAGAAGAGGAATAATTTTTTAAGGAATTTATATAATTTGAATACTGATATATTATTTTTCCTCCTCCAGATGGACTTTGTTGAGCATCAACTAAAAAAATAATATTTTTCATTTTTTTATTAATAACAGAATTTTTTCGCAACCCCAACTAGCTGTATAATTATTAACGTGAGAAGTTTCTATAAATACTATATCTGAAAAATTTTTCTTCAATTTTTTTAGACTATTATAATATCTTTTTTCTTCGTATCCTTTTCTATGCCTATAAATGTCTTCTATTATTAATATTCCATCTTGTTTTAAATATTTATAAGTATTGAAAATAATATTAATTTGATGGTCAAATATATGGGTGCTATCGTCAATTATTAAATCAAATTTTTTTTTTAATTTTTTAAACTGAGAGTCAATTATTTTTTTATTTTGAACATCAATAAAATGATATTTAACACCTTTTAATTTTTGTTTTTTTGCAAAAGAAATTTTATCTTTATCAATCTCAAAACAGTCTATTGATGCTTTTCTAAAATATTTTCTCCACATTTTAGTGGACGCATTTTTTTCGATGCCTATTTCAGCAATAGAACATTTTTTATTTTTCAAATTTGTAAAAAGTAAATTATATAAATTTGTATATCCACTACGATGACCTGATAAATTTATTCCTGATTTATTAGTATTATAATTTTTTCCTAAATCGCATAAAGGAGACTCATTTAAAGAACTATCGAAAATTATCTTTCCAAAACTTTCTTCATCTTTTCTGAATACTAATCTTCTTGTTTTTTGAGAAAAATCAAATTTAAAACTTTTTTTATCTCCTAATGGAGGTAAAATCTTTATTTTTGATTTAATGAAAATTTTACTTATAATTTTAAGGATCCAAAAAAGTAAAAAACTAACAAAAATTCTAAAATTTTTTTTCATTACGTTTCTTTATTAATTTTCAATACTCCAATGAATGCTTCTTGAGGAATTTCAACTTTGCCAAACTGTTTAGATCTTGCTTTACCTTTTTTTTGCTTTTCTAAAAGCTTTCTTTTTCTATCAGTCGCGCCTCCCCCATGTATTTTAGTCAAAACATCTTTTTTAAAGCCTTTAATAGACTCTCTTGCAATAATTTTGCCACCAATCGCTGCCTGGACAGGAATCATAAAATTGTGCCGGGGAATCAAATCCTTTAACTTTTCACAAACTTGCCTGCCAGTTGATTGAGCAAAATCTTTATGAATAATCATTGCTAATGCATCAACTGGTTCAGCATTTACCAGAATACCAAGTTTAACTAGATCACCTTCTCTGTAGCCAGAAATTTCATAATCAAAGCTTGCATAACCGCTAGATATTGATTTTAATTTATCATTAAAATCAAACACAATCTCATTGAGCGGAAGATCATATGTCAAAACAGCTCTTTTACCTGAATAGCTTAAATTAGTTTGTATTCCTCTTTTTTCCTGACAAATTTTCATTATTGATCCTAGATATTCATCTGGAGTTATAATTGTAGATTTTATCCATGGCTCTTCTATTTTTTCAATCTGAGAAGGATCCGGCATATTTGATGGATTTTGTAAATCTAAAACCTCCCCTTTAATTTTATGTACCTTGTAAATAACTCCTGGAGTGGTCGTAATTAGATTAACATCAAATTCTCTTTCAAGTCTTTCTGTAATAATTTCGAGATGCAGTAAACCTAAAAATCCACATCTGAACCCCAAACCTAGAGCGCTAGATGACTCTGGCTCAAAAGAAAAACTTGAATCATTTAATTTTAGTTTTGCTAGTCCATCCTTAAGTTTTTGGTATTCTGAGCTATCTACTGGAAAAAGTCCGCAAAATACTACAGGTTTACTTGGTTTAAAACCAGGAAGGGGTTTATCAATAGGCGCTTTAGCATCACAAATTGTATCTCCAACTTTGGTTTCTGAAAGAGATTTAATACCTGTGATAATAAATCCGATTTCACCTGAACTTAATTCTCCAATATCATTTGGTTTAGGAGTAAATACTCCAACTTTTTCAACCACATATTCTTGATTATTGGACATTAACTTTATCTTCATATCTTTTTTTAATTTTCCATTTATGACTCTAACTAAAATAACTACACCAAGATAACTGTCATACCAGCTGTCAACTAATAAACATTTTAGTTTTTCCTCAACAACTCCCACTGGAGCAGGTAGTTTATTAATAATTGCCTCTAAAATTTCGTCGATTCCCTCTCCTGTTTTTCCAGAGCAAGAAATAGCATTATTTGTTTCTATTCCAACGACGTCTTCGATTTCTTTTTTTGTTTTTTCAATATCTGATGCTGGTAAATCAATTTTATTTAAGATTGGTATAACTTCATGATTAATTTCTAAAGCTTGGTATACATTAGCTAAAGTTTGAGCTTCGACTCCTTGAGTGCTATCAACAATTAAAAGAGATCCCTCACATGCCGACAAAGATCTGCTTACCTCATAGCCAAAATCTACATGCCCTGGAGTGTCTATTATATTTAAAATATAATTTTTACCATCCTTTGATTTATAGTTAAGTTTAACTGTTTGAGCTTTAATTGTAATTCCTCTTTCTCTTTCAATATCCATTGAGTCCAAGACTTGTTGTTTCATCTCACGATCAGTTAAACCACCACATTTATGAATAATACGATCAGCAATTGTAGATTTACCATGATCAATATGCGCAATTATAGAAAAATTACGTATTGTTTTTATATCTGACATTAAGACCTTATTGTAGCTCCAGTTTTTAAACTAACTGTGTCAATAATTTTTTTACTTATTTCATCCAAATCTTTTTCTGAAAGAGTTTTATCTGAAGCTTGTAAAGTGACATTAATTGCAACCGATTTTTTATCTTTTGGAATATTTTCTCCCTCGTAAACATCAAAAGTTGAGACGTTCAGAATAATATTGTTGTCTACTTCTCTTATAATTTTTTCAAGTGCTCCGATTTTAAAAATTTTATCAATAATAAATGCAAAATCTCTCTCTGATTTTTGATAGTCAGAAGTTTGAAAGCTTTTTTTACTTAATCTTAATTTTTTATTTGGTTCAGGAATATTTTTTAAAAAAATTTCAAATCCTAAAATATTTTTATCTTTAAAATCTAAATTTTTAACAATAGCAGGATGTATCTCCCCAAAATAAGCCAAGTGGGGTCCTTTTTCTGATTTCAAAGTTATGGAGCCTGACCTTCCTGGGTGATAACTATGTTTTGAATTATCATTTACAAAAAGGTTTTTTTCTTCAATACCAAGTTCAATTAAAGTTTTAATAGCATCACTTTTAATATCAAAAACATCTACGTCTCTCTCTTTCTCTAACCAACTTTTTCTATTAATTTTTCCAGATTTCAAACCTCCAACAACTATTTGTTGCTCTCCTGGATTTTTTCCAAAAAATGTCGGTCCTATTTCAAATAAAGATAAGTCTTCGTATCCTCTATCCTGATTTTTTTTTAGATAAAAAGCTAAATTAGAAAAAATTGAGCGCCTTAGTACGTCTAAATCGGAAGAAATAGGATTAAATATTGTAATTTCTTTTTCACCCTTAGAAAACTGTTTATCAATTTTTGAATTCGTAAATGACCAAGTTATAATCTCCATGTAGCCTTTTGAAGCTAAAGATCTCTGTGATAAATGAAAAAGTTTTTGTTTAAAGTTTAAAGTTTCTTGAGATCTTCTCTTTTCAGGCTCGATTAGTTTTATATTATCAAAACCTTTAATCCTGATAAGCTCCTCAATTAAATCTTCATCTAAACTAATATCTGGCCTCCAGCTTGGGACTTCTACTTTTACAACTTTTTGACTTTTCTTACATTTAAAGCCCAAAGAGGATAAAATCTTATCAATTTCATTAGCAGTGATCGAAATACCAATCAGTTTTTCAAATTTTTCTACCTGAAAGTTAATTATCTTATTTTTTTGACCTTTTTTTCCAATAATTTGAATCTTACTAGCTTCACCTCCGCAAATTTTTACAATTAATTCAGCTGCAAGCTCTAAACCCTCTTCAATCGAATTAGGGTCGATACCTCTCTCAAATCTGTATTTTGCATCAGTATTGATATTAAGTACTCTCGCTGTTTTTCTAATTGATGACGGGTTGAAATAAGCAGCCTCCAATAAAATATTTTTTGTATCTAATTCTGTAGATGTAGTAGTTCCTCCGATGATACCGCCCAAACCAAGAGCTCTGGATTTATCCGAAATAACGCACATATCTTTTTGGAGTTTATATTCTTTATTATCAAGTGCTTTAAATAATTCACCCTCTTTAGCATTTCTCACTATGATCTCTTTATTTATTTTATCTGCATCATAAGCATGTAAAGGTCTATTTAAATCAAACATTACATAGTTAGTGACATCAACCACAGCAGAAATAGGCTTCAAACCTAAAGCAATTAATTTTTCTTTAAGCCACTCAGGACTTTCCCTATTAGTAATGTTTTTAATGTAGCAGCTTCCAAAAGTATCACATCCTTGATTCTTTTCTTTTGTAATTGATATTTTAATTTGATGTTTTGTATTTGTTTTAATCTTCTTTCTTTTAGTTTGTATTAATTTTCCAACTCCTGCTGAAGCAAGATCTCTTGCAATCCCCCTGACACCTAAACAATCAGCTCGGTTAGGGGTTATTGAAATATCAATAGCTTTTTGCGAATTTTTTTTAAAATAACTTTTTCCTATCTCTCTTTCTTTATTCTTAAGTTCAATTATCCCATCACTTTCATCTGATAAATTCAGTTCACTCTCTGAACAAAGCATCCCTTTAGACTCTACACCTCTTATTTTGGCTACCTTTAATTCAAAATTATTTTTGGGTATAACAGCGCCGGGTGGAGCATAGATTGTTATTAAGCCCTCTCTTGCATTTGGAGCCCCGCAAACAACTTTTAAAATTTCTTTACCTCCAATTGTTACGTCGCAAACTTTCAATTTATCAGCGTTGGGATGTTTTTCTGTTTTTAAAACTTTAGCGATTTTGAATTTCCCCATCTCTCCAGAATTTTCTTTAATTCCTTCAACTTCAAGTCCAATGTTTGTAAGTTGATCAATAATTTCACTTTCTTTAGCATTTGTTTTCAGATGTTCTTTAAGCCATGGAATTGTGATTATCATTTACTTAGACCTCTATAATTTGTTGGCACATCCAATGGATCAAATCCAAAATGGTTAAGCCATCTATAGTCCGCCTCAAAGAAAGCTCTTAGATCGTTGATTCCATATTTTAGCATTGCTAAACGATCAATTCCTATACCGAATGCAAATCCTTGATATTTTTTTGAATCTATTTTTACATTCTTTAAAACATTAGGATGAACCATTCCACAACCTAAAACTTCTAACCATTGATCTCCTTCTCCAATAACAATTTTTCCTTTTTCAATTTTATATCCAATATCAACTTCTGCTGATGGTTCCGTAAAAGGAAAATGACTAGGTCTAAATCTCATTTTAACGTTTTTAACCTCAAAAAATTCTTTAATAAAATAATCTAAACATCCTTTAAGATGTCCCATTGTAATACCTTTATCTATGTGAAGACCTTCAAGTTGATGAAACATTGGTGCATGTGTTTGATCGCTATCACATCTGTAAGTTCTTCCAGGTACAATAATTTTAAAAGTTGTTTGCGGGGCTCCAAATGCAAGAGAGGGCTTAATAACAATCTATGCTCCACCCGGCGCTGTTATACCCAAAAATAATTTTGAATTAAAGGTAGCCAAAATAAGAGGTGTAGAGTCTAAAGGGATGTTCTTCGGGAGTATTTAGTGCTGTAAAATTATTATACTCGGACTCAACGTCTGGTCCCTCTGCTACTGAAAAGCCTATTTCAGAAAAGATAGAAGATATTTCATCTATAACCTGAGAAACAGGATGAATTTTTCCTTCACGGTCAGGTCTGATCGGAAGTGTGACATCAACATTTTCATTTTTAAGTTTTTCGTTTATTTCATTTGTTTCAATTTCCAAATTTTTTTGCTCTAATTGGAGCGTTAAATCATCTTTGATTTTATTTAAATTTGATGCAAACTCTTTTCTTTTTTCCTGGTCTAAGGATCCTAGAGATTTGAACTGCTGTGTAATTTGACCATTTTTTCCAAAAAATTCTGTCTTTATATTCTGCAGATCATCTTTTGTTTTAACCGAGTCAATTTTTGCGTTAAATAACGAACTTATTTTATCTAAATCACTCATTAGGTAATTGATATTTAATATAAAGTTGGTCTTAAATCAAAGACCCTTTTATGCTAGGGAAGATTGAACCTTTTTTACCACAGATTTAAAGACTTCAGGATTATTATAAGCAAGCTCTGCTAGAACTTTTCTATCTAACTTAATTTTGGATTTAGCCAGACCATTAATAAATTTTGCATATGTTAAACCCTCAGCTCTAACTCCAGCATTAATCCTTTGTATCCATAATGATCTAAACTCTCTTTTTTTAGCTTTTCTATCCCTGTAAGCATATTGCATCGCTTTTTCCATGGCTTGACGAGCAATACGAATAGTATTTTTCCTTCTTCCTCGTTGACCTTTAACTGATTTTAAAACTTTATTATGTTTTGCTCTACTTATTACGCCACGTTTTGTTCTTGCCATATTATCCTCTTAAATTATACGGCATATACGATTTGACAATTTTTGAATCTTGTTTTGTCATAATTGTAGTGCCTCTTTGTTTTCTAATCTGTGAATTCGTTCGCTTAATCATTCCGTGTCTTTTACCAGCTTGAGGCATTTTAATTTTCCCTGAAGCAGTGAATCTAAATCTTTTTTTGGCTGAACTTTTTGTTTTAAGTTTTGGCATAAAATATTCGGTCTTATATAGGCAATAATTAATGTTTACAAGATACTATTATTGATGATTTACAGAGGTTGAATTATCATAACCATCTGACGACCTTCGAATTTTGGCTTACTTTCGACTTTTGCAATATCCTTTGTTTCTTCAATAATCTTGTCCATCAAATCCTTACCAAGGTCAGTATGCTGCATTTCTCTACCTTTAAATTTAACCGTAAACTTTACTTTATCACCCTTTGAAATGAACTTTTTAGCATTTTTTATTTTAAAATTATAATCATGAGCTTCCGTACCTGGTCTTAGTTTTATTTCTTTCAGCGAAACTGTTTTTTGTTTTTTTTTGGCCAAATTTGCTTTTTTCTGTAAATCATATTTATATTTTCCCATATCCATAATTTTACATACTGGCGGATTTGCGTTGGGCGAAATTTCAATTAAATCTAATCCCTCTTGTTTTGCTAGCTCAATAGCTTTACCTAATGGCATAATACCAAGATTTCCTCCATCGCTACCAATGACTTGAACATCTAAAGCTCTTATTCGCTCATTAGCTTTAGGGCCTTGAGGTTTACTTCTTCGCTGAAAATAGTTTGGTTTAAAGTTTGACACTTAATTTAAGGGCAACTTATTTGAGGCAAGCATAGTTTTTATCAAATCTTCTCTTTTCATAATCTCTTGTTTGTCTGAACCTAATTGTCTAACTGTTACAGTATTTTCTTTAACTTCTTTTTTTCCACAAACAATTATAAATGGAATCTTCGCCAAGGAATGTTCTCTAACTTTATAATTTATCTTTTCGTTTCTTAAATCCATTTCACATTTTATACCTTCTTTAAATAAATCTTCAAATAACTTTTTTACATAGTCATTGTTTTCTTCGGCTATTGGACATACTACAGCTTGTGCTGGAGATAACCAAAAAGGTAATTTACCTGCGTAATTTTCAATTAATATTCCTATAAATCTCTCTAAAGAACCAAATAACGCTCGATGTAACATTACAGGAACTTTTTTATTACCATCTTTAGCAACATAAGAAGCTCCTAATCTTTTCGGCAAATTTAAGTCAACTTGTAAAGTTCCACATTGCCAGTCTCTGCCTATCGCATCTCTTAAAACAAATTCAATTTTAGGGCCATAGAAAGCTCCCTCTCCTTTATTGATTGTATATTCCAGTTTAGATTGTTTAATAGCAGCAAGAAGTGCTGCTTCTGATTTATCCCACACGCTATCATCTCCTACTCTTTTCTCTGGCCTGTCTGAATATTTTAAAATTACATTTTCAAAACCCAAATCTTTATAAATTTCTAATATTAAATTTGTAACCGAAAGAGACTCCTGAGTTATTTGATCTTCCGTACAAAATATATGAGCATCATCTTGTGTAAATGCTCTCACTCTTAGTAAACCATGCAACGCTCCTGAAGGCTCATATCTATGAACTTTTCCAAACTCTGAAAGTTTAAGAGGTAAATCTCTGTAACTTTTCAATCCTTGATTAAATACTTGGACACATCCTGGACAATTCATAGGCTTAATTGCAAATGTTTTGTCATCTGGTGTTTCTGAAGTGAACATATGTTCACCAAATTTATCCCAATGGCCAGATTTTTCCCAAAGAGTTTTATCTAAAAGTTCAGGTGTGTTAATTTCTTTATATCCTGCAAGTCTTTGTTTTGCTCGCATATACTCGACTAGTCTTTGAAATAATAACCATCCTTTCTCGTGCCAAAAAACAGCGCCAGGGCTTTCTTCTCTAAAATGAAAAAGATCCATTTCTTTTCCCAATTTTCTATGATCTCTTTTTTCAGCTTCTTCCAATCGATGTAAATAATCGTCAAGTTCATTTTTGGTACTCCAACATGTTCCATAAATTCTTTGAAGCATTTCATTATTCGAGTCTCCTCTCCAATATGCTCCAGAAACTTTCGTTAACTTGAACGCTTTTCCAATTTTACCTGATGAAGCTAAATGCGGCCCTCTACACAAATCATGCCAAGTGTCTCCATGATGGTAGACAGATAATTCCTCATTTTGAGGAATGCTCTCTATAATTTCTGCTTTGTAGTTTTCTCCGATTTTTTTAAAATGTTTTATAGCGTCATTTCTTTTCCAAACTTCTCTTCTTGTTTTTACATCCCTATCAATTATTTCAGACATTTTTTTTTCAATTTTTTTTAAGTCCTCTTCAGTGAAAGGTTCTTTTCTGGCAAAGTCGTAATAAAAACCATTTTCAATAACAGGTCCTATAGTAACTTGTGTACCTGGAAATAATTCCTGGACAGCCATTGCCATTATATGAGCAGCATCATGTCTTATGACTTCTAAACCTTCTTTATCTTTTGACGTGATAATTCTTACTTTGGCATCTCGAGTAATTTGGTGGCTTAAGTCTTTTAAATCACCGTCGACCTCCATTATTAAAGCAACTTTTTCTAATGACTTGCTGATTTTTTTTGTAAGATCGAAACCAGTGATTGATTTTTCAAAATCTATCTTTTTTCCATCTAATAATTGAATTTGTGGCATTAATTTTTAATTAATCTTTTATATTCTTTTAAATTAGTTTGGCACATTATTTCAACATCAAATTTTTTAGTTATATTTTTTCTTCCCTCATTTCCAATAGATTTTAATTCATCTGGTGATAATTGAATAACAGTATTTAAAATTTTGGCAAGTTCTCTTGGATCGTCATGCTTATACAAAAAGCCAGTTTTTTTGTTTACTACTGTTTCTTTAGATCCTCCTATATTGCTTGCAATGATCGGTTTTCCCATGGATTGGGCTTCAACCGAAACCCTCCCAAATGCCTCTGGTTCTATAGACGCAGAAACAACGACATCAGCTAATGAATATGCTAATGGCATCTCTTTACAATGCTGAATAAATTTTATTTTTTTATTTAAACTATATCTCTGAACAAGGTTAGTTAATTTTTTGGAATAAACCTTTCTGCCTTGATCTGAACCAAGTATTACAGCCTGAAAATTTGTTATATTGTAATCTTCAATAAGTATATTTAGAGATTCTATAAATTTTTCTTGTCCTTTCCAATAAGTTAACCTTCCTGGTAAAAGAATAGTAAATTTATTTGAAGCAAGACCCCATTCTTGTTTAAGTTTTTCTTGTTTAAGAATTGATATATTTTTAGGGTTAAAATAATCAATGTTTATACCTCTAAAAATTACTCTGAGTTTTTTTTCTTTACTTAAATATTCGGCATAATTTTCATTTATGTGACCGAAAATAAAATTTGATCCAGCAATAGTTAATTTTGCTCTAAGCATTATACTATTATAAAATTTTTTAATACTGCTTTTAAAGTTATAAGTTCCATGAAATGTTGTCACAAAAACTCTTCTTGTCAAAAGTGATGCAAAATAGCACGACCAAGCCGGCGCCCTGCTTCTTGCATGTACAATATTAATGTTAAAAAAAATTATATATAAAATTAATGCCAAGGTATTAAAAATCATCAAAAGAGGATTTTTAGAGTGAACGGGTAACCTTAAGATTTTAACTTTATCTCTTTTTACAAATTTTAATAGTTCACCTCCTGAGGTAGCCACGAAAGACCCACATTCTTTCTCTGGAAGGAAATGAGCAATATCATAACAACCAGTTTCTGCACCGCCATAACCAAGCTTAGGAATAACCTGGAGAACATTTAATTTAGTACTCATGTTATTTGTTATATAATATCACTTAAACAATCTTATATGAAAAAATTCAAATATTTAAAATTGTCAAAGACAAAAAAACTTAGATTTATTGATAATTACTTTAAAAAAAAACTTTATATTGTTTTTTTACCAGGTTTCATGTCCGATATTGAAGGAAAAAAACCGCAATATCTTTTTAAATTTGCAAAGAAGAACAAATTGGGTTTTTTAAGTTTAGAGTACTCTGGACATGGAAAATCTTCAGGAGATTTTACTAAAGGAAATATAAGTATTTGGTCAAATGATACTAGAAGAGTAATTAAAAAAATTGTAAAAAAAAATAATTTTATTTTAATAGGATCAAGTATGGGTGCCTGGATAGCACTCAACCAATTTAGATATTTTAAATCTCTTATAAAAGGCTTCTTAGGAATTGGTTCAGCTCCAGAATTTTTAACAAGACTTATGTGGAATAAATTTCCAAAAAAAACAAAGAGGGAATTGCTGAAAACAGGAAAAATTTTAATAAAAAATGGAGGCTATGAATATCCAATTACTTTTCAACTTATAAAGGATGGAAAAAAGAATAAAGTTTTACATAGGAAAATAAATTCTAAAATAGATGTAACGATGATTCATGGTAAAAAAGATGAAGTTGTTCCGGTTGGTTTCTCTAGATTAGTATTAAAAGTTTTCAGTAAAGCTAAAAAGAAACTTGTAATAATAAAAAATGGTGATCACAGTTTATCCAGTCAAAAACCCTTAAGGAAAATAATCAAAGAATTACAAACCATTATTAAGAATATGATTTAACCCCTCCTTGTAGGAAGGATATTTTAAATCATATTTAAAAAAAGCTTTCATTTTTTTGTTATCTACTTTTTTTGAATCTTTATAAAAATTTTGTAACATTTTGCTTTCAATTTCCTCAAGTTTTATTGAATGAGGTTTCTCTAGTTTTAATAATTTTGCACCGTATGCTGCTATCTCGATTTGTGAAGCAGGTTTATCATCACAAATATTATAAATTTCATTATTTTTAAAATTATCAAGAGACTTGAATAAAATGTTAGCTATGTCATCAACATGAATTCTTGAAAAAAAGTGATTTTTTTTATCCACGATTTGTACTTTTCCAGTTTTTAACCTTTTCAAAATATTATACTCATTTGAATATATGCCAGCTAATCTAAAAATTTGTATCGGATAATTCTTTTTATTCGATAAGCTTTTCCAGTTTTTTTCTGCCTCTAATCTATTTATCCCATTATCTGAAGTAGGTTGAGTAGCACTATTTTCGTTAACCCAATCACCTTTATGATCTCCATATACACTAGTTGCTGATAAATATGTAATCCATTTACAATTTGTTATCTTTTTTTGGTTCGTATCAAAGTAATTTGCTACAATATCTTTACCATCAATAGGCGGAATAGAAACTAAAATGTAATCTGCTTCCTCTACTTTTTTTTTAATAGAGTCATCAAACTTGTCATCAGTAAAATGGTATGAATTTATTTTAATATTATTAAACTCTATCTGATGAGTTTCCTGTCTAGAAGTAACACTTAAATCAAAGTCTTTTTTTTCATTAATTAACTTATTAACGAAACTCTCTGCGACTTGGCCAAAACCAAAGCAAAAGATCTTAGTTTTACTCATTAACCTACTTTCTTAGTATGAGATCTTAAACTAATAGGATTGTCTAATTTATCAAGCATTTCTATCGGGCAAATTTGTTTAAATTGCTTAAGTTCATTTTCAAAGTCATTTAATATTTTCTGAGCAATTTTTGAATTTGTTTCTTTTACAAAAGTATTTAAACTTTCTCTCAAAAACTTCTTCCAATAATCTGTTTCAACTTCTTGCCAAATTATTGAAGTTGGATTAACAAAATTTTCAAACGTATTATTATTATCATAAACAAATGCCATTCCACCCGTCATTCCTGCTCCGAAATTATCACCTACTTCTCCTAGTATTATAGCTGTTCCACCAGTCATGTACTCACAACCATGGGCTCCACAACCTTCGACGATTGAAAAGCTTCCAGAGTTTCTAACTGCAAATCTTTCTCCCGCCTGCCCCGATGCAAATAGTTTTCCTGATGTTGCTCCATAAAGAACAGTATTTCCTATTATTGTATTTTCATTTGAAACTAATGTACTTTTTGGAGATGGATAAACAACGATAGTTCCCCCTGATAATCCTTTACCAACATAATCATTACAGTCTCCTTCGACTATAAGTTTTATTCCTTTTGTTAAGAAAGCACCAAGAGATTGCCCCGCTGAACCCTCTAGTTTTATATTAATAGTATTTTCATCTAATTTATTGTTACCAAATTTTTTGTATATATGATGGGACAATCTTGTTCCAACTGATCTCAAAGTATTTTCTATCTCGTAATGAAATTTATTTTCTGAATCTGTTTTAATCTTATCTTTTATCTCGGACCAAATCTTTTCATCGAGAGTATCTGGTACTTCATTTATATGTTTGTCTTTACAATATCTTAGATTTTCACCTGGATCCGCTTGAACTAATAGTGGATTTAGATCTAAATCATCTAAGTTAGATGCACCTTTGTTTACCTGAGCTAATAAATCTGTTCTTCCTATAATTTCATTTATTGATTTAAATCCAAGAGAGGCTAGAATTTCTCTTACCTCTGTTGCTGCAAACTTAAATAAATTCACAACTTTTTCTGGAGTACCTGTAAACTTTTCTCGTAAAGCCTCATCTTGGCTACAAACACCAACTGGACATGTGTTTGAATGGCACTGTCTCACCATTATGCACCCCATTGCAACTAAAGATGATGTGCCCATTCCATATTCTTCTGCACCCATCATTGCAGCCATCACAATATCGCGGCCTGTTTTTAATCCCCCATCCGTTCTTAAAGTAACGTTATGTCTTAAATTATTTAAAGTAAGAATTTGATTTGCCTCTGTTAAACCCATCTCCCAAGGAATACCCGCATATTTAATACTTGTTTGGGGACTAGCACCAGTTCCTCCAGAATGTCCTGAAATTAAAATAATATCTGCTTTTGCTTTTGCTACGCCTGCTGCAATTGTCCCAATGCCAGTCGATGCAACTAATTTGACTCCAACTCTCGCACCTGGATTAATTTGTTTTAAATCATAAATTAGTTGGGCTAAGTCTTCTATAGAATAAATATCGTGATGTGGTGGTGGTGATATTAAAGTTACACCTGGCGTCGAATGTCTTAATCGCGCTATTTCTTTTGTAACCTTAAAACCTGGTAGCTGTCCTCCCTCACCTGGTTTAGCTCCTTGAGCAATTTTAATCTCTATTTCGTTAGCGTTATTTAAATAATCAACAGTTACTCCAAATCTAGCAGATGCAATTTGTTTCACTCTTGAGTTTGCGCTATCTCCATTAGGTAATATTTTAAATCTTTTCGCGTCCTCGCCCCCTTCTCCGCTACAAGAGGCGCCTTTAATTCTGTTCATACCCATTGCTAAAGTTTCGTGAGCCTCTGCTGATAGCGCTCCGTGAGACATACTTCCGCTTCCAAATCTTTTTAAAATTTCTTCAATAGGCTCAACTTCTTTAATATCGATGGGTTTTCTTTGTTTTTTAAATTCTAATAAGTCTCTTATATTAATTGGAGGTAAATTATGAATTCCAGTTGAATACTTTTTATATAATTCATATGAGCCGCTACCTACAGCGCTTTGCAATAAATGAATTAATCTTCCTTGGTATTGGTGATCTTCTCCGCTTTTTCTATATCTGTATAATCCTCCAATAGGTAAAGTGAATACATTTTTTGCATTAAATTTTTCATGAAGTTCCTTAATCTTTTTCTCGATTCCGATTATGCCTATTCCTGAAATTCTTGAAGACATGCCTGGAAAATAATCTGAAACAATAGCTCTACTTAAACCTACTGCTTCAAAGTTACATCCTCCTCGATAAGAACTTATTACTGATATTCCCATCTTTGACATAATTTTTAGTAGACCAGCATCAATTGACTTTTTAAATTTATTAACACATGTTTCAAAATCAGATTTGCCAAATAATTTTTTTTCAAACCTTTGGTGAATACTATCAATTGCAAGATATGGATTTACTGTAGTAGCTCCGACTCCAATTAAAATAGCAAAAGAGTGTGTATCCATTGCATCAGAGCACTCAACATTTAGAGAGCAATAGCCTCTCAATCCTTGTTTTACTAAGTGAGAGTGGACTGCTCCTACAGTCAATATACTTGGAATGCTTGCTTTTTGATTTGTTATATTTTTATCAGATAATATTAAGCAAGTGCTTCCTTCTCTAACAGCTGTTTCTGCCTCTTCTCTAATTAGTTCAATTCTTTCCTTGAGAGAATCTTCAATATTAAAAGTGCAATCAATTACTTTAACCTTTCTTGAAAAAAATTTTTTAAATTTTTTAAATTGTGAGTTAGTAAGTATGGGGCTGTCTAAAACATAAATATTTTCTTCAGTTAGATTATCAAAATCTAAAATGTTGCCTAGATTTCCAAATCTTGTCTTTAAACTCATTACTTTATTTTCTCTTAATGAGTCTATTGGTGGATTGGTTACTTGGCTAAAATTTTGTCTAAAATAATGTGATACAGGCCTAAAATGACTTGATAATACGGCAACTGGAGTATCATCACCCATCGAGCCTGAAGCTTCTTTTCCTTCTTCTGCCATTGGGTGAAGAATTAACTCTAAGTCCTCTATACTTAATCCTGATAAAAATTGTCTTTTCCTTAAATCCTCACCTAAGAAATTTGCTTTTTCTTCTCCAGATGAAATCTTTTTTTCTAAATCAATTATTTGTTTATTGTATTTTTTATAATCTTTTGCCAAAAGGTCTTTAATCTCTTTATCTTTATATAGTTTTCCTTTTTTTAAATCGATTGCAATGATTTGTCCTGGACCAAGTTTTCCTTTTTCAATAATTTTTTCCTCTGGAATTTTTATCATTCCAGTTTCTGAACCCGCAAAAAATAGATCATCTGAGGTGATTGAATATCTTAAAGGCCTTAGTCCGTTTCTATCAGAGGAAGCCAAAACCCATTTCGCATCAGTCGCGCAAATGGCTGCTGGTCCATCCCATGGCTCTATAGTGCTGTTAAGAAAATTAAATAAGTCTTGATGATTTTTTGGAACTGTTTTGCTTCTCTTTGACCACGAGTCAGGTATCATCATTAATTTTATTAATGGTGCTAATTTTCCTGAATGCGTTAAAAGTTCAAAAACATTATCAAGTGCGCCAGAGTCTGAAGAACTTCTTATAACTGGTTTTAAATTTTTTACATCTTTGAAAAGCTGGCTAGACATGTCTTGCTCATGAATTTTCATCCAGTTTATATT
Source organism: uncultured Pelagibacteraceae bacterium (assembly GCA_902601705.1). Classification (GTDB taxonomy): domain Bacteria; phylum Pseudomonadota; class Alphaproteobacteria; order Pelagibacterales; family Pelagibacteraceae; genus Pelagilacustribacter. The sequence goes on along the minus strand of CACKNV010000004.1, from coordinate 82,939 downwards.
TCCTTTAACTGTATTTATCTCTCCGTTATGTGCTAAAGTTCTAAAAGGTTGAGCCAAATCCCAACTTGGGAAGGTATTAGTTGAATATCTTTGATGAAAAATTGCAAATCTTGAAGTTAACTTTTCATCATGAAGATCTGGATAAAATTCAGATAACATTTCAGCTAGAAACATACCTTTGTAAACAATGGATCTTGAGCTGAAAGAGCAGATATAAAAGTCTTTTATTTGCTTGTCTCTTGCAACTTTTTCAATTTTTTTTCTTGTTTCAAATAAATCTCTCTCAAGATCATTGGTTTGCAATATCTCATTTTTTTTAAACATTACTTGAGCAATTTCTGGACGATTTTGATCAGCTGTTTTTCCTAAAACACTTGGATTAATTGGGACTTGTCTCCAACCATATATGTAATAATTTTCAGCTAATAGCGCGGACTCGATAATCTCCCTACATTTTTCTTGCTCTGAATAATCTGTTCTTGGAAGAAAAACCATTCCAACACAAATTCTTTTATTTTCGTCAAGGGAATGTCCAGTTGCGGAAATTTTCTCTTTAAAGAAATCAGGTGCTATCTCAATTTGAATTCCTGCTCCATCACCAGATTTTCCATCTGCGTCCACAGCTCCTCTGTGCCATATAGCTTTTAACGCCTCAATACCATATTCAACAATTTTTCTAGATTTTTTTCCATTTGTAGATGCAATTAACCCCACACCACATGCATCATGTTCCATCTCTGAAGAATAATTAAAACTTTTTTCTAAAATTATTTTATTTTTTTTATAATTTTTCATTTTAATTATGCTGCAGCTACTGACTTGTTTTTATTTGTTTTTTGCTGTAAATATTTTTCAATTTGAGCAGCGGCATCTCTACCGTCTCTGATCGCCCAAACCACTAGTGATGCTCCTCTCACAATATCTCCTGCAGCAAAAACACCATCAAGATTTGTTTGCATCGATTTTAAATCAATTTTAATAGTACCCCATTGAGAAATAACTAATTCTTTAGCATTAAATAATTTAGGTAAATTTTCAGGATCAAATCCCAAAGATTTAATCACTAAGTCAGCAGGAATTTTATACTCTGATCCTTTTTCAATTTCTGGTCTTCTTCTTCCTGAAGAATCAGGTTCTCCCAATTTCATTTTATTTACCTCAACTGCTTTAACATGTGTCTCACCAACAAAACTTTTAGGACTAGTTAACCAAATAAATTCTACTCCTTCTTCAATAGCATTACCTACTTCTCTGGCTGATCCTGGCATATTTTCTCGATCGCGTCTGTATAAACATTTTACCGATTTAGCTTTTTGTCGTACAGAAGTTCTTACACAGTCCATAGCTGTATCTCCACCGCCAATCACAACAACATTTTTTCCTTCAGCATTTAATGTACCATCATCAAATAGTTTAACTTTATCACCAAGCCCTTTTTTGTTAGACGCAGTTAAAAACTCCATTGCGGGGAAAATATTATGAAGATTGTGACCGGGGATATCTATTTCTCTGGCTTTATAAACACCAGTAGCAATTAAAATTGCATCATGTTTATCTTTCAGTTCGTAAAGAGTTTTATCTTTTCCAACTTCAAAGTTTTGAACAAATTTAATACCATTATCTTTCAAAAGTTTTGTTCTTCTTTCAACAACAAATTTTTCTAATTTAAAGTTTGGAATACCATAAATTAAAAGACCACCTGGCCTGTCATATCTATCATAAATTGTTACCTGATATCCTGATTTTCTAAGTTCTTCAGCGCATGCCATTCCTGCTGGTCCAGCCCCTATAATTCCAACTGATTGTTTTAATTCTTTTTCAACTTTTAATGGTTTAACCCATCCTTTTTCCCAAGCTGTGTCTGATATATACTTCTCTATTGAGCCTATTGTTACTGTTCCATGACCTGACTGCTCAATTACACAATTTCCTTCACACAATCTATCTTGAGGACAAATTCTACCACAAACTTCTGGCATGTTGTTTGTGCTTTGAGAAAGCTCATAAGCTTCTTTTAATCTACCTTCAGCAGTCAATTTTAACCAATCCGGTATGTTATTACTTAATGGACAATGTATTTGGCAGAAAGGTACACCACACTGAGAACATCTGCTTGATTGCTCAGTAGCTTTATTAGTAATGTATTCTTTATAGATCTCATTAAAGTCACCTTTTCTTTTCTCTGTACCTCTTTTTTCAGGTGTCTCTTGTTTTAAATCTACAAATTTAAGCATTTTTTTAGTCATAGAAGAGTTAAATAAGTTAAGAAATTGTTGAAAGATAGTTTTTAAAGGTCAATGACCATTACCTATATTATAAAAACCTTAAAAAAGTAATGTCATTTATTGCATAACTGATATGCATTGGGTATTGCCAATAAAAAAACAACCTTTAATTTTACTTATTAATAAGTGATTGCAATTTTTCTCTTATCTCTAATTCAAGGCGTAACAGAATTTTTACCAATCAGTTCTTCCTCACATTTAATAATTGCGTCTGAATTTTTTGAGCTTGAGAAAAGCTTATCAATTGATGTGAGTTTACACATAGGGTCCTTTTTGGCTGTTTTAGTCTATTTTTATAAGGACGTTATAAATTTTTACAAAAATAAGTCCCTTTTTTTTAAAATTATAATTTCTTCAATTCCAGTAATGTTGACAGGTATTGTTTTGGTTGAAACAAACTTTATAGAAAAAATGAGAAACATTGAAATAATAGCTTGGACAACATTAATATTTGGAATTTTATTATATATCAGTGATAAGTTCAAAATAGAAAAAACTATCAATAAGGATTTTAGTTTGAAATCAGCTTTATTTATAGGGTTCTTACAAATTTTATCTTTAATACCTGGAGTGAGTAGATCCGGTATAGCTATAACAGCAGCAAGATTTTTAAAATTTGAAAGGGTGGACTCTGCAAAAATATCTTTTTTAATCTCGATTCCTATTTTAGGTGCGGTTTCAATTTTTGGAATTAAAAATATTCTTTTTTTAGAAAGCCAGTATTATTACAATTTGAATATTCTAGCAATTTTCTTTGCTTTTTTATTTTCGCTTATAACTATAAAATATTTTTTAAAATATTTAAATAAATTTAGCTTAAATATTTTCGCTTATTATAGATTATTTTTAGGGATAGTTCTTTTAATAATAGCTTACTTATAAAATTATTGTTAACCCGACCAATAAAAGTAATACAAGTATAAAAAAAACAACAACTGATTTTTGTAAAGATAGATTGAATAAAAATTTCATTTTTTTATATTTAATAAGTTTTTTTCTATAAAACAATAAATTAAGGTAAATAAATATTTTGAACCGAGTTCCTTTATCTTAAATTTTGAAGCACCTTTTTTTCTTCCTATCCAACTTATTGGTATTATTTTATAATTATATTTTCTTGATATAATTTTAAGTGGAATTTCTAAAAATATATTGAAGCTCTCAGAAATAAGTGGGGATATTTCAATTAATGCACTTTTCTTATAAATTTTAAAAGCATTAGTGTAATCGTTGTACTTATTCCAAAAAACAAGACCTACAAAATAATTGAATAATCTATTTAGTATTAATTTTTGAAAAGGATAATCTATAACTTTTGACTCTTTTAAAAACCTTGAGCCCAAAATCGCATCGTAATTGTCAGAATTTATCAGTTTGTTATAATTAATTAAGTCATTAATATCATCTGATCCATCAGCCATCATTATCGCTATATTTTTTCCTTTAGACTCTCTTATACCTAAATTTATAGCTCCTCCTAAACCTTTTTTCGTATTATTTAAAACTCTAAAATTACTTTTACCTAATATTAAATTTTCTATTTTTATTAGAGTATCATCTTCACTAAAATCGTTTATTATTAAAACTTCATGATTAAGATTTATTAGGTTTTTTGAAAAATGCTCAATAATATCTTCTAAAGCATCTGACTCGTTTCTCACTGGTATCAATATCGAGAGCATAAAATTGTTTATTTTTGAATATTAATAAGTTAATTAAAATATAATGAAAATACTTATTACAGGTGGTTGTGGCTTTGTTGGTTCAAATATCGCCATTTATTTAAAAAAAAAACTTAAAAAAGCTAAAATATCTAGTTTAGACAATCTTACTAGGAAAGGTTCAATATTAAACAGAGATAGACTTAAAATTCACAGAATAAAGAATTTTAATTTTAATATTGAAAAATTTGAGAAAATTAACGATTTACCAAAATTTGATCTAATAATTGATTGCTGCGCAGAACCAGCGATTGAAGCTTCTAGAAAAGATCCTGATAGAGTTTTTAAAACAAACCTAATTGGTACTTTTAATATTTTAAAAAAATGCAAAAAAGATAATGCAAATATAATATTTCTTTCTTCAAGTAGAGTGTATTCTATCTCTAGATTAAGAAATTTTTCTAAAAGTCTTAATATTTCAAAACCTCTTAAAATTAAGAAAAAAATAAATGAAAATTTTGATACAACAAATGCTAGCTCACTTTATGGATTTACTAAACTTGCGTCAGAAAAGTTAATTCGTGAGATTTTTTTTAACACCAAATTAAAATATATCATTAATAGATTCGGGGTAATTGCTGGCCCTTGGCAATTTGGAAAACAAGATCAAGGTTTTGTGCCTCTTTGGGTAGCTAAACATTACTTAAAAAAAAAATTATCGTATATTGGATTTGGTGGATATGGTAATCAGGTAAGAGATGTAATTCATATTGATGATGTGTGTGAAATCATTTCCATACAAATCAAAAAACTAAAAAAAATAAATAATAATACATTTAATATCGGAGGAGGTTTGAAAAGTTATATTTCTTTGAAAGATTTAACTTCTAAATGTCAGAAAATTACAAACAATAAGATTATAATCAAAAAAGTGCCTAAAACTTCTATTTTTGATATACCTTATTTTATTACAGATAATAAAAAAATTAAGAAATTTTATAATTGGGAGCCACTTAAAAATATTAATATAATTCTAAATGATATTTATCAATGGCTACATAAAAATAAAAAATTAAGGAAATACTTTTAATGAATTTTGCTTTAATCACAGGATCTTGCGGATTAGTAGGATCAGAGGCGTCTATATATTTTGCCAAAAAAGGCTTTAAAATTTTAGGAATAGATAATAATACAAGAAAATTTTTTTTTGGAAAAGATGGAGATATTTCTTGGGTTAAAAAAAAACTTAAAAATCAATTAAACAATTATGAACATTTGAACATAGATATAAGAAATCTAAGTTCATTAAAAAAAGTTTTTTCAAAATATAAAAAAAAAATTAAAGTTGTTATTCATGCCGCAGCTCAACCCTCTCATGACTGGGCAAAAAATAAACCTTTTATTGACTTTGATATTAATGCAAAGGGAACATTGAACCTTTTAGAGCTCACTAAATTATATTGTCCTAATGCACCTTTTATTTTTATGTCTACAAATAAAATATACGGGGATAACCCAAATTTTTTACCTTTGGTTGAAAAAAAAACCAGATGGGAAATCAAAAGTTCACATAAATTTAATTCTGGTATAGACGAAACTATGTCTATAGATAACTGCACTCATAGTTTTTTTGGTGCTTCAAAAGCTTACGCAGATTTAATTGTTCAAGAATATGGGAGAAATGTGGGTCTTAAAACTGCTTGTTTTAGAGCTGGTTGTATAACCGGTCCAAATCATTCTGGAGCTAAGCTTCATGGTTTTCTATCTTATCTGGTGAAAGCTTCATTGCAAAAAAAACAATATTTTTTAATTGGCTACAAAGGTAAACAAGTAAGAGACAATATTCATAGCGAAGATTTAATTAGATGCTTTTGGGAGTTCTATAAAAAACCTGGATACGGTAAAGTTTACAATACAGGCGGTGGCAGATTCTCGAACTGTTCGATTATTGAAGCTTTAAATATTGTTGAAAAACTTGCAAATGTAAAAATTAAACGAAAAATCTTAAAACAAAATAGAGTTGGTGATCATATTTGGTATGTTTCAAGCATGAAGAAATTCAGAAAAGACTATCCAAACTGGAAGCAGAAGTACTCATCTACAAAAATAATTAAGGAATTAATTGATAAATTTTCTTCTTAGAAAATTAATTAATTCTACAGAAAGCAGTAAATTGATTGGTAAAAGAATTACACTATATCTTGGCAAAATAAAAAATACCGAAAATAAAAAGATATTTGCAAAGTAATAAAGGGATAAATATTGAAAAATTCCTTTTTTTCTTAAACATATTATTGCACTGACAAAGCCGATAATTGAGATAAAAATTTTTGGTATCAAATGAAGAAGATTATAATAATTATCATATGAAGAATTAAGATCTAAAAATATATATGAAAAAACTTTTTTAAAATAAAAATTAATATAGTTTATTGGATCATTTTTTATATAGTCTATTGCTTTCTTTTTATAAAAATTATCTAAATTTATTTCATAATTTTTATCTGTTTTTAACTTAATATTTGTACTACTAAAGTTATCTAAAATAAAATCAGAATTACCCTCAATTGTATAGGTAGGATTATTACCTTTTAGAAGATTGAAGCCTAAAGATTTTGTAATAGTAAATGTATCAAAGTTTAAATAATTTCTATAAAGGTAAGGCGAAACAATTATCAAAGAAATAATGAGTGAAATTAAAAGACCCTTTAAATTTTTTTCTACGAATAAGAAGAAATAAACAAGTGTTAAAAAGTAAAATAAATAAAATTCTCCTCTAATTAGAATTAACAAACCTGCAAATAATGAGAAAATGATTAAGTGTTTTCTTTTATTTGTTTTATAAAATTTAAATAGAAAATAAAAAAAACCAATTAAAAGATAAATTTGTAACGATATTGAAGAAATTTGAACTGCAGAGTAAATATATAACGGAAATAAAGCGAAAATAGTTAAAATAATCAAATTTATATTCTTATTATTTTCTAAAAAATTTAAAATCTTATAAAAAAAATAAATAGAGACAAGACTTAAAATTATTTGAAAAAAAATAATTACATGAATAAAATTTAAAAAATTATTAAAAATAAATTTAATTGTATAAATAAAATAAAAGTAAAGAGGAGGCATAAATGCTGAGGGCAAAACTTTTTCTCCATTTTCTACTAATTTATCTATGGCAGTAAACTCATCTAATCGAACAAAAATTCCAATTGTTCCTGTTTTTTCAAAATTATGTATTAAAGTGCCCCACTCATTTATTAATGCTCCCTCGCCATAAAAATATGCAGTTAAAATTCTTACGAAAAAACTTATAAGCAAAAGTATAAAAAGTTCTTTACTTTCAAAAATTTTTTTCATATTTGGTGCGCCTGCTAGGATTTGAACCCAGAACCTCCTGGTCCGTAGCCAAGCGCTCTATCCAGTTGAGCTACAGGCGCATAATTATAAATTAACTTATTTAATTCTATTTTTTGAAATATTTTCATAATATAACAAATAGCATAATTTTTTTAAAAAAATGTATTTATTTTCTTACTTAAAATTTTCTAAAGTAAATTTTTTCAGCTTATTATTAGCTTTAATGCCAATAAGTTTTATAGCTGGAAATATGATTATTAATATAAATATATTACTAATTATTTTCTCAGTTTTGATTTTGTATGGAAGAGATTTATTTAGTGTAAAATTTTTTATTTTAGACAAAATTATAATCTTTTTTTTCTTTTTCATATTAGGAACCGGTATATTTAACGATATATCATTATACTTAGAACATCAAAGCTTCTCTGTTTGGAGGGGGTATTTTTCAACTACAATTAAATCCTTACTTTTTTTTAAATATCTATTTTTATATTTTACTTTAAAATTTTTAGTTGAAAAAAACTTACTCAACTTGAAATTTTTTTTTATTTCATGCTCTTTGTCTTCAATCTTTGTAAGTTTAGATATTGTTTTACAATTAATTTATGGAAAAGACATTTTTGGTTTTGAGGCTCCTAGTGATTTAAGGAAATTAGGCGGTCCTTTTGGAGATGAGCTTATTGCAGGTGGGTTTATACAAAGATTCTCAGTTTTTTCTTTTTTTGTAATCCCTTTATTTTTCAATAAAATTTCAAAAAAAACATTAATGATTATAATTCCTACCCTTTTTATAATTTTTTTTTTAGGTTTAATTTTTTCTGGAAATAGGATGCCTTTACTTCTTTTTGTTCTTTTAATCTGTTTAATTGCAATATTCCAAAAACAAACTCGAAAATATTTTTTTCCATTTCTTCTATTGTTTTCGGTTATTTTTTTATTAGCATTTAATTTTAACAATAAAGTGAAAAAAAACTTTCAAAGTTTTTATAATCAAATGTCAAAAATTGTTGTTATTGTTGTTAATCAAAAAAACTATAAAAATAATAACATCCCGCAATACTTAAAGGAATTTGCATCTTTTTATGAAACGTGGCGTTTAAATAAATATATAGGCGGGGGGATTAAAAATTTTAGATACTACTGTCATGTAAGAGATAATATTGACCCAGACTCAAATTTCGTCTGCAACATGCACCCTCATAACTATTATTTAGAAATATTAACTGAAACTGGTTTGCTTGGTTTTTTTACTATATTAGGTATTTTCACAATAGTTCTATATAATAGTTTTTTTAAAAAATATATTTCAAAAAATGAATTTGAAAATAATAATATAATAGTACCATTTATATTCTTATTCATAATTGAAATATTCCCAATAAAAAGCACAGGTAGTTTTTTTACAACAGGAAATGCATCATATTTATTTTTAATTTTAGCTATTTTGGTAGCATTGACACAAAAAGATAATTTAATTGATAAGAAAAATGAATTATAAAAGTTTATATTATGAAAAAAGTTTTTATTACGTCTGCAACAAGAACAGCGATTGGGTCATTAAATAAAAGTTTAAAAAGTGTACCTGCTTTCAAGTTAGGAGCAAGTGTAATTATAGAATCGATTAAAAAAGCAAACCTGAAAAAAGATGAAATTGACGAAATTATTTTTGGTCAAGTGTTAACCGGAGGAACTGGTCAAAATCCAGCGAGACAAGCATCCATTGAGTCTGGAATCCCTAAAGAAAAACCAGCTTATTTAATTAACCAAGTCTGTGGCTCTGGAATTAGATCAGTAGCGTCTGGTTTTCAAAGTATTAAGTCTGGGGAGTCACAAATAGTCATAGCTGGAGGCCAAGAAAGCATGTCACAGGCTCCTCATTCGATACATTTAAGAGATGGAAAAAAGTTTGGAGATGCAAAGATTACAGACACCATGATTAAAGATGGACTTTGGGATGCTTTTAATGATTATCACATGGGAATGACAGCAGAAAATGTTGCTGAAAAATTTCAGATTACTAGAGAGGAGCAGGACCTATTTGCGATCAATTCACAGGAAAAAGCTTTGAAAGCCCAAAAAGAAAACAAATTTAGTGAAGAGATTGTTAATTTTAAGATTCAATCAAAAAAATCCGAAGTAGATTTTAATAAAGATGAACACCCAAGAGATAGTGTTGATATAGACGTATTAAGAAAATTAAAACCTGTTTTTAAAAAAAATGGATCAGTAACAGCTGGAAATTCCTCGGGAATTAACGATGGTGCAGCTGCGGTTGCTTTAATGTCTGAGGTAGCTTTAAAAAAAAACAATGCAAAAATTTTAGCCTCTATAAAATCATGGGCGAGTTGCGGTGTTGATCCAGCCTTGATGGGAACAGGTCCAATCCCGTCAACAAAAAAAGCTTTAGAATTAGCAGGATGGGATATAAAAGATGTAGATTTATTTGAAATTAATGAAGCTTTTGCAGCTCAAAGTTTAGCTGTATTAAAAACGCTTTCTATTCCCAAGGAGAAAGTAAATGTAAACGGCGGCGCTATTGCATTAGGGCATCCTATCGGAGCATCAGGAACCCGAATATTGGTCACACTTATACACGAAATGATTAAGCGTGATGTAAAAAAAGGTTTAGCAACTCTTTGTATCGGTGGTGGTATGGGTATTGCAATGTGTATTGAAAGATAAATTGTTTTTCAATGGAACTTCCTGTTGTTAATCACCCCGACTACGTAGCTAAGATTAACGAAGATAATAAATTTCCAATTAAAAAATTTGGTGCTCTAGCCAATCATTTAATTGAAGAAAGTGTTGTAAAAAAATTTCATATTCCTAAAGAATGCTCTATTTCAACAATGAAAACATCACATTCTTTAAAATATATAAATCATATTAAAAATAAGACTTTGGATTTAAAACTCCAAAAAAAAATTGGATTTCCAATTAATGATAGTGTGGTTAGACGATCTTTTATAGCGACCGGTGGAACAGTGCTAGCTAGTAAACTTGCTTTAGACTCAAAAGTAGCATGCAATACTGCAGGTGGTAGTCATCATGCTACATTTGACTGTGGTGCTGGTTATTGTGTCTTTAATGATGTAGCTGTGGCAGCCAATTACTTAAAAAATAAAGGATATACAAAAAAAATACTCATAGTCGATCTAGACGTCCATCAAGGAAACGGGAATTCAGAAATATTCAAAAATGATAAAAATGTTTTAACATTTAGTATGCATTGTGCTTCTAATTATCCTGCTAAGAAATCAAAGAGTGATATTGATATTGAACTTAAAGATTATATGGAAGATAACGAGTACTTAAATATTCTTCAAAAAAATTTAAAAGAACTTAATAAAGATAGGTTTGATTTTGTATTTTACGTTGCTGGTGTTGACATTCACTTTGAAGATCGTTTAGGCAAACTAAAAATTACTGACGAAGGAGTTAATAAAAGAGATCAAATGGTAATTGAAAATTTTTATTCGAAAGGTATTCCATTGTGTGGTGTTTTAGGTGGAGGTTACAACAAAAATTTTAATAAATTAATTGAATTGCATTCCATGCTACACAAAAATTGTGCTGAAGTTATTTAAACTCAGCCCTAACTACCTTTGTATAGGAGTTCCAGGGGTTAGGGCCAAGCTTAAGACAAATTTAGTTTAAGAAAAAACAAACTTAAATAATGGAAAATGACGCGCTACAATTTTAGCTGTGGCAAATTTTCAAAATATTTTAAAGCTTTAGGATTGGCAATAGCTTCTTTATTATTAATAGTTTCTCCATGAATTACTTTTCTGACTGCTAATTCAACAATTTTGCCGCTTTTTGTCCTTGGAATCTCTGGCACTTTAATAATTATTGAGGGAACATGTTTTGGAGAGCAGTTTTTTCTTATTCTTGATTTAATTGACTTTATTTTTTCATCATCTAGCTCTTCATTATTTTTTGTAGTTATAAATAAGACAATCCTTACATCATCATTGTAATCTTGCCCTACAACTAACCCTTCGGTTATGAAATCAATGTCTTCAACTTGTTGATAAATTTCTGATGTTCCTATTCTTACACCTCCTGGATTTAAAGTAGCATCAGATCTTCCTCTCATAATAAAACCATTATTCATAGTTCGCTCAATAAAATCGCCATGATGCCAAATATTTTTAAATCTATCGAAATAAGCTTTATGATATTTTTTTCCTTCATCATCTCCCCAAAATTTTACTGGCATTGATGGAAAAGGTTTTTTAACCACCAACTCCCCCTTCTGACCATCTTTTACACTTTTTCCCTCATCAGTAAAAACATCCACATCGATACCTAGGCTCTGACCTTGAATTTCTCCCATGTATACATTTGAGTAAAGGTTTCCTAAAACCAAACAACCAACTAAATCTGTTCCTCCAGCAATAGATGCAAGATGAACATCTTTCTTTATATTTTCGTACACATACTTAAAACTTTCCTCAGCTAAAGGAGAGCCCGTTGATGTTATTATTTTTATTGAACTTAGATCTAAATTTTTGCTGTCATATTTTTCATTCTTTAAATGATCGATGTATTTAGCGCTTACTCCAAAAAGATTAATTTTCTTTTTTTGACAATACTCTAAGAGAATATCAATTTTCGGATAAACAGGTGCCCCATCAAATAAAAATATAGAGGAGCCTGTTGCCATTCCTCCCACCAACCAATTCCACATCATCCAGCCAGTAGTAGTGTAATAAAATAACTTTTCATTATCTCTGATATCACAATGAAGCATAAATTCTTTGTTATGTTCGATTAAAACATTCCCAGCTCCATGTGTAATACACTTAGGTTTTCCAGTTGTACCGCTTGAAAATAGAATATAGATAGGATGATTAAACTCAAACCGTTCAAAACTTTCATCTGCTTCTGTCTGATCTAAAACTATATCAAAGTTTATATAATTTCGAAGATTACTCTCTTCTTTTTTATTATACGCAAATACCAAAGTTTTTTTAATTGAAGGAATTTCCTTTAAGATATCCTCAATTTTTTCAAGAATATTTATTTTCTTACCATTATAAAAATAGTGATCGCTAGTGATTAAAATACTTGGTTCAATTTGTTTGAATCTATCTACAACTCCTTGAGTACCAAAATCTGGAGAACATGATGACCAAATAATTCCATTTTTTGCACAAGCTAAAAAACTTATAATAGATTCAATTTTATTAGGAACATAAGCTGCAACACGGTCTCCCTTTTTTAAACCTATAGATTTTAAGTAATTTGAAAACTTACAAACTTTATTATAAAGTTGATCCCAAGAAATCTCTTCCTCAAAACCTTGCTCTGATAAAAAACTTATTGCAAGATCTGACGACTTTTTTTTTAAAATATTTTCGGTATAATTTAATTTTGAATCTGAAAAAAATTTAGTTTTATTAAATATTTTATTAAATTTTATTGTTTCTTTTCCTTTATCTCCTATAATCTTTGAATAATCCCAAAACTTTGACCAAAATTCCTCTGGATGATCTACCGACCATTTCCACAAAGTTTTAAAATTGTAATTAGATTTATGATTTATAAATTTTGAGAAATCTTCAAGAAGAGACTTTTCTTTTCTACTTCTAGAGGGTTCCCACAAAAACTTTTGCATAAAAGCTAGCTTAGCTTTTATTTTTTTATCTTAATAGGTATTTTTTAAGAATAATTTTCTGAACTAAAACAGCCCTATTTGTTTTAATCTCTCTTTTTTTAAATAAAAAATTTATTAACCAACGCATGTCACATATGAATAAAACTAATTGACGAAAAAAAGCAGAAAATGTGACAAAAATTGATCTTATCCGACTATTTGCCCTATTCTTTCATGTTTATTAATTATTTATTTTTTAATATGTTGCTCCCAGTTTATAATAGCTAATTATGGCTCAAAATATTTCAGTTCCAGATATAGGTGATTTTAAAGACGTTGAGGTCATAGAAGTTTTAGTTAAACCTGGAGACCAAATAAACAAGAATGATCCCATCGTTACAATCGAGAGCGACAAGTCAAGTGTTGAAATACCTTCTCCTGCTGCTGGAGAAATCAAAGATTTAAAAGTAAAAATTGGAGATAAAGTTTCAGAGGGAAGCGTATTAGCAACAATAGAAAATGGTCAAGCTGCCTCCGCTCCAAAAGAAAAAAAAATAGTTAAAGAAGTTCAAACTCAAGAAAAACCAAAAACTAATGGGGAAGTCAATCAGGTAAGACAAGTTAAGAAAGTCTTTGCTGAACCAGCCTCAAAAGGTGATATTGATCCTGTTGAAACAAATGAATGGATAGATTCTTTAAATTCAGTTATTGAAAATGATGGTTCTTCAAGAGCAAGTTACTTATTAAACAAAGTTATTGATCAAGCTTATAAATCTGGTCTGGTTCTTCCAGATACTAGAACAACTCCTTACATAAATACTATTCCTCCGGAGGCTGAGATTAAATCTCCTGGTGATCAAAATATTGAAAAAAAAATTCGGGCATATGTGAGATGGAACGCGGCAGCGATGGTAGTTAAGGCTAATAAAAAAAGTCCTGAACTAGGTGGTCACATCGGTACCTTTGCATCTGCGGCTACACTTTACGATGTGGGAATGAATCATTTTTGGAGAGCAAAAAATAATAAGTTTGGTGGAGATTTAATTTATTTTCAAGGACACTCGGCTCCAGGAATGTATGCAAGAGCTTTCTTAGAGGGAAGACTTACTTCAAAACAACTAGATGGTTTTAGACAAGAAGTTAATAAAGGAGGTTTGTCTTCATATCCTCACCCTTGGTTGATGCCAAAGTTCTGGCAATTTCCAACTGTGTCCATGGGTCTTGGGCCTATCATGGCTATCTATCAAGCTAGATTTTTAAAATACTTAATCAATAGAGGATTAATTAAAGATGAGGGAAGAAAAATTTGGGTATTTCTTGGTGATGGTGAAATGGATGAGCCGGAGTCACTTGGTGCTATTGGTTTAGCTGCTCGTGAAAAATTAGATAATTTGATTTTTGTTGTAAATTGTAATTTGCAAAGACTGGACGGACCTGTTCGAGGAAATAGTAAAATTATTCAGGAATTAGAGGGAAGCTTTAGAGGTTCGGGTTGGAATGTAATAAAAGTTATATGGGGATCATACTGGGACCAATTACTGGCTAAAGATAAAACAGGTCTTCTTATTAAGAGGATGAACGAATGTGTAGACGGAGAATACCAAGCATTTAAAGCTAAAGGTGGATCTTATGTAAGAGAAAAATTTTTTGGAAAATATCCTGAACTTACTGAGCTTGTTTCCTCTTTAACCGATAAAGACATTTGGAGATTGAATAGAGGAGGTCATGATCCTCACAAAGTTTATGCAGCTTACGCAGCAGCAATGCAGCATACTGGATCACCTACGGTTATCTTGGCAAAAACTATCAAAGGATATGGAATGGGTAAAACAGGTGAAAGTGTTAACACAACCCATCAACAAAAAAAATTAGATGAAGAGGATCTTATTTACTATAGAGATAGATTTAATGTGCCTCTTACAGATAAACAAGTAAAAGACATAGAGTATTACAAACCAAGTGAGAGTTCTGAGGAAATTAAATATTTAAAAGATAAGAGAATAAAACTAGGAGGTTTTATTCCAGAACGATCAACTTTTGCTAAACAAATTAAAGCTCCACCAAAAGACATCTTTGATCAATTCATGAAATCAACCGGGGAAAAAGAGATGTCCACGACAATGGCTTTAGTGAGAATGATGACTGCACTCCTTAGAGATAAAAATGTTGCACCAAGGTTAGTGCCAATCATCCCTGATGAAGCGAGAACTTTTGGAATGGAGGGATTCTTTCAAAAAATTGGTATTTACGCACATGAAGGACAAAAATATGAGCCGGTTGATTCTGAACAACTTAGTTCATATCGAGAGGATAAAAGTGGTCAAGTTTTAGAGGAAGGTATTAATGAGTCCGGGGCGATGTCATCTTGGATTGCAGCAGGAACTGCTTACACTAATCACGATATCGAGATGATACCTGTTTATATTTTCTATTCTATGTTCGGATTTCAAAGAGTTGGAGATCTAGCATGGGCAGCTGGTGACTCCCAAGCTAGAGGGTTCTTAATTGGAGCAACAGCTGGAAGAACCACATTAGCTGGAGAAGGACTACAACACCAGGATGGGCACAGCCAATTATTGGCATCAAATATTCCAAACTGCATTAGTTATGATCCAACATTTGCTTATGAGATGGCAACAATATTTAGGGAAGGCTTAAAAAGAATGCATGAAAAGAAAGAGAATGTCTTCTACTACATCACTGCAATGAACGAAAATTACTCTCATCCAGAAAAACCTAAGGATTGTGATGAAGGAATTCTAAAAGGTATGTACTTATTTAAAGAGGGAAAAAATAAAGGAAAAACTAAAGTTCAATTATTAGGTTCAGGAACTATTTTAAGAGAAATTATAGCCGCTTCTAAGATCCTATCAAAAGAATATAATATAGACGCTGACATTTGGAGTGTGACGAGTTTCAATGAGTTAAGAAGAGATGGAATGGAAACCGAGAGATTAAATCTTCTTAACCCAGATAAAAAAGCGAAAAAATCTTATGTTCAGAAATGTTTATCTAAAAGAGATGGACCAATCATAGCAGCTTCGGATTATACAAGAGCATTCACTGATCAAATAAGACCTTACACAGACAAAAAGTTTTATTCATTCGGAACAGATGGTTATGGAAGAAGTGACACTAGAAAAAATCTTAGAAAATTTTTTGAAGTAGATAAAGAGCATATAGTAGCCTTTACCTTAAGCGCATTAGCAAAAGAACAACTTGTAGGTTCTAAAGAAGCAGAAAAAGCGATTAAAAAGTACAAAATAGATAAAGAGAAAGATTTCCCAGCAAATTTATAAAATGGCAATTCAAAAAATTTTAGTTCCAGATATGGGTGACTTTAAAGATGTCGAGGTTATCGAAGTTCTCGTTAAAAAAGGTCAAGTCATTAAAAAAAACGACTCTTTAATAACTTTAGAAAGTGACAAATCAAGTGTTGAGGTGCCCTCAACTCACGAAGGTAAGATAGAAAAAATTAATGTTTCTGTAGGTGATAAAATTAATAAGGGGGATTTAATTCTTACTTTAGAGTCAACGCAAGAGCGAAATGAAGCTGCAAAAGAAAAATCTAAAAAAGAACCAGTAAAACAAAAAACACAAAATGAAGTAGTCCAGGTACAAAAGCAACAACCCGCACCTAGTGTTCCTGCTTCAGGAAAAAGTTCTGCAAGTCCAAAAATAAGAAAATTTGCAAGAGAGCTGGGAGCGGATATTTCTAAAATTTCTGGCACACAACGTGCTGGAAGAGTTTCAGCCGAAGATGTTAAAAATTTTGTAAGATCTCAAGTTACAGTTTCTCAAGGTGAGGTGCAAAAAAAAGAAGTTACAAAATATGTGGAAGAATATTCTCACGAAGAATTTGGGGAAATTGCAACACAAGATCTACCACGTGTTAAGAAACTTTCGGGACCACATTTAGTCAGATCTTGGACAGAAATTCCACATGTTACTCAACATGATGAAATAGATGTTACTGACATGGAACAGTTTAGAAATTCTTTGTACGATTATTATACTGGTGAAAAAATAAAAGTAACTCCTCTTGCTTTTATTGCAAAAGCCTTAGTGAGTGCTCTAAAAGAATTTCCTAATTTTAACGCATCATTAAACTCTGAGAGTAATAAAATTATTTATAAAAAATATTTTCATATCGGTTTTGCCGTTGATACTCCTCATGGCCTAATGGTTCCAAAATTGAGAAACGTTGATCAAATGAGTATTCAAAAAATTGGGGAAGAGCTTAAAAATACAAGTCAACTTTGTAGAGAACTTAAGATTGATAAAAAAGAATTTTTTGGTGGATCGATGACTATCTCAAGTTTAGGAGGAATTGGCGGAACACATTTTACACCTATAATTAACCCGCCAGAGGTAGCCATTTTAGGAGTTGGAAGAACTTTCGATCGACTTGTTAAAGAGAAAAATCAAATAATTTCTAAAAAGATACTTCCAATATCACTATCTTATGATCACAGATTAATAGATGGAGCAGAAGGTGCTAGATTTTGTGTCTATCTTGGAAAATGTCTTGGCAAAGATTTTGCCTTTAAGCTTGCTGTTTAGATTTTCTTAAACTATTAACCCCTGATGGATAAAAAATCGTTCTCGCTAATTTGCGCTATTGTTACGTCTGTTCTTTGGGGCTCAGCTTTTGTGGCGCAAGACATGGGTATGGATTTTATTGGACCTCATACTTTTAATGTAGGAAGATTTTTAATAGGATTTTTAACTTTGGTTCCTTTCTTTTTCATTTTTGAATTTAAAAATATAAATTTCAAAAAACTTGATAAAAGGAAAATAGCTTATTTTTTATTTTATTTGGGATTTGTTTTAGCCATAGGTCAAGAGCTACAACAGATTTCTTTAATATATACCGATGTAGCAAACACCGGTGTTTTTACAGTCTTCTATGTTTTAGTCGTTCCTGTAATTTCTTACTTTATATTTTCAAAAAAAATGCACTGGTCTATTTGGCCATCGGTTTTTGTCTGTATACTTGGCGGCTTACTTCTAAGCGAACTTAATAATTATTCGGTAAGATTGGGTGATACTTTAGGTATCTTAAGTGCCTTTTGTTGGGGAGTCCATATTTTGCTTATTAGAAAAACGGTTGAAATGTTTAACTTTCCTATAACTATAGCAATGTCCCAATGTTTTGTGGCATGCTTAGTTTTGATTGGTCCAATGTTTTATTTTGAAGACCCAACGTTTAGTAGTTTTTTAAAAGATTCATACGAAGTTTTATATGTGGGAATTCTATCAAGTGGCCTTGCTTTTTTATTACAAACATACAGTTTACAAAATATATCTCCGGCTCCTGCTGCAATAGTTTTCTCGTTGGAAGGTGTTTTCGCAGCAATTTTAGCATGGTTAATATTAGACCAATTCTTAAATGAAATTAAAGTTTTAGGAATATTTTTAATATTAGTTGCTGTAATTTTCTCACAACTAATGCCAATATATGATAAGAAAAATTATGGACGAAACTAATAAAGGTTATATGAAGCATTTAGGTGGTCTGGAATTAAAACAGATCAGCGAAACACAATACGAATTTATTGTTGAAGTAAAAGAAATACACTTAAACACTGGAAAAATTGCTCATGGTGGTTTCCTTGCTTCCATTGCAGATACAGGAATGGGCACAGCTGCTCATAGGGTAGCTGGCGATAGAAGATGTGTGACTATAAATTTAGATATGAAATTCATTTCAGCAGGTCAATTAGGTGACAAGCTTAAAGGAAATGTAAAAATTTTAAAAAAAACAAAGACTCTTGTTTTTATAAGCTGTGAAATTTCTAATGATAAAGAAATTGTCGTTTCTGCCTCTGGAACTTGGAAAATTCTTTAAGTTTTTCTTCTGTAATTTAAATAACCAACTATAAATAAAAAAATAAGAGCAAAAGGGTAAACAATAGCTTTATTAGGTCTTTCTGGGTTTTCGATTTTGAAATTACTTATGATGTCACCCATTTGAATACCAGATTTTTTTGCCTCACCTTTCCAATTTAATTTATCTACAGTGAGTTGATCATTCTGATCCACTAATGTCACTCCATATTCTTCTAAATTATAATTATTTTCAAATTTACCTTTATCAATAACAAATAGTTTATATCTTTCTCCATATTCAGTAGCTCGTGTGACTTTTATATGAACTTCTTTTGAGGGATCAAAAGATAAATTTTGAATGCTTTCTGCTGAAAGATTTTGCTCATTAAATTTTGGATAGAATTTACCTAATACATAATCTGGAGCTAAAAAAGATAAAGATATTATTAAGAAAGCTATAGTCTCGTACCACCTTAATTTATTTATGAACCATTGTTGTGTTGCTGCAGTGAAAACTAAAATACCTATTAATGAAGTAGCTATTACCAATAAGGCCTGCCAGATACTACCTACACCTATTAATAAAAGCTCATGATTAAATAAAAAGACTATGGGTAAAATTCCTGTTCTCAAACTATACCAAATAGCTTGAAGCCCTGTTCTTAAAGGATCGCCACCAGAAATTGCTGCTGCTGCATATGATGCTAAACCAACAGGAGGTGTAACATCGGCCATCAATCCAAAGTAAAATACAAATAAGTGAACCGCGATTAATGGAAAAATAAATCCAGAAGCATTTCCAACGTCAACTAAAACTGTAGCCATTAATGAAGCCACTACAACATAGTTTGCAGTTGTAGGAAGACCCATTCCAAGAAGTAAACAAAGAATAATAGTTAATAAAATTAATATAATTACATTATCTCTTGCTATTGTCTCAATGACTATAATTAAATTTGTGCTAAGTCCTGTAGATCCAACTGCTCCTACAATTATACCTGCAGTAGCGATAGCTATACCAACTCCCACCATGTTAATCGCTCCTTTTTGAAGTCCAACAATAGTTTGGTTCCACCATTCGATTAAGCCAGTTTTAAAATCTGAGTTTTTAATTATACGATTTATCAAATTCACTAGGATCAAAGAAATGGTTGCGTAAAAAATTGAAAAACCTGCTGTATATCTCATGTAAACAAGTAGAAAAATTAGAACAAAAATTGGTATTAAAAAATGTAGCCCAGATAAGAAAGTTCTCTTAAGATGAGGAACGTCTGCATCATCCATTCCTTTAAGTCCTAATTTAAGAGCCTCTAGATGGGATATATAAAATAATGCAATGTATGAAATGATAGCTGGTAAAAAAGCATGTTTAACAACTTCAAAATAAGTAACACCGATAAAACTTGCCATTACAAAAGCTGCGGCTCCCATAACTGGTGGCATAATTTGACCATTTACAGATGATGAAACTTCAATTGCTCCTGCTTTCTCTTGAGAAAACCCAGTTTTTTTCATTATAGGAATTGTAAAAGTTCCGGTAGTAACAGTATTTGCAATAGAAGAACCTGAAATCATACCGGTCATCCCAGATCCTAAAATAGCAGCTTTAGCTGGCCCTCCTCGCATCTTACCTACCATTGCAAAAGCTAAATCTAAAAAATATTTTCCTCCACCTGCAGTTTCTAATAAAGCTCCAAATAGAACAAATAAAAATATGAAATCAACAGATACACCTATAGGTATTCCAAAAATAGCTTCTTGATCAAACCATTGAAAACCAACTAGTCTTTTAACAGATAGACCACCGTGAGAAATAATTTCTGGAGCATATTTACCAAAATAAGAAAATAAAAGAAAACAGATAGCAATTATTACTAATGGTAATCCGATAGCTCTTCTTGTGGCCTCTAAAAGTATTAAAATACCTGTTGCCCCAATAATAAGCTCTACAGGAACTTTAAATCCGAATATCTCTTTAACTAAAAGTATCCCACCCCTATTAACAAGATCATCATAAAAAAAATAAATATAAAGACAACAGAATGCAGCGACAATACTTATAAGAATATCAAAAACTGATATTTTCTTACCTCGTACAATAGGAAAAATTAAAAATGTAAGTGTAAGTGCGAAACCTAGATGTATTGCACGAGCAGGTAAACCTTTGAACATTCCAAAGTTAAACCAAAAAGGAAAAGGAGAAGCATACCAAAGCTGAAATAATGTCCAGAGAATAGCTATCCCAAAAACTATTTTTAAATGTATGCCAGATAAATTTCGAGTAGGAGAAATATCTTCTTGAATTTTGTCTTTAATCTTACTTTGAATAGATTGATTCATTTCACTTAAGATACATTATTCTAAAAAAAAAGGCCCAAAAAATATTGGGCCTTTTTTGATTAAACTAAAAAGTTGAATTACATTAATCCAGCTTCTTTGTAGTACTTAATTGCTCCTGGATGTAATGGAGCCGATAAACCATCAGCTATCATGTTTTTCTTTTCCAGAGGTCCAAAAGCAGGATGTTGAGCTCTGAAGTCATCAAAGTTTTCCATAACCGCTTTTGTTACTAAGTATACAAGTTCTTCAGAAACATCTGCGCTTGTAACAACTGTAGCTTTTACACCAAACGTTGTAGCATCTTTTTTCTGATTAGAATAAGTTCCTTTTGGAATTACAGCTTTTGCATAATAATCAGCACCATCAATTAATCCTTGAACCGGCGCACCAGTTAAGTTGATTGGGCTTGCTTTAGCCTTACAAGTAGCTGCTTGTTCCATAGCACCATTAGGGAATCCAACTGAATACCCGAATGCATCTATTTTACCATCACAAAGAGCTTTCACTTGCTCAGAAGAAGTAAGTTCAGTAGTTGCTTTGAACATACTCATATCTGCTCCCATTGCTTTCATAAGTTCTTCCATAGTTCCTCTTTGACCAGAACCTGGGTTACCTATGTTTACTGTTTTCCCTTTTAGGCCTTTGAAATTTTTAATTCCAGATTTTTTACTTGCCCAAATTTGGAAAGGTTCGTTGTGAACAGAAAATACAGCTCTTAAATTACTAAACTGTTTTCCTTCCCATTTGCTTGAACCGTTGTAAGCATGGTACTGCCAGTCTGACTGAGCAACACCAAATTGAAACTCACCATCTTTGATTTGTCCAATATTGTAGTTAGAACCACCTGTTGAAGGTGCAGTACATCTATAAGCTTTAGCTGTACCTTTTTTTCTACCGTGATCAGCACTAATTGCTGACTTGTGTAACATTTTGCATATAGCGTTACCTGTTTGGAAATATACTCCTGTAGGTCCACCAGTTCCTATTGTAAAGAACTCTGCTGATTTTGCGATTGAAGTAATAGGGCTTGAAAAAGCAAACATTACTAGTACCGCAGAAATCAATGACGTCATTTTTTTCATGTGTACTCCTCTTGTTATAATGATGAATTTAACTATGTTATTGAATGGAGGTCAAAGAGAATCTTATAAATTTTTGGCCCAATTTGATAATTTATTTATGCCTTCAACTACATTTGGGGCATACTTTTTAATCATTTCATCATCTACCATCTTGCAATTAGTTACGTTTTTAAAAAACTCTAATCCATCAAAATCAGTATAGCTTAATCTTGTTAGCATTTTTTTTGGTGAAAAACCGAAGTCTGAGCCCGGTAACATTGCTACTCCAGTTTCATTTAGAATTGCTTCACATAACTTAGCAGAAGTTTTGTATTTTTTATTTTTAAATTCTGGCATTAAATAAAATGCTCCTTGAGGAGGAGATATTAATATCTTATTTGATTTAAGATTATTGTAAACATATTTACCTACTGCTTTTAAAATTGCTCTAACCTTAAGTTTGTAAAGGTCATGATCTTGAGCATAAGCTTCTACAGACGCATACTGTGTAGGTGTATTGACTGTTGAATAAGATTCACTTGCAAGAGATTTTAAGCTTTTTAAAAATTCAGTTAGCTTTTTTGGTACAGCTAAAAAACCTAATCTCCAACCCCCAGCTCCGCACCATTTACTCAAACCTCCAGTTATAAAAGTTAATTCAGGATAAAATTTTGAAATCGAATTGTATTTATTTGAAAAAGTAAGGTCAGTATAAATTTCATCTGACAAAATCAAAATTTTATTTTTTTTTGCTACTTTAGCTAACTCTTCCATATTATTACAAGTTGTACCTGAGGGGTTATTTGGAGAATTAAGAATTAGAATTAAATTTTTGTTTTTTCCTACTAGTTTAATTTTCTTTTCAAGTTCTTTTGCTGTGGGAAACCAATTATTTTCTCTTGTAGTTTCCAGCCAGTGGACTTTGTTCGAGCCTATTTCTGCTTGAGGTTCATAAGAAACCCAACCAGGCGCTGGAATTATAATTTCTCCATTAAAAGCAATATGTATTAATAACATTGCTTCCTTTGACCCAGGTGTAATTAAAATATTTTCTTTAGGATAATCATTACCTGTTCTCTTTAGTAGATATTTTGAAATATTTTCTCTTAATCCAGATAATCCTTGAATTGGTAAGTATTCTTTTCTATGAGCATTTTTTTTAAGTGCTTCTACTATTTTTTCAGGCACTGGGAACGGGGATTGACCAAAACCAAATTGATATACTTTTTTTCCTTTTGATATAAGTTCTTTGGACTTTTCGTTTATGACTAGCGTAGATGACTCTTTTAACTTTAAAATTTTCTTTTTTACTTTAGATGACATTTTTAACTTTAAATTACCTATACGGGGACCAAGTATTATAAGTCAAATCAATTATAAAATCGGAACATTTGACAAAACGATTCGGTCATGTTTTAATCCTATTTTGTTCTCAACTTTGATCTACATATAGTATAAAAAAAATTATCTAACACAAATATGAATGCTTATTCTTCAAAAATCATAGCACTATTAGGACCAACAAATACTGGAAAGACTTATGTGGCTATTGAAAAAATGTTGGAATTTGAAACTGGTATTTTTGGTTTACCATTAAGGCTTCTTGCAAGAGAAGTATACGATAAATGTGTAATTAAAGTTGGAGTAGATAAAGTTGCCTTGATAACAGGGGAGGAAAAAATTATCCCAAGCACAGCCAGTTATTTTATTTGTACTGTGGAGTCTATGCCTAAAGATAAAATAGTAGATTTTATAGCAATTGATGAAATACAAATGTGTGCAGATAGAGAAAGAGGCCATATTTTCACTGAGCGATTATTGGAGTCGCGTGGAAAGAAGTTAACTATGTTTCTTGGCTCTCAAGTTATGGCTAACATTATCAAAGAATTAGTTGACAATGTTGATTTCGAAAATAAAGAAAGATACTCAAAATTAAGTTACTCGGGTATTAAAAAGATATCTAGACTAGAGCGTAAGGTTGCAATTATAGCTTTTTCTATTGAGGAAGTTTATGCGATTGCAGAACTTGTTAGAAGACAAAAAGGTGGAGCCGCTGTAATAATGGGATCATTAAGCCCAAAAACTAGAAATTCACAAGTTGGCTTATATCAATCAGGAGATGTAGACTATTTAATAGCAACTGATGCTATAGGTATGGGTTTGAATATGGATATTAATGAAATTTATTTTTCAAATTTAAAAAAATTTGATGGAAAAAAAACTAGAAGACTTAATCTTATTGAAATGTCTCAAATAGCAGGTCGTGCTGGTAGATATAAAAATGATGGTGGATTTGGTACTACAGGAGATTGTGAAACTTTGAATTCGGATGAAATAGAAAAGATTGAAAAACATCAATTACCAGAGACTAAATCAATTTATTGGAGAAATTCCAAATTAGACTTTAAAAATCCTAAAAATTTGATTGCTACATTAGAACTAAGACCACCTAGAAAAAATCTTTTAAGAACTAATGACTCACTTGATGAAAGTGTTTTAAGATTTTTCTTAAAAAAAGGAGCAAACAATATTATTTATCATCAAAATTTAGAGTTGTTATGGGAATGTTGTCAAATACCGGATTTTGAAAAGAAAGCATACGGTCAACACATAAATATTATTGATAAAGTATTTCAATTCTTATCTACTCGAAAAAAGAGGATACCAAGCTCATTTATGAAAGAACAATTAAAAGGTTTAGAGAAAGATCACGGTAATGTAGATTTATTATCTCACAGACTTTCAAATGTTAGAACTTGGTCCTACGTTGCAAACAAAAAAAATTGGGTAGAAAACTCAGATTATTGGGTTCAACTAACTAAAAGTATAGAAGATAAGCTATCGGATAAACTTCATGATGAATTAACAAAAAGTTTTATTGACAAAAAAATCAGCATTTTATCAAGAAGTCTTAAACAAGACCTTATTTTAAATACTGAAATAAATAATGAAAACAAAATTTTTATTGATGGACAGTTAGTAGGTGAACTTAAAGGCCTAAAATTTTTAATCGAGGTTACCTCTAAAACACTAGATACTGACATTAAATCAATTAAAAAAGCAGCCAGAAAAGGTGTAGAAGAAGAATTGGTTAAAAGAGTTAATGAAATTTTAACTAAAGCTGAAATTGAGCTTGATAACTCTGGAAAAATTATTTGGAAAAATAATCCAATAGCAAGATTGAAAAAGGGAAATGATTATTTAAGTCCAGATATTGATATCATTTCTGATGAATCATTAAACGCAGAGTCTAAATCAAAATTAATTATATTTTTAAATAAATGGTTATCAAATCACATAAATGTCGTATTAGGTGATTTAATCAAATTAAAT
This sequence comes from uncultured Pelagibacteraceae bacterium, assembly GCA_902601705.1. Lineage (GTDB taxonomy): Bacteria > Pseudomonadota > Alphaproteobacteria > Pelagibacterales > Pelagibacteraceae > Pelagilacustribacter. Next base: position 57,462 of record CACKNV010000004.1, on the reverse strand, counting down.
AAACATAAAATATCCAATCAATACTTAAGAGGGTTATTATTTCAGCTATATGAGAATAATGGAGTGGTCAAAAGAAGTGAGGTAAATAAGATTGTCAAATTAATCCCTAGCGAGGAAAGAAAAAAATTATGGGGGATGGGTATAAAAATTGGAAGATATCATATTTATTTACCTAAGATGCTTAAACCAAAAGCAGTCGAGTTTAGGATTGGTTTATGGAAAATATTTAATAATTTATCCGATAAGAATATAATCCCCAAATCAGGATTAAATTTTTTAATTGGAAACACTTTTAATAAAAATTTTCTTTTGTTATGCGGTTTTGAAAAATTTAGAGAATTTTTTGTCAGAATAGATATTTTAGAAAAATTATTTCTTAAAATTATTGAAAATACAAAAGATAAAAAATTTAAAATTAATGCCGAAATGATGAATCTAGTAGGTTGCTCTAAGGAAAATTTTTATAAACTTATGACTTATATGAATTATAAAAAGGATAAGGCTTTAGATACTTACATTTTTAAAGGCGAAAAAAAGAAAAGAGAGAAAATAATACGATTTGACAAAAAAGAAAATCCATTTAATAAGCTTCTCTCTTTAAATATTAAATAAATGAAAAAATTAGATAAAGAGAGTGTAATCGGAATTTCTGCATTACTTGTGCATGCCGCAAATATAGACGAGATCTATTCAAGTCATGAGAAAGAGTTGGTTAAAGATTTTATTAAATCATATTTAGAAACTGATGATTCTAATGAAATATTAAAAAAAGCTGAAGAAATAGAAAGAAACTCAAATCAACTTTTAAATTACACCAATATTATAAAACAAAAATCTTTAGAAATTAAAAAAGATATTATTGCTCACCTTTGGAAAGTAATTATTTCAGATAACACTGTTGATCAATACGAGTCTAATTTGATGCGCAGAATATGCGGGCTCATATATTTTCCTGACAAAGAGAGTGCAGAAATCAAACTTCAAATAATGAATAACAAATGACTTATATTGTAAAAGATGAATGTATAAAATGTAAACTAACTGACTGTGTAGAGGTTTGTCCTGTAGACTGTTTTTATGAGGGAGAAAATTTTTTAGCAATCAATCCTGATGAATGTATTGATTGTGGAGTTTGTGAACCCGAGTGTCCATTAGATGCAATAAAAGCTGATACAGACGAAAGCGTAAAAGACATAGAGAAATGGTTGTTGCTTAATAAAAAGTTTTCTGCAATATGGCCTAATATCACAAAAAAAAAAGAGCCTATGGAAGAACATGAAAAATATAGAAATATAAAAGATAAGTATGATAAATACTTTTCAGAAAAACCTGGAAAATAAATATGCCAAAAAAGAAAAAGTCGAAAAAAGTAAAAAAAATAAAAAAAGTAAAATTACGTTCAAAAGTAAAACTTCCTTCAAAAATAACTGAAAAAAAGAGTGCTATTCCTGGCACTGATGAAAAACCGGAAATAAAAAAAATAAAGAAACAGCCTACTGAAAAGCGAATTTATAATTTGAAAGATTTTGTAGTTTACCCAAAACATGGGGTTGGTAAAATTACAGCTATTGAAAAAGCAAAAATTGGTGAGATAGATATTCAGTTTTATAAAATATTAGTTGAAAAAGAAAAATTAACTTTAACTGTTCCTATAAATCAACAATCAAAATTAAGACCTATTGCTTCTATAAATCAAATTAATAAATGTATCTCGATTTTAAAAACAAAACCTAAAATTAAAAGGACTATGTGGAGCAGAAGAGCTCAAGAATATGATCAAAAAATTAATTCTGGTAAAATCTATGAATTAGCCGAAGTGGTAAAAGACCTAAATAAAAATACGGATATCATTGCAGATCAGTCCTATTCTGAGAGACAGTTATTTGAAAAGGCCTATGAAAGACTGAAATCAGAATTCGAAGCAGTCCTAAAAATAAGTTCAGACGATGTTCAAAAAAAAATGGATAAAGCTTTAGGAAGAACTAATATTTCAGAAAGTGCAGAATAAAAAAAACGCCCTTTTTAAAATAGTTAAAAAGGGCGTTTAATAAAAGAGAAAACTATCTTCTTTTTCTTCTTCTCTTTTTAGCTTTTTTCTTTTTCTTAGCTTTTTTTCTTCTTTTAGCCATCTTTTCTCCCTTGTTGTTAAACAAATCTTAATGATTCGTTTGTTAATTAAACATTAATTATTAAAAGATTCATGTCAAACATAAATTAATTTGTGAAATAGATTCAAAATTTAATTTTTTTATTAATTTTTTTAATTTTAATAAAATTTAAAAAAAGTTAGCAATATCAATGTTTTTTTAAGCAAGTTATTTAACTTTTTTTGTTAAATTAATAAAGATTTTCTAATTGTTGTTTATAATTTTTAATTATTTCTTTTCTTTTTAACTTTAAAGTTGGTGTTAACATTCTGTTTTCAATTGTAAATTCTTCATGAATTAAAACAAATTTTTTAATTTTTTCTATCAAAGTTAAACTTTTGTTAATATTTTCAATTATAAGTTTAATTTTTTCTTTATTAATTTCTTTTTCAGTGACTATTATTGCTACTAAATAATTTTTTTTGTCTCCATAAACAAAAGATTGTTTGATAAATTCGTTTAAACATAAAATATTTTCAATCTTGCTTGGTGAAATATTATCACCTCCTAAATTTACAATTATATCTTTTTTTCTATCTGTTATTTTTAAATAATTATTTTCATCAAACTCACCAATATCTCCTGTATGCAACCAACCATCTTTAATCACTTTTTCTGTCTCTTCTTTAAGATTCCAATAGCCCAGCATCACATTTTCACCCTTAATTAGTATTTCTCCATCTTCAGCAATTTTTACTTTATTTGTTCTGAATGGAGGACCAACTGATTCAACCTTAACTAAATTAGGTAAATTACAACTTACAACTGGAGAAGCTTCCGTTAGACCATAGCCTTGTAAAGTAGGTAATCCTATAGCATTTAAAAATTCTCCTATTTTTTGATCTAACGCTCCCCCACCAGAAACGAAGGCCTGAAGATTTCCTCCAAATTGACCTCTAATTTTTTTTCTTACTAGTTTTTCACAAAAAAAATTTATTATTTCATCACTTACACGTAATTTCTCTTTTTTTAATAATTTGATGCCTAAACTCAAGGTTTGTTTTATTAATTTTTTTTTGAGACCTTTTTGTTTTTCAAAATTCATGTTTATTTTTGTAAAAAGATTTTGGTAAAATCTTGGAACTGCAGTCATTATAGTTGGTTTAGCAACACCCATATTTGAAATTAATTTTTCTAAGCTTTCTGCATAGAAAACTTTAGCACCTACGATAATTTGTATAAATTGAACAGTGTGTTCATAAGAATGTGATAAGGGTAGCCAAGTTAAAAAAGTAGGATCTTTTTTTTTAGTCAAGGTTTCAAGTAACTCAACAGCTCCCTCGCAATTAGATAAGATACCACCGTGACTTAAAATTACTCCTTTAGGATTTCCTGATGTTCCTGATGTATAAATTATACATGCAGGCATATTTCTTTTTAATTTTTTATTAATCTCTTTTTTATAATTTTTGTCTTTAAGTATATTTTGAATTAATAAACTGTCAGCATCTATCTCTTCAAAAGAGATTAATTTTTGTTCACTTAAATTAACGTGTTTTTTTATTTTTTTAAATTGATCATTATTTGAAACAATTATTAAAGATGGCTTACAGTCATTTAAAATATACTCATAATCATTTGATGAATATGTTGTAAAAATTGGAACAGATATTCCTCCTGCATTCATCACGGCAAGATCTGATATCAACCAATAAGGTCTATTCTCAGATAATATTAAACAGCGATCTCCCTCTTTAATTAGTAATTTAATTTTTGATGAAAGTTTAAAAATTCTATCTTTTATTTCCCCCCAACTATAAGTTGGTTTTCCTGGTTTTAACCATTTTAAAAAAGGCTTATTAGGATCAACCTCTTCACACTTTTTAAAGTATAATTCTACTAGACTATTTAGTTTATCTATTTCCATAACTTGGTGGGCGAAGAGAGACTCGAACTCTCAAGGTATTGCTACCACCGGATTTTGAGTCCGGCGCGTCTACCAGTTCCACCATTCGCCCAATTTAAAATAATCTAATTTATTTTTCTTACTATTAGAACAAAAATAATAGAGGTAACGAACATAATTAGTGCATATGCTGCTGTAGGCACCATAAACACAATATCATCAAATAATTGTGTGGCTACAAAAACAGCTAAAGTTCCATTTTGTAAACCGCATTCAAGTGAAATACATTTTCTTTGTTCTAATCCTGAAGCTAAAAATTTAGCCACATAGTAACCTATAAAAATCATTGTGATGTTTAAAATAAAAGCTACTAAACCTGCTCTAGTTATAAAACTTATAATTCTATCCCACTCTTCAACCCAAATAGAAATAAAGACAATTAGAAACAATATTACTGACAATCTTTGAATTAACAGAGTTTTGGACACGATGAAATCTGTCATTAAACTTCTTACAATCATGCCAAAAATAACAGGAATAGTTACTACAAAAAACATTTTAGCAGCAATATTAATCATGGATATTTCTTTGGTTATTTCAAAACCAAGAAAACTTGCTGAATTGTAGACAATTAAAGGAACTGTTATCACAGATATTAAACTTACAACTGCAGTTAACGTTACAGAAAGTGCTACATCTCCATTAGCAAATTTAGTTAATATATTTGATGTAACTCCACCTGGAGCTGCTGCAATTATCATTACACCAAGAGCTATTTCCGGTGGCATTGAAATAAGATGAATTAAGATAAAAGCGATAATCGGAAGTATGATAACTTGACCAAAAAAACCTACTATAAAATCTCTAGGGATTGTAATTATTCTTTTAAAGTCTGCTACGGTTAGGCCAAGACCTAATCCGAACATTATTATGGCCAAACACACCGGGGCTATTGTTTTTGCTATTTCCATAATTTTATAAAAAACCTTAAAGACTTAACTTAACATTTTTTTGTTACAAAATTATTAAATACTAAATTTTGAAAATTTCATCAAATTAAACATTGTAGTACAATATTCACTGAATGACCTTTGACTGATCCTGTAGTTTTCCCCTATTACTTTCATATGCTCTTTATTATTTCCAATTGAATATTCTAGTTTTTTATTTCTAATAATTTGTTTATTTTTCTCCAAAGACTTAAGTTTTCGAATTACTGTGGCTCTTGGTATGGCTGATATATCTGAAATTGAAGAAGCATTAATTCCTCGTTTAGACTTATGTTTTAGAGTAGCTAAAAAGAAATCCCCATATGTTTCAGGTTTTCTTGTTACATCATTTTCAATAGATTCTATTAAATCTCTAATTTGAACTAAGCCAATTGACCCCCACACGTTCCAAGACTCTAAATCTCCAAAAAAAGATCTATGTCTCACTAAATAAGGTATTTGAAATCTATACCAATACTCCCAACTTACAGTAAAGTGCTCTATAATAAATTTTTTAATATCCTCTTTTTCTAATGGTTGACCAAACCAGTCTTCGGCGGATAAGTGCATCGAAAGTTTGGATAATAGTCCGGACAGATTTTCAATTGTACTCATGGGTTTTTGGATTTCCAATCCTTTGGAATTTAAAAAGATTGATTTTCCAGATCTTATAATAATGTCATTAGATTGAAGATAATTAACTTTCCGTCTGACTGTTTCTTTTGGAATATTAAGATCTTTAGATATCTCAATTAAATTTAGTTTTTCGATACCTACTTTGTCTTGACCATAAAAGGCTTCCATTGACATATAATGAAATCGATCTGAATAATTAATGTAAACCTTGTTCATTAAATACATTAAAATTAAATATGTGTCGAAGTCGTTAAAGTTTTTATAAGCGCGGTTTACCCAGTCTTGTTGTAGTCTATAAAATGATTTCAATTTTTCATTGATGTTTCGCTGAAAAACTTCATGAACTTTATCTTTTTCTATGCTCCTGCCTTCATTCTCACTTTTATTTATACGAGCAATTTTTATATCTACAGGATTGCTCATAAATACTATTTATTCCAAGTAACGCTTTGATTAATAAGGATGGCCATCAAAATCCAAATGATAAACGTATCACCCGGAGAAAAACCATAATCTGCACCAAACATTCCCGCAACTATTACGATAGCGTAGATAACAACTGTCGATAAAATTAAACTTGCGAGGTATCTAAGAATTGTGCATTTTAAATTCATGTTAAAAAAATTATACGACAGATGTGTAGAACTTGCCAGGCATAAATTTTCTAAGCCTTTACTCGGCTTTGTGGCCTTTATCGAAAGTTTCTTTTTTCCTGTCCCGCCAGATCTAATGATAGTTCCTATGGTTGTAGCCAAAAGAGAGGATTATTTTAAAATATTTCTCATAGCTACTGTAGGTTCAGTTTTAGGTGGATTGTTTGGTTACATGTTGGGTGTATTCTTTTTAGATGCTTCGATGGTTATTATCGAGTTTTATGGATATGAGGAAAAAGTTTTTCAAATTCAAGATAAGATGTCTACCAGAGGTGGTTTTTTAGCTTGGCTTGGGATTATGTTTTTAGCAGGTTTTACTCCTCTTCCTTTTAAAGTATTTACGATTACAAGTGGAGTGATTGGTTTTAATCTCACTGTTTTCTTTTTTATCTGTCTTTTTACAAGAGGTCTTAGATTTTTGTTAGTTTCTTATTTAACTTATCTTTTTGGTAAAAAATTTGGTGAATTTATTGAAAAAAAAGGTGCTTTATGGTTTACGCTTGCTGGAATATTTATTGTAATTTTAGCGGCTGCCTTGTACATAATTTTCGTTAAATGATTTTAAATAATAAGCTATTACTAAATGGTATTTTAGCCTTTTGTATACTCTCGCTTTCAATAGCTTACTTCATACAGTATGTACTTGGTCACAAACCTTGTAATTTATGTATAATTGAAAGAATTCCTTATATTGCTGCAATAATACTTATTTCACTAATCTTTATTTTAAATAGATATCAAAAAATAATTTCAAGCCTCATTTTAGTATTCTTTATTTTTGGTGCTGTAGTTTCTTTTTATCATTATGGTATAGAACAAGGTTTTTTTAGCGAGTCTTTAGTTTGCGATTTAGGCAGTAGCCGGCCCTTAAATAAAGAAGAGCTTCTAAATCAGCTTAAAAAAACAGAGATAGTAAGCTGTAAAGATGTAACTTTTAGATTTTTAGGGCTTTCACTTGCTACAATAAATACAGTTATCTCATTAATACTTAGTGGTATTATGATAAAAGTTATAAAAAATTATGGAAAAAACTAACAAAAAAACTTTAGAAGAAATTATAAGAGTTGACCATGCTGGTGAACGTGGGGCTATAAAAATATATGAAGGACAACTTCTAGCTCTTAAAACGTTCAAACAAGATGAATTTTTAAAAAAGAAAATAGAGGAAATGAAAGAGCATGAAAAAGAACACTACGAATATTTTAATAACGAAATAAAAAAAAGAAATATTAAACCTACAAAACTATTACCTCTCTGGGATCTAATGGGTGTAACACTTGGTTTTGGAACTGCAATGTTAGGAGAAAAAGCAGCTATGCTTTGTACTGCATCGGTTGAAGAGGTAATTGATGGTCACTATAAAGATCAAACCTATAAACTTGGAAAAGATGAAGAAGAGTTAAAAAAGAAAATAATGAAATTTAGGCAGGACGAATTAGATCATAAAGATATAGCGTATGATAACGGAGCAACAAAAAAAGGATTATACGGAGTCTTAGATAAAATTATTAAAACTTCATCAAGAATAGCTATTACGATTTCAGAAAAAGTCTAATTAAGGTTCTAACTCGATATCCCAATATAGATAATCCATCCAACTTTCATGAAGAAAGTTTGGTGGAAAATGTCTACCGTTGCGATGTAAATCTTCGACTGTTGGTGCGTAAGGTTTATTAGCTAATTTTAGATCACAGTCTCTATAAAGCTTTCCGCCTTTTTTAACATTGCAGCTAGAACAAGCTGTTACAACATTGTTCCAATCTGTTAATCCCCCTCTCGACTTTGGCAACAAATGATCAAAGGTCAAATCTTTTGTGTCGCCACAATATTGGCAAGCAAACTTATCTCTCAAAAAAACATTAAATCTTGTAAAGTTTGGATTTTTTGAAGGTTGAATAAAATTTTTAAGCGCGATCACACTTGGTAAATTCATTTCAAATGAGGGGCTTCTTATTTTTCTTTTATAGTTTGAGACAATGCTCACTCTGTCTAAAAAAACTGATTTAACTGCATCTTGCCAACACCAAATTGAAAGCGGGTAATAACTTAACGGTCTAAAGTCAGCGTTTAGCACTAACGCCGGACATTTTTCAAGAGGTACTTTATCGACAGAAGAAATAATCATACATTAAAGCTAACTGATACAAAAAATTATATCAAGTTATAATTATGTATCACTCAAAAAATTAAGAATTAAATTGTTTTTTTATAAATTGAAGGCCCAAACTTGACCCCTCTGTTGGTATACGATGTTCACAGTTTTTGAAAATTTTTGTTTCTATTTCATAATTATTTTTATTAAAAAAGTCTTTAGCCTCTAATAATGAGTCGATAGAAACTACTTGATCTATGTCCCCATGCATTAAAATAATCTTTGGTCTAGAATTAATATTTTTTGAAAGATGTTCGGTGTCTATAATTCTACCTGAGTAGCCAATTACAGAATTCACCATGTCTTTTCTTTTTAAACCAGCTTGTAAAGTAATCATACAACCTTGGCTAAATCCTCCAATGATGATCTGGTCCGCTTTTAGACTATTATTTTTTTTTACTTCGTCAATAAGTTTATTTAATTTGTTTTCTGCTACTAGTGATTTAGCTAAAACTTGCTCTGGTGTTTGATCCATTAAATCAAACCATTGAAAACCCGATGGGCTTGCTGCACATTTCTCAGGAGCATCAGGACAAATGAATATTGTGTCTGGTAAATGAGCGCGCCAGTAATTTGCAAGGATTGAGATATCGTTACCATCACCACCATAACCGTGGCAAAGTATTACGGCGTTTTTCGGTTTATTTTTAGAAAGTGGTTCTAAAACAATTGTATTTAATGAATAGGTCATGATAGTAGAATATTAAATGTCTGAATTTTTTTTTAATTTTATAGGATTTACTTTGTTGGGTGCTGTAGCCATAGTTTTAATAATGGGTATATATACTTTATTTAAGGGTGGTAGTACTAGTAAAAAATATTCTAATAAATTAATGCAATTACGGGTCTTGCTTCAGTTTATTGCAATTATAGTTCTGGTTTTAATGGCCTATTTTTTTAAAAACTAAATATATTTTTTAATTAAACTTATAAAGTCAGCACTCACAAAATCAACTTCACCAATGACTCTACCAAATTCATCGCCATTTTTATCGATCAAAATACTTGTGGGAAGTCCTCGCATTTTGAATTGCTTTACTAATTTCAACTTTGGATCATAGTAAGTATCTAAACTAGCAACACCAATACTTCTGAAAAAGTCTCTAACTTTTAGCTTATTAGGTTGTTCCATGTTAATGGCATAAACTTTAACTTGTGGAAATTGATTAGTTAATCTTTCAAGGGAAGGCATCTCTCTTTTACATGGAGCACACCAGGTTGCCCAGAAATTCAAGATCATGATGTTGCCTTTTTTGTTAGTTAAATCGACATCATTAAGATCTGAATCTTTGAATTTTAATTCTTTAATTTGAGACGGTTTTTCGTGGATTACTATATTTTTTGAAAAATCTTCTGCTCCGTAAAGATTGTGGCTAATCAGATATAGAAGGATTATGTGAATATAGATTTTAAACGATTTACTAATTTTCATATTAATTTAAATTAGAAATAACACAGTAAAATGAAAAATAAAACAATTTGGTCAAATAGATTCAAAAATAAAATGTCTCAATCTTTTCAAAAGATTGGGTCTTCTATTCATATTGATAAAAGACTTTATGAACAAGATATCGCTGCATCAATTGTGCACACAAAAATGCTAATGAAACAAAAGATCATTAAAAGTGAAAATGGTAACAAAATTATCAATGGGCTTAAAAAAATTAAAACTCAGATAGATAAGGGTAATTTTGAGTTTAAAGAAAAGTTCGAGGATATTCACTTAAATATAGAAAAAGCATTATTTGAGATCATTGGTCCATCAGCTGGATTTCTGCACACTGCAAGATCAAGAAATGATCAGGTAGTAACTGATTTTAAATTATGGGTTAAAGAAGCATCAAACGAAATTATAAAAGACATTTCGGTTGTCATGAGAAATCTTATAAAAAAAGCTGAAAAAAATACAGATACGGTCATGCCTGGATTAACGCATTTAAAAAATGCACAACCTATTTCATTCGCACATTATTTATTGTCATACTATGAGATGTTAAAAAGAGATAAAAAAAGATTTGAAAATAATCTTGAGCTATTAAATGAGTGTCCGCTTGGATCTGCGGCACTTTCAGGAACATCTTATAAAATAGACAGAAACTATACTGCAAAAAAACTTGGTTTTAAAAAACCTACAGATAACTCTATGGACTCTGTATCGGATAGAGATTTTGCAATTGATTTTTTATATGCTTCTGCTGTTTGTGCAATGCACATATCTAGATTGGCAGAAGACTTTATTATTTATAATTCCGATGCTTTCAATTTAATTTCATTCAAAGATAGCATGCTTACAGGATCATCAATCATGCCTCAAAAAAAGAATCCTGATCCTGCAGAACTAATAAGAGGAAAAGTTGGAATGAATTATGGAAAGTTAAATGCAATGTTGACAATAATGAAAGGTCTTCCCATGTCATATTTTAAAGATATGCAAGATGACAAGGAGTTAGTTTTTGGTGGCTATGATACTTTGAGAGATACTCTAACTATGAGCGCCGAATTAATAAATTCTGTAAATGCTAATAAAGCAAATATGCTTTTTATGGCTAACCAAGGATATACAACAGCAACTGATTTTGCAGACTATCTTGTTAAAAACAAAAATTTATCGTTTAGAGAGTCTTACGCTATTTCAGCAAAAGTTGTGAATTATGCAGAAAAAAATAAAAAGATGTTATCTGAATTAAATTTGGATGAAATCAAAAAATTTTACAAAGATTTAGATAAAAGTGTTTTAAAAGTATTTGATGTAAAAAATTCTATGAATACAAAAAAATCTCATGGAGGAACATCTATAATTAATGTTAAATCAATGATAAAAAAATATAAAAGGGAAATTTAATGAAACTAATAACTGCTTTTTTTCTGGTGATTTTTATTTTAACTAGTTGCGGAAAAAAATCTGAACCTAAATACCAAGGTCAAATAGATCAGGTCAATATAATTTCATAATCTTATGCAAAATCTAAGATATGTAGGAAATAATTTATTTGTTGAAAAACTTTCGATTAAGAATATTTTAAAAAAAAATAAAACACCTTTTTATATTTATTCGGAGAGTCAAATTGCTTTAAATTTTTTAAAATTTACCAACACATTTAAAAAAACTGATCCTTTAATTTGCTTTGCAGCGAAATCTAATAGTAATTTAAATATACTAAGAGTTCTTGGTAAATTAGGTGCTGGAGCCGATGTAGTTTCAGGAGGTGAATTATTAAAAGCCTTAAAAGCAGGTATAAGACCTAATAAAATTGTTTTTTCTGGGGTGGGTAAAACTGAAGAGGAACTTAAAATTGCAATTAACAAAAAAATATTATTAATCAATTGTGAGTCTGAAAGCGAAGCCAAATTAGTAAATAATTTAGCAAAAAAATTAAGAAAGAAAGTTTCAATAGGATTTAGATTAAATCCAAATGTTGATGCCAAAACACATAAAAATATATCAACTGGTAAAGCAGAAAATAAATTCGGCTTATCGATTAAAAATTTTAAGGTTTTTCTAAAAACAGTAAAATCTTTTAAAAACGTAAAATTAGATGCATTGAGTGTGCATATTGGTAGTCAAATTTTAAACGATACACCTTTTAGAAAAACTTTAAATGTAATGAGTAAATTAATTAAAGATTTAAAACTGAATTTAAAATATGTCGATTTAGGTGGTGGTTTTGGTATTAATTATACTGATAGAGAAAAACCAATTAATCTAAGTAAATATTCTAAACTTGTACATAATTTTTCTAAAAAGTTAAATTGTAAAATAATCTTTGAACCTGGAAGATCTATTATTGGTAATACTGGTCTTCTAATAAGTAAAATACAATTTATTAAAAAAGGAGCTAATAAAAACTTTATTATATTAGATGCTGGTATGAATGATTTTATGCGTCCTGCTTTGTATGAAGCTTTTCATAAAATTATTCCTATTTCTAAAAAATCATCGAGAATGAAAGGTAAAATAGAGTTTGTTGGACCAATATGTGAAACCACTTGCAAATTCGGAGTTTATAAAAATTATCCAAAAATAAATGAAAATGAATTTGTGGCTATAACTAATGTTGGAGCTTATGGTTCTTCTTTATCCTCAAATTATAATACAAGACCGCTAGTTGCTGAAATTTTAATCAATAAAAATAAACTTAGATATATAAGAAAGAAACAAAATTTACTTAAATTGATTAATTCTTAATGCAATTAATTAGATCATTAATTTTTAATATTTTTTTATACGTTGGTCTCATTACAATTTTTATTTTAGCTATACCAACCTTATTTTTACCAAGTAAGTTCACAATTTTTTTTGGTAGATTATCTGCAAAATATATAGTGCTGATTTTGAGAATTATCTTAAATACAAAGGTAATTTTTCATGGGGTAGAAAATCTAAAAAAAGTAGAAAATTATTTTGTCGCTTCTGCACATCAGTCTATGTTTGAAACTTTTGCTCTACAAATACCCTTAGATGGTCCAATTTTTATTTTAAAAAAAGAACTTCTTAATATTCCATTATTTGGTTGGTACTTGAGAAAAATAGGTTCAATAGCAATAGTTAGAGAGACAACAACAAAAGAAAATTTAAATTTTTTTGATAAAGTGAAAGAAAAAATTGAGAAAAGTAAAAGACCACTTTTAATATTCCCACAAGGAACAAGAGTAAAACTTGATGAAAATCCACCTTTTAAAAAAGGAGTTGGTAGAATTTACAAAGCTCTAAATTTACCTTGTATTCCTGTAGCTCTTAATACTGGCAAAGTGTGGCCAAAGAACAGTTTTATGAAATACCCAGGCGATATTCATATTTCATTTTTGGAGCCAATCATGTCAGATAAAGATAATGAAGAATTTGTAAAAGATATAGAAAATAAAATCTACACTGAAATAAGAAAGTTCTCTTAATTATTTTCTTCCAAATCCAGGTTTGTCTGTATCTTGACCAGCTTCGATAATTTCTTTTCTTACTTTTTTAGTTGATGAAAAAATCTCTAAAAGTTTTTTACTATCCTTATTTTTTATAGCATCTTTAATTTCATTTAGATTCTTTGAGTAATTATCCAAAACTTTTAGGATGTTTTCACTATTATCTATAAATATATCTTTCCACATTAAAGGGTCTGATGCTGCTATTCTTGTAAAATCTCTCAATCCACCTGCACTATATTGAATGACATCGTCCTTAAATTTGTCCTCTTTGTTAATTGCTGTTTTTACAATGCTGTAAGCTACAGCATGTGGTAAATGGCTGGTTAATGATAAAACATAGTCATGATCTTCAAATGCCATGAATTTTGTCTTACTTCCAAGCTTGGACCAAAAATTTTCTAAAGATTTTATCTTATTCTCATCTACCCTTTTATCCGCCGATAGTATGCACCATCTATTTTTAAATAAACTTGCAAAACCTGCCTCTGGACCACTGTATTCTGTTCCAGCTATAGGATGTGAAGCAATCCAATTTACATTTTTAAGATTTAAATTATTAATAATTTTATTCACTTCTTTTTTTGCAGAACCTGTATCAGTTAAAATTACATTTTCTTTTAAACTAGTATGAATAGATAAAAGTATTTCTTTATAGCTGCTTAAAGGAGAAGCAATTACTACTAAATCGGAATCCTTAACAACATCTGAAATGTTGTTACAAATTTCTGCCGAAAAATTCTTTTTCAAATAATCGATAACTTTCGATGATTTATCGTAAATGCTTATTTTAGATGCTAATTTTTTTTCTTCTACTGCTCTCAAAATAGAAGAGCCAATTAAACCACATCCGATTATACTTATTTTATTAAACATTTAATATTCTTTTCATTTTGGAAATTAATTTTTTATTTTCTTCACTTTTCCCGATCGTAATTCTTAATGAATTTTTAATACCATAAACATCCATTTTACGAACTAAAATTCCTGCTTTCGCTAATAATTTAAAAACTCTTGATGAATTAATTTTTACTTTATCAAAATTAACTAATAAAAAATTGCTGTAGCTTTTATTAGTTTCAATTTTCATTTTTTTAAATTCATTAAACATTTTTTTATTCCAATTATTAACGTGTTTAATTTCTTTATTTAACCAAGCACTATCTTTTATTGCGGCAGAAGCGGCAAACAAAGCTGCTTTATTTACATTAAAAGGTGGCTTAATTTTATTTAACGTATCAATAATTTCTTTTGATCCATATCCCCACCCCACTCTCAATCCTGCTAAGCCATAAATTTTTGAAAATGTTCTTGTCATTACCACATTTTTAAAGTTAGAAAACAATTTTAAAGCTGAAGTATAATTTTTTTGTTTAACATATTCAAAATAAGCATCATCAACTACTAGCAAAATATTGCTTCGTAGTTTTTTTCGTAAAAACAATAAATCTTTTTTTTCAATATAGGTTCCAGTTGGATTATTAGGATTAGCCAAAAATACAACTTTTGTCTTAGTATTTACTTTTTTTAAAATATCTTTTACTGAAACTGTAAAGTTATTTTCTTTTGAATAAATAACTTTTGCTCCATTCATTTTACTGTAAATTCTATAGATAATGAAACTATACTTAGGCACAATTACCTCATCACCTTTTTTAAGGTATGCTTTACAAATTAACTCAAAAATTTGATCTGAACCTGAACCCAAAATAATTCTATTTTTATCCAGTTTAAATTTCTTTGATAAAGTTTCTCTTAAGAAGGTTCCGTTAGTGTCAGGATATCTCGCAAAACTTTTTGATACTTTTATATATTCTTTTTTTGCTTTCGGGCTAGGCCCAAGTGCAGACTCGTTAGCTGATAATTTTATCTTAGCTAGTCTATTCTTAAATACGCTCATTCCTACTACGTATTTTTCAGTTATTATGTTATTTGGTTTAGGTAATCTCATTAATTAATGTAATATCTAAATTGTTAGAGTTTTTCTAGAAGTCTTTATCTTATATAAAATTGACAAGTTTGTGATGATCTAGTAAATAGATATCGCGCTGATTTAACCATATTGCAAGCGCATAATAAATTTAGCTAAAAAGGGAGATGCCCAGTTTAGCTGGGCTTTTTTTTTGGATGAATAGAAAAATTGAGAATATAAATAAAATTACTGTTACTAAACCACTCAAGCTTGATTGTGGTAAAACTATTAAGGATTTTCCTCTAGCATATGAGACTTATGGAAAACTTAATGAGAATAAAAATAATGCAATTTTAGTGTTTCATGCTTTGACAGGTGACCAATTTGTTACTGGAACAAACCCCATAACAAAGAAAGATGGTTGGTGGGTTACAGCTGTTGGCCCAGGTAAAGCTATAGATACAAATAAATATTTTGTGATATGTGCAAATGTGATTGGTGGCTGCATGGGTTCATTAGGACCAAGTGATATTAATAAAGAAACTGATCAACCCTATGGTTTAGATTTTCCTGTGATAACAATTAAAGATATTGTAAGAGCACAGGAAATTCTTCTAGATCATTTTGGTATTAAAAAACTTTTGTGTGCTACAGGCGGCTCAATGGGAGGAATGCAGCTCTTACAATTTTGCGCAACTTTTCCGGAAAAAACTTTTTCTGCAATTCCTATAGCTTGTAGCTCTAGTCATAGTGCTCAAAATATTGCACTTAATGAGTTAGCGCGTCAGGCAATAATGGCTGATCCTATTTGGGATAATGGAAAATACTTTTTAAAAAATACTCAACCTAAAAACGGTCTTGCTGTGGCAAGAATGGTAGGGCACATAAGCTATTTATCAGAGCAAGGTATGCAGGAAAAATTTGGAAGAAAACTCCAAGAAAAAGCAGATTACGAATTTAGTTTTAATGCAGATTTCCAAGTTGAAAGCTATTTGAGACATCAAGGTTATACTTTTGTTGAAAGATTTGATGCAAATTCAATTCTTTATATAACTAGGGCAATGGATTATTTTGATCTCTCTAAGCAGTTCAAAGGTGGTTTAGTTGAGGCTTTCAAAAATCAAAAAACAAAATTTTTAGTAATATCATTTTCTTCTGACTGGCTTTATACAACAAAAGAAAACAAGGACATAGTTATTGCATTAAATGCATCTGGTGCTGATGTTTCTTATTCAGAAATAGTAACAGACAAAGGACATGACTCCTTTTTGCTAAATGAACCAGAATTCTTAAAAACTCTTAAAGGTTTTATAGACTCAATGTACGAAAAGTTTAAAAATGAAAAAAGAATTTAAAGTAATTGCTGATTTATTACCCAATAACACTAGAGTTTTAGATGTTGGTTGTGGGGATGGATCTCTAATGAATTTCCTAAAAGAGGAAAAGAGTATTGAAGTTCGTGGATTGGAACTAAGTCAAGATAACGTGCAACAATGCATACGCAAAGGTTTACCAGTCATACAAGGAAATGCTGAAACTGAACTTCATCAATTTCCTGACCAATCTTTTGACTATGTTGTGCTTAGCCAAACATTACAAGCTTTTTATGACCCAGAAGAAGTTTTAAAAAATCTTTTGAGAATAGGTAAATCAGTAATTGTGTCAATTCCAAATTTTGGTTTTTGGAAAGTAAGAATAAAACTTTTATTTTTTGGTGAAATGCCGGTAACAAAAACATTGCCGAATACTTGGTATAACACTCCTAACTTACATATGTGTACTATTAAAGATCTATTTAAGTTTTGTGATGAAAAGAATATAAATATCAAACAAGTTATTGGAGTTAATGAAGATAAAACTTCATTAATAAAAAAAAATAATTTAGAGATTAAAAATCTCTTTTCAAAATTAGGGATATTTTTAATAGGGTAAATGATTGTAGAAATTATTCCATGCTTAAGTGACAATTACAGTTATTTAATTCATGAAAAAGAAACAGGCATAATTTCAATAGTAGATCCCTCTGAATTTAACGCCTGTGATAAAATAATCAATAAATATGAAAAGTTAGATTTTATTTTAAATACTCATCATCATGCTGATCATGTTGGAGCTAACCTAGAACTAAAAAAAAAATATAAATCAAAGATATTAGGCTCAAATTCAGACAAAAATCGTATACCAGGAATAGATATATTGCTTGAAGAAAATCAAAAGCACAAAATTGGAAATTTAGAATTTGAGGTAATTTCTATTCCAGGTCACACTAAGGGTCATATTGCTTTTTTCTTTAAAAAGGAAAAAATTGCTTTTACTGGAGATACATTATTTTCTTTAGGATGTGGTAGAGTATTTGAAGGCACTCATCAAGAAATGTTTAATTCTTTAAATAAAATAAAAAATCTTCCTCCAGATACAAAAATCTATTGTGGACATGAATACACAAACGCAAATTTAAATTTCTGTTTAGAGCATGATCCAAAAAATACTTATTTAAAAGCTAAAAAAATTGAAATCGAAAAAAAACTAAGCTCTAGTCAACCAACTATTCCGTCTACTATAGCTGATGAAATAAAAACAAATATTTTTCTAAGGTGTGATGATCCTCAGATAAAGCATAACCTGGGCTTAAAAGATTCATCTGACATTGAAGTTTTCTCAAAATTACGAGATTTAAAGGACTCTTTTTAGCTTCAATAATCTTGACTTGCTAGCACTGAGGGCTATATTGCGTGAAAATTAAAAAAAGAAATTTTATGTCATTTGCTATAATTGAAACAGGTGGAAAACAATATAAAGTAACCGCAAGTAAAATATTAGAAATTGAAAAACTTAACGCCAAAATTGGTGAAACTATTAAATTTGATAATGTTTTACTTTTAAACGACGATAAAAGCACTGAGGTTGGAAGTCCTAAAGTTGATGGAGCTACAGTAGAGGCTAAACTTTTAGACAATGTTAAAGATAGAACTGTATTAATTTTCCATAAAAGAAGAAGAAAACATTCAAGAAAAAAGAATGGTCATAGACAGCGTCATTCTAAGATACAAATAACTAAAATTTTAGCAAAAGGCGGAAAAGTTATAGATGAAGCTAAAATTATTGAAAAAAAGAAACCTATTAAAAAAGAGAAAAAAGTTATAAAAAAGGATATAAAAAAATAGGTAATTAAATGGCAACTAAAAAAGCAGGTGGATCATCGAAAAACGGCCGAGATAGTAAAGGTAGACGTCTTGGAGTTAAAAAATATGGTGATCAAGTAGTGATTCCTGGAAACATTATAGTTAGACAAAGAGGTACCAAAATTCATCCTGGTGATAATGTTGGTATGGGTAAAGACCACTCAATTTTTTCTCTGATTAAAGGAAAAGTAAAATTCAAAAAATCAAAATTAAACAGAACTTTTGTTTCTGTAATCCCCAATTAAATCTATATAAATAGCCTACGTTATTTATACTATAATAAGAATGAAATTTTTAGATCAAGCAAAGATTTATATCAAAGCTGGAAATGGCGGTTCAGGTTCTGCAAGCTTTAGAAGAGAAAAGTTTGTGGAATATGGTGGACCAGATGGCGGTGACGGTGGAGACGGAGGGTCTATAATTGTTCAATCTGATAGAAACCTCAATACGTTAATTGATTTCAGGTATGCCCAGCATTTTAAAGCTCAACATGGGAAACCTGGAAGCAAAAGAAATAAAACTGGAGCAAATGGAGAAGACTTGATTTTAAAAGTTCCTTTAGGGACTCAAATATATGAAGAAGATAATAATACGTTAATTTATGACTTTACCAAGAATAAAGAAAAATATCTTGTAGCATCGGGTGGTAAGGGTGGACTGGGTAATGTAAGATTTAAAAGTTCAACAAATAGAGCACCAAGAAAAAAAACAAATGGAAAATTAGGTGAAGAATTTTGGATATGGCTTCAATTAAAAGTAATTGCTGACATTGGAATTATTGGTAAGCCAAATGCTGGTAAATCTAGTTTGCTTGCAGCATTAACAAGAGCTAAGCCAAAAATAGCAAACTATCCATTCACAACAATAAATCCAAACTTAGGGGTGTCATACTATGGAGGAAAAGAGATTACTTTAGCTGATATTCCTGGTTTAGTAGAAGGTGCACATAAAGGTGTTGGTCTTGGAGATAAATTCTTAAGACATATAGAAAGATGTAAAATTTTACTTCACTTAATAGACTTATCTGAAGATGATTTATTAAATTCTTATAAGAAAATTAAATCAGAATTATCTAATTATGATAAAGATTTAATGAAAAAGAAAGAAATCATTTTTTTTAATAAGTCAGATTTATTAGATGAAAATGAGATTAATGAAAAATTAAAAGAATTTAAAAAAAAAATTAAAAATAAATATGAAATTGTATCTGTTTATTCTAACAAAGATCTTCAAAAAATTAAAAAATTATTGATAAAATATGCTAATTAAAAATGCAAATAAAATAGTTTTAAAACTTGGATCTGCAACTGTAATTGACAGTAAAGGTATTTTCAAAAAAAAATGGGTAACTTCTCTTATTAAAGATATAAGAAAATACGGAAAAGGAAAAAACTTTGTAATTGTCTCATCAGGTGCAATCGCTCTTGGCCAAAAATATCTAAAAATAAAAAAAGGAAAAATTAAATTAGAAATGAGCCAAGCTATTGCAGCAGTTGGCCAAATTCATCTAGCAGGTGAATTTCAAAAACTATTTGATAAATATAAAATTAAAACTGGTCAAATTTTAATTAGCCCAGATGATACCGAGCAAAGAAGAAGAGCTATTAATGTAAGAAGGACATTTGATAACTTGTTTAAGCTTAAAGCTATCCCTGTGGTTAATGAAAATGACTCAACAGCAACTAGTGAAATAAAATATGGAGATAATGATAGACTAGCTGCACGTGTAGCTCAAATTATTGGTGCAGATATGCTGATTTTATTTTCTGATGTTGATGGACTATATGATAAATCGAAAGGAAAAAAAATTGTAAGACAAGTAACTTCAATTAATGAAAAAATAATATCTTTGATGGATAACAAGAAAAACAAATTTGGTTCAGGAGGAATTGCTACAAAGTTGGATGCCGCTAAAATTTGTATGAATTCAGGCAGCCATATGTTTATTGCTAATGGTAAAGTAAATAATCCAATTGCAAATATGATTAAAAATAAAAAATATACCCATTTCTTGCCAAAAATTTCTACATTGGACGCTAGAAAAAAATGGATTATCGGTTCCCTTAATTACAATGGAACTATTTATATTGATAATGGAGCAGCTAAAGCTTTATCAAATGGTAAAAGCTTGCTCGCAGCTGGCATAACTAAGATTAATGGAAACTTCAAAAAAGGAGAAAATGTAATAATCCTAGATCAAAATAGTAATCAGCTAGCTCGGGGGTTATCATCATTTAGCTCTGTAGAAATAGATAAAATTAAAGGCAAACAAAGTAAAGAAATAGAAACAATCCTTGGTTATTTAAGTAAAACTGAGGTCATTCATAAAGATGATATGGTATTATTATAAATGAATTATTTAGAAACAATTGGAAAAAACGCAAAAAAAGCCTTTGAGCATTTAAAGAACGTTAAGCACAAAAAAATTAAAAAAGTTTTAGATAATTACAATCAATCTCTACTAAAAAATTCAAATAAGATAATCAGAGAAAATTTAAAAGATGTAAAAAATGTTAAAAGAAAACATTTAGTTGACAGACTTATTTTAAATAAAAAGAGAATAGAAGGTATTAGACACTCAATAAATGAAATAGCAAAGTTTAAAGACCCAGTTGGAAGAGTTCTAGAAACATGGCGCAGACCAAATAATTTAACTATTAAAAGAGTTACAACTCCAATTGGTGTCATAGGCGTAATATATGAAAGCAGACCTAATGTTACTGCTGATGTTGCGGCATTATGTTTAAAATCAGGAAACTGCTCTATTTTAAGAGGTGGATCTGAAGCTTTTAATTCAAATAGATTATTAGCTAATTTATTCAGAGATGAACTGCAAAAAAATAATATCAATCAAAACTGTATTCAGTTTATTGAAAACAAAAGTAGAAAAATAGTAGATCAATTATTATCAAAAATGAGTGCATACATTGATGTAATTGTACCAAGAGGAGGGAAAGGACTTGTGGCAAAAGTGCAAAAATTTTCTAACGTTCATGTAATTGGTCATCTTGAAGGATTGTGCCACATTTATGTTGATAAAACTTCAAATATAAAAATAGCGAAAGATTTAGTTATTAATGCAAAAATGAGAAGGACAAGTATTTGCGGTGCGGTAGAAACTCTTTTGATAGAGGAAAAAGCTTTAAACTCACATGCTAAAGAAATAATAAATGCTCTTCTAAATTCAGGCTGCGAAGTAAGGGCTGATAAAAAAATTAATAAACTTTTTAAAGGAAAATTAAAAAAAACCACTGAAAAAGATTGGAAAACGGAATATCTGGATGCAATTATTTCTATAAAGGTGGTTAAAAATGTAAAAGGTGCTGTCGAACATATTTTAAAATATGGCACAATGCACACCGATAGCATAATCACTAATAACAAAAAGAATGCAGAGATTTTTTTAAATGGAGTTAATAGTTCAATAGCCATGCATAACGTTTCAACTCAATTTGCTGACGGCGGTGAATTCGGTTTCGGTGGTGAAATAGGTATCTCTACCAACAAACTTCCACCTAGAGGTCCTGTAGGAATAAACCAACTAACTTCATACAAATATCTTGTTTCTGGAAAAGGAATTATTAGACCATAATTAATGGCAAGTTTCCAAAAAAAATACATCGGATTATTAGGTGGTAGTTTTGATCCTCCACATAAAGGACACTTAGGTATATCAAAAATTGCTATTAAAAAACTAAAATTAAAAAAAATTTATTGGGTTATAACCAAACAAAACCCTTTTAAAAATAAAACCTTTTATTCTTTAGATGAAAGAGTAAATTATGCAAATAAAATATCTAAATCGCAAAAAAAAATTTTTACAATACATCTAGAAAATATTGTCAAATCTTCTAGAACAATTGATATTATAAATTATTTTATAAAAAAAAAGAATATTAAGAATATCTATTTTATAATTGGTTCTGATAATTTAATCAGATTTCATAAGTGGAAAAGCTGGAAAAAAATAGTAAAATTGGTAAAATTAGTAGTTTTTTCTAGAAAAGGATATGATAGAAAGGGAATGAAATCAATTGTGGTAAAAAATTACAAAAATAAAATCGTCTTTATAAAAAATAAACCTATTACAATCTCATCAACACAATTAAAAAGTCGAACAAGATCAATTAATTAATGGAAATAATTGATATTAAAAAAAATATTGAAAAAATACTAGATAACAACAAAGCCCATAATATTTCATCTATAAATTTAAAAAATAAGTCCTATATAGCAGATTATATGATTATTGCTTCTGGCAGGTCTTCAAGGCATCTTCAATCACTCTCTGAAATTCTTGTTGCAGAACTAAAAAAACTAGGAATGAATAATTGTAGGATTGAAGGAAGAGAGAGCAATGATTGGAAACTAGTTGATGCACAAGATATAATTGTTCATATATTTCACCCTGAAAAAAGAGAGTTTTATGATTTAGAAAAAATGTGGTCTGAAGAAATACCAAAAGAGAAGGCTATGATATGAAAAAAAATTATATTATCAGTAATTTTCTTTAATTTAATAATTACTGATGGATTTTCAAAAAATAATCTATATGAAAAAATTGATCTTTTTGGAGAAGTTTTAGAAAATATTAAAAAAGAATATGTTGATGATGTTGATCAAACAGAAATGATTGACTCTGCTATTAATGGTGTACTACAATCTCTTGACCCCTACTCTGCTTACATGACTCCTGAATTGTTCAAAGAGATGCAAACAGACACGAGTGGAAAGTTTGGGGGTCTAGGAATAGAAATTAGTATGGAAGCTGGAGTAGTAAAAGTGATTTCTCCTATTGAGGGGACCCCTGCCGAGGTAGCAGGAATAAAATCAGGCGATTACATTGTTAAAATTGGTGACGAACAGGTACAAGGTAAAACTTTAATGGAAGCCGTAAAATTAATGAGAGGACCAGTAGGAACAACAATTGATCTTACTGTAAGAAGAAAAAATGTTAAAAAACCTCTCGAATTTAAGATTAAGAGAAAAATAATTGAAGTTCAATCAGTGAATTCAGAAACTATTAGTAAAAAAAAAAACATAGGTTACATCAGGCTCAAATCTTTCAACGAAAATAGTGATAAACAATTTTTAAAATCAATTAAAAATTTTGAAAAAAATTCAAAAATAAAAGGTTATGTAATTGATTTAAGGAATAATCCTGGAGGTTTACTAACTCAAGCAATAAACATAACGGATTTTTTTTTAAATGACGGAGAAATTGTGTCTACTAAAGGTCGAAAAGTTTCTGAAACTAGAAAATTCTTTGCTAGAGAAGGTGATGAAACCAAAGGGAAACCTGTTGTTGTTTTAATTAATAACGGTTCTGCATCTGCATCAGAAATTTTTGCTGGTGCACTTAAAGATCATAAACGGGCTATAATTCTGGGAGAAAACTCTTATGGAAAAGGATCAGTGCAATCTATTATACCTTTAAGAAATGGAGGAGGTATGAGACTTACTATTTCCAAATACTACCTCCCATCTGGTAAATCTATCTCGGAGGTTGGTGTAACACCTGATATTTTAGTTGAAGAAGTAGGAGATGATTTTAAAATAAATTCAGATAAAGATAACCAATTAAATTACGCTATAAAACTTTTCAATTCTTAAGATGAAAGAACAAAAGCTCCCATTAAGAACTGGAGTTGGCATAATAGTTTTAAATAAACAAAATAAAATTTTTGTAGGAAAAAGAAAAGATAACCCTGGAGATAGATGGCAAATGCCTCAAGGTGGTGTAGATGAAGGAGAAGATTATATCACGGCAATGAAAAGAGAATTAATGGAGGAAACGAGTATTAAGAACATTGAAATTATCAAAGAAATTGAGAAAATTTATCAATATGAATTACCCAAAAACTTAGTTGGTATAATTTGGAAAGGAAAATACAGAGGGCAAAAACAAAAATGGTTTATTACAAGATTTTTGGGTGAAGAAAGTGAGATAAATTTAAATACTAAATACGCCGAATTCATAGACTGGAAATGGATTGAACCTAAATTGTTACCTGAAGTGATAGTAAATTTTAAAAAAGATTTATATCTTAATCTTCTTAAAGAAATTAATCTTGTTATTGGCTAATTTCTTTTAATGTTTCTATTTTATATGATGCTATGTATCTATCCTTATCAGTAGACTCGGTATTTAAGTTTGCTTCAGCTTTTTGGAGAAGTTCGTTAATTGAACTTTTATCAAAATTGGCTAGATCTCTTGCAGTTGAAGTTAAAATCAATAAATTATTATTTGAAAACTCAACTGTTCCCTCTTCTACATAATATTTTTTTTCACCTTCAGCTTTTATAGTAATAATTCCAGGTCTCAAAAATGTTATTAGAGGGATATGATTATTTAAAATTCCCATTTGACCTTCAAAAGAAGGAATTATTACTTCCTTAGTCTCTTGTTTCAAAACTGTTTGGTCAGGACTTATTATTTCAACTGTGAATTTATCTGACATTATTTGCTGTCTTTAGATAATTTTTCTGCTTTCTCAATTACCTCTTCTATGCCACCAACCATATAAAATGCTGCTTCAGGTAAATGATCGTATTCTCCCTTACATATAGCGTCGAAACCTTTTATTGTATCGTTTAAGTCAACTAATTTTCCAGGAGAACCTGTAAATACTTCGGCCACAAAAAATGGTTGTGATAGAAATCTTTGTATTTTTCTTGCTCTAGCAACAGTTAATTTATCCTCCTCGGAGAGTTCATCCATTCCTAGGATGGCAATGATGTCTTGAAGAGATTTATATGCTTGTAATATTTTTTGTACATCTCTAGCTACTCTATAATGCTCTTCACCAACTACTCTTGGATCTAAAATTCTTGAAGTTGAGTCTAAAGGATCAACAGCAGGATAAATTCCTATTTCTGCTATCTGTCTTGATAAAACTGTTGTTGCATCTAAGTGTGAAAAAGATGTAGCGGGTGCTGGATCGGTCAAGTCATCAGCAGGAACATAAATAGCCTGAACTGATGTAATAGAACCTTTATCCGTAGAAGTTATTCTTTCCTGCAAATTTCCCATATCTGTGGCAAGGGTCGGTTGATATCCAACGGCTGAAGGAATTCTTCCTAATAGAGCTGATACTTCTGAACCGGCTTGAGTGAATCTAAATATATTGTCAACGAAGAATAAAACGTCCTGACCTTCTTTATCTCTAAAATATTCAGCAACTGTCAAACCAGTTAAAGCAACTCTTGCTCTTGCTCCTGGAGGTTCATTCATCTGCCCATAAACAAGTGCTGCTTTTGATCCTTTTCCATCAGTTTTAATTACTCCTGATTCAATCATTTCATGATACAAATCATTCCCTTCTCTAGTTCTTTCTCCGACACCTGCAAAAACTGAAAATCCTCCGTGTGCTTTTGCAATGTTATTGATTAATTCCATGATCGTTACAGTTTTTCCAACACCGGCTCCGCCGAATAATCCAATTTTTCCACCTTTAGCATATGGTGCTAGAAGATCGATAACTTTTATGCCTGTAACCAATTGTTCAGTTTCAGTAGCTTGATCTGTAAATTTTGGGGCTGCCCTGTGTATTGGCCATTTTTCTTTTGTCTTAACTTCACCTTTCTCATCTATAGACTCACCAACAACATTTATAATTCTTCCTAGTGTTTCAGGGCCAACTGGCACGCTTATTGGTTCTCCGGTATTTATAACTTCATCACCTCTTTTAAGACCCTCTGTTGCGTCCATCGCAATTGTTCTTACATCGTTTTCTCCTAAATGCTGAGCAACTTCTAAGATTAGTTTATTTCCTGAATTATTTACTTCTAGTGCTGTATAAATTTCTGGTAAGTCTGATTCAAAATTTACGTCAACCACTGCGCCAATGATTTGTGTTATTTTTCCTTTTTTACTCATGATTATAAACTTTCAGCTCCTGATATAATTTCTATTAATTCTTTTGTAATAGAAGCTTGTCTGCTTCTATTATAATCGATTGTAAGTTTATCGACTAAATCCCCAGCGTTTCTTGTTGCATTATCCATTGCTGTCATTCTTGATCCTTGCTCACTTGCTGCATTTTCAAGCAGTGCTTTGAAAACTTGAGTTGAAATGTTTTTTGGCAATAAGTCTTCTAAAATTTCATCCTCCTCTGGTTCAAATTCATATGAAAAATTTTGATCATTGCCTTCTTTTAAATTTTTTGTCTCTGCTGGAATTATTTGCTGAGATTGGGGTATCTGTGTAATTACATTTTTAAAATTATTAAAAAATATAATACATTTATCAAATTTATTTTGATTGAATAAAGATATTATTTCTTTTCCTACCTCATCCGCCTCGTTGAAACTTATATTTTTTTTATCTTTAAAACTAAATTTTTTTATAACATATTTTCCATATTCTCTTTTAATTTGATCATGTCCTTTAGATCCAACGGTAATAATATTAAGTTCTTTTCCTTCGCCTAGAATTTTTTTAAAATTAGTCTTAGCTAATTTACAAATATTTGAATTAAATCCTCCACAAAGACCTCTATCAGCGGTTAAAACTACACACAAATACTTTTTATCTTCTCCTGTTCCAACAAGTAGTTTTGGTGCATTTTGAGGATCATTAATGGATTTAGTCAAATTCAATATTATGTTTTGCATTTTTTGACTGTAGGGTCTGCCTTTCTCTGCACTTTCTTGGGCTTTCCTTAGTTTTGCTGCAGCAACCATCTTCATTGCCTTAGTAATTTTTTGCGTAGATTTTACACTTTTAATTCTTTTTTTTAGATCGTCTAAACTAGGCATTTTTTTTCTTATATTCCTCTATAACTTGTTTTAATTGATTTTCTGTATCTTCATCTAATTTTCCTGATGATTGAATAGCTTCAATAATCTTTGGTTTATCATTTTTAATTTTTTCGATTACATCTTTCTCAAATCCTTTAATTTTTCCTAAATCAACGTCATCCAAGTATCCTTTTACTCCAGCAAAAACTGAAATTACTTGTTCTGCGACAGTCATTGGAGAATATTGGTCTTGTTTTAATAATTCTGTTAATTTTGCTCCTCGATTTAATAGTTGTTGAGTAGAAGCGTCTAAGTCTGACCCAAATTGAGCGAAAGCTGCCATCTCTCTATATTGAGCAAGTTCTAATTTAATTGAGCCAGCTACCTTTTTCATTGCTTTAGTTTGTGCTGCAGATCCTACTCGCGATACTGATAAACCAACGTTTACAGCAGGTCTAATTCCTTGGTTAAATAATTCAGTTTCTAAAAATATTTGTCCATCAGTGATAGAAATTACATTTGTAGGAATATAAGCAGAAACGTCACCTGCTTGTGTCTCAATAATTGGTAATGCAGTTAATGATCCACCTCCTTTAGCGTCACTTAATTTTGCAGATCTTTCTAAAAGTCTACTGTGAAGATAGAAAACATCACCAGGGTAAGCTTCTCTTCCTGGAGGTCTTCTAAGTAAAAGTGACATTTGCCTGTATGCTACTGCTTGTTTTGACAAATCGTCGTAAACTATTAAAGCATGCATTCCATTGTCTCTAAAATATTCACCTATTGTGCAGCCAGTGTAAGGAGCTAAAAACTGAAGTGGTGCAGAGTCTGATGCTGTTGCAGCAACTATTGTTGTGTATTTAAGTGCGCCTGCTTCTTCTAAAGTTTTTGTTATTTGAGCTACAGTTGAACGCTTTTGTCCAATTGCCACATAAACACAATAAAGTTTTTTCTTCTCATCAGATGACTCGTTTATTTTTTTTTGGTTAATAATTGCATCAATTGCAACTGCAGTTTTACCTGTTTGTCTGTCTCCAATAATTAATTCCCTTTGGCCTCTGCCCACAGGTATAAGAGAGTCGATAGATTTTAAACCTGTCTGCATTGGTTCACTAACAGATTGCCTAGGAATTATACCTGGGGCTTTAACTTCAACTCTTTTTCTTTCTTTAGAAGAGATAGCTCCTTTTCCATCTATTGGATTTCCTAAACCATCAACAACTCTTCCTAATAATTCTTTTCCAACTGGAACATCAACAATTGCATTGGTTCTTTTAATTGTATCGCCCTCTTTAATTTTTCTATCATCTCCAAAAATTACAACTCCAACATTGTCATTTTCTAAGTTTAATGCCATACCTTTTGAGCCATCTTCAAACTCAACCATTTCTCCAGCCTGAACACTATCCAAACCGTAAACTCGTGCAATTCCATCACCAACTGATAAAACTTTTCCAATTTCTGAAATCTCTGCTTTTTCACCAAAATTTTTAATTTGATCTTTAAGTAATTTAGTAATTTCTGAAGGGTTTATAGACATATTAACTTTCTAACATTTTTTGTTTGTATCTATTTAATTTATTTTTAATCGAGGCATCAATCATAAAGCTTCCAAGTTGAAGTTTTAATCCTCCAATAAGTTCTTTATCAACCTTGTAGTTAAATTTTATAGTTGAGCTTGTTGAAGAAGATAGTTCTTTACTTATATTCTCAAGTTCGGTTTCTGATAATTCTTTAGAAGATATTAAAGACACTTTAACTTCTCCTCTTTTTTGTGCACATAATTTTAAAAAACTATCAATAATTTTTTCAACAAAAAATATTCTTCTTTTTTCAATTAATAAAAACATAAAGTTTTTTAAATTTTTTGAAAAGTCTAGCTTTTCAGCTAATAATTTTAATACGTTATTTTGATTGTCTTTACTTTGAGTTGGATTGTGTATAAAATTTTTTATCTCTAGACTATTAATCAATAGAGAAGCAAAGTTCTTGATATCATTTTCTATTTTCTCTAATTCACTAGCTTCTTGCGCTACTTCAAAAAGTGCGCGAGAGTATCTTTCAGAAGTTTCTGTTGAGAAAGATTTATTTGTGCTCATTTTTTATTGAAATTATTATGAAGTAATGTGCGTGTCGTACCATAAGAGTTTACCTTGATCAAGTTTCCAAATAATCGATTAACCAAAATTTACGGGATCGACATCAACCGTAAGTTTAATTTTGCTTGAAATTTTCAATGAATTTAGAAGATTGGAAACCATTTTTTGCTTCAGGCTTTTCTCATTAAACCTAATTAATAATCTTGATCTAAATTTTTTTTTTATCTTCAGAAAAGGTGAATCTACAGGGCCCATGATTTCTAAGCCATTAATCTTACTAAGACGTGTTTTAATTTCTCTAGCTCCTTCAATACTTAAAGATTGATTATTGGCTGATATGATTATTGCGATAAGTCTACAAAAAGGAGGTAGGGAATTTTCTTTTCTCAAAATAAGCTCTTTTTTTAAAATTTCATCAGGATTATTTTTTATCAACTCATTTAAAGTAATGTTCTCTGGAGATAATGTTTGGTAAACAATTAAAGACTCGGAACTAAATCTACCAGCTCTTCCGCTTAATTGATTATACAATTGAATATTTTTTTCAGTAGTTCTTAAGTCGTAACCTCTTCCCGAAAAATCTGCATCAATTACAATTATGCAATTTAGTTTAGGAAAGTTAAAACCTTTTGAAATCATCTGAGTTCCAACTAAAATATCCACCTGATTATTTCTGACTCTGTTAAACAAGGAATTCGTATGATCTTTTTTTTTCATATAATCACTTGAAAAAATTTCTATTTTGCTAGTTGGAAATAATTTACTTACTTCCTCATAAATTTTTTCAACACCTGGCCCATACATTATAAAATCACAATTTTTTTCATCTTTACATTTATTAGATAATTTTTTTTCAGAAGAACAATGATGACAGACAGCTTTATTTTTACTTTTGTGGAATGTTAAATACATCGAGCAATTATTACAGATCAGTTTATATCCACAATTTTTACAAATTAAATATGGAGCATAACCTCTTCTATTTAAAAAAAATAAAACTTGTTCCCCTTTCTCAAGAAATTTTTTAACAATCTTAATGCTTTCATCAGAAACAAAGCTATTTTTAATTTTTTTTAAATTTAAATTGACAATTTTTGTTCTTGGTAAAGGATAGTCGGCATATCTCTTATTAATCTTAAAATGTCTAAATTTTTTATTTTGAATATTATTAAAAGTTTCTAGTGATGGTATGGAGCTGACTAAATGGATTGGTATTTTTTCAAAAGAAGCTCTCGCTATTGCCATGTCTCTTGCATGATATATTACACCTTCATCTTGCTTGTAAGAAGTGTCATGTTCTTCATCAACAATTATAATTCCAAGTTTTTTAAAAGGTAAAAGTAAAGAGGATCTTGCTCCGACGACTAATTTAATATTATTATTAATTATACCATTCCAAATAATCCTTTTATTTTTTGGTGTTATTTTTGAATGCCAAATTGCAGGTTCGAAACCAAAGAAATCATAGAACCTTGTCTTAAATTCGTTAGTTAAAAAAATTTCAGGAAGCAAAACTAAAGCTTGTTTATTTTCAGCAATAATTTTTTTTATTCTCTCAAAATATACAAGTGTTTTACCTGAACCAGTTGTTCCTTGAAGGACAGAAACATCAAATCTATTATTTTTTGAATTTAAAAATTTTAATGCATCATTTTGCTCTTGATTTAAGTTGAACTTTTTTGCTTTGATTACTCTTAGATCAAAATTTTTATCATTTTTAATAAATAAATTTTTATTACTTCCAATAACCATTTTAAGAACGAGCCCTACGGGTGTTACGTTATACATTGCAAACCATTTTATAAAATTAATGAAATTTTTATTTAAAAAAATTTTCTCAATTTTTTTATGAATATTTTTAATCTTTATATCTTTTGGCGCAAAACTTTCACCTGGCCACACAACACCAATCACCTTTTCTTTTCCAAAAGGAACTTCGACGATTTCGCCTGGAGTTAATTTTTCTTTTTTTGTTTTGTATGTAAATGAAAAATTAAATATTTTAGGAAGCAATACTTGCGCTTTCATATTTTAATAGTAGTTGAATTTTATTTATTTAAAAATGAATTGGTCTTTTATCAACAGCTAATGCTGCTTCTTTAATGGCTTCAGTATGTGTAGGATGTGCATGACAGGTTCTAGCTATATCCTCTGAACTAGCACCAAATTCCATTGCCAAAGCCATTTCCGCTATCATGTCTCCACAATGGGGTCCAATAATATGTACACCTAAAACTTTATCGGTTCTGCTATCAGCAAGAATTTTAACAAAACCATCAGTTTCATTGTTAACTTTCGCTCTCGAGTTTGCAAGAAAAGGGAATTTTCCAACTTTATAAGATTTATTTTCTTTTTTTAATTGTTCCTCGGTTTTTCCAACTGTTGCTACTTCAGGAGAAGTATAAATAACTCCAGGTATAACATCATAATTAACATGACCAGCTTGACCAGCCAATATCTCTGCGACTGCAATACCTTCCTCTTCAGCTTTATGAGCTAACATAGGGCCTTTGATTACATCTCCAATGGCATAGATGTTATCAACTGTAGTCTGTAATTTTTTGTTAACTTGAATTCTACCTTTCTCATCCTTCTGAACACCAACTTTTGTTAAATTTAATCCTTCGGTATATGGTTTTCTTCCAACAGATACTAATACTTTATCCACTTCAATTGTTTCCTTTTTTGCATTTTTTACATTTGTATAATTAATTGAGACTAAATTACCTTTATTCTTAACTGACTCTACTTTAAAGCCCATTTTAAATTTTATACCTTGCTTAGTTAAAATTTTTTGAAATTCATTAGAAACCTCTCTATCCATTCCTGGAGTAATAAAATCTAAATACTCTATTACTGTCACTTCTGATCCAAGCCTTGACCAGACAGAGCCCATTTCTAAACCGATATAACCACCGCCAATAACTGCTAATTTTTTTGGTACTTTATCAAAAGATAAAGCGCCTGTAGAGGAAACTATATTTTTTTCATCAATTTTAATTCCGGCTAAAGATGTTGCCTCTGAACCTGTAGCTATAACGATATTTTTTGTTTTTAAATTAGTCCTCTTGGAATTACTTTCATAAACTACAATATCATTTTTAGAAAAAATTACTCCTTTACCTTTAAAATATACAACTTTATTTTTTTTAAACAAAAACTCAACACCTTTTGTAAGAACTTGAATAGACTTATTTTTATTGGACATCATTTTTTCAATATTTAATTTTATACCTTCAACTTCTATTCCTTGATTATTAAAATCCTTTTTGGCTTTATGAAAATTTTCAGACAAATTTAGTAGGCTCTTTGAGGGTATACACCCAACATTAAGACATGTTCCGCCTAGGGCTCCTCTAGACTCTACGCATGCTGTTTTCATA
The DNA here is from genome assembly GCA_902601705.1 of uncultured Pelagibacteraceae bacterium. Lineage (GTDB taxonomy): Bacteria > Pseudomonadota > Alphaproteobacteria > Pelagibacterales > Pelagibacteraceae > Pelagilacustribacter. The sequence continues at coordinate 24,807 of CACKNV010000004.1, read as the reverse complement.
CCTAGTTGGGCTGCTCTTATTGCACATACATAGCCTCCAGGCCCACCACCAATCACTATCAAGTCAAAATTATTTTCCATTATTAAATATTTAAAAAAAGTCTCCTAGGTTGTTCTAAAGATTCTTTTACTATTTTTAAAAAGGACACAGCCTCTTTACCATCAATAATTCTATGATCATAAGATAAAGCAAGATACATGATTGGCCTCACCTCAACATTTCCTTCAACTACAACTGGTCTTTGAATAATATTGTGCATACCTAAAACTGCAGATTGCGGTGGATTTAAAATTGGAGTTGAAAGCATTGATCCGTAAATACCTCCATTAGTAATAGTAAAAGTCCCACCTTGTAAATCCTCAATTGTAATTTTACCATCTCTAGCTTTTTGGCTAAGATTGACAATATTTTTCTCAATATCGGCAAAAGACATTTCATCAGTTTGTCTCAAAACTGGAACAACAAGCCCTCTATCGGTTCCAACAGCAATACTTATATTGTAATAATTTTTATATACAATTTCATCATCCTGAATTTCAGCGTTTATCGCTGGGTAATTTTTAAGACCAATCACGCAAGCTTTCACGAAGAATGACATAAATCCTAACTTGACTCCGTATTTGTTTTGAAAATCCTCTTTATATTGGCTTCTCATTTTCATTACTTCGCTCATATCAACTTCATTAAAAGTTGTTAACATTGCTGCGTTTTCTTGCGCTTCTTTTAATCTTTTTGCAATTGTAAGTCTCAACCTAGTCATCTTGACTCTCTCTTCAGGACCGTGCTGGATTTTCCTCTCTGACGGAGCAGGTTTGGCTCCCATTAAACTCATAATATCTTCTTTCAAAATTAGGCCATTTTTTCCTGATCCTTCTATTTCACTTAAGTCAATTTTAGACTCATTAGCCATTTTTCTGGCTGCAGGTGAAACTTGCTTTTTTTCTTGTATTGATTTTTCAAAGTGCGGCTCCTCCAAAATTAATGGTTCTTCATCTTCTAATTTTAGTATTGGCTCTTCAGTTTTCTTGGATTTAATTTTTTTTACCTTCTCCACTTTATTTTCATCAAATATTTTAAGTTTTTCTTGTTCTTTATTTTTTGGCGGAGGATCGTAACTACTTATTTCATTTGAACTTTTTTCCTTTTTAGTAGATGAGCTATCTACAGTACCTAATAAAGAACCTACATTAACTGTTTCACCCTCTTTTACAGATATGCTACCTAATACTCCACTAATCGGTGAAGGCACCTCAACATTAACTTTATCAGTTTCTAATTCTACGAGCGGTTCGTCAGCTGAGACCTTTTCTCCTTGGGACTTTAACCATTTAGAGACTGTTGCCTCTGTAACTGACTCCCCTAAAGTTGGTACTGTGATTTTTTCTGCCATTTAATCTTTAAGTATCTTTTCTAATATTTCTTTTTGTTGTGCAAGATGTTTGTTAAGGTTTCCAGTCGCAGTGGTAGAAGAGGCATTTCTACCAACATATTTTACAGATTTATCACCAAAATTTACTATTTCTAAAGTCCTGTCTATATAATTTCTAACAGTATTCCAAGCACCCATATTTTTTGGTTCTTCCTGACACCAAATAAAATTAGCCTTGGAGTATCTTTTAAGAATATTTGCTAAAGTTTTAACAGGGAATGGATAAAGTTGCTCAATCCTTACAAAAGTAATTTTATCATTTTGGTACTTTTCTCTGGCTTCCAGTAAATCATAATAAATTTTACCAGAGCACATAACTACTTTTTTAATTTTGTCATCTTTTTTCTTAAGTTCAAGTAAATTACTTACATCTGAATACGCATCATCCTCCAAGACTCTGTGAAACGTGCTTTTTTTTGAAAATTCTGAAATATTAGAAACACATCTTTTGTGTCTTAATAAAGATTTCGGTGTCATAATGATTAAAGGTTTTCTAAACTCTCTATGCATTTGTCTTCTTAGCACATGAAAATAATTAGATGGGGTAGTACAATTAACAACTTGTAAATTTTCTCCAGCACATAATTGTAAAAATCTCTCTAGTCTAGCTGACGAATGCTCTGGTCCTTGCCCTTCATATCCATGAGGCAATAACATTACTAAGCCACTTGCTCTTCCCCATTTAGACTCACCTGATGCAATAAATTGATCAATAATTATTTGTGCTCCATTAGCAAAATCACCAAATTGCGCTTCCCATAAAACTAATGTTTCTGGTTCAGACAAAGAGTATCCAAATTCAAAACCTAAAACTGCTAATTCAGACAATAAGCTGTCTATGATTTCAAAATTCTTTTGCTTGTTTGATATATTATTTAACGGTACATATCTCTGATGATTATCCTGATTTCTTAAAACAGCATGCCTTTGACTAAAAGTGCCTCTTCCTGAGTCTTGCCCTGATAATCGAACCGAAAAACCCTCAGTAAGAAGAGTACCAAAAGCTAAACTCTCCGCTGTAGACCAGTCAATATTTTTACCATTTTCAATAACATTCATGCGTAACTGAAATATCTTTTTTAAAGTCTTATGAACGTGAAAGCCCTCTGGAATGCTTGAAATTTTTTTACCCACATCAATTAATTTCTTCTTCTCTACACCGCTTACTCCTCGCTTATCTTTACCAAGACCTGGTTTAAATCTAGACCACGCCCCTTCAAACCATTTCAATTCAGACTTATAGTTTTTGGATGAATTAAATTCTTGCTCCAGAAATTTCTTAAATTTTATTTTCTCTTGCTCCAAATGTTTTTCAGAGGAAAGACCTTCTTCTTCAAGTTTTTTGCCATAAATTGATAAGGTAGTCGGATGAGATCTAATCTTTTTGTACATAATAGGTTGTGTAAAAGAAGGTTCATCTCCCTCGTTATGACCAAACCTTCTATAGCAAACCATATCTATAACAACATCTCTATTAAATTTTTGTCTGTATTCAGTAGCAATCTTAGCACAATGTACAACAGACTCAGGATCGTCTCCGTTTACATGAAAAATCGGAGCTTGTGCGGTTTTTGCGACATCTGAAGGATAAGGTGACGATCTTGCAAATCTAGGTGCTGTTGTAAATCCAATTTGATTATTCACTATTATATGTATTGTACCACCAATGTTATGTCCTGGTAAACCAGACATCGCAAAACATTCTGCAACTATACCCTGTCCAGCAAACGCTGCGTCTCCATGCATCAAAACTGGGATAACTTTTTTTCTATTTTTATCTTTATGAAAAAATTGTTTTGCTCTCACTTGACCAAGAACAACTGGATTTACAGCCTCTAAGTGGGATGGATTATCTGTTAAACTAATGTGCACAGAATTTCCGTCAAATTCTCTATTAGAGGATGCTCCTAGATGATACTTAACATCTCCCTCAAAATCTTTACTTGAGCCTACTGCTTTTCCAAAAAATTCACTAAAAATTGCTCGAAATGGTTTACCCATTACATTAGCTAAAACATTTAATCTCCCTCTATGAGGCATGCCTATCTTAATCTCTTTGGCTCCTAAATTTCCTCCTCTTTTTATAATTTGTTCTAAAGCAGGGATTAAAGACTCACCACCATCTAAACCAAATCTTTTTGTTCCTACAAATTTTACGTGTAAATACTTTTCAAATCCTTCTGCTTGAATTATTTTGTTCAAAATTGCCTTTTTTCCATTTTCTGTGAAAGTAATATCTTTCTTAGGGCCTTCGATTCTGTCTCTTATCCATGCTTTTTCGCTTGGATCGCCCATATGCATAAACTCATAGCCAATATTTGAACAATACGTTTTTTTGAGAATCTTTAAAATTTGAGTTAAATTTGCATATTGCAGACCAAGAACGCCATCTAAAAATATTTTTCTGTCATAATCATTTTTTGTGAACCCATAACTCTCTGGTTTTAATTCTAAATGTTCCTCTTTTTTTTGTATTGATAATGGATCTAAATTTGAAATTAAATGACCTCTTATTCTATATGCCCTAATTAACATAATTGCTCTTACCGAGTCTTTTGATGCCTGTTTAATAGATGTAGAATCTACATTTTCTACAGTGTTCTTAATTTTATTTTTTTCCTGAAATAATATTTTTGACCTTTTATTTTTTTTTTCAGGTGACCAGCTAGGACCCTTCAAATTTTCATATACTAATTTTTCGTCATCACTTAGACCCTCGAAAAATTTTCTCCAACTTTCAGGTAAAGAATTTGGATCTGATAAATAATCAGCATAAAACTCGTTAATAAATTCTGAATTATTTCCTGCTAAAAAGGAAGTTTTCTTGTATATAGTGTTGTTATTTGAAGAAGACATTAAAAGTTTATTCTAACATAGATTATTGAAAATCAACCACTTAGTTTTTGATAAAGGGTTTTACCTATATCAGCAGGTGATTTTGAAATAGTAATTCCAGCAGATTTCATGGTTTCTATTTTACCTTCAGCTCCACCCTTGCCCCCTGAGATAATTGCTCCAGCATGCCCCATTCTTCTACCTGGTGGAGCTGTTAGTCCAGCAATAAATCCAACCATAGGTTTTTTTATTTTTTCTCTTTTTAAAAAATCTGCAGCTTCCTCTTCAGCAGACCCTCCTATTTCTCCAATCATGACAATTGATTTTGTCTCTTCATCTTTTAAAAATAGTTCCAAACAATCAATAAAATTGGTTCCATTGATTGGATCTCCGCCTATACCTATACAGGTAGACTGTCCCATTCCATTCGCTGAAGTTTGAGCAACGGCTTCATAGGTAAGCGTACCAGATCTTGAGACTATTCCTACAGTTCCCTTTTTATGAATACTACCAGGCATAATACCAATTTTACATTCGTTTGGGGTGATTATGCCAGGGCAATTTGGTCCAATTAATCTTGATCTACTTTTATTTAAAATCTGTTTGACCTTAAGCATGTCTAAAACAGGTATACCCTCTGTAATACAAACTATTAATTTAATTTCTGACTCAATGGCTTCAATAATAGCTGCTCCAGCAAATTTTGGCGGCACATAAATCATTGTAGCATCAGCAGAAGTTTTCTCTTTTGCCTCTTGTACGGTATTAAAAACTGGTAGGTTCAAATGTTTTTGACCTCCTTTTTTTGGAGTAACACCTCCGACTAAATTTGTTCCATACTTTAAAGCTTGTTCTGAGTGAAATGTACCATGCTTTCCCGTAAATCCCTGACAAATCACTTTTGTATTTTTGTTTACTAAAACGGACACTATTTTATTGCCTCAACAATTTTTTTAGCTGCATCGTTTAAATCTGATGCAGATAAAATTTCTAAATTAGACTTTTCTAATATTTCCTTTCCTTCTTCAAAGTTCGTACCTGCCAGTCTTACTACCAGAGGAATCGATAATTTAATTTCATTCGCAGCATCTACAACACCTTGAGCGAGAACATCGCATCTCATTATCCCTCCAAATATATTAATTAATATACCTTTTACATTTTTATCAGATAATATTAATTTAAATGCAGCTGCTACTTTTTCTTTTGAAGCTCCACCTCCAACATCTAAAAAATTTGCAGGTTCTTTGCCATAAAGTTTAATTATGTCCATTGTAGCCATAGCCAGTCCTGCGCCATTTACCATACAACCTATTGATCCATTAAGTTTAATATAAGCCAATTCATTTTTGCTTGCTTCAACTTCAGCAGGATCCTCTTCATTTAAATCTCTTAATTTAATTATTTCTGGCCTTCTAAAAATTGCGTTATCATCAAAATTCATCTTTGCATCTAGACAGATTAGCTTATCTGATTTGGTTACAATTAATGGATTAATTTCGATTAGGTTTGCATCTTTTTTTATGATTATTTCATAAAGTGACTTTATTATTTGAGAGGCAATATTTTTCTGTTCATCTTTGAAATTAAAAATAGAAATTATATTTTCGATTTCCTCTTTTGAAGGTCCTTCTTTTTTTAAATCAACTTTATTGGTAATTATTTTGTTAGGAGTTTCAGCGGCTACTTTTTCAATATCCATTCCACCTTCTGTACTACTTATAAATGCTATCTTTGCTGTCTCTCTATCGATTAAACAAGATAAATATAACTCTCTAGAAATTTTCGAAGCTTCCTCAATATATAATCTTTTTACTTGTTTACCCTCTGGTCCAGTCTGATGAGTAATCAATGTTTTACCCATCATTATTTTTGCTTCTTTCAGTAAATTTTCAACACTTGTCACAAGTTTTACCCCTCCAGCTTTTCCTCTTCCTCCTGCATGAATTTGAGCTTTTAAAACAAATTCTTTACTTTTTAATTGAGAAATTTTTTCACGTATTTCGTTGATTGAAAATACCACTACACCTTTTGATACTGGAATATTAAACTCTCTTAAAATTTGTTTAGCTTGGTGCTCATGAATATTCATTTTATTAAAGAAAATATATATATTTTGAGTTATTTAATATATTAATTAAAAATGAAAGAAAATACACTTTTCAATTCAAAATATTTTATTTATGCACTATTTTTTTTATTGTTTGTCATTGGAACATTAACATTCAGAGATTACGGTATTGGAATAGATGATAAATTTCATAGACTGAATGGATTTTATTGGCTTGATTATTTATTATCTTTTACCGATTTTAATGATTTAAAAAGTTTAGTTAAAATTAAATTATCTCAAATATCTGATATTTCCCTTCCATCCACCATCGAGTATAACAAATATAGTATAATCTTTGATGTGCCAGCTGCTATTCTTGAATTAGCTTTAAAATTAGATAATCCTAAAGAATTTTATGAAGTAAGACATTATCTAAATTTTATTTTTTATTTCGTTGGATGTATTTATTTTTATAGACTTCTATCTCTCAGGTTCAACAGGCTAATTAGTTTTTTTGGATGCGTCCTCTTTATACTTTCTCCAAGAATTTATGGCGAAAGTTTTTATAACATGAAAGATATAGTATTTTTAACTTTCCTAATAATGGGATATTTTTATTCCTTTAGATGTTTCTTGACTTACGATATCAAGAACCTAGTTTTTCTATCATTTATATCTGCAATTTGTATTCAGACTAGGATTATTGGATTAGCATTGCCTCTATCTTTCATTTTTTTTTATCTTTTATCCATACTTTCAAAAAAGTCTGACTTAAAATATTTTGGCAAAATTTTTCTATATTCAATAGCTACATTTTTATTTTTAATAGCTATTTGGCCGTATTTGTGGTCATCACCCTTAAAAAATTTTTTAGCTGTGATTAATAATTGGTCTCCAAGTATTCACATTTTTTTTAATGGAAATTATATTCCAAACGATTTTTTACCTTTCAGTTATATTCCTTTATGGATTTTAATATCTACGCCAGTTTTACATATTTTTTTATTTACAATTGGTTTTTTTTTAATTTTCAAAAGACTTTATCAAAGGCTCGTTAGCATTGATCAAAATAATTTAAGCTATGATATATGGAAGGGTGTTAAGGAAAAGTTTGATGTTTTTATTTCATTAAATTTTTTGATATTAATGACCTTAGTAATTTTTTTAAATATTAAGTTATTGAATGCTTGGAAACATCTATACTTTATAAACGTTTATTTAATTTATATCGCATCTTTTGGGCTTAATAATATTTATATTTTTTTTAAAAAAAAAAATAAAGTCGTATTATTTATAAATATTTTAATTTTATCACTTACTCTAATAGCTTTTAAAATGTATAAATATCATCCATATCAAGGATTATATTTCAACAGTTTAGTTTCAGATAATTATAAAAATAAATTTGAAGTAGATTTTACTGCATTATCTGCAAGGCATTTTTTTGAGAGGATATTTGAGTCAAAGAAGAATGACGAGAAAATCTTTATTGGAACAGCATCATGGACGCCACTAATTCGTACTTTAGATATCTTTAAAAAATCAGAAAGAGAGAAGATAATACTTGTTGGGCAGGATTTTCAAAGAGCAGATTTAATATTTTCTAATAACATTTCAGAGGTTGATAAAACACTTAATGATAAATATGATATCCCTAAAAATTTTAGTAAGTTTTACCAACTTAAAATAGACGGAGCTATTTTATATACTATATATAAAAAAAATAACCTATGAAAATATTTATTTATAAATGTATGATTGTTTTTTTTCTTTTTTTTATTCTATTTCAAATTACTATTGGAGCAACTATCAGAGAAATTAAAAAACAAGTTTATTTTTTAAGCTCAGAAGAAAATGTGATTGCTATAAAAAAAAAGATTAGAGAGGAAATTAGTTCTGCAAATAAAAGAGATCGTTATTTAGATGTACAGGATGCACAATTAATCAAAGAATTTTTTAATAAAATTAAATCAGAATTAAAGTAGAATTATTTTTATTTTGACAAAATATACATTTTTAATTCCTGTTTATAATGATTGGCAATCCTTAAGATTATTGTTAAAAAATTTAAATAGTGAACTTCAATCTGCGTTAAAAACTGGACATATTTTAATTATCGATGATTGTTCAACAATACCTCCTGATATTACAATTGAAAATTTAGATAATATTAAAGAGATTGAATTGCTCAGCCTTAATAAAAATTTAGGTAGCCAAAAAAGTATTGCTATTGGACTAAAACATTTAGAAAATAAAAACATATCTGAAATAATCACAATTATGGACTCAGATGGAGAGGATGATCCTTCTAAAATTAATGAGATGATTAATGAAGCCGAAAGAAATCTGGACTGCGTTGTTACTTCAAACAGAACAAGTAGAAAGGAAAGTTTAATATTTAAAATATTATATATGTTTCATAAATTGCTTACATTTGTTTTATCTTCTCATTGGATTAGTTATGGAAACTTTAGCAGCTTCCATTCAAAAAATTTGTCAAATATTTTAAAAAATAATAAGGCATGGCTAGCCTATTCTAGCGCGGTGTCTTTAAATTGTCGTATCAAAAGGGTTTACGCAAAAAGAAGAGAGAGATATTATGGTCAATCTAAAGTAAATTTTTTAGGCCTTGTCTTACACTCTTTAAGAGTTATAAGTGTCTTGCACTTAAATGTGATATTATTTTCTTTGTCTTACTTATCAATTTTCATTTTAATGACAATATTTTTTAAAAATTCAATATTTTTATTTTTAACAATTTCTATATTTGTTTTTAATTTCGTTTTGTTATTCGTTAAAGGTAAAAATAATATTAAAGAGTTGAGTAAATGGCAAAATTTTATCAAAAATAAAAAAATTCTTAATTAATTTTTTTACTTAAGACATGTAAATTTTTAAAAAACCTCAATTTTATTCCTATTTTTTCAAAATTACATTTTTTAATATAAAAATCTAAAGCTCTATCATCGTATGTTTCGCAAGTGATATATAGAATTAAATTTTGAGCTTTGATTTTTTTTAAAATTTCTTCTAAAAATAACTTTCCAATTCCTTTAGATTGATATTTTTTTTTGATTGCCAAAAGATTTAGATTAAAATTACTTTCAAGTAGTTGTTTATTAGTCTTATTTAATAAAATTATGTCAACTCTCACAATTGAGATTAAAAGATTCAAAATTGTTAAGAAGTGAAAGTTAATTAACAAATTTAAAAATATTTTATATTTAATTTCATAAAATTCTGAGACAAGAAAACTTGGTTTATTCGCAAAAGTTGCATAACCGATAACCTCGTTATTTAATTCACAAGTGAATAAATTTAACTTGTTTGATCTTACTAATATTTCAATGAAAGAATCTATATTATCTGAGGACAATTTAGCTAAAATAGAGTCTGAGTTTTCCTCTCTCAAAAGGCTTATAATTTTTGATTTTGTCACCTCATCAATAGAGTTTTTATATTCTTTAATTTTTAAATTCATTACATTTTCTTACAACTAATTTTTTTATAAAAGAATTTATATCTTTAATCTCAAAACAATCTTTTGAAACATAATCAAAAATTAAATGATCTAATCTTTCTTGATTTATATTTTTGGGTTCAAATACATATAGATTTTGAATTTTTTTAGATACAATTTTATTTATTAAAAAATTTTTATAAGACTCATAATATAAAGTGTTTTTTTTTGGATAACTTATGTCATCATATGTTCTGCTTGGACTATTCAAATTCTCACCTAATATACTAGAGAAAAAATTATATTCTGTTATCAGCATTTTATTAGCTTGATCATTTTTAAGAGCTTCATATAAATTATTCATAATTTCTAATTCTTCGTTAGGATTTTTAAAATAAGGTGAGATCCAATTTAAGCCTTTAAAATTTTTACTGAAAGAACTAATTTTGATTGAATTATTTTTTTCAACATATTCGAGTTCGTGAAATTTTCTGTCCAGATTGTATCTTTCTGAATATTTTATTGTTGAGAACAAACACAAAAATATAAACGAGTATATTATAATCTTCTTTTTTTTTATATTAAATGAATTTGTAAAATATATTAAAAATCCAGTTAGCAATGGTATTAAATAAAATATATAAATTTGGTTTTTAGTATAAAACTGGTGAACAATATTAGATATAACAAAAAAAATAACTGCTATTAATATCTTTAATTCATTCGAAGCGAAATAATTTTTTATGTTTTTAAAAAAGAATATATTTAAAGTTATTATACCAAATAGAACAATATATACGAACTTGTATTCAGATAAAGTATTGTGAAAGTTTAAAATATAATTTGAATATCTGTCTAAACCAATTGTTTTTGGAAATAAAAAAATCTGTAAAATAAAATCCCCTAAATCGACTTCTCTCAAAAATAAAAAAAAAATTAATAAAATCAAAAATGCAAATGCTCCGAATATATAAAAATATACTATTTTCAAATCTTTATTATTTGCTGCAAAAATTAAGTTCAAAAAACTAAAAGTAAGTATAAAATAAGCTGCTGGAACTTGTTTTGAAAAAAAAGCTAAGCACAGAAAGAAAGATACAAAAAACCAAAAATAATTTTTTTTTTTAATTATCCATAAAATTATGAAGTAAAACGCAAATAATGAAAAAAAAGTTGAATGTAAATCTAAAAATGGACTACCGCTAACAGGATAGGCAAGTAAAGAAACTGATATTGAAATAATAATCAGGTATTCAAATTTTATTTTTAAAGTTAAAAAAACATAAATTGAAAAAATTGCTATAGCAACATTTAATAAAGATGAATGAATTAAATATGAAATCCAATTATTTCCAAAAATGAAGAAAAAAATAGATTGTAGGTAATCTATAAGTAAGCCATGAACGATCCAATAGTCTTTGATTGGATCATCTCCTAAAAGTATTCTATAGCCATTGTCATAATGTATGAATGTGTCTACTGGATAAACTCCGTTTGAACCCACCATATAATTTACTAAAAATGAAAATACACATGTAAAAGCTAATAAGATTGAAATTTTATGATTACGGTTTAAAAAATTGATAATTTTATTCATAAAATTGATTAATTTTTTTCGCTACAAAACTTATATATGAAGGTGTTATTTTTGGATGAACAGGTAGACATATCAGCTCTTTCTCATATTTTTCAGCAACAGCATTACTACTTTTATTATTAAACATTTTAGCGCAATTATAATAGTGTTTCATGCGAACTTCTATTCCATGGCTTAGTAAAAATTTATTTAAGTTTTCTTTTCTTTTCACCAAAATAGGAAAATCCAAAAAATTTTGATAATTTTCATCTGATTTATTTATTAATGTAAAATTGTTATTTTTATTTTGGCTAAAAATTTTTAAATAAAGTTTATGTTTTTTTTTTCGTAAGTCAAAAATTAAGTCCTTGTCCTTTTTTTTAAGCTGGAGGTATGTAGCATTAATTGAAATACTACTTATTTTAGAAAAATAAAGTTTAGGAAATTTTTTTCTAATAGATTTTAATGAGGGGTAAAATAATTCTAACAAAAATTTAATATTATATTGGTGCACATATTTTATTATGTATCTAAAAAAGCCCTTATATAGTTGACTTATAGACATTACCTTAAGTATAAAAAAAATTAAAATTTGTTTAAATAATGAAAAAAATGGAAATTTTTTTAATTTTTTTTCCTCTCTTAAATAAAATTGTGTAAACTCATGATTGTTTGTAGATAAAGCTCCACCGTAAAAAGAGGATATATTTTTCATTATATTGAAACTGTAAATAGAATAATCTCCTAATGAACCAGAAAAATATTTTTTGTTCTTATTTTTTGAAAAATTATCGAAATATATTGCATTATCTTCAATCAATGGGATTTTTTTACTTATTGATAAAGATTTGATTTTTTTTGCAGCTTGATAATCATTAAACATATTTGTCATAATAATTGCTAATGTTTTTTTTGAGGTCAGCTTTTTAACTTTTTCAGGATCCATAAGTCCTGATTTATGATCCAAATCACAAAATTTAATTTTTAATTTTAAATTATGTGCAATATTAATCATCTCAGGTAAGTTATAAGCACAAAATATAACCTCATTTTTACCTGTTTTATTATTTTTTTTTAAAAAATTTAGTATAAATAAAAAAGCTACTCTACATTGACTAAATAAAAAAACTTTTTTTTTTTTTGATTGTTTTTTAATATAATATTCTATAAATTTTTTTCTCTCAGCAATCTTTTTTGAACTTTTAAAAGCTAAAAAGAAGTTTTTGATACTTAAATAAATCCATATTCTAAACATTATATTTCTTTTCCTATTCTTCGAGCATTAGCCATAATTACTCCTAAAGGATATTTATTATTTTGGAATTTGAGAGCTGAGCCATCCACAATATAGATATTCTTATTTTTATTTAACTGACAATTTTCATTTAAAATTGATTTTTTTAAATTTCCCATCAAAAGAGTTCCGAAGTAATGAAAATCAGCACCGTATCCTGGAAAATAATTTATATATAAGGGAAATATCTTCTTTGAAGATTTTAGGAAAGTATAAATTTTTTTACCAAATTCTTTAAAAAGTTTATTTTGATAATTTTTCTTTGAATATACTACAAAATGATTGTTTTGTTTTTTAATATACAAATTGCTATATTTTGGATGAATAAAAATATTTGAAAAGATAAAATATTCTCTTAAGAAATTTAATAAAAATTTTAAAGGAAATAATATTTTCTTAAATTTAATTAATGCATCTATAATTAATTTATTTCCAGGTCTAAAGTCAGCAGTAAAAAGAGAGGGATTATTTTTTAATTTTAAATGAAAATGCGATGGTTGAAAATTCATTTTATTAACCCACTTTTTTTTTGAAAAATAAAGTGAAAATAATCTAGGATGATGATTAATTTTAATTTCAGTATTTATTTTTAAATAATCCATTATTAATTTGGTAGTTACTAGTGTACCACAACCTAAAACTAGTTTTTTGGTAATAAATGTTTTTTTTTGAAATCCATTTGAACATTGTAAAATAATTTGTTTTTTGTATTTGGATATTTTTTCAACAAAGTAATTATGAAAAATTATCTTTCTATTTTTTAAATTTCTTTTAAAGAAATTATTAGCTGTTAAGCTTTCTTTTTTCTCATTAATCAGATTAAGATTAATTTTTTTTCCTCTAGCTTTTTTTCGAAAGGCTAAAATTGGTTCTTCCGTTTTAAAAAATTTATTATTTTTTAAAAGTTCTTCATCTATATAAGGATTTTTTTCAAATAAGTTTTGATTGTTTTTATCAACCTCTCCTAGTAAATTTTGTTTAATAAAAATCTCAATAAAAGAGTTTATAATCTTTTTTTGTGTTTTTGTAGAATAATGTATTAAATCTTTTTTGATATTTTTATCTATTTGTAAACCCCAATAGTTCGACAAACCGCCAAATTCTAGTGAGCCAAAAATTTTAGTTTTATTCTTAATAAATATTTTATTAATTGAAAAATAATCAAGAACTTGTTTTTCTTCACCTATCATTTGAGGTGGCAAGATTTTGAGAATGTGCTTGTTATTTATTTGTGAAAAAATTTTTTTAGTTTTTTTGAATGAAATTATATCAATTTTATCATTTTTTTCCAAATAACTATCTATAAATGACAAACTTGATAATCCAGAACCTACTACTAAGATATCATATATTTTTTTTTTCATTTATTGAACTCTAGAAAAATAAATTATAAACTAGTGTCAATTTTTTTTGCAGCGTTGTAAAGTTCTTTAACTGCCTGTACTGATTTCTTAAAATTTTCTTTTTCTTCAGTGTTTAACTCTAATTCAATTATTTTCTCAACTCCACCTGAACCTATAATTACTGGAACTCCAGCATATATATTTCTTGTATCATATTCCCCATTTAAATACGCTGCACATGGAAGTTGTTTTTTAAGATCTTTAAGGTAACATTCTGCCATTTCAACACCTGATGCAGCGGGGGCGTAAAATGCTGACCCTTTTTCCAAATATTTTACAATTTCAGCTCCTCCCTTTTTAGTCCTGTCTACAATTTCATCTAATTTTTTCTGACTTAACTTACCTTTAACTATCAAATCTCTAATTTTTTCCCCTCTTACCTCTGTGGCTCCTAGCATTGCCACCATGCTATCTCCGTGCCCGCCAAGGACAAATGACTTTATATCACTTACTGGCACTTTTAATTCTTGAGATAAAAAATAAATAAATCTCGATGAGTCTAAAATTCCAGCCATTCCCACAACTTTATTTTTTGGAAGACCTGAGTACTTTTGAAGAGCCATTACGATAACATCTAGTGGATTAGTAATACATATTACAAAAGCGTTTGGTGAAGTTTTTTTTATTCCATCTGCAACTTGTTTGATAATTTTTAGATTTATTCCAAGTAGATCATCTCTAGTCATACCTGGTTTTCTAGGAACACCCGCAGTAATTATTATTACATCAGAATCTTTTGTTTCATTATAATTATCAGTTCCTGACAAATTTACATTAAACCCATTTACTGGTGAAGACTGAGCTATATCTAAAGCTTTACCTTTGGCTAACCCTGCTGCAACATCAAATAATACAACATCTGCTAACCCTTTTAATGCAATTAGATGGGCCAAAGTACCTCCAATTTGCCCAGCTCCAATTAGTGTAATTTTTTTCATTAATATCTAATTATTTCATTGTTGGCATTACGAACTCTGGATCAGATCTTAAACCTGAAGGCCATCTTGATGTAATTGTTTTCAATTTAGTATAAAATCTTACTCCCTCAGGACCATGCATATGTTGATCTCCGAATAAAGACCTTTTCCATCCTCCAAAACTATGAAAGGCCATTGGTACTGGGATCGGTATATTTATACCAACCATTCCTATTTTTGCTTTATTTGAGAAAGTTCTTCCAGAATCTCCGTCTCTTGTGAAAATACTTACCCCGTTTCCAAACTCATGATCATTTACAAGCTTTAATGCCTCATTAAAATCTTTAGCTCTTATAACTGACAAAACAGGACCGAAAATTTCCTCTTTATAAATTCTCATGTCTTTCTTTACATGATCAAATAAACATCCACCCATATAATATCCGTTTTCATACCCTTGCATTTTAAAATTTCTGCCATCGACTACTAATTTAGCTCCCTCTTTTTCACCTATATCCACATAACTTTTTACTTTTGCTAAATGCTCTTTTGTTACCAGCGGTCCCATTTCAGATTGTTTGTCCATCCCCGGTCCAACCTTAAGTGCTTCAACTTTTTTTGCAAGTGAGTCGACTAATTTATCTCCAATACCGCCTACAGCAACAGCAACTGATTGAGCCATACATCTTTCACCTGCTGAACCGTAAGCCGCGCCCATTAAACCGTTCACTGCTTGATCTAAGTCACAATCAGGCATAACAACACAATGATTTTTAGCTCCTCCAAGTGCCTGGACTCTTTTTTCATTCTTAGCACAGTTTTCATAAATGTATTTTGCAATAGGAGTAGAACCTACAAAGCTCATTGCCACCACATCTTTGTTATTTATCAAAGCATCGACGGCCTCTTTATCTCCGTTAATAACATTGAAAACTCCGTCAGGGAGGCCAGCCTCTTTCAATAATTCTGCTAATCGCATTGAACATGATGGATCTTTTTCTGATGGTTTTAAAACAAAAGTGTTCCCACATGCTATTGCCATAGGGAACATCCACATAGGCACCATTGCAGGAAAATTAAAAGGTGTAATTCCTGCACATACTCCTAATGGCTGACGTATGGACCAACTGTCAACATTAGATCCTACATTTTCTGTAAATTCTCCTTTAAGCATTTGAGGAATACCACAAGCGTATTCGACTACTTCTAAACCTCTTGTTAGTGAACCTTTTGCGTCTTCGTAAACTTTCCCATGTTCAGCGACTATAATTTTCGTTAATTCATCTGAATTTTTTTCAATCAATTCTTTAAACTTAAACATGACTCTTGCTCTTTGAAGAGGAGGTTTGTTAGACCATTCTTCAAATGTTTTTTTTGCATTTTCGATTGCTGTATTTACATCTTTTGCTGAAGCAAGTTTTACTTGTGCGCTTTGTTCACCAGTAGCTGGGTTAAAAACTTTACTTAATCTTTTGGAGTCTCCACTGAATGATTTACCGCCTACAAAGTGTTCAATAGTTTTCATGATGATATTGATTAAATAAGCTTTTAACTTGTTGCAAGCATTTTCTTGATAGATCCAATAGCTTTTGCCGGATTTAATCCTTTTGGACAAGAATTAGTACAATTCATAATCGTATGACATCTATATAATTTCAATTCATCTGCTACTTTTTTAAGTCTTTCTTTTCTATCTTCATCTCTGCTATCATTAATCCAACGATAAGCTTGTAATAAAACTGCGGGCCCCAGGTATTTGTCACCGTTCCACCAGTAGCTTGGGCATGAAGTTGAGCAGCAGGCACACAATATACATTCGTAATAACCATCTAATTTTTCTCTATCTTTTTGGGACTGTCTGATTTCCTCTTTTTCCTTTCCTGTTTGTTGAGTTTGCAGCCATGGTTTTATCGATTCATACTGTTTATAGAGTGTAGTCAAATCTCCAATTAAATCTTTTACTACTTTTAAATGAGGCAAAGGATAAACATTTAAATCTCCATTAATATCTGTGTGAGACTTTATGCAAGCTAAAGTGTTCACTCCATCTATGTTCATCGCACACGATCCACAAACCCCATGAGCGCATGATCTTCTAAATGTTAGTGACGGATCTATCTCATTTTTAATCTTGAATAAAATATCTAAAACCTTTGGCCCACAGTTATCCATATCAACTTCGAACGTGTCCACTCTAGGATTTTGTTTTGTAGATGGGTCCCATCTATAAACATTTACTTTTTTTAAATTTTTAGAATTTGTTTCATCTTTAAAGTACTTACCGACTTCTATTTTTGAATTTTGCGGTAAGTTGAACTGTGACATTCTTAATAAACTCTCTCCTTTGGTGGAAAGTATTGAACATCGTTAGTTAGTGTTCTTGAATGAACGTCTCTATATTTTATCTGCACTTTTTTATCATTTTGCCATGCTAAAGTGTGTTTCATAAAGTTTTTATCATCTCTCTTACTGTAATCTTCTCTTGCATGAGCACCCCTGCTTTCTTTTCTGCTGTAAGCTGAGTCCATAGTGGTAAGAGCTTGTCTTATTAAATTATCAAATTCCAGAGTTTCAACTAATTCTGTATTGAAAAGAAGAGATTTGTCTTTGACTGAAATATCTTCCATACCTTCGTAAGGTTTTCGTATTTGGTCTACTCCTTCTTTTAATGTTTTTTCTGTCCTAAACACAGCGCATTTTGATTGCATTGTTTTTTGCATATTCAATCTTAATTCTGCTGTTTTAGTTGTGCCTGAAGAGTTTCTAATTTTATCAAATCTATCTAAACATTTATCCGTCTCTAAACTCGAAACTTCCTCATGAGCCATTCCTGGCTTTACAAGTTCTGCTGCTCTTTTAGCAGCAGCTCTTCCAAATACCACTAGGTCAATTAATGAATTTGAGCCTAACCTATTAGCGCCATGTACTGATACGCAAGCTGCTTCCCCGATAGCCATAAGCCCGGGTACTGTTTTTTCTGAACCATTTAAAGTCAAAACTTCCGCTTTATAATTCGTTGGAATACCGCCCATGTTATAGTGAACTGTGGGCACAACTGGGATTGGTTGTTTATTCACATCAACATTCGCAAAAGTCTTTGCAGCCTCGGTTATACCTGGAAGCCTTTCTTCCAGAACCTGTTTATCCAAATGATCTAAGTGTAAATTGATGTGATCTTTATCTTTACCAGCACCTCTACCTTCATTAATTTCCATCTCCATTGATCTGCTTACTACATCTCTAGAAGCTAAATCTTTTGCGTTTGGTGCGTAACGCTCCATAAATCTTTCACCTTTACCGTTTACTAAAAATCCTCCTTCTCCTCTTGCGCCCTCTGTTATTAAACATCCTACTCCATAAATTCCAGTTGGATGGAATTGAACAAACTCCATATCTTGTAAGGGCAATCCAGCTCTTAATACCATCGCGTTACCATCTCCTGTACATGTATGAGCTGAGGTAGCTGAATAATAAACTTTTCCATAACCACCTGTTGCTATTATTGTTATGTGCGATCTAAATCTATGAATGGTGCCATCTGTTAAATTCCAAGCTATAACTCCTTTGCACTCTCCATTTTTCATTATTAAGTCTAATGCAAAGTATTCGATAAAAAATTCTGTATTATGTTTTAGTGCCTGGCCATAAAGAGTGTGTAAAATCGCATGGCCCGTTCTATCAGCAGCAGCACATGTTCTTTGCGCTGTTCCATTACCGTAATTTTTTGTCATTCCACCAAAAGGTCTTTGATAAATTTTTCCATCGTCTGTTCTGCTAAACGGAACACCATATCTCTCCAATTCGACAACTGCTCTTGGAGCCTCCTTACATAAATATTCTATAGCATCCTGATCGCCTAACCAGTCAGAACCTTTAACAGTATCATACATGTGCCATCTCCAGTCGTCCTCTCCCATATTTCCAAGTGCAGCCGAGATACCTCCTTGAGCTGCAGATGTATGGCTTCTTGTTGGAAAGACTTTTGAAATACATGCTGTTTTCAATCCAGCTTCTGATAAACCAACCGCTGCTCTAAGACCAGACCCTCCTGCTCCTAAAACAACAACATCATATTCGTGATCTATAATTTTATATGCGCTCATTAAGTTAAATTATATATTCCTATAATAGTTATTAAAGGCATAATTATAGCAAATATATTTAATAGTTTATTTGCGACATTTTTGATTTTTTGATCTTTAATATAGTCCTCGAATATCTCACTTATCGTTAAAGCTGAAAAAAAGAAAGCTATTACAATAAATATTGAAAATAAAATTTTTGTAGGTTGTTGTGAGAAGAAAAGGACCACTGATTGATAATCGTTCTCATAAATAGAAATAAAATTTACAATAAACCAAATCATAAAGGGAATAAGTAAAAAAGAACTTATTTTTGTAAATAACCATTTTTTCGTAGAAACATGCATATTAAAAAATATTTTTCCCTATTAAATAAATTAAAATTGTAAAAACAAATGATCCTAATAAAGCAAGAACCCCAGTGATCTTTGAAATTTTTAAATCGAAACCATACCCTAAATCCCAAAATAAATGACGTAGTTCATTTAAAATATGAAAGCTAAATGTCCAACAAAGTCCAATAGCTACAAATTTTCCAAAAAAACTTTGAAGGAAATTATTAATAATTAAGTAGCTCTCTGCTCCAAGCAGTAAAGACAAACTCCAGAAACAAATTATCGTAATAGCTAAAATATTTATCACTCCAACAATTCTATGTGTAATGGAAAGCAAAGAAGATATTTGCCATCTATAAATTTGAAGATGAGGACTTAAAGGATTATTTTTTTCTTCCATATGAGATTTATAAACTAAAGTTATAATTTTTTCACTAAGTGCTCAGCTATCTGAACAGTGTTTAAAGCCGCTCCTTTTAATAAGTTATCAGAAACGACCCATATATTAATAGCCTTAACATTCGAATTATCTTTTCTGATTCGAGAAATGTAAGTTGTATAATCTCCTTCTGCTTCAATTGGTGTAATATATCCACCATCTTTTCTTTCATCGATAACTTTACATCCAGGTGCATTACTTAAGATTTTTATAACATTTTCAAAATCATATAAATTATCAAATTCAATATTTATAGACTCAGAATGTCCGGTTCTAACCGGCACCCTTACACATGTTGCGGTAACATCAATTTCATTGTCAAGAATTTTTTTTGTTTCGTTTGTCATTTTTAATTCTTCTTTTGTATAACCATCTTTATCAAATGTATCGATGTGTGGTATTAAGTTAAAAGCAATTTGTTTAGTAAAATTTTTTGAATTAATTTTTTTATTTTCTAAATATTTTTGAGTTTGCTCAAATAATTCATCCGTTGGGGCTTTACCAGCACCAGAAACAGCTTGATAAGTCGAAACGACAACCCTGTTAATTTTATATTCATCATGTAAAGGTTTAAGTGCAAGTACCATCTGCATTGTAGAACAATTAGGATTCGAAATAATATTACTATGGTTATTTAAATCTTCAGCGTTTACCTCTGGGACTACCAAAGGGACATCTTTTTGCATTCTAAAATAACTTGAATTATCAATTACTATAGTTTTTTTTGCAGCTTTAGGTACCCATTCTTTGGCGATTTGGCTACCTGCAGCAAAAAAAGTTATTTGAGCTTTTGAAAAATCGTAGCTTTCCAAATCTTTAATAACTATTTCTTCCCCTCGAAATTTAATTTTTTTTCCAGCACTTTTTTTTGAAGCAATTAAATATAATTTTTTAAAAGAAATTTTAGATTTCTCTAATATTTCAATTGTTTTTCTTCCTACATTTCCAGATGCCCCAATAATTGCAAAATTCATATTATTATTACTTTATTTTAATTTTGCTATAATTGCATCACCCATGACAGAAGTAGAGACCTCTTTCATATTTTTTGACATTATATCTTTGGTTCTTAATCCATCGTCTAGAACACTTTGAACAGCTTTATCTAGTTGTTCTGCCTCTTTATCTAAGTCAAGAGAGTATTTTAATGCCATAGATAAACTTAAAATAGTAGCTATAGGGTTTGCTATATTTTTTCCAGCAATGTCTGGTGCAGATCCATGAACAGGTTCATACATCGATCTAATTTTACCATTTTTATCTTTAGCTCCCAAAGAGGCTGAGGGTAGTAAGCCCAAAGACCCAGTTAACATCGCAGCTTCATCTGAAAGAATGTCTCCAAATAAGTTGTCAGTAACAATTACATCAAATTGCTTTGGATCTCTTAATAATTGCATTGCGCAGTTATCAGCTAACATGTGACTTAATTCGATATTTTTATATTCTTTATCTTTATCTTTAAGTGCTTGAACTTCTTCCCTCCATAAAATACCTGCCTCCATTACGTTAGATTTTTCACATGAAGTAACTTTATTTTTTCTTTTCTTCGCTAAATCAAAAGCTACTCTTGCTACTCTCTGAATTTCACTGGTAGTATAAGTATGAGTGTTGACTCCTTTTCTCTCATTATTTTCTATTGGTTCAATACCTCTGGGTTCACCAAAATAAATTCCACCGGTAAGTTCCCTTACTATCATAATATCTAAACCGGATATTATTTCTGGTTTAAGTGAAGATGCTTCTACTAATTGTTTAAAACATATTGCAGGTCGCAAATTAGCAAACAATTTTAATTCTTTCCTCAATTTTAATAACGCTCTTTCCGGTCTCTTAGAAAATTCTAAGTTATCATATTTAGGCCCTCCAACAGCGCCTAGAATTACTGCTTCACTTTCAAGAGCTTTGTAAAAAACTTCGTCCGTAATTGGATTTTTATATTTGTCGTATGAGGCCCCACCTACAAGACCTTCCTCAATTTTAAAGTCTAATGATTTATTTTTATTAAACCACTCAATAATTTTTCTAACTTCTCTTACTACTTCTGGGCCGATACCATCACCTGGAAGAAGTAAAAGTTTTCTATCTTTTACTTTAATCATTTTTTATAAGCCAAGGCTTATCTTCAAAAAGTGTTTTTTCAAAATTATCTATTTGAGATATTTTTGCCATTGATAAAGCAATATCGTCTAAACCTTCCATTAAACATTTTTTTTTGAAAGCATCTACTTCAAACTTAACAACTTTGTTTCCGTATGTAATTTCTTGCTTTTCTAAATTGATTTCGATTTCTTCTTTTCTTTTTGAGTATTCAGCAAGCTCTAGAACTGTTTTATCGTCTATTTTTATTGGTAAAATTCCATTTTTAAAACAATTATTGTAAAAAATATCTGCAAAGCTAGAGCTAATCACACACTTGATGCCAAAATCTAACAAAGCCCAAGGAGCATGTTCTCTTGATGATCCACATCCAAAATTTTTACCCGCTAACAATATCCTTGATTTATTAAAAGGTTCTTTATTTAAAATAAAATCGTTGTTAATTTTTCCATTTTCATCATATCTCATTTCATAAAATAAGCTTTTACCTAAACCTGTTCTTTTAATAGTTTTTAAGAATTGCTTTGGAATTATCATATCAGTATCAATATTCTGAAGTGATAGATAAGATGGTATTGATTTTAAGTTAGAAAATTTTTGCATTTATATCTCTCTGACATCTGTTAAATGACCATTAATTGCAGCGGCAATAGCCATACCTGGGCTAACTAAATGAGTTCTCCCTCCTCGCCCTTGTCTACCCTCAAAATTTCTATTAGATGTTGAAGCACATCTTTCTTTTGGCTTCAATTGGTCTGGGTTCATTCCTAAACACATAGAACAGCCAGGCTCCCTCCATTCAAATCCAGCCTGTTTAAAAATTTTATCAAGCCCCTCTTTTTCGGCTTGCTCCTTAACTAATCCTGACCCAGGAACAACCATCGCACTAACATTATTAGCAATTTTTTTGCCTTTCAAAAGTTCTGCTGCTTCTCTTAGATCTTCAATTCTTCCATTTGTGCAACTACCTATAAAAATTTTATCTATTTTAATATCTGAAATTTTAGTATTTGCTTTAAGACCCATATATTCGAGAGATCTTTTCATAGCCATTTTTCTATCCTCATTTTTTTTCTTTTTCAGGATCTGGTACAACACCAGTCACTGGAGATACATCTTGTGGAGAGGTTCCCCAAGTTACTAATGGTTCAATATCTTTACCGTCAATATTTATTTCTTTATCAAATTTACATTCTTTATCTGAGTATAGTGTTTTCCAAAATTTAACTGCTTTTAACCAGTTTTCTCCTTTGGGTGACATAGATTTGCTCTTTAGATAATCAAATGTTTTTTCATCCGGTGCTATTAATCCTGCTCTAGCTCCAGCTTCTATTGTCATATTACATACTGTCATTCTCTCTTCCATGCTAAGGCTGCGTATAACGTTACCAGAAAATTCTACTACATATCCGGTGCCTCCAGCTGTACCAATTGTTCCTATAATTTTTAGAATTACGTCTTTAGCGGTTACTCCTTTGGGTAATTCTCCATTAACATTAATTCTAAAATTCTTTGATTTTTTTTGGATTAAAGTTTGGGTAGCAAGAACATGTTCTACCTCTGAAGTTCCAATTCCAAATGCTAATGCACCGAAGGCTCCGTGAGTAGCTGTATGACTATCTCCACATACAATAACTGTTCCAGGTTGAGTGAATCCTTGCTCAGGACCTATAATATGAACAATACCTTGACGTTTGTCGTTCACATCAAAAAGTTTTATACCGAATTCTTTACAATTATTTCTTAATGTCTCTACCTGTATTCTTGACTCTTCATCATCAATACCTTTTGATCTATCAGTTGTCGGAACATTATGATCAGGAACAGCTAAAGTTAATTCTGGTCTTCTTACTTTTCTTTTTTGTAATCTCAATCCCTCGAAAGCTTGGGGGCTTGTAACTTCGTGAACTAGATGACGATCAACATAAATTAGTGTTGTACCATCATTTTGTTCATGAACAAGATGGTTTTCCCATATCTTATCGTATAGTGTTTTCGACATTTAATTTTATTTTTTTTCGCTGGTTTGCTTTTCAGCCTTAGCTTCGACTTTTTTGTCTTCTTTTTTGAGCTCTTCAGTTTTAGGTGCTTCTTCAACAGGATTAACTGAAACAGCTTTGGGTTCCTCTGGTTTAACAGAAACATCAACACCAATCTTCTTTTTAATTTTTTCTGCAATTCTTGCAGATTTTCCTTTTCTATCTCTTAGATAATAAAGTTTTGCTCTTCTAACTTTTCCTGATCGAATTACTTTAATAGAATCTACATTGGGACTATATAAAGCAAAGGTTCTTTCAACGCCTTCACCAAAAGAAATTTTTCTTACTGTGAAAGAGGAATTTAGATCTCTATTCTTCTTTGCAATACAAACACCTTCGAAATATTGAATTCGTTCCCTTTTACCTTCCACAATTTTAACACCAACTTTAATTGTATCACCTGGGGAAAATTCAGTAATTTTCTTGTTAGCTGTTATCTTTTGAATTGCTGCTTTATTTATGTCTTCAATGTTTTTCATTTTTTTTCTCTAAGTATTTTTTCCAAAGATCAGGTCTTTGGCGTTGTGTTATAGCCTCAGATTTAGATAAACGCCACCCCTTTATTTTAGCATGATCACCCGAAAATAGGACTTCTGGCACTTTTTTGCCCTCCCAATCTCTTGGTTTAGTATATTGGGGATACTCCAAGAGATTATTCTCAAAACTTTCATCTTTAGCAGAATTAGCATTGCCTAAGACACCTGGAAGAAGTCTTACTAACGCATCAACAAATACAAATGATGCGCTCTCACCTCCAGATAAAATAAAATCTCCTATACTGTATTCCTCAATATTTCGTGTCTCTAAAAGTCTTTGATCAACACCTTCAAAATGACCACATAAAATAT
>CACKNV010000003.1 GCA_902601705.1 uncultured Pelagibacteraceae bacterium | reverse complement strand
TTTTATCATATCCAGCTCTGATCATCGCTGGCCAAGCAAGAAGCCCCATTAAAGTTACCACGGCTCCGATAATTCCAGTCGCTGTAGAAAATAAAGCACAAGTAACTAATGCAGCTACTGCCATTGAAGCTGGTAGTCTATGAGAAGCTAGTCTAATCGCAAAAAATAATCTTGAAACTATTCCAGCTCTTTCAACTAAATACCCCATAAATAAAAAGAGTGGGACCGCTGTCAAAACTGTATTATCCATAACGGTGTAAGTATTTTGAACGAATAATTGAAAGATTCTGTTATCAAAAAGATGTTCCATTCTTGTCGGATCAAAGTAAGCGTAATAACCAAATCCAACTCCCATTGCCATTAATGTAAATGCTATAGGAAAACCAAGTAGCACTGCAAACAGGAATATTCCCATCATTAAAATTGCGATTTCAGGATTAGTTAAACTAAATAACATCTTTTTGATCCTCGTCTTGTGAAGTTCTCATTAACATTTTTTCTGTTTCCTCTGCTACAACCATTCTTGCAGGCCAGTGTCCTGTTTGAATGCAAATGATTGCTCTACAAACTTCGCTGATACCTTGTAGCGTTAATAAAATTCCTGCAGCAGGAATTAAAGATTTAGCCATATAAATTTGAATTTGAGCAGGGCTGTTCCAACTTGTTTCTTTTATCTTCCATGCAAGCGAAGCGTACTCATAACCATAAAATGCAAGAGCAAGCACACCTGGAAAGAAAAATATAAAATATAAAACTAAATCGATGTAACCCTGAGTTCTTGGTTTAAAAAGTCTGTAAATTACATCACCTCTCACATGAGCCTCAGTAGAAAGAGTATAAGCACCTGCCATCATAAAAATCGCACCGTACATTTGTAAACTGAAATCAAAATTCCATAAAGTAGGAGCATTAAAGGCATATGCCATAACTACTTCGTAGCAAGTTCCGCCCATTAAAATTACGATACACCAAGAAAACGCCTTTCCAACGGAAGTGCTTAAAGTGTCTGCAAAATGAATAAATCCCCTCATGAATTTTTAAACTATGCTAATTTTTTTATTATTTCCATAAAAAAAGGGGGTGATAAATCACCCCCTTTTTACGTTTAAAATATAATTAAATTTTAACTTTAGCTATAGAGCCGAATTCATTCTCGTAAGCCAACTTATAGTTAGGTTGGTTCATGAGCAAGTACTTCATAACTCTCTTAGCATATTTCTTCTGTGAATCTACAATCTTTTTAAAGAATGGATCTTTCTTATTGAAATCTCCGATTACTTTATCCCAACCTTTTAATTGTTGAGCTAAGATCGCATCAGATGTTTGATACACATTTACTTTGTGCTGGTTCATCAATTTAGATAAGTCAGCAGAGTATCTTACTAATGCTTTAAAGTAGTTATCACTGTTCGCAGCATAAGCAGCATTTTTTAGAATAGCCTGATGTTTAGGCGATAATCCATTAAATGTCTTCTTGTTTACTGGAATTTCAAACATCTCTTGTGATTGGTGGAAGCTTCCTAAGTGATAATGCTTAGAAACGTCTTGCATACCAAACTGAGAGTCCGAAGTAGGGTTGTTAAACTCAGCTGCTTCAATCAAACCTGTCTTCATTGCAGGCTGAATTTCACCACCTGGTAATTGTCTTACAACCATTCCCATTGCTGTTAATACGTTAGTAGCTAAACCTACTGTTCTGTACTTCATGCCTTTTACATCAGATACTTTTGTTACGTTCTTTTTGAACCAACCAAAAGGCTGTGCAGGCATTGGCATATGGAAGAAACCAATATAATCGAAACCAACTTTTGCAAGTGTTTCATCATAAAGTTTTCTACCTCCACCATACTCTATCCATCCCATAATTTCTTGAGATGACATTCCGTATGACGGACCAGTACCGAATAGAGAAGCTGCTGGATTTTTTCCGTACCAGTAAGCTGTTACCCAGTGTCCCATATCAAGTACACCTGAACTTACTGCTTGTCCAATCTCCGAAGTCTTAACTACAGCTCCAACTGGCTGAAGATCAATTTTTAATTCACCTCCAGACATGTCGCCTACCATTTTTGCGTAGTCGCCAGCCATTTCAAAGAAAATGTTAGCGCCTGACGGCCAAGCCGCTTGCATCTTTAAAGTCTGAGGAGCACCTAATGCAATGTTTGGCATTGCAACAGTTGCTGCCGCTGCAGCACCCGTAGCTGCTGCTGCTTTAAAGAACTTACGTCTTGATGGAGTTTTTACTCCTTTTATTTTTTTTGACATATGTCCTCCGTTAGTTAATTAACTTTAAGATTTAAGCATAAACTCAATTCAGAGTCTCGCTCTTTTTAGAATTATTTTAAATTGTAGATTCAATCTCTAGGTGTACTAATTCACCTGATCTTGTGGTTTTTTGCCAGAAAAAAAATCCTCAAGATTTTTTGTAGCCCTGAATGCCATATCCCACCTAGTTCTTTTTGTTGCGCTTCCTAAATGTGGAAGTAAAAAAATATTTTTTAACTTCAAATATTCTCGATGAATTTTTGGTTCACCATTGTAAACATCTAAACCGTAAGCGAATACTTTTCCGCTTTTCAATGCTTCGATCATAGCATCATCGTCAACTATATCTCCTCTTGCTGCGTTACCTATAACAGTATTTTCTTCTAGATAGCTTAGCGTTTCTTTATTCACAAGTTTTGTTGTTTCTGGTGTTGCAGGACAATTAATTGATAAAAATTCACTTTGTTTAAAAAGGCTTTTTAGATCTTTATGATAAATTGCACCATCTTCCAATTCTGGTGAAAGTTTAGATCTATTATGATAATGAATTTCCATATTAAAAGCCTTAGCTCTTTTAGCAACTGCCCTTCCTATTCTGCCCATTCCTAATATTCCTAGTTTTTTATTAGACATTTGTTTTCCTAACAAGAAATCCCATGACCATTTCCAATTTTGAGTTTCAGCTGCTAGACGTCCCTCATAAGCTTTTCTAGAAGCACCTAGTAAAAGTAAAATCTGAATATCTGCTGTAGCATCTGTAAGTACGTCGGGTGTATTCGTTACAGTAATTCCTTTTTCTTTTGCAGCTTTTATATCTATATTTCCAAAACCAACTGCGCCATTAGCAATAATTTTTATGGAACTCGAAAGTTTAGAGATGGTATCAGCGCTGATAGGATCAGAAACAGAACTTAATATCCCGTCAAAATTTTTGGATCCATCTATTATTTCTTGAGGTTTATAAATCTTATCGTCTTTATTTAAAGTAACTTCAAATAATTCTTTAAGTTTCTCCTCATTTTCTTTGAGAAGTTTTCTTGTAACAAAAATTTTTTTTTTCATCTTAAAAATTATTTAGTTTATAGGGCTTGGGTCCTCCGGTAAACCAATCAAGTAACTCTACGGTATGGATAATTGGTATTCGAGTACCAGCTGAAATTTGTGTCATACAACCAATATTACCTGTTGAAATAAAATCAGGTGAAATTTTTTCTATATTATTTACCTTATTCTTTAAAAGTGATTTAGCCATCTTTTGATGTAAAATATTGTAAGTACCCGCGGAACCACAACACAAATGTCCATCTGGAATATCTAGTACTTCGTTACCAGTTTTTGAAATTAAATCTTTTGGTTGATCGTGAACTTTTTGTCCATGTTGCATCGAACAAGCTGAATGATACGCTATTCTATATTTTTTTTCTGAGTTTAAATTTATGTTTAATTTTAAATTTTCGTCGAGATATTCGGTAATATCTTTAGTTAATTCTGAGATTTTCTTAGCTTTCTTTTTTAGGTCTTTATCGTTTTTAAAAATATGTCCATAGTCTTTTAATGTTGTGCCACATCCAGATGTATTACTTATTATCGCATCCAATCCATTTTTAAGATACTCTTCATGCCAGCTCTCAATATTATTCTTAAATGACTCGTGTGCTAATTTTTGTTTACCCAAATGATGGTTTAAAGATCCACAACAATTAATATCTGGCATTACTACTACTTCAACATTGTGCCTATTTAGAAGTCTTATAGTAGCTTCGTTTATTTCAGGAGAAATAACTCTTTGAACACAACCAGTCAATAAAGCGACCCTTGAAACCTTCTTTCCTTTATTAACCTCGTAAACTTTTTGATCTTTTAATTTTTTTCCTGGGATTTTATCTGGCATTAAATTTAATGCGTTTCTAATAAATTTTGGAAATAAAAAACTAAATGGTTTAATTAGTTTAGATGATAAAGCCATTAACAAAAACATTTTTGGTCTCGGTAGTACAAAAGAAAGTATATTTCTAAATACTCTATCTAAAAAAGGCCTTTTGTAAGTTTCTTCAACATAATTCCTACCATGGTCAATTAAATGCATATAGTTCACTCCTGAAGGGCAAGTCGTCATACATGAGTAACAGGATAAACAGCTATCAATGTGTTTTGCTATTTCTTTAGTGGCTGGTTTTTTATTCTCTAACATATCTTTGATAAGATATATTCTTCCTCTTGGTCCTTCTAACTCTTCTCCATTTACTTGATAAGTAGGGCAAGTAGCATTACACATTCCGCAGTGAACGCATTTCCTTATAATTGTTTCACTCGTTTTATTATCTTTGTCTTGAAGTTGTTTATCTGTAAATGATGTTTGCATTTAAATTCCGGTGTACATTTTCCCTGGATTAAAAATTCTTTTAGGGTCAAAACTCCTTTTAATTTTTTCACTTATTTTATACTTAATTGGATCTATTGTAAAAATATCAGCAGAAGCTTTTAAATCCTCTTCAACTTTAATTAAAGTAATATATCCTTGATGTTTTTTTACCGTATCCTTGATTTCACTAAGAATTTTTGTGTTCAATTGATCAAATGAGGCCCAGATTAGACCACCTCCCCAATCAATAAAATATTTAATCTCAAAATTTTTAAGTTTTTGGATAACCTGTAAGGTTTCGCTCATTGGCAAAACTATTCTTAATAAATTACTTTTTAAACTTTTAAAAACCTCTAAATTTTTTGTCCTACTCCAAAAAATATTACTTTGCTCGCTATCTAAAATAGAAAGCTCTTGATCCAAAAGACCTAATTCTTTAGACAATCTGTTTGCTCTTTGATCCACAGAATTTGTTGGACCTTCAATTCTTATAGCAGTTAAGCCTCCATCGTGTGTAAGATCATTCAGAACAAAATCTTTTCCAAAATAGTCTGGATAAAAAACTCCACCGGATGGATCTGTAGAAGATGACAATGCTTTTCCAAGAAAGTCTAGTGCTTTTTTAAGATGAGGATTCTTAATAATTAAAGTTTTACTTGTTTCTGGTTTTGGTAAAACTTTTATTGAAAGCTCAGTTAATATCGTGAGTGTTCCAAAAGATCCTGATACTAATTTACTTAAATCATAACCGGTAACATTCTTAACTACTGTTCCCCCTGATTTAATAGTTTCACCTTTTCCGTTAATCCCTTGAAATCCAAGTATGTGATCTCGAACACTTCCAACTTTAAATCTTCGTGATCCGGCAAAATTACATGAAACGACTCCTCCAATCGATCCGCTGTTACTTTGCCCAGAAAATAAGTAACCAAAATCATTCGGTTCAAAAGCTAATTGCTGATTATTTTTGTCTAGTTCCTCTATAATTTCTTTCAAAGGTGTGCCAGCTTTAACTTTGATATAGAGCTCTTCAGGTTTGTAATCAATAATACCTTTATAATCAGAGAGATCTAATGTTTTTTCAGATTGAAAATTTCTTCCAATTTTATTTTTTGATTTTAACCCGTTGATTTCTAGAGGTATATTTTTCCTATAACAAGTTTTAACTATCTCAACTATTTCCTCTCTAGAGATAGGTTTAAAAATATTTTGATTAAAATCTAGGGATATCTGGGAATTTTGTTTTTCCTCCATGGACATGAACTCTCCCTTCCTCAGCACATTTTCTAAGTATTGGATAAACTTTGCCTGGATTTAATAATGAATTTGGATCTAAAGCAACTTTAATTGTTAATTGTTGTTGTATATCTTTATCATTGAATGCTTCACACATTAATTCTCTTTTCTCTATACCAACTCCGTGTTCACCAGTAAGAGCCCCACCGACTTTTACACAATATTTTAAAATATCAGCTCCAAACTCCTCACATTTCCTTAAAGACTCTTTGTCATTTGCATCAAACATAATTAGAGGATGAAGGTTTCCATCTCCTGCATGAAATGCATTGGCAACCGGCAAATTATATTTTTTAGAAAGTCTTGAAATTTCATTTAAAACCTCAGCAAGTTTTCCTCTAGGTATTGAACCATCCATACACATGTAATCAGGCGCTAAAACTCCACAAGCCGGAAAAGCTGCTTTCCTACCAGCCCAAAATTTTAATCTCTCTTCATTTGATTTACTGATTTTTAAACTTGATGAATTATTTTTTTCAGCAATTTCTTTTGTCTTTTGAATGTAAGCTTCAACTTCATGTTCTGTTCCGTCAAATTCTACAATCATCATCGCCTCTGCATCAGTTGGGTAACCTGCTTTGGAATAATCATTAGTTGCTTTCGTAAGAGCTTTATCCATTATTTCCATCCCAGCCGGTATACATCCCTCTGCGATTATTTCAGCAACACAGTTACCTGCATCTTCAATTGATGGAAATCCAACTAAAGCAGCTTTAACAACTTCAGGCGACTTTAAAATTTTTACAGTAACCTCTGTGATAACACCAAGTAAACCTTCTGAACCTGTCATCAAACCTAAGAAATCATATCCCTCCGCGTCCATGGCTTTACCACCAAATTTAGTTACAGTTCCATCCATTAAAACTACTTGAATTCCCAAAAGATTATTTGTAGTGGCACCGTATTTAAGAGAATGAACTCCACCAGAATTTTCAGCTACGTTTCCGCCTATGGAACACGCAATTTGACTTGATGGATCCGGAGCATAATAAAAACCTTTGTCTTGAACAGCATGAGTGATTGCTAAATTTGTTACACAAGGTTGCGTTACCACACATCTATTTTCATAATCAATCTCAATTATTTTATTAAATTTTCCCATTGCCATTAGAACACAATCTTCTAAAGGCATTGAACCACCAGATAAACCTGTACCTGCTCCTCTTGGAACTACTTTAACTTTATTCTCATTACAATATTTTAAAATTTGACTAACTTCCTCAACTGTCTCAGGCATAACTACTAAAAGAGGCATTTGTCTATAAGCCGTCAAGCCGTCAGTTTCGAAAGGTCTTAGTTCATCAGGATTCGAAAGAACATTTTTAGAATTGATAATTCTACGAAGGTCCGAAGCAATTTTATCTTTTTTAGACATAATTGCGTTATCAACTTTTGGCATTTGTAAACTGCTCATAATCAATCCTACTTAAGCATTTTTGATATTTTATCTAGTGCTTTTTGAATGTTGTCCCGTGATGCTGCGAAGCTAAAACGTACATAATCTACTGATGTTTTGCCAAATGCTGTTCCTGGAACAATTGCCACACCTGCCTCATGCATACATTTCTTTGAAAATTCACTTCCACTCATACCTGTTCCCTTTACATTCGGAAAAGCGTAAAACGCTCCACCAGGCATACTGCATTCAACACCAGGTAAATCGTTTAAACCTTTGTGAATTAATTTTCTTCTTTGATCAAACTTTTCCATCATATGATGAATAGAGTCGTCGGGCCCATCTAGTGCTGCAATTCCAGCAAATTGTGAAGGCGCATTTACACAAGAAAAACTATTTATAGCTAATTTAGTTACATGAGGTATTAAATTTTCTGGCCACACGCTCCATCCCATTCTCCAGCCGGTCATAGAGTAAGCTTTGCTCCATCCATCTAAAACTATCAACCTGTCTTGTAAATCCGGGTAATTGAAAAAAGTCGGCATCTCTTTTCCATCGAAAATTTGTCTACTATAAATTTCATCACTAAGAATTGTAACGTGTGGATGTTTCTTTAAACCTTCAGCAAGAAAATCGATTGCAGGTTTTTCAACAAAACTTCCTGTTGGATTATTTGGATTAATCAGAATCACAAGACGAGTTTTGTCTGTTATCAAAGATAAAATTTTTTCAGGATCAAATTTTAAATCTTTTTCTTTTGTTAAATCATATGGAACTGCTTTGGCACCAGTATAATTGATCATAGACTCATAAATTGGGAAACCAGGTGTTGGATGAACTATTTCTGCACCAGGCTCACCGATCATCTGAATAGCAAAGTACATTGTAGGTTTTCCACCAGGCATAATCATAATTCGCTCAGGACTTACTTCTTTTTTATATAAACTTTTTATTTTTCTTGAAACTGCTTGCCGGCATTCAGCAATCCCGTTAGCTAAAACATATCCATGATGTCCGTCATCAATAGCTTTTTTTGCTGCATCCATAATATGTTTGGGTGTCATAAAATCTGGCTGACCCAATCCTAAGTGGATCATTTCTTTTCCCTGAGCCTCAAGTTTTTTAGCTTCAGCTAATACACTGAATGCTGTTTCAGTGCCCAATCTTTCTAAATTTTTCGCAAGTTTCATAATTATAGCCTAAAATAAATTGTCACTTTTGCATATTAGTTTTTTTGCATCACCTATATGCAATTTTAGAGCTATTTAGCTCTTTTATGCTTTTGCAACCCAGTAAAATCATATCTCTTCTTATTTCTTCTCTCATTCTTTTTAAAATTTGCTCTACACCAGCTTGCCCGCCAGCACCTAATGCAAATAAAAAACCTTTTCCAAAGCTGCATGCTGTTGCACCCAATGATAACGCTTTTAAAACATGAGTTCCTCTTCTAATCCCTCCATCTAAAATTATTTCTAATTTATCTCCAACTGCTTCCTTAATTGCTGGCAGTTGATCGAAAGGTGATCGAGAACCATCAAGTTGTCTTCCACCATGATTAGATAATAAAATTGCAGAAGCTCCAATATCAATTGCTCTTTTTGCATCTTCAACCGACATAACACCTTTTAATGCAAATGGTCCTCCCCATTTTTTTACAACATACTCTGCATCTTTCCAACTCATCGCTGGATCATATTGTTCATTGATATAGTCCATTACTCCTTTTGCGATACTAGATCCTTTTTTTGTCCAATGAGAAACATTTGCTAACTCAAATTTTTTGTTAGTTAAATAATTGAATGCCCATTTAGGATGCATTGCAAAACTCATAATACTTTTTAAAGTTAATTTTGGTGGAGTAGTAAAACCCCATTTATGATCTCTTTCTCTATTTCCTGCTACAACCGTATCAACAGTTAAACACAAAGATTTAAATCCTGCTGTTTTACATCTGTCTATTAAATTATCTGTTAAACCTTGATCTTTATGAATATAAAGTTGAAACATCTTAGGTCCGCTTGCAACATTAGCTATTTCCTCAATTGAAGATGTAGCCATAGTCGACATGCTATAAAAGGTTCCAAATTTTTCTGCAGCTCTCGCTGATGCTTTGTCTCCATCGTGATGATATAATCTTTGCATTGCAGTCGGTGCTAAAAATAAAGGCATATCAATTTTCTGACCAAAAACAGTTGTTGAGAGATCAGGTTCCCCTACACTTGCCAGTATATTAGGTACCAAATCACATTTTAAAAATGATTCTGTGTTTCTTTTTAAAGTAGTCTCATCATCAGAGCCTCCATCTATGTAATGAAAAATTGGAGCCGGTAAATTTTTTTTTGCTAATCTTCTGAAATCTTCAAAATTATAACAATCTTTAAGATTCATTATTTTTAAAAATTTTTTGAAAAAGTAATTTGTTGATTATCTGTTCCTGGATTAGTATCGCCCCAGTCATTATTTGAAATATGACTATAACTATAACTTAGCTTAGAATTTTCAAAAATATCAAAACCTACCTTAACTTCACTTTTAAACTCTAATACGCTTCCTAAATCTTTACCGTCTCCTTTTTCGTAATAGCCAGGAGTAAAACTAGGTAAAATTTTTAATGGACCTATTCCATATTGAGCTTCTATCCCTGTGTAAAGGTAAACAGAACTATTATCTGTCATAAAAGCTCCAGTCACAGGTTTGAATTTTCCTAAAATTGTATCTCTGAATAAATTTGGGTTTTTATGTTCAATTCCAAACAAAGTAGTTTTGTCGTCTCCTTCTTTGTCTATTACATCAAAGGTACCGGTATATAATGAAATATCTGTATTTCCCTGTTCTGCTTGTGCATGAACAAACGTGATGACAGTGAATAATAAACTTATTAGCAGTTTGGAATTCATATAAAAAAATACAACTAAATGTTTAATATGTACAGTTCCCTTATGTGCCTTATTGTCTTTTTTTTAGAAAAGAGAAAATAAAAAACCCTCCAAAAATTAGTGCTATATAAGGCAAAATCCATAACAAGGAATTTTGAGTATTAAATTGAGGTTTGAACACAATCCAATCTCCGTATTTATCAGACATAAATTCATATATTTCATCTTCTGATTTGCCCTCATCAATTAAATCTTTTACTACTAATTTTATTGTCTGTGCAAAATCAGAATTTGAATCTGATATAGATTGACCTTGGCAAACTAGACATCGTAAATTTTTATGAATTAAATTTGGATCAACAGTATTTTCTGCTGCAAAAGAGAATTTTGAAAAAAAAATAAATAGTAATAAAAGTAAATTTAATTTCATAATTACTCTATAATTTTGATAATATTATTATAATCATCATCTGATAACGGTCCTACAAATTTTTGTATAATCATTAATTCTTTATTTATTAATATACTTTCTGGAATCCCATAAATACCAAATTTCACTGAATGCTTGCCATTTTTATCTTTCGCTAATAAATCATAAGGATTACCTAGCTCACTTAAAAAAGTTTTAGCTTGAGGCTCTTTATCCTTAAAATTGATACCTAGTATCACTAAATTTTTAGTTTGAGATAGTTTCATTAATATAGGATGTTCAATTCTACAAGGTGCACACCACGATGCCCAAAAATTTATTAGTGTATAATTATTTTTTATGTCATCTCTTGTATAGTAATTTGAATCGTTAAAAGAAATAATTTTAAATTCAGGCGTCTCTTTATTTATTAAACTTGATGTATTATAATTAGTATCTCTTGTAAGACTTATATAAAATATGCTTATTACAAATAAAAAAATGAATGAAATTATTATCTTAATTATTTTTTGCATTACTAAATAATCTTATTAACCCCCCAACAACAATCATAATTACTGATATCCAAATCCAAGCCATTAATGGTTTTTTTTGAAACTTTATGTTGTAATAATCTGATCTATCAATATTACTCATGGTTAAATAATAGTCTTTTATTAGACTGGTTTTAATAGCTGCTTCATAAGTTAAAGTTTTCGGCTTATTATAAATTCTTATTTCAGGATTTAAAATATTGATCTGATTTGAATTTAAATTTTTTATTTCTAATTTTCCAATAATTGCCTGATAATTTTTATAATTTTTTAAATCCAAATTCTTTAATTGAATAGAGTAATTCTCAAATTTTTTTGTTTCCCCTAATTTAATATTATAATCTTTTTCCAATGAGAAAATACTATTCAATCCAATGAACAAAACTAAAAAACCAAAAGACGTATGTGAAATAATTCTAGCAAAATCTATTTTATTTTTTTTAAAAGCTTTTGCTATATCCATTAAAGAAGAAATGATCAAAAATAGAGCGCTTATAATAATAAAATTAGATAAAAGAGAATAGCTTTTAAAGAAAAAGATTATTGCTAAATTTAAACTAGTCGCGCCGGCTAATATAAGAAAATAAATTCTAATGTTTTCGAATTTGTTTTTTATCCATTTTGTTTTAGGTCCTAAAGCCATAAATAGAAGAAATACAACAACCACCGGAAATATAATTGCATTGTAAAAAGGTGGGCCTACTGAAATTTTATTATCTGTCAAAGCATCTGTAAAAATTGGATAAATAGTCCCAAGTAAAACGGTAATTAAGTAAAACATCATAAACCAGTTATTAACCAAAATAAATGTTTCTTTACTGTTCCGATTTAAATCATAATTTTCTTTTTTATACTTTTGAAAGAGGAGAAAAATAGATCCAAATATCATTAAACTTAAAAATATTAATATATATATCCCCCTAGTTGGATCGCTCGCAAATGTGTGAACAGAATTTAAAATCCCAGATCTTACTAAGAAGGTCCCTGTAACACTTAAGGTAAATGTGATTAAACAGAGGATAATTACCCAAAAATAAAACAGGTTTCTTTTTTCAAAAACAATTAATGAATGAAATAAAGCAGTCATAGCAAACCAAGGTAACAAAGAAGCATTTTCAACAGGATCCCAAAACCAAAAGCCTCCCCAGCCCAATTCATAGTAAGCCCATATAGAACCAACTAGAATACCAAGTGTTTGAAAACACCAAGATATTAAAACCCAGTTTTTTATAGAGAGAGAAAATGATCTTTCTGAATAATTAGAAATTAGTGATGCTATTGCTGCTGAAAAATAAATAGATGCACCGACAAACCCTACATAAAGAAGTGGAGGATGAATAGCTAAAGCGGGATCTTGTAATATTGGATTTAAACCAAGACCTTCTGATGGAATTGGAGAAATTTTACTAAAAGGATTTGAATTAAAAAGAATAAAAAAAAGAAAACCAAGAATTAAAATATTTTGGATTATTAAAGTTAAAAGTCTAAATTTTTTTGGGTGGTCTTTATTGTAGACTAAGAATAAAAAAGAAAATATTGCGAGAATAATAGCCCAAAGCAATAAACTTCCCTCGTGGTTTCCCCATGTTCCAGCAATTTTATAAAATAAAGGTTTTAAAGAATGCGAGTTTTGATAAACAGCAATTAAAGAAAAATCTGAGACAATAAAAGCAGCTACCAAAACAAAAAAGCAAATGATTATTGAGGTGCTCTGGATTAAACTTAATTGAAAAATATTTTTATCTATTCCTCCAGATATTTTTAAATTTCTGTTAGCAGTATAAATAATACTTAAACTTAAGATGACATTTAAAAATAATAATATATTTCCTAAATTACTTAGCATTTTTTTTCATCATACCTTTTAATTCTGGAGGCATATAATTTTCATCATGTTTTGCTAAAATTCTATCAGCTATAAAAAAAGTTTTATCTTGTAACTTTCCTTCAGCAACAACACCTTTTTCCTCTGAAAATAAGTTAGGAACTGTACCGCTAAAGCTAATATTAAGCTCATTATTAAAATCAGTGATTATAAACTTTATTTCTTCCTCTTTAATTATTAATGAATTTTTTTTAACCATTCCACCTACTCTAATTTTTTTATCAAAATTAATATTTTGATTATTTTTTATATCTGTAGGTGATTTAAAATATAAAATATTTTTGTTTAATGATTGAAGTATAAAAAAAATTCCTGTTACTGAAACTAGTAACATTATGGCTAAGAGTGATGCTCTTTTTTTTACTTTTTTTGGGAGCATTAAATGCTTTAAATAGTATTGCTAGATGAGGATAAAACTTGTGAAGCTATTTTTGAATTCTTGATAACTATTTTCTTTCTCTCAGATGAAAGCTCATTAATCTCTTTCGCAAAATCTTTTTCGTACTTTTTAAGTGTTTTAAATGTTTTGTAATAAAGCAATCCACACGAAATAAAGGTAATTGCAAAAGACCCCCATACAAATAAACCGTAACCGTTCATTGATAAAAAATTTAGAATCATAGTCTTTTCAAGTTTTTTTTCTTTATTCTAATGATTTCTGTCTTGTATTTCATTAGAAAAATTAGCGCACAATACAATATTAAGACAAAAAACATTAACAATAATGGCATTAACATAGAAGAATGTATTGAGCTTTCTCCAGTTAACTTAATACTGGCAGGTTGATGAAGTGTATTCCACCAATCAACGGAGTACTTAATAATAGGAATATTGATTAAACCTATTATCGCAATAATACTAGAAATTTTGTTCGCTTTGTTTTCATCTGAAATAAATTTGTGAATTGAGATAAATCCAATATAAAAAAGAGCAAGGATCAGCATCGATGTTATTCTAGCGTCCCAAGCCCACCATGTTCCCCATGTTGGTTGTCCCCAAATAGAACCTGTAACTAATGCCAAGCACGTAAACATAAGACCTATTGGAGCAATACTTTTGGTTATTAATTTAATATTTTTAATTTTAAAAATAAAATGAGCAATAGATAATATTGCAATTGAAGAAAAAGAGGCTAAACCAATCCATGCTGAAGGAACATGCACATACATTATTCTTACACTATCTCCCTGTAAATAATCAGGCGGTGAAAAAATTAAGGCAAAAGAAAGTGCAACCAAAAGTAAAATAAAAAAGATTGAATTAATAAATCTTATTAATTTCTCAATCCAAAAGAATATATTACTTAGGTTTAAAATTTTAAACATCAGACTTTAACTACTATAATATTTTTTTTATGTGAAGTTATATTATGGGCCCAACTGAGAATTAGGAGGGAGTATAACTAAAGAAGTTTATCCTCAATTGGGCTAAAACATAAAAAATATACAGATTATCTGTGTCTTAGGTTTGAATAAAAATTGTTAAATTTTAGGCAGTAAATGTTAGTTGGATATTTTGAGGTAACTTGAGCCTTTTTTTCCTGAAAAGATCTCTTCTATAAGCGGGTGCTTAACTGGTTCTTTTGATTGGTCCAAAAGAAGATTTTGTTCAGAAACATACGCTTCATAAGTAACGTCATTGCTCTCAGCAAGTAAATGATAAAATGGTTGATCCTTTCTTGGTCTTACTTCCTTTGGAATAGACTGATACCATTCCTCTGAATTATTAAATTCAAAATCCACATCATAAATTACGCCCCTAAAATCGAAGTGCCTGTGTTTAACGACTTCACCGATTGAAAATTTAGCTGTATTATTTGCACCCATATCAAATAGTTAGTAATTTTTATTCAGAAATCAATATCTAATTTAATAAAATTTT
This sequence comes from uncultured Pelagibacteraceae bacterium, assembly GCA_902601705.1. Classification (GTDB taxonomy): domain Bacteria; phylum Pseudomonadota; class Alphaproteobacteria; order Pelagibacterales; family Pelagibacteraceae; genus Pelagilacustribacter. Next base: position 148,653 of record CACKNV010000003.1, on the reverse strand, counting down.
ATTATATGCTAATAATTGTTTGTGAATAAGTCATTTTTGAAATTTATTACAGACTTTGGCCCATTATTAATTTTTTTTACTATTTACTATAAAAGTGGCAATAACTTAAGTGCAGCTATTCCTCCATTAATAATTTCAACATTAATAGCAGTGGCTCTCATGTATTTTATTGAAAAAAAAATTCCATATGTGCCTTTAATTGGTGCAGTAGTGATTTCTCTATTTGGTGGCTTAACATTATATTTTAACAATCCGATTTTTATTTACATGAAACCAACAATAGTAAATTTAATATTTGCGGCTATTCTTCTTGTAAGTAAATCCTTTTTTAATAAAAATTTTTTAAAATTGTTTTTACAGACAGCATTTCAATTAAATGAAGAAGGTTGGGGAAAACTAAATTCAAGGTGGGCTTATTTTTTTATATTTTTAGCTTTACTAAACGAGGTTGTCTGGCGCACTCAACCGGAAGCAACTTGGGTTAACTTTAAAGTTTGGGGAATGTTGCCAATTACAATAATTTTTACAGCGATGCAATTACCACTAATAAATAAGTACAAGTTATGAATAAAATAAAACTTGTAATCAATAATGAAGCTAAAAAAAATGAAAGAGAAAAATTTTTTATCAAACAGGAATTACAAAGTATCTTAAATTTATATGCAAAAATGGTTTCAAATGGCTCATGGAAAGATTATTCGTTTACCTCTAGTATAAAAGAGGTGTCATTCGATGTTTATCAACGAGCTTCTGAGAAACCTGTCTTGAGAATTTTAAAGAATCTCAAACCAAGATATTTTAATGAAAAATATCTCATCAAGGATAAAAACGGAACAATTTTAAAAAAATCTGAAAATTTAAATCAGTTAATAAATAAAACTAGTTGGAATAAATTAAGATTAGTGAAGTAATTATCTTCTTTGACCGAAAAGTCTTAAAAGCATTATAAAGAGATTTATGAAGTCTAAGTATAATGTTAGGGCACCCATGACAGCTTTTTTGCCCATCATCTCTCCGCTGTCACTTACTAAATACATATTCTTTATTTTTTGAGTGTCATAAGCTGTTAAACCTACGAAAACTAATACACCGATAATAGAAATTACAAAGTACATCATTGTAGATTTCATAAAAATGTTTACCAATGATGCAATAATAATTCCGAAAAGACCCATCATTAAAAAAGATCCTAACTTAGTTAAATCTCTCTTAGTAGTATAGCCGTAGATACTCATTGCACCAAATGTTCCAGCAGTTATGAAAAAAACTCTAGTTATGCTTGCTCCCGTGTAAATTAAAAATATTGATGAAAGCGATGCACCCATTAGAGCTGCGAATATCCAAAATGTAGTTTGAGCTTTAGCTGCGGACATTTTTGCTATTCCAAAACTCATATAAAAAACTACTGCTAAAGGAGCCAACATGATCACCCATTTAAGTCCCGAAGCATAAATTGTATTTCCAAAGTTTGTTAAACCAATAATCTGTCCTTCGCTTGAAGTTACAACAGCCATTTTAAAAAATGCTAGAGCTATAAAACCTGTCAATAAAACACCAGAAGCCATGTAGTTATAGACTTTAAGCATGTAAGAACGTAAACCCTGATCTATGATGGCTTCAGAAGCTGATGATCTTACAGTTGATGTTTGTTTGTTGAATTCCATACTTTATATATATGTTTTTTTAAAAACTTTTCAATAGTCAAAAATTGACCTAAAAAAGAGCCGTAAATATTAATTTTTATGAAATATAGAAAACTTGGTACCACAGATATTGATGTAAGCTTAATTTGCCTCGGCACAATGACATGGGGAACTCAGAATACTGAAAAAGATGCTTTTGAGCAGATGGACTACGCGTTATCGCAAGGAATAAATTTTTTTGATACTGCAGAAATTTACTCTGTGCCACCAACTTCTGACTCTTACGGTAAAACAGAGGTAATGATTGGCAATTGGTTCGAAAAAAGAAAAAATAGAGATAAAATTATTTTAGCTTCAAAAGTTGCTGGGCCAGGATGTGACTGGATAAGGGGTGGAGGTAATAATTTTGATGAAAAGAAAATTGGCGAAGCTATTGATGGTAGCTTAAAAAGATTAAAAACAGATTATATTGACTTATATCAACTACATTGGCCAGAGCGTTCAACAAATTTTTTTGGAAGAAGAGACTATCTATTTAATAATAAAGAGGGAAATTGGAATAGTTTTGAGAGTATACTTGAAGCATTAGAAAAATTTATAAAAAGTGGGAAGATCAGGCATATCGGTATGTCGAATGAAACACCTTATGGTTTATCTAGGTATCTTGAAATCTCGAAAAATAAAGGTGCTCCAAGGATGATGTCAGTGCAAAATCCATACAACTTAGTCAACAGAACTTATGAAATAGGTATGTCAGAAATTTCTATTAGGGAGAAATGTGGTTTACTCGTTTATTACCCTCTCGCAGCTGGAGGATTATCTGGCAAGTATAGGAATGGTAAAATGCCTAAAGACTCAAGAATGGCACTCTTCAAAGGTTGGGAAAGACATTTAAATCCTTTAGCAATGCAAGCCTACGATAAATATTTTAAACTTGCTAAAGATTTTAATCTTACAATGGTTCAATTAGCTCAGTCTTTTGTTAATTCCAGACCATTTGTAACAAGCAATATTATTGGAGCAACAACTATGGATCAATTAAAAGAGAATGTTGAGAGTATAAATATAGAATTTACGGATGAGATGATGGATAGAGTAAACGAAATCCATAACGACAACCCTAATCCATCACCTTAATCCAACGTTGAAATCAGATTATTTTAGTATAAAAACGAGTTATGGTGGTCAAAAAATTTTTTATTATAATTATTCTTGTAATCTTTTCTTTTAACGCATTTGCAAATACGCCTAGGTCAACTGGTAAATATAAAAATTGGGAAAGTTTTGTTGCAGAGACAGAAAAGGGTAAAATTTGCTTTGCTCAAACTATTCCTACAAAAAGAGCTCCAGGAGCAATTCAAAGGGAGCAATCTAAGTTGTTTGTGACTTTTAGACCTAGCGAGAATATTAAAGATGAAGTTAGCATTACAAGTGGCCATGATTATAAAAGCTCAACTGTTACTGCTAGCTCTGGAAAAAAAAGATACTCTTTTTTTTCTCAAAAAAATTTCGCTTGGTTATTAGATGACCAAGAAGAAAAAAATTTTATCAAATTAATGAAAAGAGCAACAAATCTTATTGTTAAAGCCAGAACAGTCAAAGGTGCTGAAACTACTGATCATTATTCAATGATGGGTTTTACAAAAGCGTATAACACTGCAAAAAAAACCTGCGGGTAAATGAAAAAAATTGTATTAGCCTATTCTGGCGGACTAGATACTTCAATTATTTTGAGATGGTTGCAAGAAAATTATAAAGCAGAAGTAATAGCCTATACTTCAGACATCGGTCAAGAAATTGATAGAAAAAAAATTATAGCTAACGCAAAACGTCTCGGAGTTAAAAAAATAATAATCGAAGATTTAAAAAATATCTTTGTAAAAGATTACGTGTTTCCCATGATTAGAGCGCATGCTGTTTATGAAGGTATTTACTTACTTGGCACTTCAATTGCTAGACCTTTAATAGCCAAAAGACAAATTGCCATTGCAAAAAAGTTTAAAGCTTATGCAGTATCTCATGGAGCTACAGGTAAAGGCAATGATCAGGTTAGATTTGAACTCGGTTATGCTTTTTTTGGTGGAAAAAAAATTAAAACTATTGCACCTTGGAGAGAGTGGAAATTACAATCTAGAGCAGATCTAATTAAATATGCAAAAAAAAATAATATTCTAATTCCTAAAGATAAAAAAGGTGCTCCACCTTTCTCTGTTGATGATAATATTTTTCATACTTCTACTGAGGGTAAAGTTTTAGAAAATCCAAAAAATTCCGCACCAGAATTTATTTTTCAAAGAACTGTTTCACCGGAGAAAGCTCCAAATAAAAAAACAAAAGTAAAAATTACGTTTAAAAATAGTGATCCAATCGCCATAAATGGGAAAAAATTAAGGCCTGATAAACTTTTAGATAAATTAAATGTTCTCGCTGGAAAAAATGGTATTGGAAGGGTGGATCTTGTTGAAAATAGATTTATTGGTATTAAATCAAGAGGTGTTTACGAAACGCCAGGTGGAACTTTATTATATGCTGCTCATAGAGCAATTGAGTCTGTCACTTTAGATAGAAAGACTGCACATGATAAGGAGAGCATTATGCCTGAGTATGCTAAATTAGTTTATAATGGATATTGGTTCTCAAAAAAAAGAATTAAACTACAAAAAATAATTGATAAAAAAAGAAATCAAGTTTCCGGTGAAATAGTTTTAAGTTTATACAAAGGAAATATTACAATTCTCTCAAGGAATACGAAAAACAAAGCGTATTCAATGAAGAAAGTCTCTTTTGAAGAGAATAAAACCTTTAATAAGAAAAAAGTTGAAAATTTTATAAAATTTCACTCCAAACAGTTAAATAAAGGTTAAATTTTTGATATAATACAAATGATGAACAATTCGATTCGAAATATTCAGTTAGTTGCAGTTGTAGTGGTACTAATCTCAACAATCATTGCTTTCTTTTTAGAGATGAGAGAAATGTATGAAAATAGAGACATTACGTTAGCAGACCTTCTTTTAATGTTCATCTATATAGAAGTTATCGGTTTAGTTAGATCTTATTGGGAAACTAGAGCAGTAAGAATTACTTATCCTTTAGTCATTGCAATAACCGCCTTAGCCCGATTTATTATATTACAAGACAAAGAGAGTGATCCAACGAACTTGATTTATATATCTGTTGCAATTTTAATTGTGGCCTTAGCTACTGTGATAATTAGATTTAGAAATAGTAAATACCTAAAAATTGATAAATCAAAGTCTAACGAGCTTTAAAACAATCCAAGGTATTTTTAAGTAAACAAGCAATAGTCATTGGCCCTACCCCGCCAGGAACCGGAGTTATAGCTTTGGTTTTTTCTTTCACAGCATCATAATCAACATCTCCTACAATTTTATCTCCCACTTTATTTATTCCTACATCAATAACTATTGAGTTTTTTTTTACCCAATCTTCTTTTACTAATTTAGCTACTCCGACTGCAGCAACTAAGATATCAGCCTTTAAACACTCTTGTTTTAAATCTTTTGTTTTTGAATGAACAATTGTAACTGTACAATTTTCTTTTAAAAGTAATTGAGCCATAGGTTTACCGTTTAAATTTGATCTACCAATTACAACAGCATGTTTTCCTGATAAATTTTTTTCTACTTTTTTTATCAAATACAAGCATCCTAAAGGCGTGCAAGGAACTAAGGCATGATGACCAGATGAGAGATTGCCAACATTCATAGGATGAAATCCGTCTACATCTTTTTTAGGGCTCACAGCATTAATAATTTTTTCCTTATTTATCTGAGAAGGCAAAGGTAGTTGAACTAGTATACCAGAAACGTCAGTATCATTATTAAGATCTTCAATCTTTTTTAAAACTTCTTCTTCTGTAACCTCTTTGGAGTATCTTACAACATTAGAATTAATTCCGACCTCTTTAGCGCTTTTTTCTTTATTTTTAACGTAAATCTGGCTTGGAGCAAAATCTCCAATTAATATGACTGTTAATCCAGGAACTTTATTATTTTTAGATTTTAATATGTCAATTTCTTTTTTGATCTCTTGTCTTAAATTTTCAGCTTCTTTTTTTCCATCAATAATCATCATTAAAATAAACTTGGGGCGAACATTTCAAAAACAAAATTCCTAAAAAACATTAGCGCTAAAATTAATATTACTGGAGAAATATCTATTGATCCTAAGTTAGGTAAAAATCGTCTTATATAGTTTAAAGCTGGAGCAGTTAATCTGTAGGAAAAATCAAGCACTGCATAAACAAACCTATTTCCAGTGTTTAAGATGTTAAAAGCAACTAACCAACTTATAACTGCGTTGATAATTAGTATCCATATATAAAGTGTAACTACATTATCAAACAATATTAAAACTGACTTCATGAATTTTTCTCCACATAAACCGATGTGCTTGGAAATGCAAATGAAGCTTTATTTTTTTCTACAATGTTTTTAATCTCTAAGGCTAAAGTATCTTTCACATTAAGCCATTCTTGAAAGTACTTTGTTTTTGTAAAACAAATAAGTCTAATATCTATAGAGCTTGCAGCAAATTGATCTATTTTAACTGATAACAAAGTATCTTCGGATTTAACAAAATCATCACTTTTTTTAATATAGTCTTCAATTTCTCTCTTAATATTTTTTAATTGTTCGCTAGTAGTTCGATATTCCAAACCAATCATCCAATTAATTCTTCTATTTGTCGTTTGAGTATTGTTAATCACTGCATTTTCAGCAAATTGAAAATTTGGAATTGTTGCAAGGGATTTATCGAATCTTCTTACCACAGTTGATCTAAAGCCGATACTCTCAACAGTCCCTTCAATAACTCCCTCTACGTAAATCCAATCACCAACTTGAAATCTTCTCTCGACTAAAACTAATATGCCTGAAATTAAGTTTTTAAATAAATCTTGAGCTCCAAGTGCAACCGCTACACCAAATAAACCTAAACCAGCAATAATGGGGCCAATTTTTATTCCCCATAGTTCGAGAACGGCTGCGGCTCCCAAAATAAAAATCAAAACTTTAATAGCTTTTATAATCCAATTAATTAAATCTTTTGAAAGCAGGCCTCCTACCGATTTGATAACAACTGATAAAGGTCCAATGATTTGATGGAATGTCCAGAATATTAAAATGGTTATTAAAGATCGATTAATAGTTTCTAAAAATTCAGCGGCTTGTGTTTCAACAGTTAAATAACTTGTAGAAACAAAAAATCCTAAAACCACTGGAAAGAACTTTGCTGGTCCCTCCATTGAAAAAACAAGAGAGTTATCAAAATTATTTGTAGATTTTGATACGTAATTTTCTAATCTTTTGACTACAAACTTAGAAAAAACACCCCTTAAAAATAAAAAAAATAAAAAAATTAATAATGCAATTATTATCTCTGAAATATTAACCCCAGATATACCTTTGTTCCACACATCAAAAAACAAATTTTTAAAATTTTGTAGCACTTCCATATGTTTAAACTTTCAATTTTTCTAACTCTTCTCCTGGTTGGAAAACTTCCAATTTTTTCCATCCTAAGTTTTTAAATACACTTAAAACTTTTTCACTTATACATAATACTCTAGACTCTGTCATCAGCCCATTCAGAGAGTATTTTTTTACTATTTCAATAAAGCTCTCAGCGCTTCTTTTAGAGTAAATAAAAATTATGTCAGGGGGATGATTTTTAATAATTTTGTTATTTTCCTCATTTAGATCTGTAATTTTTTCAGAAGTATAGTTGATAATCTTATCAATCTGAAAACCTTCATTTTTAAGTTCGATGTCTAGATTAGAAGAGATGTAATCCCCGCAAAAATAGGCAATAGATTTTTTTTTATCAATTTGATCTGAGCTTAAAATAATATTTTTTAAAGCATTAACAGTTCCGCCTGCAGAAATTGTGTTATTGTATCCTTTTTGCCGTACAATTTTTTCTGTAATGGAGCCCACACAAAAACATATTTTACTATTATCAAGATTATTCAACTTTAAATTTCTTATAGCGTTTGCACTTGTAAAAATAAACGCATCATATTTTTTTGCATCAACTGGACTAGCATTGGCTGCTGATATCTTTAAAGTTGGGATGTGAACAATCTTATGTCCTAGAGAAAAAAGCTTTCCCATTAAGTCTTCTGAGTCTATTAAAGGTCTAGTAATTAAAATATTCATTTTTTTTTAAATTCTGATCCTGCAAGTTTTAATAATTCTTCCCCTACTGATTTCCCAATATTTACTGCCTCACTAGTTTTGCCGATCATCTCATACTCGTAACTTTTCAATCCTGAATCTGAAAATAATTGAGCTGTCAATTTAAGATTATTACTCTCTATTATTGCTAAACCACCAACAGCTGTTTCGCAATCACCTTCAATTGCTTGCAGCATTGCACGTTCAGATTTTGCACATGCTTCAGTTTCTGTATCATTAATATTTCTCAAAAGATTTTTAATTACATTATCATTTTTGTTACATTGAACAGCTATTATACCTTGTCCCACTGCAGGCAAAACTTCTTCAGTTTTAAATGATAAACCTATTTTATTAGCTAAATTTAAACTTTTGACTCCTGCTGCAGCTAAAATTATCCCATCTAACTTGCCTTCCTCGAGTTTTTTAATTCTAGTATCAATATTTCCTCTCATGCTTGTCACAGAAATATTTTTATTAATTTTTTTAAGCTGTAATTCCCTTCTTTTAGAACTTGAGCCGATAACTATTTTGCCTTTAAGATCTTCTAAGCTTTTAATCTTATTACTTATAATTACATCTCTATAATCGTTTCTTTTGATATATGCGCCAATTACTAGGTTGCTGTCTTCTACGGATTCCATATCTTTTAAGGAGTGAACAGCAATATCAATTTCTTTTTTCAAAAGTTTCTCTTCAATTTCCTTGCAAAATAGATTTTTGCCACCTATTTCAGACAATTTTTCATTTTGATTAATATCACCAGAAGTTTTGATAGCTTTAAAATCTATATTTTCTTCTTTCAAATCAGTATTTTTTTGAATTAAAAGCTTTTTCACTTTTTCAACATAAGCAATTGAAAGCTTGCTTCCTCTGGCACCAATTGTAATTTTAGTCATAAATTGATTATATATTTGAAAGATCTAAATTATACTATTTAATTAATTGAACATATAATGGCAAAAAAAATAACTTTTCTTGGAATAGAAACCAGTTGCGATGAAACAGCTGCTGCGGTCATAAGAGAAAATGACAAAGGAACCGGAGATGTTCTATCTAATATAGTGTCAAGTCAGATCGAGGAACATAAAAAATTTGGTGGCGTTGTACCTGAGTTAGCTGCTAGAGCTCATTTGGAAAATATTGAATACATTATTGATACAGCTTTAAAAGAAAGCAAAATATCTATCGATGAAGTTGATGGGGTTGCAGCAACTGCTGGACCTGGTTTAATAGTTTGTTTAACTGTAGGATTAAATATTGGAAAATCAATCGCTGCATTTTCTAATAAACCTTTTATTGGAGTAAATCATTTAGAAGGACATGCATTAAGTCCTGGCTTAGAAAAAAAAATTAAATTTCCTTATCTATTATTATTAATTTCAGGGGGTCATACTCAATTTTTAATAGTTAAAGATGTAAATGAATACGAACAATTAGGAACAACAATCGACGATGCTTTGGGTGAAGCGTTTGATAAGACTGCAAAAATTTTGGACCTGGGTTATCCAGGTGGGCCGAGTGTTGAAAAATTTGCAAAATTAGGAGACAAAAACTTTTTTAAACTTCCTGAACCAATAATAAATAAAGCGGGATGCAACTTATCCTTTGCGGGTCTTAAAACAGCAGTTCTAAGGGAGTCTAAAAAAATTAATGGGGAAGAAAAGTTGAGGTACAATTTGGCGGCCTCTTTTCAAAATACAATTAATAGAATTCTTTACAAAAAAACTAAAGTGGCTGTTGAAATGTTTAGAGATAAAACTAAAGAAGAAAAGTTTCAGCTAATTGTAGCCGGTGGTGTTGCAGCTAACAAAACAATAAGAAAAAATTTATCAACTTTATCGGATGAAATAAACTTTGAAACTGTTTATCCAGATCTAAAGTTTTGTGGTGATAACGCTGCAATGATTGCTTGGGCAGGCATTCAGAGATTTAAAAAAAATATGATTGATGATATCACTATTTCCGCAAAATCAAGGTGGCCTCTTGATAAGAACGCCCCTTACATGAAAGGACCAGGATTAAAATTGTAATGCAATATTGGTTAATGAAATCTGAACCTGACGTTTGGTCAATTGAACAACAAAAAAAAGCTGGAAAAAAAGGTGCGACTTGGGATGGTGTTAGAAACTATCAAGCAGCTAATAATTTAAAAGCAATGAAGCTAGGTGATCTTTGCTTCTTTTATCATTCAAATATTGGGAAAGAAATTGTGGGTGTTGTAAAAGTAATTAAAGAGGCATTTATTGATAAAACTGATAAAAAAAAAAAATTTGTAGCCGTCCAGGTTAGGTTTCAAGAGCATCTAAAATACCCAGTATCACTTGAAAAAATTAAAAAAACAAAGACTATTTCTCATTTACCACTTATTAAACAGAGTAGATTGTCAGTAATGCCAATTGATTTTAAAAGCTGGAAAATTATTTATAAGATGGGTAAAATAAATACTAACTAGGAGAAATTGTGGCTAAGAGAAGAAAAAAGAAAAAAAAATCATCTAAAAAAAAGAAGACTAAAAGAAAAAAGTCTAAAAAAATTGTTAGATTTAAAAGAAAGTCTAGAAAAGTAAAATCAAAAAGAAGGAAGAAATCTAAATCTAGACTACGAAAAGCAAAACCTAGAAAGTTAAACTTTAAAGCACCTAAATTATTAGAAGATGGTGAAGGTAGATCAATAGTAAAAGTTTCGGATAGCTGGGCAAACCATGCCTATGTTAATGAGTCTAAATATAAAAAGAAATATAAACTCTCTATTAAAGAGAATGATAAATTTTGGGCTAAAGAGGGAAAAAGAATTACTTGGATAAAAAAATATACTAAAATCAAGGACGTTAAATACAGCAAAGATGAAGTGAAAATTAAATGGTTTTACGATGGTACATTGAACGCCTCAGCAAATTGTATCGATCGACACTTAAAAAAAAATCCCAGCAAAACTGCAATAATTTGGGTAGGTGATGACCCAGCAGACTCTAAAAAAATTTCTTATAAGGAACTACATCATAATGTTTGTAAAGCAGCAAATGGTTTAAAAAGTTTAGGTGTTCAAAAAGGAGATAGAGTTACAATTTATCTTACGATGATACCCGAGCTCGCATATATAATGCTTGCTTGTGCAAGAATAGGTGCGGTTCACTCAATTATTTTTGGTGGTTTTTCTCCAGACTCTATCGCGACAAGAATAACCGATTGTGAATCAGAGTATCTTATCACTGCAGATGAAGGGGTTAGAGGTGGAAAAATTATTCCTTTGAAAAAAATAGCAGATGAGGCCTTAGATCAATGTCCAAACGTTAAGAAATGTGTAGTTGTAGAACGCACAGGAAATCAAGTGAATTGGAATAATGAAAGAGACATTTCATACAAAAAATTAATTTCGTCTGTTCCAACAAAATGTGATCCTGAAGAAATGAGTGCTGAAGATCCTTTATTTATTTTATATACATCAGGTTCTACTGGAAAGCCAAAAGGAGTTTTACATACAACAGGTGGGTATATGGTTTATGCTTCAATGACACATCAATACATTTTTGATTATAAACCTAATGATATTTATTGGTGTACTGCAGATATAGGTTGGGTGACTGGTCATAGTTATATTGTTTATGGTCCACTAGCTAATGGTGCAACTACTATAATGTTTGAAGGAGTTCCTAACTATCCTGATAATTCAAGATGGTGGCAAATCGTAGATAAATACAAAGTAAATATTTTTTACACTGCTCCTACAGCTATTCGAGCTTTAATGAGAGAAGGAGATGGGCCGGTAAAAAAAACTAGCAGAAAATCTTTAAAATTATTGGGTACTGTAGGCGAACCAATAAACCCCGAAGCTTGGTTATGGTATTATAAGACAGTAGGAGATTCTAGATGTCCAATAGTTGATACATGGTGGCAAACAGAAACAGGAGGAATATTAATCGCACCTCAGCCAGGGGCTATAGATTTAAAACCAGGCTCAGCAACAAAGCCGTTCTATGGAATTAAACCTGTTCTAGTAGATAAAGACGGAAAAATTATAAAGGGAGAAGGACAAGGAAGATTGTGTATGGCCAGTTCTTGGCCGGGGCAAATGAGAACTGTGTATGGTGATCATCAAAGATTCATAGATACTTACTTTTCTCAATTTGATGGAAAATACTTCACTGGTGATGGTTGTCGAAGAGATAAAGACGGTTACTATTGGATAACAGGTAGGGTAGATGATGTAATCATTGTTTCAGGACATAATCTTGGTACTGCTGAAATCGAAAGTGCATTTGTAGCACATCCTAAAGTAGCCGAAGCTGCTGTAGTTGGTTTTCCTCATAGTATTAAAGGCAATGGTCTATACTGCTATGTAACACTTAACGCTGATGAGAAACCTACAGGTGATTTAGAAAGAGATTTAAAACAATGGGTGAGAAAACAAATTGGTCCCATTTGTTATCCAGACGTAATCCAATTTGCACCGGGACTACCTAAAACTAGATCTGGTAAAATCATGAGAAGAATTTTAAGAAAAATTGCAGCTAATGAGCCTGATAATCTTGGTGATACTACAACTTTAGCTGATCCAAGTGTTGTGACTTCGTTAGTTGAAAATAGGCTAAATAGAGACTAATTAAAATTTAAATTTTTAGTTAACTTTTTAAATTCATCAATTTTTAAATTCCACTTTAATCTCATTGAATTTAAAACTATTTCTTTATCTAGAATCTTCAATTCATCTGCGATAGGAGCCCAATTATAAAGCGCCATACAACTTTCCTTAAACGGATTATCTAAGTAATATTTTTGAAAATCTATTTTTTCGCTTCGGTTTAAAAATTCTTGCTTTGCTTTTAAGTGAATTTCCTCGCTCAAACCATTTGCTTTCTCTTTTTCTATAATATCTAAATAAATTTGCTTACAATCATTTTCTTTTAGATTTTTTTCTGCCATTAAATACGAAAAAACGTAAAAGGTGCAGTCCGCAACTGCAACCATATAAATATTCCATTTTGCGATGTTAATTGATTTAGAAAAAACCTCATCTTCAACCATCGCAGTATATTTTACACCTATCCTAGTCTTTAAGTATCCGTACAAAGTTGTTTGAGCAACGTGAGCTGATCTTTGTTGAATAAATTTTTGAAGATCGTTTTTAGATTTTATGCTTTTAAAATAACTCGTAACCTTTTCAATAGGGAATAAATATTCCCCCATAGTTTTTATAGTGATTCTAAGTTTTTCAAGATTCAATTTCACGTTGTATTTTAAAAACCCTTATTTTACTTAACTTATAGCATTTCATATTGGTTTTAGGGTCCTTTTTTCTCTTTAAATTAAACTCATAATGGGTAAGGTTCCTACAACTAATAATACTTTTTACGTAAAAAGTTAAAAATAATAGGGGGAAATATGTCAAATAAAGACGCATATTGGAATAAGACCAAAAACCATATGATCGTAACATTGGTTCTTTGGGCTTTCTTCTCATTAGTGATCTTCATGTTTGGTTCAGAACTGAACACGATGTCTTTTCTTGGCTATCCATTAGCATATTACATGACTGCGCAAGGTTCACTTCTTGCCTTTGTGATAATTTTGTTTTGGACTGCAAATAAACAAGAAAAAATCGACGAAGAACATGGTTTCTCAGAAAGAGAGGATGACTAATGTTTAAAGGAGATTTTATAAAAAACCTTCCTAAAATATACGGGACCTACACAGGTGGTTTCATAGTATTCATCATATTGATGGCTATTGCGGAACAAGCTGGTGTGTCAGCTAAAAATATCGGAGTGATGTTCGTAGCTTTCACGGTTTTGATCTATGCCTTAATCGGTTATTTATCACGAACCATACAAGTAGATGCCTACTATGTTGCAGGAAGACAAGTGCCTACCGTATTTAACGGAATGGCAACAGCAGCTGACTGGATGTCAGGTGCTTCATTCGTAGCCTTAGCGGGTGGAGTTTACTTTGGTGGCTATACTTATATGGCCTTCTTAGTAGGTTGGACAGGTGGATACGTGCTTGTTGCAACTTTAATGGCTCCGTACCTAAGAAAATTTGGTTGTTACACAGTTCCTGATTTTATCGGAACACGATACGGTGGTAATCTCGTAAGAGCTTGCGCAGTATTCGTGCTTTTCATAGCATCATTTACTTACGTGACTGCACAAATTAACGCTACGGGTACAATTGCTTCTAGAGCTCTTGGAATTCCGTTCGAGGCAGGTGTTTGGGTAGGATTAATAAGTATCCTTATCTGTTCAATGCTTGGTGGAATGAGAGCCGTAACTTGGACTCAGGTTGCTCAGTACATTGTATTAATCATCGCTTACTTGATACCAGTATTCTGGATCAGTTCAAACGTTGGTGGAGGAATTTTCCCACACTTAATGTTGGGTGATGAAGTTGCAAGACTTGGTGAACTTGAACAACAATTTGGACTAGTTAAAAACAGCGCCGCAGATATGAAAGCAGCTGGGGTACCAGGAGGATTGAAATACATCTCTGGAACTCACTCTGGAGTACCTGAAGGTGGAATGGCTGTCTGGAAATACTTATCGTTAGCGATTTGTATGATGGTGGGAACTGCATCGTTACCTCATATCTTAATGAGATACTTTACAACTCCTTCTGTTAGAGCAGCAAGAAAATCAGTAGCTTGGTCGCTATTCTTTATTTTCTTACTTTACTCTTCAGCGCCTATGTTAGCGACATTGTCTAAGTTGGCATTAATGGATCCAAATCTACCAACTGGAATTATCGGAAAATCTATTTCTGAAGTTCAGTCGATAGAATGGGTACAAAGATGGTCTGAAGTTAAACAAGTATTTATCGCAGACTTTAATGGTGACGGTATACTTCAGTTGAACGAATGGTTCATGAGAGGTGACGTTGTAGTATTAGCTACTCCAGAAGTAGCGGGACTACCGTTTGTAATCTCTGGACTAGTGTTTGCTGGAGGTATGGCTGCTGCCATGTCAACTGCTGACGGTCTTGTGTTAGCGATATCAAATGCTTTATCTCATGATATTTACTACAAAATCATAGATCCAAAAGCTGATACAGCTAAAAGACTTTTAGTTGCTCGTGTACTTCTAGTAATAATCGGAGCTGCAGGTGCTTACATAGCCTCTTTCAGGCTAACAAGTATCTTAGGTTCGGTTGCTTGGGCATTCGACTTTGCAATGTCAGGCTTATTCTTCCCACTTGTACTTGGTGTATGGTGGAAGAGAGCTACTAGAGCTGGTGCAATCGCTGGTATTGTATCGGGAATTGCTTCAGGAACATTATACTTATTGTGGGTGTTCCCTAAATTCTCTGTGCCAATATTCGGTGGTGTAAATACTCCATTCTTAGGTATCGACCACTTAAGATTTGGTTTAATCGGTGCACCAATTTGTTTAGTTGTGATGGTTGTAGTTAGTTTAATGACTAAAGAACCAAGTCCAGCTGTTCAAAAAATGGTAGACGATACAAGAATACCTACAGGTAAGGCTATTCTTGGTAAGCAACACTAATAAATAATTATTTAAAATTAAAAGGGGCGATTTTTTCGCCCCTTTTTTTTTACCTAAATCATGATACTTTAAAAATATGATACCTACTTGGGCAATTGTTTTAGATTACATTCTAGGAACAATAATGTGGACTTTAATAGGTCGAGCATTCATGAATATTTTTCAGAGAGAAGACTCTACATTTTTTTTTATGAGAGTTTTCGTCAAATATACAAATCCAATAATTAATCTATTTAAATTTATCACACCTAGTTTTTTATTTGGGCCATTTATAGCTCTCTATGTAGCCTGGTTTTTCTATTTATTTAGATTTTATGCAATGCCATACATATTGGGTTATGATGTTTGGGGAATGTTAGCATTTCCACTTGAAAGTGATTTTTCAAGACAACTTTATCAGTTATTCAACTAAGACCTTAATTTTTTTGACAAAGTTTTAGTTTAAAATATAAATAAATTATGAGCGGTACAATTAAAATTTCCCCTTCGATTTTATCTGCTGATTTCAGCAAATTGGGTGATGAAGTTATTTCATTAGAAAAAGCAGGTGCAGATTACATACACATTGATGTTATGGATGGGCATTTTGTTCCCAATCTTACTATAGGGCCTGAGGTGATAAAAAAACTTAGACCTCTGACAAAGAAAACCTTTGATGTTCATTTAATGATTTCACCGGTAGATAATTTCGTCAAAAGCTTTGCCGACGCCGGTGCGGATATCATTACTTTTCACCCAGAAGCTACATCTGATGTTTCTAAGACAATTAAGTTAATTAGAGATCAAAACAAAAAAGTTGGTATTTCATTAAAACCAAAATCAAAAGTTGATTTAATTAAAGGCTATTTAGATCAAATTGACTTAGTGTTAATTATGAGTGTTGAACCTGGTTTTGGAGGACAAAAATTTATGCCTGAGGTTTTAGAAAAAACAAAAGAAATTAGAGATTTGATTAATAAAAAAAATTTAAAAGTAGATATTGAGATTGATGGTGGAATAAATTTCGAAAATTGTTCAAAAGCAAAAAATGCTGGTGCAAATATACTTGTGTCAGGGTCTACTATTTTTAGAGAAAATAAAGGCGACCTTAAAAAAAATATAGAAATTCTCAGAAACAATTAATAGATGTTTGGCCTGAAAAGTGTCATTTTTTATCTAATTGCATGCCAGATTACTTTAGTTAAGTTTTTTAAAAAATTATATTTTTCATCTAAAAATTATAATAAATCTTTACAATCCATTACTCCAAAACAAATCTACTATAACCCAAATCCATTCTTGTTATCAATTATTGCACCGTCTAATGACCAAACATTTAAGATTAATGACATCGATCCAAATATATTTTGGCTTGAGAATAAAAAAAAGGATGCTGACCAAATGCATAATTTTTTTTGGCTTAACCTTTTAGATAGAAAAACTGATAATAAAAAAATAAAAAAAATTATTTTTATTTGGATGATAAAAAATTCTAAATATAAAAAAAAAATATGGGAAACCTCAACTTTAAGCGCGAGAATTATTAGTTGGATTTTGAACACAGATATTATTTTAAATAATTGCACATTTGATTTTAAAAAAAATTTTTTAGATTGTATCGTAAGCCAAACTAATCACTTGAAAAAAAATATAAAATTTGAAAAAAATCTTACAAAAAAAATTGAAATTTTGACTGCTATTACGCTCACTGGACTCGTTTTTAAAGAATATAAAGAAAATTATGATCTTGGAATTAAAGAAATTGAAAATGTTATTAAAAAATTTTTTGACTCAGCAGGCTTTCCTTTATCTAGAAATCCGAATGATTTAATTTTTTTTTCTAAATATTTCATATTTTGTAGAGAGATAATTAAAGATAGTCAAAAATATGTTCCAGAATTTTTAGATGATATAATTGAAAAAAATTTAAACTGTATTAGTTTTATCAAAACCCCAAATAATTATTTGCCATTATTTAATGGAGCCACCTCAGCTAACTTATCACAATTCGAAAAGTATCTAGAAAATTTTAAAACAAATAATAAAAATAATACATTAGGAGGTTTGTTCAAAATAAAGCACAAGAATCACTTTGTGCTTGTAGATGTAGATAGCCCTCCTCAAAAAAAATTCTCTAGGTCGTATCAATCCGGACCATTGTCTTTCGAGTATTTTTTAGATGGAGAAAAAATAATAACCAATTCAGGATTTGGTATTCACATTTCAAAAAAAAGCAGAATTATTAAGTAGACTTACAGCGTGTCAATCAACTTTAACTATTAATGAAACATCCATAACTAAATTTGAGAAAAATGAAATGATCAATAAAGTTTTTGGCAATTCAATTCAAAATAGCTTTAAATCCTCTGGTGTTGCACCAAAAAATGAGGATTACTGCATAGGATGCTCCGCCTCTAATGATGGCTATGAAAAGAAGTTTGGGTGCACGCATAAAAGGGAGATATATGTAGATAAAAAAAATAACTTTCTCAAAGGTAAAGATCAAATTTTTAAAGCCAAGGATGGATATCCTATAAGATATGCTTTTAGATTTCATATAAATCCAAAGTTGAGTGTTATCAAAACTATGAGTGGGAATAGTGCTTTAATTCAAATTTCTAAAAATAAATCTCTGCTTTTTACTGTTTACGAAGAAAATCTTGATATAGAAAAAAGTATATTTTTAGGTGAAAAAAAAATAATAGATAGTAATTGCATAACAATCAGTGGTAATTTAGTTAATAAAAATAAAATCTTTAATTGGGAGATTAAAAAGAAAATTTAATTATGAAATTAAAAGTGAAAAGTGCTCTAATATCTGTATCTAACAAAGAAAATTTAATTTCTATTCTTAAAGTATTAAAAAAATTTAATATAAATATTATAAGTTCAGGAGGGACTTATGCTTCCATCAAAAAATTAGGATATGAGTGTATAGAACTATCAAAGTATACGGGTTTTAAGGAGATGTTAGATGGAAGAGTTAAAACTCTTCATCCTAAAATTCACGCTGGGATACTTCATGATCGAAAAAATAAAAAACATAAAAGTGAAATGTCTAAACAAAATTTTCCTGACATTGATCTTATTATTGTTAATTTTTATCCATTTCAAAAAATAGTTACTAATACAAAAAATCCAAAGAAAATAATAGAAAATATTGATATAGGCGGCCCTACAATGGTCAGGGCTGCTGCGAAGAACTTCAAGAACGTTACTATAATAACTAATATAGATGATTATAAATTTTTAATTAAAGAATTAGAGGCCTTTAAAGGTAAAACATCACTAAAATTTCGAGAGTTAATGTCTTCTAAAGCTTTTGGACTGACCGCTTATTATGATGCAATGATAGCAAATTGGTTTAATAGAAAACTTAAAATTGAGTTCCCTGAAAGAAAAACAATTTTTGGAAGAAAATTACACAAATTAAGGTACGGCGAAAACCCTCATCAGCAAAGCTCTATATATGTCAGTGACTACGAAGATAAGCAACTTGGATTTACTCAAATTCACGGTAAGGAGCTAAGCTACAACAACTACAATGATATGTTTGCATCTCTTCAAATTTTAGACACATTAAAAAAAAAATCTGCAACTGTGATCATTAAACATGCTAATCCATGTGGAGTATCTGAAAACAAAATACCCTTGGTTTCTTTTAAAAATGCCTATGCATCGGATCCGATTAGTGCATTTGGTGGGGTTATCGCCTGTAACTACAAGATTGATAAAAGAATAGCTTCTGAAATTAATAAGAATTTTTTAGAGGTAATACTTGCCAAGAGTTTTGATAAAGAGGCTTTGAATATATTAAGAAAAAAAAAAAATTTAAGAATAATTAATATTACTAATTTTAAGCTTAAAAATCTCTCTTCTATTAAATCATTTGATGGATCTTTTTTACTACAAAGTAAAGATAATATTGTTATTGATGAAAAAAAATTAAAATGTGTTACTAATTTAAAACCCAATAAAAAAGAAATAGCAGAGATGCAATTTGCTTTTAATGTATGTAAGCATGTGAAATCAAATTCTATTGTCTTGAGTAATAACTTTTCTACTATTGGTATTGGTGCCGGTCAGCCAAGTAGATTAGATAGTTGTAAATTAGCTGTTCAAAAAGCGAGACAATTTCAATCCTCAAAAATTAAAAACTCTATTGCTGCATCAGATGCTTTTTTTCCATTTGCTGATGGAATAAATGTTCTTATTAAAGCTGGGGTTAAAACTATAATTCAACCAGGTGGCTCAATCAGAGATCAAGAGATTATTAATTTAGCAAATAAAGCAAAAATTAAAATGTTGTTCGCGAATATAAGACATTTTAATCATTAATTTTATCTATTTTTGCCGCTAAAATAAAATCGCTCTCTGCAAGACCTTTTATGGCATGGGTAAAAATCTTTATTTTACAATAACCCCAACCAAATAAAATATCAGGATGATGATTTTCTTCCTCGGCTATATTGCTGACTTTATTTACGAATTTTTGACTTTCCTCGAAATTCTTAAACTTAAAATCTTTTATTAAATAGAAACTTTTATCGTCGTTGTTTTTTACATCCCAGCCATCAACTTTTTTTAAATATTTATGTATTTCGCTAATATCAAATGGCGGAATATTGCCATCACAAGCTACACACTTTTTTTTCGATAAATCTGACATTCCAAAAATGGAGCGGGCAAAGGGGTTCGAACCCTCGACCTTCTCGTTGGCAACGAGACGCTCTACCACTGAGCTATGCCCGCAATTAAATTAGTATAATATAGAGCCTTATCAATGGTCAACTATTATAAAATGTCTCTATCAGAAAGTTCATTTTTTTTATATAATATTTTTAATGAAAAAATATCCTGACAAAATTCCTGTCTTCCCTCTTAGCGGCGTAATATATTTTCCTAAAACTAATTTACCACTCAATATATTCGAAGAAAGATATCTCAAATTAGTTAACGATGCTTATAATAATGATAAATTGATGGGCATGGTACAATCCAAGAAAGGAAATGACTCTGTTTACGATGTCGGATGCTTAGGTAAAATAAGCGATTATCAAAAAAGTAAAGACGGTAGAATTTTGATCAATCTTACAGGATTAACAAGGTTTAATATTGTTAAAGAAATATCAAATAATAAATTATATCGTGAGTTTCAGGTAGACTATAATAATTTCATGAATGAAGTTGAAAATGATCAATGTGAAATTGATGCTAGTGGATTAATGGAAAAAGCAAAGCCCTTTTTTAAAAAAAATGGACTTCTGCTTAATTGGAAAGAATTTGAAAAATTAGATCAAACTCAAAAAATTAACACTCTATCAATGATCGCGCCAATCACAAATGAAGAAAAACAAAAACTGCTAGAAGCAATTTCTTTAGAGTCAAAAGTAAAAACGCTTGAAAGTATTTTCAGTTTTTATCTTTACGAAACTAGTTTGAACAATCACACAATCCAGTAGGTTTAATTAGCAGATTTATTCATTGAATCAAAAAAATCTGAATTATTTTTTGTATTTTTTAGTTTAGCTATCAAAAATTCAATTCCATCCATTGTTCCCATTGGACTTATTATTCTTCTTAGAACATTCATTTTTGAAAGATCATCTTTTTCAAACAGAAGCTCTTCTCTTCTTGTTCCCGATCTTGTAATATCAAGAGCAGGGTATATTCTCTTATCCGCAACTTTTCTATCTAGAATAAGTTCTGAGTTTCCGGTACCTTTAAATTCTTCAAAAATTACCTCATCCATTCTACTACCTGTATCAATTAAAGCCGTTGATATTATTGTTAAAGAGCCACCCTCTTCTACATTTCTTGCAGCACCAAAGAATCTTTTGGGTCTTTGAAGTGCATTAGCATCTACACCTCCAGTTAAAACTTTTCCAGAACTTGGAATAACCGCGTTATATGCTCTTCCCAATCTTGTTATGGAATCCAATAAAATTACAACATCCTTTTTATGTTCAACTAACCGTTTAGCTTTTTCTATTACCATTTCAGCCACAGCCACGTGTCTAGAAGCTGGCTCATCAAACGTTGAAGCAACTACCTCTCCTTTAACAGATCTTTGCATATCTGTAACTTCCTCTGGTCTCTCATCTATTAATAGAACCATTAAATAACATTCTGGGTGATTTGCGGTTATTGACTGGGCGATATTTTGGAGAATAATTGTTTTCCCTGCTCTCGGTGGAGATACAATCAAAGATCTTTGGCCTTTACCGATAGGACTTACTAAATCAATTAATCTAGCTGTATTATCTGGTTTTTTTTCAATTTTTGTAGTCTCAACTTCTAGCTTTATTCTTTCATTGGGATAGAGCGGAGTTAAATTATCAAATGCAATTTTATTTTTCCCCTTTTCAGGCTCATCGAAATTAATTTTATTTACTTTCAAAAGTGCAAAATATCTTTCTGCGTCTTTTGGGCCTCTTATTTCTCCCTCTACTGAATCGCCTGTTCGTAAACCAAATCGTCTTATCTGACTTGGGCTTACGTAAATGTCGTCTGGCCCAGGTAAATAGTTTGACTCAATTGCTCTTAAAAAACCAAATCCATCTTGTAATACCTCTAATACGCCTGTGGCTGTAATTTGTTCATTTTTTTCAGCCAATTTTTTTAAAATAGCAAAAAGAATTTCTTGTTTTCGTAAAGTGCTAGGATTCTCAATACCTAGCTTTTCAGCTTCATTAATAAGCTCCGCTGGATTCTTCTGCTTTAATTCTTGTAAGTTCATGAAATTTTTTTGATTAGTAGGAAAGTATTAAAAATATATGACTTTTTTTTAAAAATTCAAGTCCTATTATTATTATTATAGAGGCTTAAAAACAACAACAAATACAACAACTATTAGAATAATTGTGGGAACTTCATTTATTACCCTGTAGTATTTAGAAGACTTACTGTTTTCGTTTATTGCAAAATCATTTAGATATTTTCCAAGTAAAAAATGATAATAAGTTAAAATAATCACTAAAATAACCTTTATTTGCATCCATAATTCCAAAAAAATATCGAACCCCAAACTGTGTATTAGTAAAACTCCAAATAACCAAGATAACAACATTGCTGGCATCATAATGTAGTTATAAAGTTTTCTTTCCATAATTTTAAAAATATCTTTTTGAGAATCATGCGCAGCCTCAGAGTGATAAACAAATATTCGAGGTAAATACAGCAATCCAGCCATCCATGATATGACTGCTATTAAGTGAAGGGATTTAAATAGAAGATATAAATTCATTTAAATATATTTTGTAACTAATTTTTCAAACAAGTTGATATGATCGGGGCTATCATTAAGACATGGGATAAGATCAAAATTTTCACCGCCTTGACTCAAAAAACTTTCTCTTCCCTGAATATTAATTTCCTCTAGTGTCTCCACGCAGTCTGATGCAAAACCTGGACAGATAACTAAAAGATTTTTAACACCTTTTTTAGGAAGATTTTCTAGTGTCTTGTCTGTATAAGGTGTGAGCCATTCCTGTGGGCCAAATCTAGATTGAAATGTTGTTTCAATATTTATTGATTTGTATTTTTCTTTCATTAGTCTTGTAGTTTTATGACAATAACAGTGGTACGGATCTCCTTTATCAAAATACTTTTTTGGAATACCATGGTAGGATGAAATGATTAGATCAGGCTTCCAATTAATTGTGGAAACTTTTTTTTCTATACTTTTAATAAGCGCACTTATGTAAAAAGGCTCACTTTCGTAATGAGGGATCACTTGTAAACTAGGTTGCCATCTCATACTCATTAAACATCTGTAAACTTCATCACATACTGTTGCGGTCGTTGCTGCAGCGTATTGCGGGTAAAGAGGCAAAACTATAATATTCTCACACCCAAGGCTTTTAAGAGAACTCAGTTTAGATCTAATGCTAGGATTTCCGTATCTCATTGCAAAATCAACAATAATCTTGTTATTTCCAATTTTGCTTTTTAGTTTCTCGGCTTGGCTTCTAGTGAAATATAACAACGGAGATTCGTTAGTATCCTTCCTCCATATTTTTTTGTAAGCATGTGCTGTTTTAGATGGCCTTAAAGTGAGAATAAATAAATTTAAAATAATTTGCCATATCAATGGATTAACCTCGATGACACGCCTATCAGATAAAAATTCCTTTAAATATTTTCTTATGTCCCACCAACTTGTAGAGTCTGGTGTGCCTAAATTGATTAGCAAAATTCCAGTTTTACCAAACCTTACTTCTGGGTGATCATTTTTCATTCTAGTATTCTCTATAAAATTTAACTAATTTACTTACTTTATTTGGATCTGTTTCAGGAAGCAAACCGTGACCCAAATTAAAAATATAAGGCAAGTCTTTAAATATATCCAAATATTTTTTTGTGGCATCAAAAATTTCATTTTCATCAAGCAATAATATCTTTGGATCTAAACCTCCTTGTAAAACTACGTTTAATAAATTTTGCTTCGCCCAATAAGGATCAACATCATAATCTAAATTAATCCCATCAGGTTTTACTACACTATTAAATTCTTTGTAATTTTTATTTATGCCGCGTGGGAAACATATTACAGGAATCCTTTTTTCTTTACAAAATTCAACGATTTTCAAATTTGGAGTGTAACAATAATTTGACAAATCATCCGGTAAAATTAATCCCGCCCAAGAGTCAAAAATTTGTATTACATCAGCTCCAGCATTAATTTGACTTTCAATATGAGCACAGAGATAATCGTGAAGTTTATCAAGAATTAGATTTATTTCAGATTCTTTTATCTTAATTTTACTATAGTTAATCTCTTTTTTACTCTCTTTTGCACCTAACATATAGATTAACAGTGTCCATGGGGCTCCAACAAATCCTATTAAAGATTTTTTTTTATCTAATTTCTCCCTTGTTTTTTGGATTGCTTTATAAACTGGTTGTAATTTTTGAGTAAAAGAATTTGTATCGTTTTTTAAGAATTTTTTAAAATTAAATTCCTCTAATAATGGTCCTTGATTTTTTAAAAATTCTACTTTTTGATTTAATGCATAAGGAACAATTAAAATGTCAGAAAAAATAATAGCAGAGTCTAAATCGAATCTTGTGATTGGCTGTAAAGTTATTTCAGAACTTAGTTCACTATCTAAACAAAGATTGATGAAATTTTGATTTTGAGATCGTATTTTTCTAAATTCAGGCAAATATCTACCTGCTTGTCTCATAAACCAGATAGATTTACAAATTTTTTTATTTATTAATATTTCTTCAAGATTATTCATTTAATAATTTAAGTTTATAAGTGTAATAATAGTTATTGGCTCTGTTAATTAGTTATATAACGATTTTTACAACTTTTATACATGATGAATTTAATAAGTTTTATATATTCTATTGAATTTTTAGATTTTATTCATTTTATAAACATTAAAAAAACATTATTATTAACAATCAATAACTTGTTTAAATAATGTTAATTAGTGTTGATTATTTTTTCCAATTTAAAAGAAACATGTACAACATTAATTTATTATAACTTTATTAACAAAGATATGAACGAAAAATACAATGTATATCTTGTGTCTGACTCTACGGGTGAAACCCTTGATAGAATATTTTTATCATTAAAATCACAGTTTGCTAATTTTGAATACGAGAAAAAAGAATTTGCTTTTATACGAACGGAGCAACAAGTAGATAAGATCATTAAAGAATGTAATCTTATCGACAATTCAATTATATTATATACAATTGTAGAAACGAAACTAGCCAAATATCTTGCTAATCAAAGTGAAAAAAACTCAGTACCTTGTTTTGGTGTACTAGGAAATTTAATTTTAAGTTTCTCAAAGCTGCTTAATCAAAAAGCCATTCATAAACCAAGCGCTCAACATGTTTTAGATGATGATTATTATAAAAGAATGGAGGCTATTCAGTTTACAATGATTCACGATGACGGAAAGAAAGTCGATGATATTAACGATGCGGATGTAATTTTATTAGGAGTAAGCAGAACAAGTAAAACTCCTACTTCTATTTACTTGGCTAATAGAGGTTATAAAACTGTAAATATACCATTAGTATTAGATCAAAAAATACCGAAAGATCTAATAACAAACAAAACATCTTGTATAATTGGATTAATAGCTGACCCAGAAAGATTATCGGACATAAGACGTAATAGAGTAGCTATTATGAAAGACCAAAATCTAAAAGAATATACCGATTTGAATTCTATTAAAAAAGAAGTTGAAGACTCAAAAAATTTATTCAAAAAAAATAATTGGCCTATTATTGATGTTACAAGAAGATCTGTTGAGGAAACGGCTGCTTCAATACTAAAAATGATTGAGATTAAAAAAAAAAGATGAAAATAATACTAGCCTCTAAAAGCGGTGTCAGAAAGAAAATTTTAGACAAATATAATATTGAAAATGAAGTTATAGTTTCTAATGTTGATGAAGAAGAGGTAAAAGAGTCTTTATTAAATGAAGGAGCCGATCCTCTCTCCATATCAAAAAGCCTTGCTGAAATAAAATCTGTTAAAGTGAGCAATAAAAATCCGGACCGTTACGTACTAGGTGCTGATAGTGTTATTTCACTTAATAAAGAATTAATAAATAAGCCAAATTCTAGAGAGGAGGCATTTAATATTTTAAAAAAACTTAATAACTCGAAACATTTTTTGATTAGTTCAGTATGTATTTCATTAAACGGAGCAATGATATGGAATCACACAGACTCATCCGAGCTTAAAATGAAGAATTTTAATGACAATGAATTATCCTTATATTTAAATAAGATAGATACAAAAACCTTGTTGGCATATGGAGTTTACCAAATAGAGGCTGATGGCTTAGAACTATTTGAATATATTAAAGGAGATAAAGATTCAATTATGGGTCTACCTATTAAGGAAATCATTAACTATATTAGAGAATTAAATAAATGAAAAAAAAATTTGGAATAATCGGGAATCCTATTAATCATTCTTTATCGCCAGTTCTGCACAAATACTGGTTTAATAAGTATGATATAGATGCTGATTATGTAATTGTAGAAGCTGTAGATAAAGAATTGCCAGAAATAATAAAAAAAATAAAACAAGGTAACTTTTCTGGATATAATGTAACGCTTCCCTTTAAACAAAAAATTATTAATTATATCGACAAGGTAGTTAATGATGCAGAACTTACCGGATCAGTGAACACAGTTCTTTTAGATAATGATGACAGTGTAATTGGAGAAAATACCGACGTGTATGGATTGCAGGCCGCTTATCTTAAAGAAATTGACAATAGATTAGACAAAAAAGCTTTGATAGTTGGTGCAGGCGGTGTTGCGCCATCAGTTATTTTATCAATAAAAAAATCAGGTATTAAAAATATTTCTATAACAAATAGAACAAATGAAAAATGTATTTTTTTAAAAAAAAAATTTAATTTTTTAAATATAATTCCCTGGTCTAATCTAAAATCTGAAATTAAAAATTTTGATATAATTATAAACGCCACAAGCTTGGGGCTTAAAGACGGTGATGATTTTAATTTTGACTTTGCTAATACAAAAAATGAACTTATTTATATCGATACTATTTACAATCCTCTTGAGACAAAGACTTTTAAATATTTAAGAGAAGATGGAAGAAAGGTTTTTAATGGCCTCGATATGTTTATTTACCAGGGACAAAAGTCTTTTTATCTATGGAATAAAATTAACCCAGAAATTGATGATAAATTAATAGAATTATTAAATTCCAAACTGTAATGATAAAAATTGGTATAACAGGGTCTTTAGCATCAGGAAAATCAACAGCTAGTAAGATTTTGTCTTATAAACGTGGTCCATTATTTAGCGCTGATAAAGCTGTTAGAGATATATACAATAACTCTCGGTTTAGATCTTTAATTAGTAAAAAATTTAACATAACAAACAATGCGCAACTAAAAAAATCTCTAAAAAAAAAGATATTAGAAAAAAAAGAAAATATTACAAAACTGGAGAGGTTAATTCATCCTTTAGTAAGAAAAAGAATGAAAGTATTTACTTTTAGAAACAAAAATAAAAAACTCCTTTTTTATGAGATACCTCTTCTAATTGAGAGTAAATTAATAAAATATTTCAATGTAATAATTTTTATTAAAGCTAATAAAAAACTTAGATTGAAAAGATTCAAGTTGAAAAAAGGAAGCGAAAAACTGTTCACAATGCTTAACAACAAGCAAATGAAAGATAATAAAAAAACTATTTTCTGCGATTATGTAGTTGTTAATGAAAAAAATTTAAATATTCTAAAAAAAAATTTATCCTCTATAATTAAAAATTATGTATGAAGTTTTTCTTGATACAGAAACTACTGGACTATCCTTTAAGGATGGACATAAAGTTGTTGAAATAGCGTGTGTTGAAACCAAAGATTTAATTGCTACTGGTAAAATTTTTCATAAAATATTAAATCCAAAAAGAACCATGCCAGAAGAAGCTTTTAAGATTCACGGCTTTTCGGATGAATATTTAAAAGACAAAGAAACATTTGACCAGATAGCTGATGAATTTTTGGATTTTATTAAAAACAAAAAAATTATAATTCATAACGCACCTTTTGATCTAGGATTCTTAGATGGAGAGTTGAATGCATTAAAAAAGAATAAGATTAACAGAGAATTTATAGTCGACTCATTGGAAGTTGCACGGAATAAATTTCCAGGAACTTCAAATTCTTTAGATGCACTTTGTAAAAAATTTAATATAGATTTATCTCGCAGAACAAAACATAATGCATTGTTAGATTGTGAATTATTAAGAGAAGTTTACATAAATCTATTAGATGCGAAGGAACCTAAGTTCAATCTTTCTAATAACACAGCCGACCAAGGCATCAATAAAACTAAGGATTATAGTAAAGCAATAATAAATGTTTCAGACAATGAAATAAAAAAACATAAAGAATTTTTGAAACTTCATCTAAAAAAAAATTTCTACTGAGTTTTTCTATTTTGATATAATTTTTTAAAATCAACAGATTTACTGATTTTTATATCTTTAAATCCAGAATTTTCAAATAAAAAAACAAAAATCCTTCTTAACTCAGGGTAAACTTCTGATGGAACTTCTATTAAAATAATTTTTTCAATTTCTTCTTTTGCTAACTTATTATTACTTAACTCGACTATCACAGAAAAAATAATCTTTGCATCAATCTTTTCAAAATCATTTCTATCGGAAGAAAGTTTTAGACTTGTTAAAACTTCGATTATGTTCTGTTTTACTTGTATACTTTTAATATCAACATTTATTTTGTAATTTTCGATATTTTTTGTAAGAAGAAAAAAAGTTTTTGGATTAGGAATATTAAATTTACATTCCTTTATATATTTTCCAATAATTTTATAGTTCATCTTTTTCTTGATCTATTATTTCACCTTCAATAGTCCTATTTTTATTTTCTTTTTCTTTTTTTATTCCACTTTTGAAAGTCAAACTAAACAAGATTTTTCTTGTAAAAGGAATTAATAATAAAAAACCGATAGTATCTGTGAAGAAACCAGGTATGATTAACAATAACGCCGCTACAGCAATTGATGCTCCTGAAATAATTTCATAAATTGGCATTTTATTTTGATATAGATTTATCATACCTGACCTTAATGTTTGAATTCCTTGTAGTTTTGCAAAATAAATACCGATTACTGCGGTGATAAATATTAAAGCAACGGTGTTTAAGGCACCTAATTTGCCTCCTATTTTAATTAATAAGAATATTTCTATAGCGGGTATCCCAATAAATATTATAAAAAATGGGTTCATTTGTCTGATACAAAAATATATGATTAATGTATATTTATCAAATTATGAGTAATAGTTTTGGTTATTTAGATATAATTCTTTTGGGTATGATAGCGGGATTCATCATCTTGCGATTGAGAAGTATATTGGGTAGGAAAACAGGACACGAGTCCAAAGTATACCCTTCTTTTGCTGAAAAAGAATTTAGCATACCGAAAAATGAAACAAAACCTATTAAGGAAAATCTGGATATTTTAGAAGGAAAAGATAAAAAAGAGTTTTTAAGAGGTGCTGAAATAGCTTACGAGAGCATCTTAACATCATTTGCTGTTGGCGATTTAATAAAATTAAAAAGTTTATTATCATCAAATATGTTTTCAAATTTTTCTGACGCTATAAAATCAAGAAATAAAGAGGGTATTAAATCTGAGTTTACATTTATTGGAATAAAAGAATCTTCCGTAGAAAAATATGAGAAAGTAAGAGATGATTTATTCGCTACAGTTAAATTTGTTGCAGAAGTTATCTCTGTGAAGAAAGATAAAGAAAACAAAATAATAGAGGGAAACCCCGATAAAATTAAGTTTGTAACTGACAGCTGGAAATTTACAAGAAACATAAAGCAAAAAGGTCCTAATTGGTATTTGTCTGAAATTATCAGCAAGTGATTAAAAAAAAAGACACAAACCAAAAAGATAAAAAAACCTGGGAAGAATACATAAAAAATCCAACAGATATTTATGATAAAGAAAAAAAAAATGTCCCTGAGGAAGTTGAAAGAAAAAATCGCTACAAATTTGATTTGCACGGATTTACTTTAGATGAGGCAAATATCAAAGTTCAAGAAATTATAAAACATTGTATTAAAAATAAATTTAAAGAATTATTACTTATTACCGGAAAAGGGTTACATTCTTCTAATAATACTGATGTATATGTGTCTAGGGATTTAGGGAGATTAAAATATTCTGTTCCCGAATTTATAAAAAAAAATTCAGAGTTAAATAAATTTATTGTTTCAATAAATGACGCTGAAAAAATAGACGGTGGAAGTGGTGCAATAATAATTAAGCTAAGGAATTTATAATATAAACTTTGAAAGATCTGTATCTTTAACTAAATTTCCTAAATTATTTTGGACATATTTCCGATCTACAGTAACTGTTTCCCCAGCTTTGTCAGTAGCATTAAAACTAATATCATCTAATACTTTTTCAATAATAGTATGGAGTCTCCTTGCACCGATATTTTCAACAGAAGAATTAACTTCTGCGGAAATTTTAGCAAGCATATCAATTCCATCATCTGTAAATTCAAGATTTACATTTTCAGTTTTCAACAATTCAATATATTGTTTAATTAAACTGTTATCAGGTTCTTTTAGAATTCTTTTGAAATCTTCCTCTTTAAGTGCGTCAAGCTCAACTCTTATTGGCAATCTACCTTGTAACTCAGGCAACAGATCAGAAGGTTTAGCTAATTGAAAAGCTCCAGATGCTATAAATAAGATATGATCGGTTTTAATAGGACCGTGTTTAGTACTCACAGTTGTACCTTCTATAAGTGGTAAAAGATCTCTCTGCACGCCTTCCCTTGAAACGTCACCACCAACTCTGTCACTTCTTGCGGAAACTTTATCAATCTCATCTAAAAAAACAATTCCGTTTTCTTCGGTAGCTTTTTTTGCTTCTAAAATAATTTTATCCTCTTCAATCATTTTGTCTGATTCTTGTGCAACTAAAATGTCATGAGACTCTTTTACGGTCATTTTTTTCTTTTTACCTTTCTTACCTCCCATAGATTTTCCTAGGATGTCTCCGAGATTTACCATTCCGACATTACCACCTGGCATTCCTGGAATTTCGAAATTTTGAAGAGGATTAGAGGAATTTTGAACTTCTATTTCAATTTCATTGTTATCTAGGTCACCTGTCCTTAATCTTTTCCTAAAACTCTCTCTTGTAGCAACACTTGCTTTATTACCCACAAGTGCATCTAATACTTTTTCTTCTGCTTTCAATTCTGCCTTAGCTTTAACTTCTTTTCTTTTTTTCTCCCTCTCCATAGCAATTGCAATTTCAATTAAATCTCTGATAATTTGTTCTACATCTCTCCCTACATAACCAACTTCTGTAAATCTAGTAGCTTCAACTTTTATAAAAGGAGCCTCCGCCAATTTAGAAAGCCTTCTAGAAATTTCTGTTTTACCAACCCCTGTTGGTCCTATCATTAAAATATTTTTTGGAAGAACTTCATCTCTCATTTCATCTGATAAAGCTTGTCTTCTCCATCTGTTTCTCAAGGCCACAGCTACAGCTTTTTTTGCATCTTTTTGACCAATAACGTATCTGTCTAATTCAGAAACAATTTCTCTAGGTGATAAAGCGCTGACTTTTGAATTCTCTTCATTTTTTTTTAATACTTTTAAATTTGTAATTTTATTAGTTGGTGCCATATTAAATTTTTTCTACTGTAACGTTGTTATTAGTAAACACACATATGTCTGATGCAACTTTAATTGATTTTCTAGCTATATCCTCAGCACTCATATCAGTTTCAGTTAACACCTTTGCAGCCGCAAGAGCGTAATTTCCACCTGATCCAATTCCGATTATTCCATCCTCTGGTTCTAAAACATCTCCTGTTCCAGAAATTATAAAACTATGCTTTTTATCTGCTACAGCCATCAAAGCTTCTAATCTTCTTAAAAATTTATCGCTCCTCCAATCTTTTGCTAGTTCTACTGCTGCTCTCTGTAAATTACCTGCGTGTTTTTCTAATTTTGCCTCTAATCTTTCAAACAAGGTAAGTGCATCTGCAGTTGAACCTGCAAATCCTGCAATTACCCCTCTACTCTCAATTTTTCTTACCTTCTTGGCTTTACTTTTTAAAACAGTATTACCTAAGCTAACTTGACCGTCACCAGCCACAACAGTTTCACCATTTTTTCTAAGCAAGACAATCGTTGTTCCATGCCACTTTTCAGCTGTATTCATGGTGTTATATGTGGAGATTATTTTTAGATCTTCAATAGTAAATCTGATTTATTGATAAAATGACCGATTATATATATATCAAAGATAATTCAGAGTTAATTTATGGCAAGAAAAGCAAAAATCAGTAGAAAAACAAAAGAAACTAGTATTTCTGTTTCCGTTAATTTAGACGGTAAAGGTAAATATAAAATTAAAACTGGGATTGGTTTTCTTGATCATATGTTAGAACAACTTTCTAAGCATTCTCTAATCGATTTAGAGGTAAGTGCTAAAGGTGATACTCATATTGACTTACACCACACTACAGAAGATACAGGCATAGCTATCGGCGAAGCTATTAAAAAAGCAGCTGGCAACCGAAAAGGTATAAAAAGATATGCTTCAACAATGATTCCAATGGATGAAACTTTAAGTCGAGTTTCAATTGATGTGTCTAATAGACCGTATCTAATTTGGAAAGTAAATTTACCTGTTGAGAAACTTGGTGAGATGGATACAGAATTATTCAAGGAGTGGTTCCAAGCTTTTTCACAGTCCGCTGGTGTTACTTTACACGTTGAAAATATTTATGGTGAAAACAGTCACCACAAAATTGAGTCTTGTTACAAAGGTTTAGCTAGATCACTAAAAGATGCTCTAGAAGTTGATAAAAGAATTAAAAACTCAATACCTTCGACCAAAGGCTCTATTTAAAATTGATGAACGTCACAATTGTTGACTACCAATCGGGCAATATAAGCTCAGTCATTAACTCTTTTAAAGAGGTGGCTAAAGGTAAAGTTAATATAGAAGTAACTTCGGATATAAAGAAAATTAAATCTAGTGATAAAATAGTTTTACCTGGACAAGGTTCATTTAAAAGTTGTGTAGACTCTCTTAATAAGATTAACGGATTAAAAGATACTCTAAATAAATTTGCAATCACAGACAAGAAACCACTATTAGGAATCTGTGTAGGCTTACAAATGTTTGCAGATGTAGGTTATGAAGAAGCGGAAACAAAAGGACTAGGTTGGATTTCTGGTAAAGTTTCCAAAATCAACAATCAAAGCGGAAAGTTTAAACTTCCACATATTGGCTGGAATGAAATTGAAATTCAAAAAGAAAGTAAAATATTTAAAGATATAAAAAACAAATCTCATATGTATTTCGTACACAGTTACGAGTTTATTCCAAATGATAAATCAGTAATTTCGGCAACAACTGATTATTCTTCAAAAATTGTCTGTTCTGTTGAAAGAGATAATTTGTTTGGAACTCAATTTCACCCTGAGAAAAGTGATAAAGTTGGACTAAAAATAATTGATAATTTTATAAAACTATAATGAAAATATTCCCAGCTATAGATATAAAAGACAAAAAGTGTGTGAGATTAATCAAAGGAGATTTTGAGAACAAAACTGAATATAAAACCTCACCTATTGATCAAGCAAGAAAATATAAAGACCACGGCTTTAAAAATTTACACATTGTAGATTTAGATGGAGCGCTGACCGGTAAGACAGTTAATTTAAATATCATTCAGGAAATTGTAAGTAAATACGATATAAAAATCGAAATAGGAGGTGGTGTTAGATCATTGAATAGTATTCAGCAATATATCAATGCAGGCGTCGAGAAAGTTATTTTAGGTAGTGGTGCGATTAAAAATAAAGAATTTTTAAAAGAGGCTTGTGAAAAGTTTAAAGGTCAAATTGCTTTAGGATTAGACGCAAAGGATGGAAATCTTTCGGTATCAGGTTGGAAAGAAAATCTTAATATTAAAACTTTAGACTTTCTAAAAGAAGTCAACAGTTATGGAGTGAGCAGAATTATTTATACAGATATAAATAGAGATGGAATGAAAACAAGCCCTAATTTTGACGAGACTGTAAAAATTACAGAACTATCTAATTGTCCTGTAGTTATTTCGGGAGGGGTTTCCTCGATAAATGATATTAAGAAAGCTAGAGAATTAAATAATAAAAAAATTGAAGGTATCATTGTTGGTAAAGCTATTTATGATGGTGATATCAAACTAGATGAGCTAGCGAAGGAAATCAGTGCTTAAAAATAGAATTATACCTTGTTTAGATGTTAAGAATGGAAGAGTAGTTAAGGGCATTAACTTTGTCGAATTGAAAGATGCTGGAGATCCAGTTGAACAAGCTAAGATTTACAGTGATGGTGGAGCTGATGAGATTTGTTTTTTAGACATTACTGCATCAAATGAAAACAGAGAGACAATTATTGATATTGTAAGAAAAACTGCAAAAGAATGTTTTGTTCCTTTGACTGTTGGTGGTGGAGTTCGAACTATTCAAAATATAACTGATTTATTATTAGCCGGTGCAGATAAAGTTTCTATTAATACAGCAGCAGTTAAAGATGTTAGTTTTGTAAAAGAGGCGTCTAAAAAATTTGGCTCTCAATGTATTGTTGTGGCTATCGATGCCAAAAAAATTTCAGACAATAAATGGGAAGTTTTTACTCACGGTGGAAGAAATAAAACAGGTATTGATGCCGTAGAATTTGCTAAACAGGTGGAAACAAATGGAGCTGGAGAAATTTTATTAACTTCTATGGATAGAGATGGAACAAAATCTGGTTACGACGTTGAATTACTAAAAGTAATTACAGATAAAACTAATATTCCTGTAATTGCTTCTGGCGGTGTAGGAACTTTAGATCATTTCTACGATGGTATAGTTAAAGGTGGAGCGAGTGCAGTTCTAGCAGCTTCTATTTTTCACTATGGAGAATATAAAATCAAAGAAGCCAAAGAATATTTGAATTCTAAGAATGTATCAGTAAGATTATAATATGCTTGAAAACTTAGAACAGTTAATGAAAATTATTAGAGAGAGAAAAAATTCTTCTCCTGATAAATCTTATACGAACAAACTTCTCAACGATAAAAGTTTAAGTGTTGCAAAAGTTAAAGAGGAAATAGGAGAATTAATCGAGGCCGTTGAACAAAACTCTAATAAAATACACGAAGCAGCAGATGTAATTTATCATTTGATGGTTTATCTTGAAGCTAATAATATCAAGATTGAAGATGTCATGAGTGAACTAAAAAAAAGACAAAAATGAGCTACGATAAAAATAATATATTTGCAAAAATTCTTAGAGGAGAAATTCCTTGCAAGAAAGTTTATGAAAACGATCATGTTTTAGCTTTTCATGACATTAATCCTCAAAAGAAAGTGCACGTATTAGTAATACCAAAAGGCGAGTATGTTGATTTAGATCATTTCAACAAAAAAGCTTCTGATAAAGAGATAGTTGAATTAAATAAAGCTGTCACACATGTAGCAAATTTAATTGGTTCAAAAGATAAAGGTTACCGAGCTCTTACAAATATTGGTAGCGATGGAGGGCAAGAAGTTCCTCATTTGCATTATCATATTTTTGCAGGTGAAAAGATAGGAAAGATGGTTAGCTAATGGTTTCTAGAGTTAAAAGATATTTTTTAGAGATTAAAGATTTTTCAAAAACTATAGATCTAAATCTCCCTGAAAATTATAAAATTGTTTTGGACAATAAAGATAATTTTCATTTAAATAAATTTTTTTACAAGCAAATAGGTTTAGATCATTTTTGGAGAGATAGGTTGTTATGGTCAGATAGTGAATGGGTTAACTATGTAACAAACAAAAATTTAGAAACTCATGTATTAAAAAAAGGAGAAGATCTTGTTGGTTATTACGAACAAGAATATCATCCGGGTTCTAATGAAGTAGAATTAATAAATTTAGGAGTATTAAAAGAATTTAGAGGTTTAAAATTAGGTTCAACTCTTGTTAATCATGCAATCGCTAGTGCATCGAGAAAGAATCCAGAGAGAATGTGGGTTCATACGTGTAGCTTAGATCATAAACACGCGCTGCAAAATTATAAATCAAAAGGTTTTGAAATATTTAAAGAAGAAGAAATCGATTTCGTTGCTTAATTCATCTCTGGAATTTTAAAAGTTCCTTTTTTAAAGACATCATTTTTTGCGACAATGTTTAAAGAAAAATTTATATTGTTATTATACTGATCAATGATCTGCCAACCTTTTAAATCTAATGTTTTCTTGTCAAAGAAAACTGTTATCTCGTTCTCTTCTAAATAAACTAACTTTATAATTCGATCAGATAATTCTAACTTTCCAGATTTTACAATTTCCAATAGTTTATCTTTATATAAAATATTTAGGAATGGAGATTTTGAAATGGGATAATAGTAAGTCTTGTCATACCTCTTTTGTGTAATTGCTAATCTTTTTTTATTAATTATTAATTCTTTTTTCTTGTCATCAAAATAATCACACTTTAATTTTCCAGGAAATTCTAAAAGGCAACTTCCCTTCTCAGTTTTGTCATTCACCACTTGATTAAAGGTAAATTCTAATGATTTTAAATTATTTAATTGAGTGACTATTTGATCTTTTTCATCGGCAGAAAGATTTACTGATAATAAAATAAATATTGTGAAAATTTTATAGAACTTCACGTTTACCAACATGATTTGCTTTACTGACAATACCTTTTTCTTCCATCATATCAATAATTCTAGCTGCTCTATTATAGCCAATTTGTAATTTTCTTTGCAAGAAACTCGTCGAAGCTTTTCCTTCTGATTTAATTATATCAACCGCTTGTGAATATAGTTCGTCTTCATCGCCGTCTCCTTCTGTTGTAGAAGAAACTTCACTACTTGTATGTGCAGTTATTTCATCCATATAATCTGGTTCACCTTGCGCTCTAATGGAGCTAACAATTTTTTCTATCTCATTCTCTGAAACAAATGGGCCGTGAATTCTAACAATTCTATTTGCTGATGACATGAATAACATATCACCTTTACCTAATAGCTGTTCTGCACCCTGCTCACCTAAGATTGTTCTACTATCTATTTTAGAGCTCACTTGAAAAGAAACTCTTGTTGGAAAGTTTGCTTTAATTGTTCCAGTAATAACATCAACACTTGGTCTTTGCGTTGCCATAATAATATGTATTCCTGCAGCTCTAGCCATTTGTGATAATTTTTGAATGTAGTTTTCGATTTCTTTACCAGCAACAA
The DNA here is from genome assembly GCA_902601705.1 of uncultured Pelagibacteraceae bacterium. Lineage (GTDB taxonomy): Bacteria > Pseudomonadota > Alphaproteobacteria > Pelagibacterales > Pelagibacteraceae > Pelagilacustribacter. The sequence continues at coordinate 111,542 of CACKNV010000003.1, read as the reverse complement.
GCATTAGATCAGACATCTCATCAACTACTACAACGATGTAAGGCATCTTTAATTTATGTTTAGCATTGTAACCATCAATATTTCTTACCCCCACCTTACTCATTAGTTTGTATCTGCTATTCATTTCTTTCACTGTCCAAGCTAAAGCAGATGTTGCTTTCTTAGCATCGGTGATTACCGGAGTTAATAAATGAGGAATACCTTCGTAAGTTGATAGTTCTAACATCTTAGGATCAATTAAAATAAATTTACAAAGATCAGGATTTAATTTGTAAAGCAATGAAACAATAATTGTATTAATACATACCGACTTACCTGAACCTGTTGTTCCAGCAATTAATAAGTGAGGCATTGACGTAAGATCTCCAACGATAGGCATGCCAGATATACTTTTTCCAAGTGCTATAGGTAATTTTATATCTTTCTTTTGAAACTTTTCATAAGAGATAATTTCTCGAAGCGATACACTCTCTCTTGTCTCGTTTGGTATCTCGATACCAACTGTATTTTTTCCAGGAATTACCGAAACCCTTGCTGATGTTGAACTAGTATTTCGGGCTAAATCTTCAGATAAATTTATTATCTTGGAAACTTTTACACCTGGTGCTGGTTCAAATTCATACAAACTAACAACAGGACCGTTGTTAATAGCCTTAATTTTTCCATCAATACCGAAATCTAAAAGAATTTTTTCCATAAACTCACCATCAGGACGATTTTTATTCAATTCTGCTGCACTAAGTTTTGTAGAACTTTTGTCTAAATAATCTATTGCTGGAAGTTTATATTTTGATCTTAAATTAGTTGTTGGTTTTTCTGATTGAGTTAAGTCACCAAAAGAAAATGATTGTTGGGGTCTTTCAATGATTTCACTCTTCTCCTCTATAGGATCTGCTTCTAAATTTATATCAGGAATAGCATTTTTTTTTCTTCTAAACAGTGAAGCTATTATAGAAAAAGTTCCAGTAAAAATTTTCTTTACATTTAAATCAGCAGAAAAAATAAAAAAGATTAAAGTAAGCAATAACAAACCATAAGCAGAGTAAGTGTTATCAATATATGGAAACCATGTGCTTAAAAACTCATAACCAATCTTTCCAACAAAACCGGAGTTACCGTTATCGATAAGCCAGAACGAATTATTAAAGGTAATATAAATAAAAATGGTACCTAAGACTAAATATGAAACTACTAGAAATAATTTTAAAACTATTCTTTTAATTTCTTTTTGAATGATTAAATTAATTCCCCAAAATAAGAAATTTGCCAAAATTAAAAATGAAACGAGACCAAAACTTTGTAAGAGAAAATCAGCAATACTACTTCCATAGATTCCAAAGAAATTTTTGATCTCAAATTCCCTATCACCATAGACAAATGACGGATCTTCTGGCGAATATGTCGTAAAAGCTATTGCTAGACCGATACTCGTAGAAATTAAGATTAACCCTATAAATTCAAAGGTTCGTTTTTTTAAAAAATTTGTTACACTATTTAAAAAGTTTGTATTCATAACGAATCGTTTTACGTACTTTTTACCATTTTTATGAAAGTGAGAAAAATTTTAATATGAAAAAACAGAGAATTTGCATAGTTGGAGATGGTCTTTCAGGTTTAATGACTGCTTTAGCGTTAAATAAATTAGAAGGTTTAGAAGTCCACTTAATATCTAGAAAAAACAAGCATTCTAAAGATAAACGAACAACAGCTATTTCTGCCACTAATTATGATTTTTTTAATAAAGTCATAGATAAACTCGACAAAAAGTTATTTTGGCCTTCCAAAAAGATTGATCTTTTCTACGAAACAAAAGATCAGAATATGAATTTCTTAAACTTTAACGAGGATAGTAGAAATCTCATGTACGTTTTTGAGAATGATAAAATCAAAGAAATTCTAATTAAAGAAATTAAAAAGAAAAAAATAAAAACTCTCCAAAAAAATATTAATGAATTAAAAGATTTAGATGGTTATGATATTAAAATACTATGCTTAGGTAGATCTTCAAAAATCTATAAAAGTATAATTGATAAGAGATCGTTAAATAAAGATTATAAAGAAATCGCTATTACTGGTTACATTAAACACAACCTAAAGAATTTGAATACTGCCCAATATTTTTTAAAAGAGGGACCGTTAGCTATACTCCCTTTTTCAAAAAATAATTTTTCATTTGTGTGGAGTGTAAATAAAGAGTTTTTAAAAAAAGATGCTATTTCAGCTGTTAAATCAAAAATTTGCAAAGTTTTAAAAACAAATAAAATTAAGATCTCAAATCAGCAATCTTATCCGCTGATGCTAAATTTAAAAAGAACATATTACAAAAATGATATTCTTATTCTAGGTGAAGGATTGCACACTGTTCATCCCGTAGCAGGTCAAGGTTTTAATCTTGTATTAAGAGATATTAATAAGTTACAAAAAATTTTTAAATATTACACAGAATTAGGCATGTCTTTAAAAAGCACTCCTGCCCTTGAAGAATTTACAAGTAATAGAAAATCTGAGAATATTATTACTGGTATAGGAATTGATCTAACTCATAATTTCTTTAAACAAAATAAATTATTAGACCCTTTTAAAGAAACAATTTTGAAAAATATTTCGAAAAATGATACTCTTAAAAAAATAAGCAAATTCATTTCTAATCAAGGTTTATCAATTTAATTCAATGAATATTTATGCGCTTTCATCAGGCAGAGGTCCGTCAGGAATAGCCATCGTTAGAGTCTCAGGTAAAGACACTCTTAAAGTTTGTAAGAATTTAACTAAACTAAAAGAAATTAGTTCAAATGAAGTGAATTACTGTAAATTTTACGATCCAAAAAACGATAAAGTCATAGACCCAGAGGCTCTATTATTGTGGTTTCCCGGGCCTAATAGTTATACTGGTGATGATTTAGCTGAGTTTCAGGTCCATGGAAGTAATGCTGTTATCAATGCTTTATTGAAGGCACTTTCAGAACAAGAAAACTGTAGATTAGCTGAACCAGGTGAATTTACAAAGATAGCTTTTCAAAATGATAAAATTGATCTTTTAAAAGCTGAAAGTATAGGTGATTTAATTCACGCAGAAACAGAACTTCAGAGAGATCAAGCTGTTAAACTAGTTCAAGGTAATGCTTCAAATTACTATAATGATTTAAGAGAAAAAATAATAAAATCTCTGGCTATTATAGAAGCTAAAATAGATTTTGGTGAGGAAGATTTACCTGAAAAGGTTTTAAAAGATGCTCACAATTCAATAAAAGATATTCATTCAGAAATATCTAAAATTATTGAAGATAATAAAGTTGGAGAAAAAATTAGGGATGGGTTTAGAGTTTCAATTACAGGAGAGGTAAACGCAGGTAAATCATCTTTGTTGAACTTGCTTTCAAAAAGAGAAGTGGCAATTGTTTCAGATGAAGCCGGTACAACAAGAGATGTTATAGAAACCTATTTAAATTTAGATGGTTATCCTGTAATTTTAGCTGATACCGCTGGTATAAGGGAAGCTAAAAACGAGGTTGAAAAAAAAGGTATTTTTTTAGCTTTAGGCAAATCAAAAGAAGCAGATTTAAATATTGTAGTAATAGATAATTCATCTAAAAAAATTAATAAAGAAATACAGAGTATGATTAATAAAGATACTATAATTGTCTTAAATAAATCAGATGTTTCAGATAAGCAAAATCATAAATTTGATGTTGATACTGTTTTAGCTTCAGTAAAAAATAATAATAATATCGATAAATTGATAAATTTAGTAAAAGCGAAGCTGAGTAAAAAATTCACATCCAATAATAGTGCTTTAATTACCAGAGAAAGGCATAGAATTAAGCTTAAAGAATGTCTTAAAGAGATAGAAAAGTTTCTTAAGAAAGATCCAACCAAAGACCTTGAACTTGCTGCAGAAGACCTAAGAATGGCTACACAACATCTTGGAAGTATTGTTGGTAAGGTCGATGTCGAGGAAATCCTTGGATCTATATTTAAAGACTTTTGTATAGGTAAATAAAATACCTCTTGTATTCCTGATATACAGCGTTACATTCATTTTATGAATAAACAAAGCTATGATGTCGTAGTAATAGGGGGTGGACATGCTGGATGTGAAGCAGCAGCAGCATCCGCTAGAATGGGCGTAAATACAGCTCTTTTTACACATAAAATAGAGACTATTGGTGAGATGTCCTGCAATCCTGCTATTGGAGGACTTGGAAAAGGGCACCTTGTAAGAGAAATAGATGCTTTAGATGGTGTTATGGGTGTTGTAGCCGACAAATCAGGTATTCAATTCAGATTATTAAATAGAAGTAGAGGTCCAGCAGTGCAGGGTCCACGAACTCAGTCAGATAGAGCTCTCTATAAAGAACATATGCAAAAGTTTTTACTAAATTACAAAAACTTAGAGGTAATTGCAGATCCAGTTATTAAATTTTCATTTGAGGGAGATAAAATTATAGGTTTTGTATGTCAAAGCGGAATAGAAGTGAGAACCAAGGAGCTTATATTAACTACTGGTACTTTTCTTAATGGATTAATACATATTGGTGAAACTCAAATACCAGCAGGAAGATATGATGAGAAACCATCTACAGGCTTAAGTGAACAATTAGCTAAATTTAAAATGCAAATAGGTAGATTGAAGACAGGAACACCACCTAGACTTGATGGTAGCACAATTAATTATAATGATTTAGAAATGCAGCCAGCTGATGATGATCATTATTACTTTTCTTTCCTTACAAACAAAATTGATAACAAACAAATCAAATGCGGAATGACTTATACAAACAATGAAGTCCATAAAATTATAAGTGATAATATTTCTAGAAGTGCTATGTATTCAGGAAACATTAAAGGTGTTGGACCTCGTTATTGTCCCTCCATTGAAGACAAAATTGTAAAGTTCAAAGAGAAACAACAGCATCAAATCTTTCTTGAACCTGAGGGATTAAAGGACAATACTATTTACCCAAATGGTATATCTACTTCCCTTCCAGAAGAGATTCAGCTTAAAATATTAGCTAAAATCAAGGGTTTAGAGCAGGTTAAGATGAAAAGAGCAGGGTATGCTATAGAATACGATTATGTAGACCCAAGAGAGCTTAATGCCACTTTAGAAACCAAAAAAATTAAGTCATTATTTTTAGCAGGACAAATTAACGGTACTACTGGTTATGAAGAGGCAGCAGCCCAAGGTTTGATTGCTGGAATAAATGCTGCTTTAAAAATCAAAAAAAAATCTGAGTTTGTATTAGATAGATCAACTTCTTACATTGGCGTGATGATTGATGACTTAATAACCAAAGGTGTTACGGAACCTTATCGTATGTTTACTTCTAGAGCAGAATATAGATTAACTTTAAGAGCTGATAACGCAGATCAGAGATTAACAGATCTAGGTTTACATTTAAATTTAGTTGGACTTGAAAGAAAAAAAATATTTACAGAAAAGAAAAAAAATATTTATGCTCTAAATAATTTTTTAGAATCGAAATTCTTAACTCCTAATGAAGCAAAAAAATACGATATTAAAATTGCTATGGATGGGGTCAAAAGATCGTGTCTAGAAGTTATGGGTCAACGAAAAGTAAATATGGTAAAAATAAGGCAAATATTTAGGGACATACCACTTTTTCCAGCCTCTATAGAAAAGCAGGTTGTAACAGACGCTCACTATATGGGTTACCTTAAGAGACAAGAGCGAGATATTAAATCTTTTAAGAAAGATGAGTCAGTTATCATACCTAAAGATATAAATTATGAAAATTTAAGTGGTTTGTCTAACGAAGTTAAGTCGAAGCTTATTTCTATAAGGCCAAAAACGTTAGGACAGGCTATCAGAATAGACGGTATCACTCCAGCAGCCATAATTATCTTATTATCTCATATTAAAAAGCTGAAATTTAAAGCTACTGCTTAATGCAGGACAATGAAGCAATAAATATTCTCCTAAATCAGCTTGGTTTTAGTTCTGAGAATATATCTGACCTTGAAATATTTAAAAATGAATTGCTTAAGGCGAATACAAAGCATAATTTTATCTCTAAAAACACTGAAACCGTTATTTGGCATCGACATATCCTTGACTCAGCCCAATTAGTAAAATTTATCGACTTTTCGAAAGGATCTTTGTCAGATTTAGGCTCTGGAGCTGGTTTTCCAGGTTTGATTTTAGCTTTGTTTAACAAAAATAAGGACTTTCACGTGAAATTATATGAAAAATCACCTGTTAAAAGAGCTTTTTTGAGGAATATAAGTGATAGATTATCTCTTAAAATAGAAATCTGCGGTAATATTTACAATGAATCTATCGATACAGACTACATAGTGAGTAGAGCTTTTAAGAAATTAGAGACAATAATACAAGTTTCACGTGAAATCGCTAAAAAGTCCCATAAATTAATAATTCTAAAAGGTGAAAACGCACAGGAAGATCTAAAAAAAGCTTTCAATAAGGAAAAATACCATTATAAACTTGAAAATAGCATTACAAATGAAAAATCTAAAATAATTTTAGTCGACTTTAAAAAATGACGACAACTATTTCGGTGATAAATCAAAAGGGTGGAGTAGGGAAAACAACAACGGTAATAAATTTGGCTGCTTCACTGTCCATTATGGGTCAAAAAAATCTTGTTATTGATTTAGATCCTCAAGGAAACGCTACAACAGGATTCGGCAAAAGTAATAATGATGAAGAAAAAAATATTTATAATTTATTAATAAAAAAAATTAGTCTTGGTCAGGTAATACAAAAAACAAACATACAAAATTTAGATATCATAGGATCACATGTAAATCTGTCAGGTTTAGAAGTTGAAACTGCTAGTGACTCTAAGAGAGCATTTGTATTAAAAGAATTATTATCTTCAGAAATGTCAGGGATATTAAAAAAGTATGACAACATATTTATTGATTGCCCTCCTTCTTTAAGCTTGCTCACTATTATGTCTTTAGTAGCCTCAGACGAATTACTAGTTCCTTTACAAACAGAGTTCTTTGCCTTGGAAGGAATTACACAGTTAGTAAAAACAATAGATAGAATAAAAGAAAACCTAAATCCAACACTTTCAATAAGAGGAATACTTTTAACTATGTTTGATAAAAGAAATAAACTTTCATCAGAAGTTGATAGAGAAGCAAGAAATTACTTCAAAGACAAAGTTTATAAAACAGTCATTCAAAGAAATGTAAGATTGTCAGAAGCACCTTCACATGGGTTACCTTGTGTTATTTATGATAAAAGTTGTGTTGGAAGCAAATCATATTTCAAATTAGCTGAAGAATTTAAAAATAAAATAGTGAGTGCTGCATGAGTGGAAAAAAAAAGGGGCTAGGTAGAGGTCTTTCTGCACTGTTTGGTGATGAAAAACCTAGAGATAAACCACAAAAACTTAAGCAATCTAACACAGTTTCAATTAGTGATTTGAGCAGAAATCCCTATCAACCAAGACAGTATTTTAGCGAAGAAAAGCTTCAAGAATTGGCTAATTCTATAAAGAAAAATGGCATAATCCAACCAATAGCGGTTCGTCCAAATAAAATTGAGAATGGAAAATATGAGATCGTTGCAGGTGAAAGAAGATGGATTGCTGCTCAAAAAGCTGGACTTCATGAAATCCCGGTTACAATTTTAGATTTAAGTGACGTTGAATCTTTGGAAGTAGCTATAGTTGAAAATATTCAAAGAGATGATCTAAATCCTATAGAAGAAGCGCGTGGCTATAAAAGACTAAACGAAGAATTTAAATACGATCATGAAAGTATTTCTAAATTAATGTCTAAAAGCAGGAGCCATATTAGTAACACGTTAAGATTATTAACATTACCAAAAGATGTCATTGCAATGTTAGAAGAAGGGACATTAACATCTGGCCAAGCTAGACCATTAATTGGAATATCTAACGCTTCTTCTATTGCTGAAGAGATCGTAGCTAAAAATTATAGCGCTAGAAAAGTAGAATATTTAACAAGAAATAAAAAAGGAAATTTTAATGGAAAACAAATAGATGCCAATATATTAAAGGCTCAAGAAAGAATTGAAAAAATACTTGGACTCAAAGTCAATATTTTGAATAAAAAAAATAATTCAGGTAAAATTGTTATTGAATATAAAGATCTTGAACAATTTGATTTTATTTCTGATTTGCTTACTAAGCATTAGCTAAATTGCATATATCAACTATCAGTTTTTTAATAAGAATACTTCCATCCACATTTGAGTCAGACTTCATTCTTAATTCTACCCTTTGAGTTTCATTTAAAATCACTCTAATTTTTTTTTTATTCCATTTTTTTGATTGTGTTAAAAAAGCAGGTTTATCTTTCCAGAAAATTGGCGGTTTAACATTGTTTAAAGCTATTTCTAAATTATCTTGTCTATTTTTTTCTTGTATCTCAGCAAGTTTGATTAATCTTTGATTTATCAAGCTTAAATATAGAGAATTTTTTTCTACCTCTAAAACTGTGTCATTAATTAGCTCGTTAGTTTTAAGCTTATTTCCATTTAACGCTTCGTCTTTGAGATTATTGAAGTTTTCATTTACTGTAATATTTAATAACAACTCAAGCTTTTCTTTTTCAATAATCTTGTTTGTAAAAAAACTAGTAATTTTATTGAGTTCATTATTTAGTTTGGATCTATCTAATTTACAATTTTCAACTATTATATTTAAAATTTGTTGTGACATACCAGTGTAGCCTTTTAACTTCTCCTGAATTATTTTTCGTATAATTATATCATTATCGTGATAACAGGCTACGATATCTAACTTGTTAGATTTTTCAAAATAATTCCTTAGTTTAGATTTTTTTTCTAATATTTCAGAAAATATAAAAATTTTTTGTGTATCTAAATCTTTCTCAATTTCCTTAATTACCTCTAAAAGTTTATCAGATGCCTGATCTATAAAGCAAATCTTTTTAGTTTCAAAAAGACTCTGATTTAAAATTTCTGAAAAAAAAAAATTCTTGTTAGCAAGTATTTCGTCTTGAGAGAATTTTTTTATAAATATTTTGTTATTGGCTTTCTTAATTTGATCTTTAAAATCGTTTTTCATCCCCAGGTTCTCACCATAAAAGAGAACAATATTATTTTTAAAAGTGTTTATATTTTGCTCTATTGTATAACTTTTATAAATCATTAATCCTTTCAGAGAGTTTAAATATTATCTCGTCTGATAAGTCGTTTGTTAAAATATCTATTAATTTTTTTTCATTGTTGATAGTTTTAGAATACTGATCACTCACAATATATTCGCCTGTTTTTACTATAATTATTTGGTCATTTTTAGTGAAATCTTTATTTTTAATTTCGACAATCACATTGATTGAAATTTGATATTTAGTTACCTCATTTTTAATATTTTTTTCTTTAATTCCTTTTGTTTTTTTAATACTCAATTCTATGTTTAGCGGTTCTTTACTTTGGTCTTTAATTGAATTTAAAAGATTATTCTTAATTAGATAGCTGATCCTTTTATCTCCATTTGTCTTTACATTTGAAATATAATAATTTTTTAACTCTGATTGTTTCACTACTTTAAAGCCACATGCGCTTATAAGAAGAAATATAATAATTATATTTAGTTTTTTTGTCATAATTTATTTTATTATGTAATTAATTATTTTATTATTTACAAATATAGTTTTAATAATTTTTTTATCTTCAAGGTATTTCTTTGCTTTTGATCCACTAAGAACGATTTTATTAATTGTCTCTACTTTAGAGTTTTTTTTGATTTTAATTATATCTCTTGTTTTGCCATTAATTTGAATAGCAAAATTTATTTCTTCTAAAAAACTTTTTTCTATCTTGGGCCATTCATTTATACTTTTACATTTTAATAAATTTAAACATTCATGAGCCAAATGAGGTACAAAAGGTATCATTAACTTATTTATTTTAATTATATATTCTTTTAGAGTACTGTTGCTCAAATCTTTTTTCATGAAACTAGTAAAATGATTATAAATTTCATAAAAAGCAGCTATAGAGACATTAAATCTGAAGTCATTTATCGAATTATTTATTTTATTAATATAACTATTAATAGTTGAAATAAACTCTTTCTCATTTTTTTGGTTTATTTTCTTTTCTTTTCTATTATTTATTGAGTAATTTAAATCCCAAATTTTTTGAAGAAACTTGTTTGATGAAACAACTCCGCTATCGGACCATTGGACATCTTTTTCAGGCGGACTGTCAGACAATATAAACCATCTTACGGCATCGGCACCATAATCCTTAATCATAATTTCAGGATCAATTGTATTTTTTTTGGATTTAGACATTGACTCTGGTGGAAAAACTGTGACTTTTGATTTATCAGTTTTTTTAACAACAGTTTTAGAATCTACCTTAATTATTTCATTAGGATAAAGCCAATTGCCATTTTTATCTTTATAAGACTCATGACAGACCATACCTTGTGTGAAAAGATTTTTAAAAGGTTCTGAAATTCCAATTTTATTATTAAATTTATTTAAGCCTTTTGTGAAAAAACGAGAATATAATAAGTGAAGTATGGCATGTTCAATTCCACCAATATATTGATCAACAGGCATCCAATAATTAATTTTTTCCTCATCAAAGGGAGACTTTTGATGATTTGGTGAACAAAATCTCAAAAAGTACCACGAGGAATCAACAAAGGTATCAAGCGTGTCGGTTTCTCTAATTGCTTTTTCACCAGTAGCTTTATGAGTCGTGTACTTCCATTTTGGATGAGATTCCAATGGATTACCTTGAGAGTTTAAATCTATATCATCAGGTAATTCTACGGGTAATTCATTTTTCTCAACAGGAACAACACTTCCATCTTCAAGATAAATCATTGGTATTGGGCAACCCCAATATCTTTGTCTAGAAACCCCCCAATCTTTTAATCGATATAGAGTTTTTCTCACTCCGATATTTTTACTTTCGATTTCGCTAATTATTTTTTCTTTAGCTGCAGATACATCTAAACCGTTTAAAAAATCTGAGTTAATCAATTTTCCACTACCCGTATATGCCTCCTCTAGCTCTCCTAGTTTACTATCATCAACAACTTTTATTATTCCTAGATTATATTTTTTAGCAAAATCAAAATCACGCTGATCGTGTGCAGGGCATCCAAATATGGCTCCAGTTCCGTAATCCATCAATACAAAATTTGCAAAATAAATTGGAATTTTCTTATCGAGAAAAGGGTGTTTTACAAAAAGCCCAGTATCGAAACCTATTTTTTCCGCATGCGCTAGAGCTTCTTCGGTCGTTCCAGTTTTGTTACACTCTTTCTTAAACTCATTAAAATTTCCATTACTTTGAAAATTTTTACTTAATGGATGGTCGACAGATAAAGCTATAAAACTTGCACCAAAAATTGTGTCTGGTCTGGTCGTAAAAATTTTAACAAATTCCTTTTCACTGTCTATTTGAAAGTCAATTTCACATCCAAAAGATTTTCCAATCCAATTTTTTTGCATGAGTTTAACCTTTTCAGGCCAACCTTCTAACTTTTCTAAATCTTCTAAAAGTTCATCAGAAAATTTTGTTATATTTAAAAACCATTGCGATAATTTCTTTCTTTCTACTATGGCATTAGATCTCCACCCTTTGCCATCTATTACTTGTTCATTAGCTAAAACAGTTTTTTCAACAGGATCCCAATTTACATATGTCTCTTTTCTGGAGACCAAACCTTGATTAAAAAAGTCAATGAATATCTCTTGTTGATGCTTGTAATAATCTTTATCACAAGTAGAGAATTCTAGATCCCAATCAATTGATAAACCAAGCATTTTTAGTTGTGATTTCATATTTTTAATATTTTGATTAGTCCAATCTTTCGGATGTAAATTGTTTTGTTTTGAAGCATTTTCTGCTGGTAAACCAAAAGCATCCCAACCCATTGGATGTAAAACATTGTAGCCATTTAAATATTTATAGCGAGCTATCACATCTCCAATTGTGTAGTTTCTAACGTGCCCCATATGAATTTTTCCTGAAGGATACGGAAACATTTCTAGGCAATAAAATTTGTTACCTTTTTCTCTATATAATTTTTTTTTTGAAAATTCTATTTGCCATTTTTTTTCAATTACTTGAAAATTATATCTCTCCATCGCTGTTATTTTTTCTTTTTCTTTTCTTTTCCAAAAACTGCTGCTTTTTTTAAAATAACAGATAGCAATTCATTTTTAATTTTGTCGTTCGATGATAGTGACGTTGTGCATTCAAGACTTTTCGTGCAACTTTTTTTGTGTACAATTATTTTTAATGAGTCACTTCTTATTTCATTTGACATAAACCTAACTGTTATCTTAATTGCCTCACCGCTACTTTGCTCTGAATACCAATCTGTGATTACTACTCCACCAGAATAATCAACAGTGCTTAAAGGTAAAAAATCTAATGTTTCTAGAGTAGCTCTCCATAAAGGATTGGAAGTACTAAATTCATAATTGGTTCCCCTTCTAGAGCCTAATATTGATCCAATAGATGCACCTCTACCTTCCTCTATATTTTTTCTTCTTTTATCCTCTGCACTTATTGGCCTATTAGGATCCATTTTTTTGTTATTACAGCTTGTGAGCAGAATTAATGAACTAGTAATTAATATGATAAAAATTTTGAAGTTTTTCATAAAAAAAAGGTAATAATTAAGTAATATATTAGTTTAGACTAAAATCATTAAAATCATTGAAATAATGCTATTTTTAATAAAAATATAGTGACATTTTTGCAACATAATGAAAAATTAAGCTAAAAAAAAGCCTTAAATAGTGAAAAAAAACGCAATTGTAGTAATTTTCGTTCAAATTGTAATTACAATTTATTTAAAACAAACAAAGGAAACACAATGAAAAAAATATCTAAATTATTAGTAGGTATCTTATTTTCAGCATTAGTTATCGCTCCATCTTACGCAGGTGAAATGAGTGTAACTGGTGGCGCTACAGCTACATACTCTATCGGAGGTGATAGTTCTGGCTCTGGAAAAACACTAGGTATCTCTAACGAGTTAGACTTTACAGCTAGCGGTGAGTTAGACAATGGTTTCACTTGGAAATACCAAGTACAATTAGATAACGCTGCAGCTAATAACGATGACACTAGATTAGAAATTGGAACTGACATGGGTGCTATTGGTTTATACATTACAGAAGGTGGAATGTCTAAAGAATTGCACGGTGTAGGTGCTATGGGACCTGGTTTTGATTACCACTCTCCAGCAACTTTCCAAACTGGTTATGATGTAGATGGTTATGGAAATATCCAATACCATTCACCAGCTGATGCTCTTCCATTCGGTGCGCAAATCAAACTTGGTTATGTGCCAGATATGAACGATACAGCTCAAATGTCAGCAAAAGATGCTAACAGCAATCCAGCATCACACTCAACTGGAAGAAACTTAACGCAAATTAACGTTACAGCTTCTCCAATTGATGGTTTATCACTTCAAGCAGATGCTGCACAAACTTCTAACGAAACTGGCGTAGCTATTTCGACAGAAGAAGGTGTATCTGCAAACATTGGTGCTAAATACACAATGGGTCCAGTGACAGTTGGTTATGTAGAAGGTGGATACCAACCAGCAGTAGAATCTGGTGAGATCACTTACTATGAAAACAACTTCATCGGAATTCAATTTGATGTAAATGAAGCTGTTTCTGTGTCTTACAACATAGATGAATCTAACAAAGTAGCTAGAAATACAGTTGCTGCAGGTGCAACAGCTGGAACTACAACTGAAGTAGAAATGGAACAAAAATCTATTCAGATAGCATACACTACAGGTGGTGCTACAATTGGTGTAGCTCAAGCTGAAGTTAGCAATTCTGACTACACAGAAGGTTCAGACGAAAACCAAACTATAATTTCATTAGCGATTGCTTTCTAATTTAAGCAATAGTTAAAAATTTAAAAAAGCCGGTTAATTATATTAGCCGGCTTTTTTTTTACCTCAGATAAAATAGCAAATCCCTCACAGAGAACATTTTTTAAATTGTTAAGATTTTTTTCTTTAATCCCTCCTAACGGAATCAGTTTTTTTAAAATTCTGGAGTAGTTATTAAATTTCACAATACCTAAATGCGGAGCGTCTTTATTATAATCAACAGTAAAAAGCTTAGACAATAAAATAAATGAGCATCCTTGCTTTTTCTTAAATATAATTTCTTTAAAATTGTGTGCCGAGCCAATTATTTTATAATTTAATTTTCTATAATTTAGAATATCAAGTCTTTTATTAAAAGATGACAAGAAAATACCATCAGAATTTAGAGTAACTGCAAGTGAGATATTATTAGCAACATAAAACATTACGCCTTTTAATTTGCATTTTCGCCTAAATTTAAGAAGATCCTCTAATTTATCAGCCTTTTTATTATTTCTATAAATTATTGAAAATTTATTCCTTGTTTTTATGTTTTTAAAATCTATATCTTTGATATTTTCTATTAATAAAAAATATTGATTTTTTTTTGTAAACATATGAGCACAATAATTGAAAGATTTGAAAAAATAAAATCTAAAATAACTTCATTAGGATTTAATAAGCCAATTAATATTATCGCAGTAAGCAAAACTTTTTCTTTAGATTATATAAAACCTTTAATAGATCATGGTCATTTACATTTTGGTGAAAATAAAGTTCAAGAAGCCCAAGTAAAATGGTTAGAGACTAAAAAAGAAAATCAAAATTTGAAACTTCATATGGTTGGAAAATTACAAACAAACAAGGCTAAGGATGCGGTGAAGCTTTTTGATTATATCCATTCACTAGATAACCCCAAACTTGCTGACGCTCTTGCAAAATATCAAAAAAGCTTAAATAAAAATTTAAATTATTTCATACAAGTAAATGTTGGTAATGAAATTCAAAAATCAGGTATACCAGTTGGAGAACTAGATGCATTTTATAATTATTGTGTAAATGAAATTAATCTTAATATTTTAGGTTTAATGGTAATTCCTCCTATAGACCAAAACGTAGATAATTTTTTTAAAACAACCAATACTTTAAATAAATCTTTAGCTCTGGAAAATTTAAGTATGGGTATGTCCGCAGATTATATAGCAGCTATTAAACATGGATCAAATTTTGTAAGAATTGGAAGCTCTATCTTTGGCTCACGATCTTAACTTTTGTATTCTTTTTTATGATTTCTAAAATTTTGAGAAGATGTATTTTTTTTAATCCAATGCAACCTTCAGTTTTTTTATAGTTTTCTTTTGAAACATGAATAAAAATTGCACTACCTTTATTTTTTATAATAGGATTCATATTATAATTTAACACTAAAATTATATCGTAGATATTATTCTCTCTATATAACTTTTCATAACTAAAGTTGGAAGGCAATTTAATAAGTTTATTATATGCTTTGGATCTGGGATCATCACACCATCCCATATTTTTTTTAATAATAATTTTTTTGATTTTAGATATAACTTTTTTTATTCTATCTTTTCTATACAAAACACACTTAATCCTATACAGTCCTTTTGGCGTAATTAGATCGCCCTCTTTTTTTTTATAACCAATTCCCCTTTTACCTACAGAGCATTTTGCTTTATAGTTCTTATAAGTTAAGAAATTTTTGTTTATAATAATATGCATAAATTAAATGTATTAATCTTAGGTCCTGCCTCCTTCATATCGACATTAGATGAATTAAAACCTTTTTTAAAGTTTAACGCTTTATCCAAAAATATAAATGAAAATTATAATATTATTTTATTTCATATTGATGCTTTAAAAGATAAAAAACAAAAGGAACTTATTGAGAATAACAATTATATAAAAATATGTGCTGGAGAAACAAGCGGTACATTAAAAAATTTTGATGGTTATTTAAATTTACCAGCGACATTAAAAGAAATTAACCTAATAGTAGAGAATTCAGCAGTAAAAAAAAAATTTAATAAGAACTCTTCAATAGAAATTAAAAATTATTTTCTGAACAAAAATGAAAGAAAACTATCTCAATTAGATAATTTTATTACTCTTACAGAAAAAGAAGTTCAACTTCTTGAATTATTATTAAATATAAAAAGACCAATTTCAAAAGATAAGATTTTGTCTACTGTTTGGAACTATTCTACTGACGCAGATACTCATACAGTTGAGACACATATTTATAGATTAAGAAAAAAAATTGCTGATAAATTTATGGATAATAATTTTATCTATAATAATAAAGATGGTTATTATCTATGAAAAAAAGAAATAAGATAGCCAAAGATCTTTTTACATCAAAATATAGAAAAAGAGTTGTTAAACCTAAAAAGGGCAAGGGAAGCTTTAAAAGAAAAAAAAAATAAATTATTTTTTAAGTCTAGCGCCAATAATTTGAATTACTTTTGAGGACATTTCAGTGCCAGTTTCTAAGCTTTCTTTTAAAGATTTTTTGTTAATTATTCCATGTAAAAAGCCACCTGCAAATAAATCTCCCGCACCAGTTAGATCTATAATTCTAAGATTTTTTTTTGCAGAGCATTCTTGAATTTCATTTTTACTTATTGCTATAGCGCCTTTTTCTCCTCGAGTAATAACAATTAATTTATTAATTTCTTTTGCAAAATTGATCACATCATCAAACTTTTTAGCGTCAATTAGTGACATGATTTCTTGCTCATTAGCAAACGTGATATCTAATTTATTTTTTACTATCTCTAGAAAATGAGGTTTATGCCTCTCGACACAAAACAAGTCTGATAGTGACATTGCGACTCTGTTAGAATTATTTATAGCTTTCTCAAATGCTTTTTTAGGCTCACCTTCGTCCCAAAGATAGCCCTCGAGAAATAAGATGTTACTATTTTTAACCGCACTTGTATCAATGTCATTTTCATTGATTTTTCCTGCTGTTCCTAAAAAGGTTACCATTGTTCTTTCCGAGTCAGGAGTAATCAATATTAAACAAGTACCAGTTGGTATTTTTTCTTTTTTTTTTGAGTAAAAAAAACTTACATTTTCTTTTTTTAAACCATTTTCATACTTTTTGCCTAAATCATCATCACAAACCTTTCCAATAAATCCTACATCGTCACCAAGTTGAGAAAGACCTACTATAGAGTTTGCTACTGACCCACCAGAAACAGTTTCTTCTATTTTGAGAGTGGATAAAAGTTTTTTAAACTCAGTTTCATCTACAAGCTTCATTGTGCTTTTGATTAAATTATTTTGAGTGATAAATTTGTCTTCAACTTTACAAATTACATCAACAATAGCATTGCCGATTCCTAAGACTTTCATTTAAGCTTTCTTTGTTTTTACAGGTTTTTTTTCTATTTGGATAACAGCTTTTGCAAATTTTACAAGTAATTCCATAACAATCTCTAGCCTTACAATATTCCCTGCCGTACCAAATTATTTGGAGGTGAAGTCTGTTCCAGTATTTTTTTGGGAAAGCTGCTTTTAAATCTTTTTCAGTTTGCACAACATTTTTACCATCCGTTAAACCCCATCTTTGAGCTAATCTATGAATATGAGTGTCTACTGGGAAAGCAGGAAAACCAAAACCTTGAGACATAACAACACTTGCAGTTTTATGACCTACGCCAGGCAATTGCTCTAATTCTGCATAAGTATTTGGAACTTTACCTTTATATTTTTCAACTAAAGTTTTCGATAAATAAAAAATACTTTTAGCTTTAACTCTGAATATTCCTATTCTTTTTATTAATCGTTCAATTTTTCTTCTTCCAAGTTTTACAAAATGAGCTGGCTTATTGTATTTTGGATAGATATCTTTTGTAACATTATTAACATTTACATCTGTACATTGTGCTGAGAGCAACACAGAAACTAAAAGAGTAAATGTATTTTTGTAATTGAGTGGTATAGGAACTTCAGGATAAATTTTATTTAGAACTCTTAAAATAATTTTTGATTTTTTTTTTTTATTCACCTTCTAAAACTTTTTTTTTTGCTTTTGTAAATTCTTCTTTAGTTAGATCTCCAGATCTAAACATTTCTCTTAACATATTTAGTTGACCAGCAACGTTAAGTGTTGAGCTTTTTAAAATTTCTGAATTAACAATGTCGACATTTTGACAATTTTTTTTTTCCATAATATTTACTAAGTGATAGGTTCTATCATTTGCAGCTCTAATAGCTTTATCTGCATTGTAAAAGGTTGTAGCCATAGCTGGCCAAAAAAGAATCAATCTCGCCATGTTTCCTCCTGTATTTTCTTTTTCGTATAAAGCATCCCTTTTAAATTTTTGGGTTTCAGCCACCAAATTCTCTAATTCTTTACAATTTTTTTTCTCATCAGATGGATTTTTGATAGTGACAACTTCAGGTGTTGCACAAGAAAATAAAAATAAAAAAATTAATAAAAAATTTATTATTTTCACAAAATTAATTTATTTAAAATTCAAGAGATCTCTCATAGAATAAAGTCCAGCTTTTTTAGTCATTAACCAAATTGCAGCAGTCAAAGCACCCTCAGAATATAAAGCTCTATCAAAAGACTCGTGATTGAGTTTTATAATTTCTTTTCCACTAGAAAATCTGACCTCATGTTCACCTATCACCTCACCTTTTCGAATAGAATTGAAATTAATTTTTCTTGAATAAGGAAATGATTTTTTATTTAAATATTTTCTACCAATTAAATTGTAAAAATTTTTATTTTTTCCACTAGCTATTCCTCTACCTAACATTAAAGCTGTGCCTGACGGATAATCAATTTTATGTTTATGATGAACTTCATAGACCTTACTTAAAAAATTATTTCCTAGAGATTTCGAAGCAATTTCAGTTAAATGCACAAGTAAATTTACTCCTAAACTCATATTACCTGCTTTAAGTATAGGAATTTCTCTGGAAAACTTTTTTATTAAATTTTCTTCTTTTTTTGAAAAACCTGTCGTTCCAATAACAACTTTTTTTTTTAATTTAGATGCAATTTTTAATATCTCTAATGTGCATTTAGGTACAGTAAAGTCTATTATCACATTTGATTTTTTAAATGCATCAGCGCTATTTCTTGAAGGTTTTATCCCTGCAATTTTCTTATTTATTAATCTATTCTCTGTTAAAGAAACTAATTTAAAATTTCTATTATTTTTTGAGGATTTAATAAGTTGTTGACCCATTTTTCCCATACATCCAGAAATAGATAAATTTATTTTTCTCATAAACTAATAAAATAAATGATTACAATAATAACTAGCGTAATTATAGTCCAAATAGATAAATTTTTTAAAAATTCTTTTAACTTATAATTTGTAGAAAGAAAATTGGGTAAAATTAAAATTAGCACAGCAATCAGAAAAATTGCGGACATAATTTGATCAGTGCTCATTTATATTATGAATTTCTCCAAAATTTTTTAGCTTTGTCAAAAAAACTTTTTATGACAGGATCAGGTTTATTAATTTCAATATCATTGAACTCTTCAAGAATTTCTTTTTGTTTTTTTGTCAATGAGGTAGGAACCTGAGTATTTATTCTAATGTATAAATCTCCAAAAGCATTTCCTCTTAAAGCTGGCATCCCTTTTCCTCTAAGTCTGAATTGTTTACCATGCTGTGTACCAGCAGGAATCTTAATCTTAGATTTACCTCCATCAATTGATGGGACTTCAACTGATGTTCCAAGTGCTGCGTTTGTAAATGAAATTGGTAGTTCATAGTACAAATTCTCGTCAGCTCTTTTGAAAATATCGTGATTATCTATAGAAATAAATAAGTATAAGTCTCCACTAGAACCACCTTTTGTTCCTGCTTCACCTTTACCAGACACTCTAATTCTTGTACCATCATCAACACCTTTTGGTATTTTTACTGTTACATTTTCATTTGATTGTACTTTTCCATTACCACTGCATTTGTTACAGGGATTACCAATCATTTCTCCGTATCCACTACATTGAGGACAAGTTTGTTGAACAGTAAAAAATCCTTGGTTAGTTCTTACTTTACCTCTTCCTGAACAATAGTCACATCTAATAGGTTTCGAACCTTTTGCAGCACCGCTTCCGGAACAAGAAGAGCATGATTTATAAGTAGTATACTTAACGTTTTTTTGAATACCCTTGTAAGCTTCTTCTAAATCTATACTTACATCATACCTTAAGTCATTACCTCTATTGCTTGACCTTCTAGTGGAACCACCTCCACCAAAATCACTGAAAAAGTCTTCAAAAATATCTGAAAAGGAGGACGTATCAAATCCACTAAACCCTTGACCTGCACCACCTCCCTCGAAGGCTGCGTGGCCGAATTGATCGTAATTTGCTTTTCTCTTTTCATCTGAGAGAATGTGATACGCTTCACTCGCTTCTTTAAATTTCTCCTCGGAGGTCTTGTCACCTTTGGTTTTGTCGGGGTGATATTTAAGCGCAAGCTTTCTATAAGCTTTTTTAATATCGTCTTTGGATGCAGATCTTGGTACACCTAAGACATCATAACAATCTCTTTTAGCCACAGGACGTCTCCTTTATTTTTCTTAGGCGCTTTTTTCTTTATCTTCTTCTTTTTCTTTTACGTCTTCAAAATCCGCGTCAACTACGTTGTCTTTGTCTTCAGGTTTGGCATCTTTTGGACCTTCGGTTTTACCAGCTCCAGGTTTTTGTTGGCTTTTATAAACTGCTTCACCTAATTTCATAGAAACTTGAATTAAACTTTGTGTTTTTTTCTTAATATCTTCTGAGTCTGTACCTTCTAAAGATTTTTTAAGATCAGCAATACCAGCTTCGATTGCTTTTTTCTCGTCAGCCGATATTTTATCTCCATGCTCTTTTAAACTTTTTTCTGTAGAGAAAACTAAACTATCTGCTTGATTTCTAGCATCAACATTTTCTCTTTTCTTTTTATCTGCTTCTTTATTTGCTTCAGCGTCTTTAACCATTTTATTAATTTCTTCTTCAGAAAGTCCTCCAGAAGCCTGAATTTGTATCTTTTGCTCTTTTCCTGTTCCTTTGTCTTTAGCAGAAACGTTCACTATACCGTTTGCGTCGATGTCAAATGTAACTTCAATTTGAGGTGTTCCTCTTGCAGCAGGAGGTATGCCTACCAATTCAAAATTGCCTAAAATTTTATTATCTGCAGCCATTTCTCTTTCACCTTGAAGAACTCTAATAGATACAGCAGGTTGATTATCTTCTGCAGTAGAAAAAACCTGACTTTTTTTAGTAGGTATAGTTGTATTTTTTTCAATTAACTTTGTAGAAACACCACCTAAAGTTTCAATTCCTAAAGAGAGAGGAGTTACATCTAAAAGCAATACATCTTTTACATCACCTTGAAGTACACCACCTTGTATAGCTGCGCCCATAGCTACAACCTCATCAGGATTAACACTCTTGTTAGGTTCTTTGCCAAAAAAGTTTTTTACAGTCTCAATAATTTTAGGCATTCTCGTCATTCCGCCTACAAGCACTACTTCATTGATTTCTGCTGCTGAAAAACCTGAGTCTTTAAGAGCAGTTTTACATGGTTCTAAAGTTCTATCTACCAATCCTTGAACTAAAGCTTCTAATTTTGCTCTAGTAAATTTTAAATTCAAATGTTTTGGACCAGTTTTATCAGCTGTAATAAATGGTAAATTTATTTCAGTCTGTGCAGCTGAAGAAAGTTCTATTTTTGCTTTTTCTGCTGCTTCCTTTAATCTCTGAAGAGCAAGCTTATCAGATTTTAAATCTATACCATTATCTTTTTTAAATTCATTAGCAAGGTACTCAACAATAGCATCGTCAAAATCTTCACCACCAAGAAAAGTATCACCGTTAGTAGATTTAACTTCAAACACACCGTCTCCAATTTCTAGAATTGAAATATCAAATGTACCACCACCTAAATCGTACACAGCAATTTTTTTTCCACCCTTTTTATCCAATCCATAGGCAAGTGAAGCTGCAGTAGGTTCATTAATTATTCTTAAAACTTCAAGTCCAGCTATTTTTCCAGCATCTTTGGTAGCTTGTCTTTGAGAGTCATTAAAATATGCAGGAACAGTTATCACAGCTTTTGTTACAGACTGCCCCAAATATTTTTCAGCTGTTTCTTTCATCTTTTGCAACACAAAAGCTGAAATTTGAGCTGGTGAATATTTTTTTCCTTTTCCTTCTACCCAAGCATCACCATTATCAGATTTTACAATTTTGTAAGGAACTTTTGAAATGTCTTTTTGGACTGAAGGTCCATCAAATTTTCTTCCTATAAGTCTTTTAGCAGCAAATATAGTGTCGCCTGCATTAGTTACTGCCTGTCTTTTTGCGGGTTGGCCAACTAATTTTTCCTCATTCTCCAAGAAAGCTACTACAGACGGAGTTGTTCTAGCTCCTTCTACATTCTCTAAAACCTTCGCTTGAGAACCATCCATGATTGCCACACATGAATTTGTTGTTCCTAAATCTATTCCTATTACTTTGCTCATTATTTAATTCCTATTTGCTATTAGATATGGGTGTTATTTCCCCATCTACAAGGCTATTTTTCATCCTTTTTTATCCTTATTTTCTTGGTCTTTGTGGTTTTTTCTCTTTGAAACACTTACCAATGCCGGTCTTAATAACCTTTCACCAAGTAAATAACCAGCTTGTATTTCTTGAAGAATAGTGCCGGGATCTAATTTATCGTCTTCTACCTCTGACATAGCTTGATGAAAATTTGGATCAAACTTTTTATTTTGGGACTCAATTTTTTTAATATTATTTTTTTCAAATATAGAAATTAAATCTTTTTCAATAATATTAATATTCTCTATAAACCTATCTAAATCTTTGTTAATTTTAAGTTTTTCATCATTCTTAATAGCTTCTTTAGCTCTCTGAAGATTATCTAAAATGGCTAAACTTTCTTTTGCAAAATTGTAAGATCCAAATTCAAAAGCGTCTTTAATTTCTTTCTCAAATCTTCTTCTTTGATTTTCAATTTCGGCTAATGAACGTAGTAGTTTTTCTTCTGAGACTTTAAGTTTTTCCTCAACGGTCTTTTCCTTAACTTCCTCTTTTTGACCCTCATCAGATGATTTAGCTTCTTTTAAACTGCTTTCTTCATCCGTATTTTGTTTTTTTTTTATGTTTTCTTCTTTATTGTTTGAGCTCATTCAACTTGCTATATAGTAATTACTTATTAAATTACTAGGCTATACATGAAAAAAATTTTAATAGGCACCCATAATAAAGGAAAATTTAGAGAAATTGCCTATTTAATTTCAAAAAAATACAAAA
The DNA here is from genome assembly GCA_902601705.1 of uncultured Pelagibacteraceae bacterium. Classification (GTDB taxonomy): domain Bacteria; phylum Pseudomonadota; class Alphaproteobacteria; order Pelagibacterales; family Pelagibacteraceae; genus Pelagilacustribacter. Next base: position 88,373 of record CACKNV010000003.1, on the reverse strand, counting down.
AAATATCTCCCATTTCTTTAAAAATTAAAAGTCCAAAAGAAACAGGCAAAACGTTTAGCTCTAATTCAAAGCTCAAGGTAAATTTCTTCGCAAAATATGTAAACTATCCAGTTATATCGGATGACTCTGGATTATGTATTCAATCATTGAAGGGTAAACCAGGAATTTACTCTGCACGTTTGGCTAAAAAGCATGGCAGTTTTTTAAATGCGATGAAATTTATTTTAAAAAAATTAGAAAAAAAAAAGATAAGAAAGGCCACCTTTGTATGTAGTCTTTCTTATAAGAATAAAGGCAAGATAACTAGTGTTGAAGGGAGATTGAAAGGAAAAATATCAACGAAAATCTTAGGTAATAATGGATTTGGATATGACCCAATTTTTATTCCGAATAAAGAAAAAATAACTTTTGGTCAAATGTCAAAAAAAAGAAAAATTAAAATGGATCATCGATTTATTGCATTTAAAAAAATGAAAAAAAAAATTAAAATTTAATAAATTTTTTATTATCAGTTTTGTAAATATCTAATTTTTGTATTACTTTTCCATTTTTAAAACTAAAAGTTCCAATCTTACCTTTAATTTCATTTTTAAAAGAAAAGTCATTTATTGAATTAATCTCTCCATTTTTTTTCCAAGCGTAATAAATTAAACCCAAAGCATCGTAAGCAAGTATCGTGATTTCATTCGGGTAAATTTTAAATTTTTCAAAATATTTAGTATTATACTTTTTAAATTCTTTATAGTTTACTGATGGATAATATAAATTTTTAATAGTATTTTCATAAAATATACTTTCATCAAACCATTGATTAATTGTGGTAAACAAAACATTTTCCTGGTTAACGTCTGTATAGACTAAAGATGTTAAAACACTTTTAAGATTGTTTCCAAAGTCAATAATAATCACTGAGTCAAAATTAACGTTTCCTAAAGTATATAATTGTTCCAAACGCTCTAATTCTTTTATTGATTGATCATCTTCTTTATCCTCAAACATTTTTTTTCTTAATTCCAAGCTTCTTTTTCTTTGAGAGTAATTGGTTAAGGTTTCAATTTCACCAGTAAGAATTTCAGGGTTTGAACTGTATGTAAAAGTTTTCATATTTTTTAAATTCAGGATTTCCAACTTTTCCTCAATGAATTTCAAATAATTGTTTTTCGGATACATAATTATTGTCTTAGTTTTTTTCTTTTTTTTTATAAATTCCATTAAAGCAATTAGTTGAGACTCTAAACTCACTCCTATACTAATTATATTATTAGAAAACTTCGGGTCTATATTTGATGGAGAAATAAATATTAAATCATTATATTTTTTAACTAGAGCAAATTCTGCAAAAGTAGTTGGACCAATTATGATTTTAACACCTGATGATCTCATTTCATCAATGGCTAGTTCAATTTTTTCTTTATCATTAAAGCCTGAGTCTTTAGGTACAATTATTACGCTCTTGTCATTAATTTCCTCCAAAGCTAACTGTAAAGAATATAGAAGAGAAGTGCCGATTTCACTATGCGGACCTGAAAGAGGTGCTAGCAATCCAACCTTGAGTGTTTTATTATTTTCGTTACTTGATAAATTAGAATTTAAAAAAAATAGTATAAAAAAAATTGGTAATAAAATTTTACTTTTCATTATGAAACTACTTTCAAACTACTTATATATTGTTTCTACTCCTATTGGAAACCTTGATGATATCACTTTAAGGGCTCTTGAGGTCTTAAAAAATTCAGACATAATTCTTTGTGAAGATACAAGGCGATCAATTAAATTATTAAGTCATTATAAAATTAAAAAGAAGTTAATTTCTTACCATAAATTTAATGAACAAAAACAATTAGCAAAAATCATAAAATATTCTAAAGAAGGCAAAATTTTGTCACTTGTATCAGACGCAGGCACTCCATTATTATCAGATCCAGGAAGAATATTGGTAAACGAATGTGTAAAAAATGGAATACAAGTAACACCCATTCCTGGTGTTTCTTCAATTACTGCATCTTTAAGCGTTTCAGGTTTTAAAGATCAATTTTTATTTTACGGATTTTTACCAAAAACACAAAATGAGATAGACAAAGTCCTGGCTAATTTATCTCAGAACAAATTTACCCTAGTGTTTTTTATTCCTTCAAAGAAATACGATTTCTATATTGATAACTTTAAGAAGTACTTTTCTGGAAGAAAAATTTTAATAGCAAAAGAAATTTCCAAGATACATGAGACTTTTATCAGAGAAAATATAGATAATTTAAAAACATCAAAATCTCTTACTAAAGGAGAGTTGACAATAGTAATTTCAGATAAAAATACTCACACCAAAATCTTCGATGAAAAAAAAATTGTGAATAAAATTAAAAAATATTTAAAGAAATATAGTTTGAAAGATACTGTTAATTTAATTTTAGAAACCGAAAAAATTAACAAAAATAAAGTTTATAATTTATGCTTAAAAATTAAGAATGAAAAAAATTTTTAGTTTACTAATAATACTATTTTTAATGTCTTGTACATCAGCCTCTCAATTCGGGGCAGGTGTGAACATTACTTTTGATCCAAGAACTATTGGAATGCAAATTGATGATACTATTATGCAAAAAAACCTTTCTGCGAGATTAGCACTTGCTGATAAAAAATACTTTTTGTCCATACAATCGGAGGTTCTTGATGGAAGAATTTTTTTATCGGGCAAAGTGGATGAACCAGAGGAAAAAATAAAGATAACAAAAATGGCTTGGGAAACTAATGGAGCTCGAGCTGTGAAAAATACTATAACCATTAAAGGTCAAAGTAATTTTAAAAGTACAGCAAAAGATATTTTAATAACCAGCCAATTAAGGACAGCTCTTATCTTTAATAAAAAAACAAAAGCTAGAAATTACACTTTAGAAACAGTTAATAAAAAAATTTATATTTTTGGAATTGCAATGGATGCAGAAGAAAAAAAGGAAGTTATCAATGAAGCTAATAAGATTTATGATGTTGAAGAAATAATTCCTTCAATTTATCTAGCTTCAGAATTGAGTAGATCCAAATTTTAATTTGAATAATCAATAACATCTGACGAGTAAGCGGCTATTGACGCAAGGTTTAAAATTTCTGAAGTACTAGCACGTAAAGGTGCAACTTCTATAGGCTGGCCTAATCCAATTAATAAAGGTCCGATGGTTTTGCCTCCACCGAAAACTTTCATTAATTTGGTTGATATAGCTGCACTATGTAAAGCAGGCATTATTAAAACATTTGCATTACCAACTATTTTTGAAAATGGATAAATCTCTTTATAGATAGGGTTAAGGGCCACATCAGGCTGCATTTCACCATCAAAATCAAAGTTAACTTTTTCCTTTTTTAATTTTTCAATAGCTTCTCTTACGTGTCTAGTATTTCTAGACAAAGGTTTTCCGAAAGTTGAATGTGATAAGAAAGCTACTTTAGGCTGAAAACCAAATAGACGAGCAATCCGTACGCATGATTTAGATATGTTTATCAATCTTTCAGCAGAGGGCAATTCAGTTACGTTAGTATCTGCCACGAGTATTGTTTTTCCTTTTGAAACAATCATTGTCATACCAAAAATTTCTTCACCTGGTCTTGCATCCACAACCTTTTTTAATTTTTCTATTGAGGCAGCGTAATGCCTTATATTTCCAGTAACCATTGCATCAGCATCTTTGCAAGCAATCATTGAAGACCCCCAAGCAATTCTATCATTCCTTACTAGACGATCTACATCTCTTTCTAATTGGCCTTCTCTTTGAAGTTTTTTGTAAAGGTGTTTGACATATTTCTCTCTCTTTTCTTTATCTGTAGAATTAACTATTTGAATCTTATAATTTTCATCTAAACCTATTTTTCTTAACTGCTCTTTGACTCTATTTTCTGCACCTATTAGAATTGGTATTCCAAGTCTATTTCTTCCAAATTCAATTGCTGCCTTAAGCATATTTTCATCTTCGCCCTCAGCGAAAATTACTCTTTTAAGATTTTTTCTTATTTTGGCGTTAATACCTTGCATTATTGACATTGATGGGTCTAAACGATTTGATAATTGATCTTTATACAGCTCTATATCTTCAATTTTTTTTCTAGCTGCACCACTTTTCATCGCAGCTTTAGCAACCGCTGCAGGAATAACACTTATTAATCTTGGATCAAAAGTTGAGGGTATAATATAATTTCTTCCGTATCTTGGTCGATCTCCACCATAGGCTGCAACAACTTCATCTGGTACGTTTTCTCTTGCCAATAAAGCTATTGCATTTGCAGCAGCAACTTTCATTTCCTCATTAATCGCTTTAGCCCTCACATCAAGAGCGCCTCTGAAAATATAAGGAAAACCAATTAGATTATTTACTTGATTAGGATAGTCAGAGCGGCCCGTCGCAACGATTGCATCATCCCTAGCTTCTTGAATTAACTCTGGTTTAATTTCAGGATCAGGATTAGCACAAGCAAATATTATCGGATTTTTAGACATAGATTTTACCATTTCCTTGTTAACTACATCTTTAGCTGACAAACCAAGAAAAACGTCAGCGTTCTTCATTGCTTCCCCAAGAGTTCTTAGTTTTGTATTAACAGCAAAAGCAGATTTGAATTGATCAATATTTTTTCTTCCTTCATAAATCACTCCTTTACTGTCACACATAATTATATTTTCATTTTTTACACCAGAGCTTTTAAATAAATTTGCACAAGCTTGAGCTGAAGCCCCAGCACCGTTGACGACTACTTTAACCTCTGAAATCTTTTTTCCAGAAATATCTAAAGCGTTTATCAAAGCAGCTGTCGTGATAATAGCAGTTCCATGTTGATCATCATGAAAAACTGGTATGTTTAATGTTTCTTTTAATTTTTGTTCAATAATAAAGCAGTCTGGTGCAGCAATATCCTCAAGATTTATTCCACCAAAAGTTCCACTAATATTTTTTATAGTTTCTATAATTGAGTTTGTATCGCTATTATCAATCTCAATGTCAATAGAATCGATATCAGCAAAACGTTTAAATAAAACTGACTTACCTTCCATCACAGGTTTTGATGCTAATGAACCAAGATTTCCTAAACCCAATATTGCAGATCCATTACTAATTACTGCAACTAAATTTCCTTTGCTTGTATAATCATATGCAAGTTCTGGATTTTTTGATATTTCTTTAACAGGCGCAGCTACACCAGGTGAATAAGCTAGCGACAGATCTCTTTTTGTAGTTAAAGGTTTAGAAGAACCTATCTCAATTTTGCCCGACTTTCCCTTTATGTGAAAATCAAGTGCTTCTTTGTCAGTATAGTGATCTATTTCTGTTTTTTTTGGCATTTAGTTAAATGAGTATGTAATATAAAAAATAATAATTCACTAAAAATTTATGGCCTAATTAAGAATATTTATGAACCTATTATCCTCAGCATCTGTATTTAGTCTTTTTACCTTAATCAGCAGAATTTTGGGCTATATAAGAGATATTTTGATTGCAATATTTCTTGGAGCAACAATTTTTGCAGATGCTTTTTTCGTAGCGTTTAGATTGCCAAATACTTTTAGAAGATTATTTGCTGAGGGAACATTTAACGCAGCTTTCATTCCAAGTTATACATCTGCAAAAATAGAGAATAAAAAAAAAGGGAAAAAATTTGCAGATGACATTTTAAGTTCATTATTGATAGTATTAATGTTAATAGTTACTGTTGTAGAGATATTTACACCTTATTTAATTTATATCATTGCCCCCGGCTTTTCAGCTGATCAATTCACATTTAATTTAGCTGTTGAACTAACTAGGATCACATTTCCATTTTTATTATTCGTAAGTTTATCCTCTTTCTTTGCAGGTATTCTTAATTCTAATAATAAATTTGCAGCCGCTGCTGCAGCGCCAATTATTTTAAATTTAGTTTTGATAATAAGCTTAATTTTTTCTTTTATGTATAAATTAGATTACACAAAACAGCTTTCATTTGGTGTAACTTTAGCAGGTATTATACAATTAGTATTTTTGATTTATGTAACAAAAAAATTTTATAAACCAGGTTTTAATTTTAACTTAAGGTTAAGTAATAAAGTGAAGTTTTTTTTTAAAAAACTTTTACCAAGCGTCTTATCTTCAGGAGTAACACAAATAAATATTTTAGTTGGAACAATAATTGCTTCTTTTCAAACAGGAGCCGTATCTTATTTATATTATGCTGATAGAGTTTACCAAATCAATCTTGCCATAGCAGGAATAGCAGTTGGAACTGTTTCTTTACCAGTTCTTTCCAAAGCTTTTAAAATGAAAGATGTTAAAAAAATTTCTGATATTCAAAACAAATCTTTTGAGCTTTCTCTTTTATTTTCAATTCCTGCAAGTTTTGGATTAATATTAGCTTCAAAACAGATAGTAAATGCGTTATTCGGATACGGATCTTTTTCTCCAAATGATGTTGAAATGACAGCGGCTGCATTAAAGTTCTTTGGATACGGAGTGCCAGCCTTTGCATTAATAAAAATTTTATCAAATTTCTTTTTTGCAAGAAATAACACAAAAACACCTTTTTACATTTCCTCATTTATTGTCTTTCTAAATATTTTGATTAGTGTCTTTTTCTTTAAGAAAATTGGATTCGTAATTATCCCAATAGCTACATCGCTTTCAACTTGGGTTGGTGTTTTTATTTATATCTATTTATTAAATAGTAAAAAAATTTTATTATTAGAAAATCAATTAATAACTAATTTTATCAAGATATTGATTTCAACAATCATTATGACGTCAATATTGCTTCTATCTTTGGAAAAGTTCGCAGTTTATTTAGAATATAGTTACGATTATAAAGCTGTTTATTTAATTTCAATTGTTAGTTTTGTGGGTATGTTTTATTTATTATCATGTTATTTATTGGGAATATTAAAACTTAAAAATTATAAAACAAATTGATGAGCAAAAATAAATTAGTATTTTCAGGTGTTCAACCAACAGGAAATCTTCATTTGGGAAATTATTTAGGAGCGCTTAAAAACTTTGTTTCGTTACAAAAAGAGATGGAATGTATTTATTGCGTTGTTGATTTACATGCGATTACTATTTTTCAAGAACCTAATCAATTACATGAAAACGTGTTAGAAACCACGGCAAGTTTTTTAGCAACTGGTTTAGATCCTAATAAAAGTATAATTTTTAATCAATCTTCAGTTTCTGGGCATGCAGAGCTGGCTTGGATTTTAAACTGCGTTTCAAGAATTGGTTGGTTGAATAGAATGACACAATTCAAAGACAAAGCTGGATCAGATAAAGAAAAAGCTAGTGTCGGACTTTACATCTATCCAAATTTGATGGCTGCAGATATTTTGCTTTACAAAGCTACTCATGTGCCAGTTGGAGCAGACCAAAAACAGCACTTAGAATTATCTCGTGATATAGCCCAAAAATTTAATAAAGACTTTAATTGCAAAGATTTCTTTCCTTTACCAGAACCATTGATACCTAAACATATTTCTAGAGTTATGAGTTTAAGAGAAGGGACAAAAAAAATGAGCAAATCTGAAGAATCTGATTATTCAAGAATCAATTTAAGGGATAGTGCTGACGAAATTAATAAAAAAATAAAAAAAGCAAAGTCAGATTCCGACTCAATTCCTGGAGAGGTTAAATCATTAGAAAAAAAACCAGAAGCTTTAAATCTTCTTACTATTTATTCTGAATTAACTAAAAGTAGTTTAGAAAAAATTATCTCAGAAATGGCTGGTAAGGAATATTCTTTTTTAAAAAAAAAATTAGCTGAAGCTTTAATCAATGAAATAACGCCGGTTGGTAAAGAAATTCAAAAATTACTTGAAGATAAGTCGCATTTAAAAAATATTCTTAAAAAAGGTAGCGAAAAAGCTAACATAATTGCTGAGGAAAACCTAAAGAATATACGTGAAAAAGTAGGCTTGATATAATATAAAACTTTTATGATACAAACAGAAAACACACCCAATCCGGATTCTTTAAAGTTTTTGTCAGAGAGAACATTATCAGCTGTCGGAACTGAGGAGTTTAAGAAGGAGAAAGAAAATGAAATAAAAATTCCTTTTGTCAAAGAATTATTAAATTTTAAAGGTGTAGAATTGATTTTGTTATCAGAGAAATTTATCTCAGTTAAAAAAACTAAAGAAGTTTCATGGAATGAGCTAAAACCTATGGTGATTTCACACCTGAATGATTATTTTGAAAAAAATGATGAGCCGATACTAAAAGAAATTAAAAAAAAAGGGGAAAATAGCCATACCGATAACGAAATTGTGAATAAAATTGTTGAAGTTCTAGATACAAAAATACGTCCAGCTGTGGCAAGAGATGGAGGAGATATAAAGTTTATATCTTTTGAAAATGGAGTTGTAAAAGTACAGCTACAAGGAAGCTGTTCAGGTTGCCCTAGTTCTTTGATGACTCTTAAACAAGGTGTTCAAAATCTTTTAAAACACTACGTAAAAGAGGTAAATTCGGTTGAGGCTGAACAATGAAAAAAAAATTAAGCTATAGAGATAAATTAGTAGAACTTGCATATATCTATGATGTTAAAGAGATTAAAGACTATGAAAAAAGTAGAAAGAATCTAACTTCTGGTCAATTAGAACTAATATTAAAAAAAAATAAAATTACTATTCCGAAAGATTTTAAATCAAATTTTTTAAGAGATAATATTATTAAACCTGTTGGAAAATTTAAAACCAATTTAAAGGAATTTAAAGACAATAAAATAAAAGATAAAAATAGAGCGATAAGAAAGTTTGAAAATTTTAAACTTGATACAAATAGAAAAATCAGCCGAGCCTTTAAAGATTTATGGATCCAACTTGGTAAAATAGGTTTAAATTTCTTAAATATTATTCCGATGTTAGGAAAAGTAGTTTATGGATTTTTTGGAAATCTCTTTACTGATTTGTTCCATGGCATTTATAAACAACAAATAGAACCTCAAAAAGCTAAAAAAGGGATTATTGGCATTGCATCTGTTGTCGTTATAACAACGATCGGCTTTAGTGGTGCAAATTATTTTTATGAAGGCGAATTATCAAATAAACCAGAAATTAAAAAAGAGGTGAAAAAGCCAGAAATTAAAAAAGATGTTAAAAAGCCAGAAATCAAAAAAGAGGTAAAAAAACAAGAAATTAAGAAACCAGATATTAAAAAAGAAGTAAATAAATCAAAGGAAAAACCTAAGCTTGAAGTAAAAAGAAAAAGTGTAGATGAAGTTATTTTACCTAATTTAAATTTGAAAACAGAGACAGTTTTGAATCTTTTTAAAGATGTCGAATATGATTTGGGTAAAGTTAGAGTGCAAAAAGTCGTTAAACCTATATATTTTACTCAGTTTCCAAGAGATCTTGATGCTTTACAAAATACAAAATTAAAGAAAGAAACATTTATAAAAATTGTCTTACCTTTAATTGTTGCTGAAAATGAAAGAATACTGGCGGATAGAGAAAAATTATTAACAGTAAGTAAAAAGAAATTTACCACAGATTTAGAAAAACAATGGTTAAGACAAAAACTATTAGAATATAAAGTTAAAAAAGGTGATTTAAAAGAATTAATTGTTCGAATGGATATTATACCAACATCAATAGCTCTTGCCCAAGCAGCTAAAGAAAGCGGATGGGGTACTTCAAGATTTGCTTTAGAAGGGAATGCTATTTTTGGACAATGGACTTGGAGCGGACAAGGAATCGCACCGTTAGACAGAGAAAGTAATAAAAATCATAAAATCCTAAAATTTCCAATTTTAAGAGCTTCCGTAAAAGCTTACCAAAATAATCTTAATACTCACAAAAGTTACTCTAAATTTAGACAAAAAAGATTAGACCTTAGAGATAAAAACAAAATTATTAAAGGATTAGAGTTAACAGAAACATTAAATAACTATGCACAAACAGGAGCTGAATATACAAAAATATTAAATCAGATAATTAAACAAAATAGATTAACGGATTTTGAACCAGTAAGATTAGTAAACTCTGTTAAAAAAATTGAACTATCCTCTTAAGTTAATTTTCGCCTATTACAAATTGAATCCCTAACCATCGCCATAAACCACTAGGATCTCTCAGCGAACAATTAATTCTTCCTCTTTCCCCAACAAATTTCTCAGAAATATTAATTAAAAGCGTATTGGAATTCTCAAATTTGATATCTGACTTCCTCCAATTATTTCCTTCATTAGAGTAACATCCGACAGATTTAAGATTTTCAATATTTTCATAAAATTGTATTTTTACGTTTGGTGGGTTTTTATTTTGAGAAAGATATTTTTCATCAGGATAAATTTTCTTGTATTTAAAAGGTAAAGTTTTTGTTAAAGATGAAAATCTCTTAATTTCTCCATATTTTTCATTAATAGGGTATCTGGGCAATTCATAAAAATCTTTTGTTTCATCTATTACACCAGAATGTTGGCCAAACGCATATTTAAAATTAAAATTTTTTATTATGTTTTTGAAATCATTACTATATTCACCAAAAGGATATGAAAAAAAAATAGAATTTTTACCTAGGTTTTTTTTAAAAATTGATATTGATTTTTCAATATCTTTTTTTATAGTTTCACTATTTTCATCTGCTAAGTATTCGTGCGTGTGGCTATGATTACCTATTTCTACAAAGTCCTCTTTACTTATTTCTTTAATCTGTTCCCATGACATGTAATTAAATGCTCCTACTTCGCGAGTACTTATAAACAAAATAAAAGGTATTTTTTTGTTTTTAAGAATTGGCCAAGCATTTTTATAAAATGATAGAAAGCCATCATCGATAGTTAAAAGTATTTTTCTTTGTAACTTATTATTTTTTAGTTCATTTTCAAAATTTTTAGGATTTATAAATTTTATATTATTTCCTTCGATAATTTTTAAATGTTCTTTAAAATTGTTTATTCTTATATTAGTAGAAGGATACTTATTTTCTTCAAATCTGTGATACATAAGAGAAATAATACCAAAATCGTCGATCTTTTCTTTTGGAGAATTTGAATACAAATTGTTTTGAAAAGATAAAATAGATATAACAAAATAAATGATTAAAGATTTCTTAATTATAAATCTCATAGGCAAAGAAAACAAAATTGGTTTGAAAATAAATAATAATTTTTATATTCATGATTTTGATCAAAAAACTGATAACGAACAGTTAGTAGCCAGCATATTAAATATGATAAAAAAACACAAAGTAAATCTTTGCAAGAATTTTTCAGTGTTGGTTAATAATGGACCGGGCAGCTTTTCATCCACGAGAGTTTCTTTAGCAGTAGCGAAAGGTATAAAAATATCAAAAAAAATTAATTTATTTGGATATAAAAATTCAGATTTAGGGCAATTTAACCTTGTTAATATTGAACTTTTAATTAAAAAAAAATTAATACAAAAAAATTTGATTAAACCAATATATTTAAGTTAAATTAAGAAATATGAATGCAATCGAGCAAAAATGTCAACTAAAGGGTGTGAGACTCACTGATCAAAGAAAGATAATAGCAAAAGTCTTATCAGAGTCTAAAGAAGTTTATGGTTCAAAAGATCATCCAGATGTAGATGAATTACACAAGAGAGTCTCAGAAATAGATAAAAAAATTAGTATTGCTACAGTTTATCGAACAGTAAAATTATTTGAGGAGTCAGGTATTTTAGAGAAACATGATTTTAAAGGAGGTAAAGCAAGGTACGAACCATCCCTTGATGAACATCATGATCATCTTATAGATATAAATAGTGGAGAAATTATAGAATTTGTCGATAAAGATATAGAAAAACTGCAGAATGAGGTTGCAAAAAAATTAGGTTATAAATTAGTTGATCATAAGTTAGAGCTTTATGGTTCAAAGATAAAAAAATAATTTGCAAAAAAAAATTTATATCAAAACTTTTGGATGTCAAATGAATGAGTACGATAGTAATCGTATTTTGGATTTGACAAAGAAGATTAATTACACGCATACAGATAATTTGTGTGAAGCAGACTGCTATATTTTAAACACTTGTCATATAAGAGAAAAAGCTACAGACAAAGTTTATCATGACATTGGAAGAGTCAAAAAGAAGTTTAAAAATAAACCTAAACCCATTGTTTTGATAGTTGGTTGTGTTGCACAAGCAGAAGGCAATATTCTTTTAAAAAAGGAAAAATATATAGACGCAATTATAGGTCCACAGTCATATCATCAAATTAATGATACGATTTCAAAATTAGAAAAAAAATTAAATCCTATTAATATTACAGAATTTGATGTTATAGAAAAATTCGACAGTTTAAATATATTAAAAAATACAGATAATAGAATTTCATCATTTTTAACTATTCAAGAGGGATGTGATAAATTTTGTAAATTTTGTGTTGTTCCTTACACCCGGGGAGCAGAATATTCAAGATCAATGGAAGAATTAGTATCAGAGGCAAATCAATTAGTTAAAAATGGCGCAAGAGAAATTAATTTACTTGGGCAAAATGTTAATGCTTATAATTTTAAGGGAAAGAAACTTTCAGATTTGATAAAAGAAATATCTAAAATAAAAAATTTAAAAAGAATTAGATATACAACATCTCATCCAATAGATTTTTCGGAAGATTTAATTGAAGTACATCAAAAATGTGAAAAGTTAATGCCTTTAATACATTTACCTGTACAGAGTGGATCAAATAAAATATTGAAGGCAATGAATAGAAAACACACTATTGAAGAATATTTAGAGATTGTAAGAAAATTAATTAAAGTTAAACCAGATATTAAATTTTCAAGCGATTTCATAATTGGTTATCCTGGTGAAACATATGATGACTTTAAAAAAACTGTCAAACTGATGACTAAAATTAGGTTTATTAATTCATTCTCTTTTATATTTAGCGCAAGGCCAGGCACTCCAGCTTTTAAATTAGATAAAATAAATGAAAAAGACGCAAAAAATAGACTACTAGAGTTCCAACAAGTAGGTGAGGATATCAAATCTAATTATAGAAAAAAGTTAATAAATAAAACAGTAAATGTATTATTTGAAAATAAAATGAAAAGTGGGAATAAATATTTTGGACGAGATGAACATTTCAATTCAGTAATTGTTGAAAGTAATAATGATTTAACAGGGAAGATTAAAAATGTTAATATTGTAAAAGTAAACCAGAACACATTATTTGGTGAAGTTATATTAAATTCAAGTCAAACCAATTATGCTGCTTAAATAAATGTCAGAAATAAGCAAATTAGAGCAAAGCCTTGTTATAAAAAAGATTGATAAAGAAACAGTAAACATTTCAATAAATGACAATGAAATGTTAATGGCAATAGTTGGTCAATTTGATCAGAATCTTAAAAGTTTATCTAAGTTAACTGATACCAATGTTTTTTTTAGAGGAAATTCAATTACTTGTAAGGGTGGTAAAGAAAAATTATCAATATTTTGTGACGCTATTAAATTTTTAATTAATAAATATTTTTTAACGAATATAATTGAAAAAGAGGATATAGTTCTGTCTGTGAAAAAAAATTTAGAGATTGAGGAGTCCAATGTTAAAAGTTTCAAACAATTAATAAAGACTCCAAAAAAGTCAGTAATCGCAAGATCTGAAAAACAATCAGAATATATTAAGGCTTTAAAAGAAAGTGATATCATTATGTCACTTGGGCCAGCGGGTACAGGGAAAAGTTTTCTAGCTGTATCTGTTGCAGTAACTTTATTAATGGAAAAAAAAATTGATAGAGTAATTTTATCTAGGCCAGCAGTTGAAGCTGGTGAAAAATTAGGTTTTTTGCCAGGTGATATGAAGGAAAAAGTCGATCCATATTTAAGACCTCTATATGATGCTCTTTATGAACTTTTTGGTGCTGATAAAATAGATAAAAAAATTGAAATGGGTGAAATAGAAATAGCTCCATTAGCATTTATGAGAGGTAGAACTTTAAAAAATTGCTTTGCGATTTTAGATGAAGCGCAAAATGCGACAGAAACTCAAATCAAAATGTTTCTCACAAGAATAGGTGAGAATTCTAAATTAGTTGTTAATGGAGATCCAAGCCAAGTAGATTTAATAAACAAGAGAGACTCTGGTTTGATTAAATCAAGAAATATCCTTCAAGATCTTAAAGAAATTAAAGTAATTGAATTTGATCACCATGATGTAGTAAGGCATCCACTAGTTTCAAAAATCATTAAAGCTTATCAAAATAAAAGCATTGATGATAAAGATTAATGTTATTACAAGTAATAATAATTGGTTTAACTATTTAAAAAAACCAAATGATTATCTAGATCGAAAAATTGTTAAATTAAACCTAAAAGAAAAAAAATTTAAAAGAAATAAAATTTTTTGTACTTTATTACTCTCTGGAAATAAAGAAATTAAAAGCCTTAACAAAAAATTTAGAAAAAAAAGTAAAGCAACAGATATATTGTCATTTCCATTTCAAACCAAAAAAGAGCTAAAAAAAAAATTAAAATTAAAAGAAGAAATTTATCTAGGAGACATAATTATTAATTTAAACAAGATAAAAAGTAAAAATGTTAAAAAAAATTTTAAATTACAATTTGATAATCTATGGATACATGGATTAGTTCATTTGTTTGGATATGATCATAAAAGCGACAATGATTTTAAAATTATGCGAAGAATTGAAAAAAAATATTTAAATTTTGTTAATGCTTGAAAAATATTTAAATAATCGTTTTTTTATTTTATACATAGCCCCTTTTGCTCTTGGTTCATTAAGTATATTATCTTTTGCTCCATTTAATTTTACATTAATAAATTTTATTATTTTTCCTATTTTCTTTTACTTATTAGTTTATATAAATAAAAAATCTAAGTCTGTTTACCGACAAAAACCTTATAAGAAAAATCTATTCATATTTGGATCAACTTTTGGCTTTGCATTTTATTTAAGTGGAATTTCTTGGATTACAAACTCACTTACATTTGATGAAAATTTTGCGATTTTAATTCCTTTCGCGCTTATATTAATTCCACTATTTTTAAGTTTGTTTATTGGTTTTGTTACATTGTTTGTAGGACAATATTTGAAATTAGATTTTTCCTCATTATTAATTTTTGCCAGCAGTTTAGCCTTTTCGGATTATTTGAGAGGTATTTTGCTAACAGGTTTTCCTTGGAACTTATGGGCTTACAGTACGTCAAGTGCTATTGAAATTTTACAAATCATAAACTTTATTGGATTATATTCTTATAATCTTTTAGTAATAACATTTTTTACTTTGCCAGTAATTTTCTTTTATAGGCTAAGTTCAATTAAAAAGGTATTTATATCTGTAAGTATTTTTACAGCTATTTTGTTTTTATACATTTATGGAAATTACTTAATAAATAAAAATAATTTTTACTTAGGCACAGTAAAAGAAAAGATATATGTAAAAATTATTGGCCCAAATTTTAATTTAAAATATGGACTTGAACCTAAAGAGATACAAGAAAGATTTGATAAATTAATAAAATATAGCGATCCAGACAAAAATAAAAAAACATTATTTATCTGGCCTGAAGGTGTATTTAGTGGATATAGTTACAATGAAATTATTTCTTTTAAAGAACTAATCTTAAATAATTTTTCTGAGAAACATTTTATAGTATTTGGAACAAATAAAATGGATATTTTATCGGGTAAATTTTACAACAGCATGATAGTGGTTAATAACAACTTTGATATTATCAAAAGCTATAATAAAAGGAAGCTTGTCCCGTTTGGAGAGTTTTTACCCTTCGAAACTGCGCTTAAGAAATTAGGTCTTAAGAAAATTACTGAGGGACATGGTTCTTATTTAAAAGGCATTGAAGATAACAATCTAATTATTGAAAATCTAAATATTTTACCATTAATTTGCTATGAAATAATTTTTACAGACTTAATACAAAAGTCAGATGAAAATACTAATCTTTTAATAAATATTTCTGAAGACGGTTGGTTTGGTCAATCTATAGGGCCGGACCAGCATTTTGTAAAATCAATTTTTAGAGCCATAGAGAATAATACTTTTTTATTGAGATCAGCAAATCGAGGTATAAGTGCAATTATAGATAATAAGGGCAATATTGTAAAAACATTAAACAGAAATGAGGCTGGAAGTATAGAATTTGAAGTACCTTTAATAAAATCAAATAAAATTAAAAATGATTTGATCTTTTTTGCACTTTTAATTACATATCTTTTTATCTTTTTAATTTACAATAAACAAAATGGAAAATAATAATTATTTATTCACTAGTGAGTCGGTCTCTGAGGGACACCCAGATAAAGTATGTGACAGAATTTCAGATATGGTTGTCGACTCTTATTTATCAAAAGACCCTGTTTCAAGAGTTGCTTGTGAAACACTTACAACTACCAACAAGGTTGTTCTTGCTGGAGAAACTAGAGGACCTAAAATTAATAAAGAGGAACTAATTTCTAAAGTTAAAGATTGTATCAAAGATATTGGTTATGATCAGGATGGTTTTAGTTGGAAAACTGCTAATATTGAAACATTTCTTCATGAACAATCTGCAGATATAGCAATGGGCGTTGACTCCAAAGATAACAAGGATGAAGGAGCTGGCGACCAAGGTATTATGTTTGGATATGCATGCAACGAAACAGACGAACTAATGCCAGCTCCCATTCATTATTCTCACAAAATTTTAAGATTAATGGCGGAGGATAGAAAAAAAGGAACCTTAAAAGGTATTGAACCAGACTCAAAAAGCCAAGTAACAATGTTATACGAAAATGAAAAACCTGTAAAAGTAACTTCTGTTGTTATTTCAACTCAACACTCTAAAGATCTTAATCAAGAAAATGTACGAGAATCAGTTATTCCATATATAAAAAAATCAATTCCCGAAAATCTTTTAACCGATCTTGATCCCAATGAAATTTATATAAATCCTACTGGCCAATTTATAATAGGTGGGCCAGATGGTGATACGGGATTAACTGGTAGAAAGATAATTGTTGATACTTATGGAGGAGCAGCGCCACATGGTGGAGGAGCATTTTCAGGCAAAGATCCCACAAAAGTTGATAGGTCAGCAGCTTATGCTTCAAGATATTTAGCAAAAAATATTGTAGCAGCGGGAGTTTCAGAAAAATGTTTGATACAGCTAGCATATGCTATTGGGGTATCCAAACCTTTATCAATCTTTGTTAAATTAGCAAGCGGGGATGAATCTAAAGTCAATAAAGTGAAAAAATTAATAGAGGACAATTTTAACTTATCTCCTAGAGGTATTAGAGAAATGCTAAATCTTAACAACCCCATATATGAAATTACGTCTGCATACGGTCATTTTGGCAGGAAGCCTACAGATAAGGGCGAATTTACTTGGGAAAAGACTGATAAAATAGATTTATTTAAAGTGTAATCTTGAAAAAACCATAATTTTCTTCTAAAAATTAATAAATAATTAAACTTTTCAAAATGGGCTTAAGCCCATTTTTTTTTAGGAATAACAAAATGTTAAATAGAGGTTTAGACAAATTAGAACTTTTAAGAATAGTAGAAGCTGTCGCTAATGAAAAATCTATCGATAAAGAACTTGTAATTGGTTCGATGGAAAGTGCTATTCAAAAAGCAGCACTCACTAAATTCGGTAATGATAACAACATTGAGGTTGTTATTGATAGAGAAAGTGGAGATATTAAAATACAAAAAGTATTAGATGTTGTTGAAAAAGTTGAAGATTCAGCTAGAGAAATTACACTTGAAGATGCAAAAAAAAATAATCCTAAAAATAAAGATTTGAAAGTTGGTGAAAAAATTTTTGAAGAGTTGCCACAAATAGATTTTGGACGTATTGCTGCACAAAGCGCCAAGCAAGTAATAAGCACTAGAGTAAGGGAGGCAGAAAAAAATAGACAGTATGCTGATTTTATAGATAAACAAGGTCAAATACTCAGCGGTATTATAAAAAGACTAGAGTACGGAAACGTTATAATTGATTTAGGAAAAGCTGAAGGAGTAATAAAAAAAGATGAACTTATCCCGAGAGAAATATTAAAAACAGGAGATAGGGTAAAGGCTTATTGTTATGAAGTCAGAAAAGAATTGAAGGGCCATCAAATATTTTTGTCTAGAGCACATCCACAATTTCTTGCAAGGTTGTTTTTTCAAGAGGTTCCTGAAATTTACGAGGGAACTATTGAAATTAAATCTGTTGCTAGAGACCCGGGAAGTAGAGCTAAAATTTGTGTACATTCGCAAGATTCATCAATTGATCCAGTGGGTGCTTGTGTTGGTATGAGAGGAAGTAGAGTTCAAACTATTGTAAACGAGCTACATGGCGAAAAAATTGATATCATAAAGTGGACAGAGGATCTTCCAACCTTAATTTCAGAGTCCCTATCTCCTGCAGAAATACAAAGAGTTCTAATAGATCAAGACAACAAAAGAATTGACATAATTTTAACAGAGGAAAATTTAAGCAAAGCAATTGGTAGAAGAGGTCAAAATGTAAGATTAGCCTCAAAGCTTACAAACTATGAAATTGATATTCTTACAGACAAGGAAGACTCAGAAAGAAGACAAGCTGAGTTTAAAGAAAGAACAGAGACTTTAATTAAAAATTTAGAAGTAGATGAGACGTTGGGCCAACTTTTGGTATCAGAGGGATTTATATCAATAGATGAAATAGCTCAGTCTAATCCAGAGGATATTTCCAAAATTGATGCTATTGATGATGAAACAGCAAAAGAATTAATTAATAGGTCTAAAGAAACTCTTATAAAGGAAAAAGAGGCAGTTGCACTTAAATTAAAAGATTTGGGTGTTGAAGAAAAGTTAATAAATCTTAAAGGCATGACTCAAGGGATGTTGGTAATTTTAGGACAAAAAAATATTAAAAAACTAAGTGATTTTGCTGATCTTTCCTCAGATGAACTAATTGGCGGATACGATGAGATTAAAGGAAAAAAAATTAGAATTGAAGGTTATCTTGAAGAATTTTCTCTCTCAAGAAAAGAAGCTGATGACTTAATTATGTCAGCTAGAGAGATAGCGTACAAGTAATGTTATGGATAAAGATAAAAAAAAAACACTTACTATTTCATCTAACTTAAAAAAGAAAATTGATACAAGCTCCATTTCCACATCTGGCAAGAAATCTTTTTCTGTAGAAAAAAAAAAGTCCTTTAGATCTAATAAATCACAAAATAAGACATCACCTTTGACAAATATAAACTTTAATAATGAGCCAAAGAAAAAAAACTTTGCAAGAAAGTTTGCAGAGGAGAAAGCCACTAAAGATTTTATTAAAAAAGATAATAAGCCTACTGGAAAAAGTAAATTAAAATTAAAGGGCCCAGTTGACAAGCGTGATTTTAAATTGACTGTTGCTAGGGCTTTAAACGTTGAAGAAATTGAGATTAAGCAAAGAAGTTTAGCCTCAGTGAAACGTGCAAGATTAAAAGAAAAGAAAAAACCAGAGGGTGAAGAAAAGAAAGAATTTAAAAAAGTAATTAAAGAGGTAAAAATACCAGAACAAATTACTATTCAAGAGCTTTCAAATAGAATGGCAGAAAAATCGAGTGATATTATAAAGTTTTTATTCAACATGAAAGTTGTAGCAACGATTAATCATAATATAGACAAAGATACTGCTGAATATATTGTAAAAGAGTTTGGTCATAAGCCTATTTTAGAGGAAAAGTTATCGATAGAAAAAAGCAAATCCAAGGAGACTTTTGGCGGTATTATTAAAAGCAGGCCACCAGTAGTTACCATTATGGGACACGTTGACCATGGAAAAACTTCATTATTAGACTCTCTGAGAGAGACAAATGTAGTGTCAGGTGAACATGGAGGAATCACACAACATATTGGAGCGTACCAGGTTAAAACAGAGGATAACAAATTAATTACTTTTATTGATACACCAGGTCACGCAGCATTCACTGAAATGAGAGCTAGAGGCTCTAAAATAACAGATATTGTTGTTTTAGTAGTGGCAGCAGACGATGGAATTAAACCTCAAACAGTCGAAGCTATAAAACACGCAAAAGCGGCAAAGGTGCCAATAATTGTAGCAATTAATAAATGTGATTTGCCTGAAAAGAATATAAGTAAAATTAAAAATGAAATGATGCAATATGAACTGATAGCAGAGGATTTAAGCGGCGATACTTTATTTGTTGAAGTTTCAGCATTAAAAAAAATGAATCTAGACAAACTCAAGGAGTCTATACTTTTACAATCGGAGATTTTGGATTTAAAAGCGTCTTTTAGTGATAAAGCTAGAGGTGTGGTTATTGAGTCAAAAATCGATAAGGGCAAAGGACCTGTATCTACAATTTTAATTAGCAATGGAAAATTAAAAAGAGGGGATTATTTTATATGTGGCGACACCTGGGGAAAAATAAGAGCCATGATTGACTACGAGGGAAAAATGGTAAACGAAGCCTTGCCTTCTATGCCGGTTGAAATTCTCGGTATGAACAATTCAGCTAATGCAGGAGCTGAATTTTTAGTGACAGATGATGAGGATGAAGCTAAAAAATTATCCGAATTTAAAAGGAATAATACAGCTCAAAACAAAGTTTTAGCAAAAGATAAAACAACTTTATTTGAAGATGTTAAAGATAAAGATGAGCTAAATATAATTATTAAATCTGATGTACAAGGCTCAAGTGAAGCATTAAAAATGGCAATTAATAAGATTGAACACAAAGAAGTCGAGGCAAAAATTATTTTATCAGATATTGGAATGATCAATGAAACAGATGTATCTTTAGCTAAGGCATCCAATGCAATTTTATTGGGTTTTAATGTAAAACCTAACAGAGAGGCTAAAAAATTAGCTGAAGAGCAAAAAGTTGATATTAAATATTTTAATATAATTTATGAAGCACTAGATTACGTTGAAAAGTCATTATCTGGACTTCTGGAACCGGATATCAAAGAGACAGTTCTCGGGTCTGCTGAAATTCAAAAGATATTTAAAGTATCAAATGCAGGAAAAATTGCTGGCTCAAAAGTAATTAGTGGTGAAATAAAAAGCAAATCTAAAGCAAGGATTATAAGAGATGGAGTAGTTGTTTACAGTGGAGAAATTTTATCTATCTTTAGAGAAAAAAATCAAGTCAAAGAAGTGGGGACAGGGTTAGAATGTGGTATAAGTATTAAGGATTTTATAGATTTTAAAGAAAAAGACGTAATAGAATCTTATCTCGCAGAAAAAATTCAAAGATCAATTTAAATGTCTAGCAATCAAACATCACAAAGAGCATATAGCCAAAGACAACTGAGAGTTGGTGAGTTAGTAAAACAAAATCTTGGAGAATTATTTATTAGAAATGAGGCGAAAATACCCTCTATTAACTCGAAGTTAGTTACTGTGACTGAAGTAAGAATGACTCCAGATTTAAAAACAGCAAGGGTTTATATAATTCCCCTTGGAGGTGTTGATACCAAGGAAACAGTTAGGATCTTGACGGAGAACTCACATCTTGTTAGAAGAGCTTTATCTAAAAGGCTTGATATTAAGTTTCTTCCTAAACTCAATTTTGTAGAAGATAACTCATTTGAATATGCTGAAAAGATTGAAAAGATAATAAAAAAAAATAAAGAGAATGATAAAAAAAAAAGATACAATTAAATCTCTTGGTTTACATGGTAAAGATGTTGGCTCAACAGAGGTCCAAATAGGTTTACTTACTGATAAAATAATAAAATTATCGGAGCATTTTAAAAAATTTAAAAAGGACAAACATTCAACTTTAGGCTTAACTAAATCAGTAAATAAAAGAAAAAAACTACTTACTTACCTTAAAAAGAAAAATGTTGAGTCCTATCAAAAGGTTATCAAACAATTAAATTTAAGGAAATAATGTTTAAAATACATAAAGAAGAATTAGAAGTTAATGGTAAAAAATTAACTCTAGAGACAGGCAAAGTTGCCCGACAAGCGGATGGAGCTATAATAGCTACATTAGGTGAAACAGTTGTAATAGCAACTGCTGTGGGAGCAAAAAAATTAAACGATGGACAAGATTATTTTCCATTATCAGTTAATTACCAAGAGAAATATTACGCAGCTGGTAAAATTCCAGGAGGATATTTTAAAAGAGAGGCTAGACCTACAGAAGCTGAAACTTTAATTTCAAGATTGATAGACAGACCTATTAGGCCTTTATTCCCCTCAAGTTTCTTAAATGAAGTACAAATATTACCCACAGTATTATCGTACGATGGAGAAAACCAACCTGATATATTATCAATAATTGCATCTTCAGCAGCATTAGCAATATCAGGGTTACCATTTCAAGGACCTATTGCTGCAAGTAGAGTTGGATATAAAGATGGGAAATATTTATTAAATCCATCAATAGAGGAATTAAAAGAGTCAAAGCTAGATCTAGTTGTTGCTGGAACTAAAGATGCAGTTTTAATGGTTGAGTCCGAAACATCAGGATTGTCTGAAAAAATAATGTTAGATGCAGTAAAATTTGGTCATGAGAAGTTTATACCTGTAATCGAAGCGATTGAAAAATTAGCTAAAAAAGCTGGAAAACCTAAGTGGGAAGTAGAAGAGATTGATCATTCTGAAGTTAAAAAGAAAATATCTGATAAATTTGAAAAAGGTTTAAGAAGTGCTTTTAAAGAAATAGATAAGAAAAAAAGATCTACAGCTATCTCTGAAATAGAGACTCAATGTAAAGAGATATTTGCGGAAGACGAAAATGTCACTGAAAATCAATCAATGGCACAGTTAAAATCTCTTGAAAAAGATATTGTTAGGACAGCGATTTTAAAAGATAAAAAAAGAATAGATGGAAGAGGTTTAGCTGATGTAAGACAAATCAAATGTGAAGTAGGTGTGCTTCCTAGAACACACGGATCAGCTCTTTTCACAAGAGGAGAAACACAAGCACTAGTAGTGACGACTCTTGGAATGTCAGACGATGAACAAAGATTAGAAAGCCTTGATGGTATGCAGAGATCAAACTTTATGCTGCATTATAATTTTCCACCTTTTTCAGTAGGAGAATGTGGAAGGATCGGAACTGGAAGAAGAGAGATCGGGCATGGTAAATTAGCATGGAGAGCTATAAACTCTTCATTACCTTTAAAAGAGGACTTTCCTTATACTTTAAGAGTAGTTTCTGAAATAACAGAGTCGAATGGTTCTTCTTCTATGGCTACAGTTTGTGGAACTTCACTCTCATTGATGGATGCAGGTGTTCCTATTAAAGAACCTGTTGCCGGAATAGCAATGGGGTTGATTAAAGAAGGCGATGATTTCTCTGTTCTATCAGATATTTTAGGTGACGAAGATCATTTGGGAGATATGGATTTTAAAGTTGCAGGGACGAAAGATGGAATTACTTCTCTTCAAATGGATATTAAAATTACAGGTATTACTTTTGAGATCATGGAAAAGGCTCTAAATCAAGCTAAGAGTGGAAGGGAATATATTCTTAAAGAGATGAATAAAGCAATTAAAACCTCAAGAAAAGAATTTTCAAAACATACGCCAAAAATGGAGACCATAAAAGTTGATAAAAAAGATATTGCAACGGTAATTGGCAAGGGCGGAGCAACAATAAGAGAAATAGTAGAAACATCTGGGGCTAAAGTTGATGTCAAAGATACCGGTGAGGTAACTGTTGCTGCTCCAGATGAAGCTTCAAGAAATAGAGCAATCGAATTTATCAAAAACTTAATAGCAAAGCCTGAAATGGGAAAAATTTATAAAGGAAAAGTTGTAAAAATAATGGAATTTGGTGCTTTTGTTAACTTTTTGGGAAAACAAGATGGATTGGTACATATTTCAGAATTAGCTGCTAAAAGAGTTGCAAAAGTGAATGATGTAGTAAAAGAGGGCGATGAAGTTTCCGTAAAAGTTGTTGGTTTTGACAGAGGAAAAGTTAAACTTTCAATGAAGCAAGTATAATTGTGCGTATTCGGTATTGAAAGAAAAAATAGATATAAAAAAAATAGATCAATTGAATCTGAGAGCATCAAAAATTTTTGACCTCAAAAAAGTTTATTTGAAAGAAAATTTTTTCAGGGACGTAGTTAAGTTCATAAAAGAACAAAATTTACAACCTTTTCATCATATTACAAAATTACTTCATTTATCAGGCAATAAAAATTTTCCAATTGGAATTGCAATGATTAATAAAGAAAGTAAAAAAATAGTTGGTTTCGTAGGAACCTATTTTTCAAATAGACCAGGTAAGAATGAAAAGATAATTGTCTGTAATATTCATAGTTGGATAGTAATTAAATCATTTAGATTGTATTCATATTATTTAATATCTGATTTTTTAAATAAAAGTATTTCATTAACTGCCTTTACACCAGTGGAATCATTAAAAGGACTTTTACTAAAACTTGGATTTAATAAATTTTCTATAAAAGAATATTTCATATTAAATACGAATTTATTTTTTTGGAAAAAAAATAAATTTTCCATTTTTAGAAATGTTGATGAAATACTCTCAAATTTAGATGAAAAAAAAAGGGATGTACTAAAAAATTATCTAGATGACATTTATTTAAAACTTCTTCTGAAAGATGATTTTGGTGAAAGTATTTTAATCATAGGAACGAAGGCAAAGAAAAAAGGCTTAAATATCTTTAAATTATTATATATTTCTAATATGAAATTATTTGAAAAAAATTCTAAAATTATCTTAAATATTATAAGCAGAACTTTTAAAGTATTTCTAATATCTAAATATTTCCTGAATAAAGAAGATATCTTTTTTTTTAAAAAAAAATATGTAGGATTTTCAAAAACTAGAAATTTATATTGTAATAATATTCAATATATAGAAAATTTTGATATTCTTAATTCTGATCTAATTCTTTAAATTTTTTAAAATTGTTCTATAATTACATAATGACTAATCTTTTAAAAAAAAAATTCTCAAAATATACAGGCTTACTTATAAGAATGGATGATATTTGCGAAAATATGAATTGGCAATTAATGGATAAATGTGAGTCGTTATTTGATAAATATGAAATTAAACCTTTACTCGGTGTGATTCCTATTAATCAAGATCCAGAACTATTAAAACATTCAAGGAATAATAAATTTTGGGAAAGAGTGAGGAGCTGGAAAAACAAAGGCTGGGAAATAGCAATGCATGGTTGTCACCATCTTTATACTCAAAAGTCTGAAAAAAAAAAAGATTTCTTTAATTACGGAGGAAACTCAGAGTTTTACGGTTTAGATTTTGATACACAACTTAAAAAAATTAAAATTGGTTTGAAAAAATTTGAGGGGGAAAATATTAAAATTAGAAGCTTCTTTGCTCCCAACCATATTTACGATGAAAATACTTTAAAAGCACTTAAAGAGTCCCAAATTAAAATTGTTATAGATGGTTACGGTTTATTTCCATATTATAAGCGTGAAATTTTATTTATTCCTCAACTATTTTATAAAGAAATTTTTTTACCATTTGGCATCCAATCAACTCAAATGCATATAAATGAGTGGGATTTTAATCGTTTTAAAAATTTTGAATCTTTTATTGAGTCAAATTATAAAAAAATAGTTAATTTAAATTATATAATTAGTTTGACTAATCCAAACATAATTCAAAATCTTACTAATTTCTGCGTAGAAAAAACTTTAAAAACTTTAAGAGTATTTAGATGATATTCTTTGGATCCGGCATACCTACTTTATTATAACCTGCGTCCACATAGTGAATTTCACCGGTGACTCCTCCAGCCAAGTCACTTAGTAAATATAAAGCAGAATTACCAACATCATGGATGTCTACGTTTCTTTTTAAGAATGAGTGATCCTCATTCCATTTGTATAAAAATTTTGCATCTCCTATAGCTGATGCAGCTAAGGTCTTAATCGGACCTGCGCTAATAGCATTTACTCTGATTTTTTTTTTACCAAGATCTCTTGCTAAATATTTCACACTAGCTTCTAATGCTGATTTACAAACTCCCATAACATTGTAATTTGGAATAGCTTTTGTTGACTCGTAAGTAAGAGTTAACAAACTTCCACCATCTTTCATTATTTTAGATGCTTCTTTTGAAACTTCTGTGAATGAGAAACATGATATAAGCATACTTCTAAGAAAATTCTCTCTCGTAGTGTTTAAGTATTCTCCAGATAGTTCTGATTTATCAGAGAAAGCTACAGCATGAACTACAAAGTCAATTTCACCCCATTTTGTTCTAATATCTTTAAAAAGTTTAACAATCTCTTCTTTCTTTTCGACGTCACAACTAAAAGTTACTTTTGAATTCAATTTTTCTGCTAAGGGAACTACTCTTTTTTTCAAAGCATCACCAAGATAAGTAAAAGCTAGCTCTGCGCCCGCTTCTGCAAGTTTTTGAGAAATTCCCCAAGCAATTGATCTTTCGTTAGCTACTCCCATAATTAAGCCTTTTTTGCCTTTCATTAAACTCATAATTAAACCTTTTCAAAAATCAAAGCAGCGTTAGTTCCTCCAAAACCAAAACTATTAGACATAACTGTATTAAGTGAAACTCCTTTTTCAGTTTTTGTTACTATAGGAAACTTTTTAGCTTCCTCATCCATTTCATTTATATTAGCTGATCCAGTGATAAAATTATTTTTCATCATAATTAAACAGTATATAGCTTCATGAACTGATGCCGCTCCCAATGGATGACCTGATAAAGATTTTGTTGAACTTATTTTTGGAACATCTTCTACAAAAGTTTTTTTAATAGCATTTAATTCTGTTATATCACCTACGGGTGTTGATGTTCCATGAGTATTTATATAATCAATTTTATTCTTAGAAGTTTCGATCGCCATTTTCATACACCTCACGGCACCCTCACCAGAAGGCGCAACCATGTCGTAACCGTCAGAAGTTGCTCCATATCCTGTGAGCTCGGCGTAAATTTTTGCTCCTCTAGCTTTAGCATGTTCATATTCTTCAAGAACCAAGACACCAGCTCCACCGGCAATAACAAAACCATCTCTAGTTTTATCGTAAGCTCTTGAAGCAGTTTCTGGTTTATCATTGTATTTTGAAGATAATGCTGTCATCGCATCAAACATTGCGGTCATTGCCCAATGTATTTCTTCACTACCGCCTGCAAAAATAATATCTTGTTTACCTATTTGAATTAGCTCCATTGAATTTCCAATACAATGTCCGCTTGTGGCACAAGCAGAACTCATCGTATAATTAGTGCCTTTAATCTTAAATGGAACCGCTAGTGTAGCTGATGCTGTACTTCCCATAGTTCTTGGCACAATAAATGGACCCATTAATTTTGGAGTTTTTGCTCTAGTTTTATCTGCAGCGAGAATTACATTCTCAATCGAGGGCCCCCCGGAGCCCATTATAATTCCAGTTTTGAAGTTGCTAACTTCTTTCTCCTCTAGGCCTGAATCCTTAATTGCTTCTTTCATAGCAATATAGTTATAGGCAGATCCAGATCCCATAAATCTAATTGTTTTTCTATCTACAAAATCTGAAAGTTTTATATTAGGTTTACCATGTACATGACTTTTAAGGTTATGTTCTTTGTATTCCTCTGCGTATGAAATTCCCGATTTTGAGTTTAACAATGATTGATAGACTTCCTCTTGATTATTTCCAAGACAAGAGACTATTCCTAAACCTGTAATTACTACTCTTCTCATGATTTAAATAATCCAACTTTTAAATTTTCAGCACGATAAATAATTTTACCATCCGCACTTAATACCCCATTTGCCAAACCAACTGTTGTACCCTCTTTTTTAAGAATTCTTTTCATATTAATTTCATACGTTGCCATTTTTACATTTTTAAGAACTTCTCCTGTAAATTTGACCGAATTTACTCCTAAAGCCCTTCCTTTTCCTGGCTCGCCAAGCCATCCTAGATAAAATCCAACCAATTGCCACATAGCGTCTAACCCAAGACATCCTGGCATAACTGGATCTTTTTGAAAATGGCAATCAAAAAACCACAAATTGTCTTTGATATCAAGTTCGGCTTTTATAAAACCTTTTTTAAACTCTCCAGAATTCTGATTAATTTCTGTAATCCTATCAAACATTAACATTGGTGGTAGCGGAAGTTTAGCATTCCCTTCGCCGAATAATTTTCCCTCTCCACACGAAATTAAGTCATCATAGTTGTAGTTGTTTTTTTGCATGATTTAGAAACTGTTTTACTTGATTTAGCAAAACTTTCATATATATTTGTGTTTAGAATTGTTATAAACTAGATAAATACATAAAAAAAAGTGAAAAAAATAGACATTTTTAAGAAATTGAGATCATCAGGTTTAAGACCTACTAAACAAAGAGTAGAAATCGCCAAATTTTTATTTGAAAGAGACAAAACATTTCATTTTACAATTGAAAGCTTGGATAAGCTTTTAGCAAAAAAAACAACATCTAGATTTGCTCTCGCAACAATTTATAATACTGTTCACGCCTTTAAGAACGCTGGACACTTAAGCGAGGTAGATGTCAGAGGAAAAAAAACTTATTTTGATACAAATATTACTAATCACCATCATTTTTATGATAATGAAACTTTAGAATTAATAGACATAGATGCTAGTGAGGTAGTTATACAAAAAATTCCAAAAGCACCAAACGGC
This sequence comes from uncultured Pelagibacteraceae bacterium, assembly GCA_902601705.1. Taxonomy (GTDB): domain Bacteria; phylum Pseudomonadota; class Alphaproteobacteria; order Pelagibacterales; family Pelagibacteraceae; genus Pelagilacustribacter. Next base: position 59,827 of record CACKNV010000003.1, on the reverse strand, counting down.
AAGAAAATTAAAAACGTAGAGGTGTTTATTAATTTAAAAAATTGACAGTTTGTCGCTTGTTTTCTCTTTAGAATAATTATAAACTAGAATTATGAGTGTAGATTATAAAAAAAATAATAATGGTAAATGTCCAGTCATGCATGGTGGTGTTACTAAAGCAGGAGAGTCAAATACCGCTAGACTTTGGCCAAATAGTATTAATCTAGACATTTTGCATCAACACGATACGAAGACTAATCCACTCCCTGGATTTGATTATAAAAAAGAAGTTAAAAAATTAAATTTTAAAGCTTTAAGAAAAGATTTGTTAAAGTTGATGACAGATAGCCAAGATTGGTGGCCGGCAGACCTTGGAACTTATAGTGGATTAATGGTAAGATTAACTTGGCACCAAGTTGGTACTTATAGAGAATTTGACGGAAGACCTAATGTTGGATCACATAGATTTTCACCCCAAGACTCTTGGCCTGACAACACAAACTTAGATAAAGCTAGGCGTCTTTTATGGCCGATTAAAAAGAAATACGGTAATAGATTAAGTTGGTCAGATTTAATGGTTTTAGCTGGTACAATGGCTTATGAGCATGCTGGATTTAAAACTTTTGGCTTTTCATTTGGAAGAGAAGATATATGGGAGCCTGAAAAAGATGTTTACTGGGGGAAAGAAACAGTTCCACTAGCAGTTAATAGGTATGGAGATCCACAAGATAGATCTTCTTTAGAAGCCCCTCTTGCAGCTTCTCACTTTCAACTAGTTTATGTAAATCCTCAAGGTGTTGAAGGAAAACCTGACCCGGTAAGAACTGCGATGGATGTTAGGGAAACTTTCGGAAGAATGGGAATGAATGATGTAGAGACCGCCGCACTTACTGTTGGAGGCCACTCTATTGGAAGAGCACATGGTAATGGTAACCCGGATAATTTAGGGCCTGAGCCAGCTGGAGCTGATATTCATGAACAAGGTTTTGGTTGGAATCAAAAAAATGGTACTGGGGCAAATCAAATTACATCAGGTCTAGAAGGAGCTTGGACAACAAATCCTGATAAGTGGGATCATCAATATTTAGATCTTTTACTTAATTATGAGTGGGAGAGCAAAAAAAGCCCTGCAGGCGCTTGGCAGTGGGAACCAGTCAATCTTGAAGAAGAAAAAAAACCAAGAGACTTAGGTGATCCTAAGAAAAAAGCTAGATTAATGTTTACTGATGCGGACATGGCAATGGCAATGGACCCAGAGTATAGAAAAATTTCAGAGAGATTTTATAAAGATCCAAAATTCTTTGAGGATTCTTTTGCACGAGCATGGTTTAAGTTAACTCATAGAACAATGGGAAATAAAGAAAACTATATTGGGCCTTGGGCTCCTAAAGAAGATTTATATTGGCAAGGCAATGTCCCAAAACCTAAAAAGAATTATAACGTAGAGAAAGTAAAGAAAATGATTTCTTCTTCAAAATTAAATTCTAGTGATTTAATTACTACTGCTTGGGATAGCGCAAGAACATACAGAAGAACTGACAAAAGAGGTGGAGCTAATGGAGCAAGAATTCGGTTAGAACCAATGAATCAATGGGAGTCAAATGAGCCAAAAAAACTCTCAAAGGTTTTAAAAGTGCTTGAGGGAATTGCAAAGAAAACTGGCGCAACAATTGCCGATACAATAGTATTAGCTGGAAATGTAGGTCTTGAAAAAGCTATAAAAAAAGCCGGTTCTAAGGTAAAAGTCCCATTTAGTCCTGGAAGAGGTGACGCTACTCAAGATCAAACTGAAATTAAAAGTTTTAAATGGTTAGAACCTCATCATGATGGTTTCAGAAACTATTTTAAAGCTGATTATTCAGTAATGCCTGAGGAACTCTTATTAGAGAGAGCTTCTCTTATGGGGTTAACTGCACAGGAAATGACTTGTTTAGTAGGGGGAATGAGAGTGTTAGGAACAAATCATTCAACTGCCAAAGATAAAGGTGTTATGACTGATAAAGTTGGAGCACTTACTAATGACTTCTTTGTAAATTTAGTTGATATGAAATATTCGTGGAAACCAACTGGAAAAAATTCATATGATATTATTGATCGTAAAACTAACAGAGTTAAATTTACAGCTTCTAGAGCTGATTTAGTTTTAGGTTCAAATTCTATTTTGAGGTCGTATGCTGAAATATACGCTCAAGATGACAACAAAGAAAAATTTGTTAAAGATTTTGTAGCCGTATGGACAAAGATAATGAATGCAGATAGACCAAATCTGAAAAAATTAAACTAATGGATGAGAAACACTTCTCAGATTTTTATAAAGTTCCAGACATTGTATTCGATATCAAAAAATTAAGAGCTGAACTTGATAGAGTTCTAAAGTATAAAAAATTTAAAACGCTAGGAATTACAAATTTTGCTGCCATTCCAATCAATAAAAATCCTGGGGATGCAAATTCTATTAAAGGACACAACGTAAGGGGTACATACTGGACATTTCCTGATGAGTCTGGAAAAGAGGTTAAGAGAGATAAGCCAATAGATGAGTCCAAATATACAGAAATTTTACCTGAATTCAAAAATACATATTTTGAAGAGGTATATAACGTATTAAGAAAAAAATTTAAGCTTGGGAGGGTGAGAATTTTATTAAAAGAACCCAGGTCTACATTGAGTTGGCATAGAGATCCAGAACCGAGACTCCATGTTCCTATAATTACAAATCCTGGATGTAAAATGGTAATAGAAGATGTTGCAAAACATATGCCGGCAGATGGATCAGTGACTATTACTAATAATACAAAATATCATAATTTTTTTAATGGTGGCGAACAAGATAGAATTCACTTGGTTGCTTGTGTATTAGAAAATCCTTTTAACAAAGTGTCAATTAATTAAGTATGACTGAATTTAGTAGAGGTATTTTTAAGGTAATTGCGAGTACTAGCGCTGGAAGAGCGCTAGTTTATACTATTGGACACGTCTGTATAGCAATGACAGTCGTATCAGTTTTAACTGGTGCTAGTTTGTGGGAAGCCGGATTAGTAGCACTTGTAGAGCCCACAATAAATGGTTTCTGGTACTATTTATTAGATAAAATTTGGTCTAAATATTTAACATAAAATTTTTATAATAGTCCCCATAAGCTCTTTTTCTTAACCCAACCATTAAATTTATCAGCTTTAATTTTACACCAATTCTCTTCACACTTTTTTATTCTAACTAGTCTTCCTTTTTTAAGAATAGCCATTGGATTAGAATATATTGTCGAATCATTGAATAAAATCAGTTCATCATCAATTACTATTGCTGCTTTTTTTTTTGATAATTGAGAAATATGTACCCAACCTGAATTGTTTTCATGGTCTCTAATTTTTCTAAAATTTTCAGATTTATCTTGAACCAAAACAGGCAAAAATTTTTTTTTATAAAAGATTTTTACTGGGTAATCAAAGGATGGACCTTGACGTAAATTAACTTTTTCATTTCTTAAAGTTAAAAAATACTCTTCATTAGAAAACACATTTCCAAAATAAAAAAAAATAATCAAAAAGACTGCTAACTTTTGCATATGTTTAAGCATTTTGGATTAATTTGTATTTTTGCCTTCCTTAAGATCATTTTTAGAGAGTCAAAAATTAAAAAATTTTCATTTAGGTCATCTTCAATATTTAAAATAGTTTTTAATACCTCGTTTGCCTGTAAAGTTCCTAATATACCTGCAACTGGTGGAAATATTCCATCTACATCGCAATTCATTTCTCGATCAGGTTGTTCGGGCATAAAACATCTAAAACAAGGTATTTTCTTTTTAAAATTAAACTTAAATAAATGACCATTAAACTTGCTTATCGCAGCCGAAATTAAAATTTTTTTATTTTTCTTACAATAATCATTAATTATCAATCTTGTATTAAAATTATCGGTCCCATCACAAATAATATCGTATTCTTTTAAAATTGATTTAATATTTTTTTTAGTAATTTTAATTTTTATCGTTTTTATTTTTATTTGATTATAAATCTTTTTTATCTTATGTTTTGCCTGATCAACTTTATATTTTCCAAGATCGGAAGTATCAAATAAAATTTGCCTGTTTAAATTTCCTAATTCTATTTTATCATAATCTACTATTCCAATATTATTAATACCAGAAGAAGCTAAATATAAAAGCAATGGACAGCCAAGCCCTCCTATTCCTATTATTAAAACTTTTGCATTTTTAATTTTTTTTTGACCTGATATCCCAACTTTTTTTAAAATAATTTGTTTTTCAAATCTTTTAAATTCTTTAAGATTTAATTTCATTAATTATTTAATTCCTGTAGATCCAAATCCGCCAGAACCACGCTCTGTGCTTTCTAGTACTTCCACTTCTTTTAATTTTGCTTTGATAACTGGACATAATACCATTTGTGCGATGCGCAATCCTTTTTCAACAATGAAAGTTTTATCACTAAGATTGATTAATATTACTTTAAGCTCTCCTCTGTAATCCGCATCAATGGTACCTGGGGTATTTAAAATACTAATTTGACTTTTTGCTGCTAAACCTGACCTAGGCCTAATTTGAATTTCAAATCTTTTTGGTATTGCAACAGCTAATCCCGTCGGAATAATTGCAGATTTGCCAGGGAGAATCTCAATTTGATCAGCTATATTAGCTGCCAAATCTAGACCTGACGAGCCTTCGGTCTCGTATTTAGGTAAAGTCACATCTTTTGATAACCTTTTAATTAATATTTCTGTCATCAAATAATTTGTCTAATAAAATTTGAGCAATTTTATTAGCAATAAAACTTTTTTTATTTTTCGGTAATATTTTTATATTTCCCTTTTGATCTATCATTGAAACCTTATTAAAGTCAGAATTAAAGCCTATCTCTTTTTTAGAGACATCATTAGCAAAAATTAAATCACAATTTTTATCTTTCATTTTTTGTGTAGAATTTTTAATTACGTTTTTAGTTTCTGCAGAAAAACCAGCAACTATTTGAGGTCTATTTCTATTATTTTTTGATAAAAAATCCAAAATATCACTATTTTTTATAAAATTTATTGATTTAAAATTTAATTTTTTTTTTTTAATTTTATTTTTACTCTTTTCAGCAGGTTTAAAATCAGCTACTGCTGCGGTACAAACGGCTAAATCTACAGGCAAAGTTTTTTTTACCTCATTTAACATTTCATCTGCAGAAATTATTTTTTTAACTTTTATACCTTTAGGAGGCGCAAGCTTAGATGGTCCAGTTATTAACGTTGTTTTTATACCAAGTTTACTCAGCGCTATAGCAATTTCATAACCTTGTTTACCACTTGACTCATTAGAGATATATCGAATTGGATCAATATATTCTCTTGTAGGTCCTGCTGTAACTAAGGCTTTTAGATTTCTCTCCTTAACAATATTTTTTTTATCAAAATAATTTTTTAGATATGAAAAAATCTGTCTTGGGCTTGACATTTTCCCCTCACCAAATTCTCCACATGCCATTTCACCTTTTTCAGGACCTATAAATAGATAACCAAAGTCTTGCAAAATTTTTAAATTTGACTGAGTGGCTTTATGTAACCACATTCTGACATTCATAGCTGGTACTAGAATAATATCTTTGTCCGCAGCTAACAAAACAGTCGTGGCCAAGTCTTCAGCTTTTCCTAATGATAGTTTGCTCATAAAATTGGCAGTCGTTGGTATTACTAGAATAATGTCAGCCCATCTAGAAAGTGCTATGTGATCTATTTCTGCTTCTGACTCACTATCAAATATATTTTCAAATGTTTTTGACTTAGTTAGTGTTGATAAGGATAAAGGTGTAACAAATTCTCTCCCACTTTTTGTAAGAATAGTTCGCACCTCCACATGATTTTTTTTTAACAATCTAATTAAATCTAGTGATTTGTAGGCGGCTATGCCACCACCTATAATTATTAAGATTTTTTTATTTTTTAATGTCATTATCTAAGATTAAAATACTAACAAGAAGACAATTACAATACCAAAAAAACTAATTACAACATTATTTCTAAAATTTTTTAGTTTCATCTGTTCCATTTCTAAGTTTTTATTGTTTATGCCTAAATTTAATTTCCCTTCTGCCACAAGTTTTAATGCATATTCGGCTTTATCCATTAAAATAGGAAAATTAGGGATTCGCTTTATTATTTCAGCTGACGTGTTAAAAGCTGTATCAATTGTGGATTTAGGACTTTTTAAGTTCTTAAGCCAATCTTCCAAAACAGGTTTAGACACTTCCCAAATATTAGTCTCTGGATACAATTTTCTCGCCACTCCTTCTACGACAACCATTGTTTTCTGAAGTAATAACAATGGAGGTTGTGTAGCCATATTAAATTTTTCAGTAATCTCAAATAATTGAGCAAGCAAATTTCCACCAGAAATATCTTTTATAGATTGGCCAAAAATAGGCTCGCCAACAGAACGTAAAGCCTGAGCGAATTCATCTTTAGACGCGTTTTGAGGAACTAATCCTGCTTGAAAATGAACTTCTGCGACCTTAACATAATCCCGTTGAATAAACCCAAATAAAATTTCAGCTAAAAATTTTCTATTATTTTTATCTAATCTTCCCATAATTCCAAAATCAACAGGAATTATATTGCCTTTAGGGTCTACGAATAAATTTCCTTGATGCATATCACCGTGGAAAAAACCATCTCTAACAGCCTGCTTTAAAAAATGTTGAATCAGATTTTCTGCCAAACGTTTTAAATCTATACCCTGCTTTTCTAATTTTCCCTGTTCTCTAATTGAAACACCATTTACTTGATCCAAAGTAAGTATTTTTTTTGTAGTATAATTCCAATAAATTTTAGGAACATTAAACCCAATATCTTTTTTAGTATTTTCATACAATTCATTAGCTGCTGCAGCTTCAAACCTCAAATCCATCTCAATATTTGTTATCTCTCTTAAAAGATGTACAACCTCTACTAATTTCAATCTTTTAGCTTTTGAAACAGTATTCTCAACTATGTAAGCAAATAACATCAGTGCATCCAATTCCTCATTAAATAGTTTTTCGATATCAGGTCGTAAAATTTTAATTGCTACTTGCTTTTCCTCGTTCTCATTTTTTATTTTGGCAAAATGAACTTGAGCTATAGAGGCGGCAGCAATTGGCTCACCTATCTCAATAATATTTTGAAACTGCTTTTCACCTATTTCTTTTTTTATAACTTTTTTTGCTTCATAGAGTTCAAATGCTGGCACTTTATCTTGAAGTTTTTCTAAATCTTTTGCCATTTCTTCTCCAATAATATCTGGCCTTGTAGCTAAAAATTGTCCAAGTTTTATAAATGTAGTACCCATTCCTTGAAGTGCCTCACAAAGATTTTGACCTGAATTTTTATACTGAGAGTGAGTATTTTTTGAACCAATAGAAATCAAACTGAAAAATAAATTTATAGATACCGGTATTTGGTGTACTTGATTAATTGTATCAATTGCACCTGAGGTAGACAATTTCCTAGCGATTTGAAATAGTTTAAAAACTCTTTTTAACATTTAAATTTTCCACCCAGAATGTATAGCTGAAATACCATTTGAGAGATTCCTGTATTCTACATTATTGAACCCATTCTTGGTTATTAGTTCCAAAAGTTGTTCTTGATTATAAAAAGAATCTATACTGTTGACCAAATATTCATAAGGTTTTGATGATCCTACAATATATTTTCCTATAGCAGGTATAGCCTTTGAATAATTTTTATATAAAAAATTTAATAGTTCGTTATCTATTTTTGAAAATTCTAAACACATAAAACGACCACCTGGCTTTAAAACTCTATAAGCCTCCGCGAGAGTTTTGTTAATATCAGAAACATTTCGTATACCATAGCTAATTGAATAAAAGTCGTAGATATTATCTTCAACAGGTAAATTCTCAGCTTTAGACCTAATCCATTTAATATTCTTAAAATTTATCAAATTTTTCTTTCCTTGCTTAAACATATTTTCGTTCGGCTCTATACAAGTGACCGTTGATAAATTTTTGATCCGTAAAGAAAATAGTTTCGCTATATCTCCAGTGCCTGATGCGACATCAATCAATGTGGAGTTACGAGAAGGATTCATCCAGTCAATAAATTTATCCTTCCAAATACGATGTATCCCCAAGGACATAACATCATTCATTAAGTCGTATTTGTTGTAAACTTCCGAAAATACAGAATTGACTAATTTTGCTTTATCTTGAATAGTGCTTTTCATAATCTAATTATATGCCAGAATTACCAGAAGTTGAAGTTGTTAAAAGGTCTTTAATTAATAAAACGCAAAATTTAATTGTAAAAGCAGTCAAAATTAATGATGGAAGATTGAGGTATAAAATTAATAGAAACAAAATCAAAAAAATCATTGGACTAAAATTTAAAAAAATTTCTAGAAGATCTAAATATCTGCTGTTTTTTTTTAATAAAGATATCGTTATGTTAGTACATTTAGGCATGACTGGTAAATTTTTTTTTGTAAACCGTAAAAATAAAAAATACAAAACGAGTTTTTATTATGAAATTGATGAAGAGAAAGACAATAAACATGATCGTGTAATCTTTGATTTATCAAATAATCAAAAATTGATTTATAATGATATAAGAAAATTTGGTTTTATAAAGTTTATAAATCGACTCGATCTTGATCAAAATATTCACCTTAAACATTTAGGACCTGAACCCTTAAGCACTAAATTTAATATTGGTTACTTTAAAAATTACATAAAGGGAAAAGAAAGAACAATAAAAGATCTATTAATGGATCAAAAATTTATATCTGGTCTTGGTAATATTTATGTAAACGAAATTCTTTTTTTTAGCGGGGTAAGACCTGCAAAAAAAATCAAAAAACTGACAAATTTTGAAATCCAAAAAATTATAGAATTTTCAAAAAAAATAATTTCTAAAGCAATAGCGCTTGGAGGTTCATCTATAAAAAATTTTTCTAGTAGCAGTGGAAAAAAGGGTTCATTTCAGCAGCATTTTAGTGTTTATGGAAAAAAAGATGAAAATTGTTCAAAGGTCAAATGTGAAGGTAAGATAAAAAAAATTGCAATCGCTAATCGAGCTTCATTTTTTTGTAATAAATGCCAGAAATAATAAAGTTGACCGTATTTAAATGCACATATATATAATCCTAAAAAATGCCTAATACTAAATCAGCAATCAGAAGAGTGCGAAGGGTTAAAAAACAAACCCAGGTTAATAGAATTAGGAAAAGCAAGTACAAGACTGCTGTCAAGCAAATGGATCTTTTTCTAAAAGCAAAAAATAAGACAGAAGCAAAGAAATATTTTTCGAAATTTCAATCAATTCTAATGCAGGTTGCTAAATTTGGTATAATAAGTAGAAACACTGCTGGAAGAAAAATTTCTAAAATTTCAAAAAAAATTTCTTCAAAATAATCAATTCGAAGTTGATCGCTTACAAAAAAATTTATCAATATTTAGAATCATCTTACCAAATATAGGAACTTAATTCAGTTAGTTGAAATTTTTTTTTAATTCTATCTGAACGATTATTCTACAACCAATTTGTAATTTTATTTTTGATTACAACCTATACTTAGTTGCAAATAATTTTCAAAAGTCGTTTAAAGGAATCTCTTTAAGAATTAATTACATGGATAATAATAATATAAAAAAACAAAACGCATTCATTTCTGAAGAAGAAAAAACATTAAATTGGGAAGATATACAAAGCGCATTTAAAAAAACTTTTGGTAATGAAATTTATAATAGCTGGTTACAAAAAATTTCTTTAGTCAAAGAATACAACGACTATTTAATTCTTGGTGTGCCGACTAGATTTTTTAGAGATTGGATAGTATCAAGATACTTAGACAAAATACTTGAGCAAGTTAAAAGTTTTAAACTTAGTTTGAATAGGATTGAATTTAAAATTATTGAGGAAAATAAACAAAATCAAGAATTTATAAAAATAGACGAACTCAATAAAGTAACTGAAATAAAGGACTCAATTTTAAATTATAATCGACTTAACCCAAGTTTAAACTTTGACAGCTTCATACAGGGAAAAAGTAATGATATTGCGTTATCTTATTCAAAAAAGGTTTGTGAACATGTATCAAGATATAATCCGTTATATGTATGCGGCGGCGTTGGTTTGGGAAAAACACACCTTTTAAACGCTATTGGCCTATCCCTCCAGAATAGCAATAACGTTATGTTTATTTCTGCAGAAAGATTCATGTATCATTTTATTAAATCCATAAAAAAAAATGATATGGTAAATTTTAAAGATTTTTTTAGAAAATCCTCAGTTTTTATAATTGATGATATCCAATTTATTAGCGGAAAAGAAAGTTTGCAGGAGGAATTTTTTCATACTTTTAATAGTCTTATGGATAAGGGTTCGCAAATTATAATATCATCAGATCGTCCACCCATGAAACTAGACAGAATTCAAGATAGAATTAAATCCAGATTAGCTGGTGGATTAGTAGTTGACATCGATGAACCAGATACAGAACTAAAAATTAAAATTATAAAAAAGAAAATAGAAGAAATTCAAAGTCAGTTTAAAGAAAATATAAATCTTAGTGATGAAGTAATTGCTTATATAGCTAGTGAAAGTAAAACAAATATAAGGGAGCTAATAGGCGTCCTCAATAGAGTGATTGCGTTTAGCAGAGTACACAACAAAAACTTAACTATAAGTGATTGTAAAAATATTTTAAAAGACGTTTTTAGTCAAATAAGAGTAATAACTGTTGATAAGATCCAAAATATTGTCTCTAATTATTTTAATATAGCTTTAAGTGAAATGCTTTCACAGAGAAGATCAAGGCCTTTAGCAAGGCCAAGACAAATAGCTATGTATTTGGCAAAAAAAATGACTACTAGATCCTTACCAGAGATAGGGAGAAGATTTGCTAATCGTGATCACACAACTGTTATACATGCTGTTAAAACTATTACTAGACTATCTGAACAGGACGATGAAATGAAAAAAAACATCAGTCAGATTAAAAGTTTATTATTAGAACAATAACCATGCAATTTGTTGTAAAAAGAGATATTTTATTAAAATCATTAAATTTTGTTCAAGGTGTAGTTGAAAAAAAAAATACTCTTCCGATACTCTCAAATGTTTTATTACAACTTAAAAATAATAAATTATCAATTATAGCAACAGATCTTGATATTATCTTTTATGATGAAGTTAGCGATGTTAAAATTATAAAGGAGGGAAGCACCACTACATCCGCAGCAATACTTTATGATATTTTAAGAAAAATTTCATCTAATGCAGAGTTAAATTTTAATTTAAAATCAGAAAATAAACTTAGTTTAAGAAGTGAAAATGCAGACTTTAATCTTTTATGTCTTCCTACTGATAATTTTCCTACTTTTGCAGACGAATTTGAAGGCCAAGAAATTTCTTTAAACAATCAAAGGTTTCTCAAACTCTTAAATAAAACAAGAATATCAATATCAAATGATGATACCAGACATTATTTAAATGGCATATTTTTGCATCTAACAGAGGCTCACGGTAGAAATTTTCTTACTGGAGTGGCAACAGATAGTCATAGGTTATCTTCAAGTAGCTTAGAAATAGAAAATACAACAGATTTTAGTTCTTTGATATTACCGAGAAAAACAGTTTTCCAACTATGTTCCCTTTTATCAGAAACAGCAGAAAAACTATTAATGCAAACCAGTGATAACAAGGTAAAGTTTTCTTTAGGCAATATGAAATTAATATCAAAAGTTATAGATGGAAAATTTCCAGATTATAAAAAAGTTGTGCCAACAAATAATGATAAAACATTGATCGTATCATCAAAAGATTTTATAAGCTCTATTGAGAGAGTTGCCAGTGTTTCACTTGATAGAAAAGAAGGTGTCAAATTATCAATTTACAAAGATAATATTCAGCTCTCAGTTAATAGCGCAAATTCCGGGGAAGGAAATGAAAAAATAAAAGCTGAATTTAGTTCTGAAAATTTAAATATAAGTTTTAATTCAAAATACCTGATTGATATTGCTTCTGAAGTTGAAGATAAAAATTTGAGGATTAATTTAAAAGACTCAGTTTCACCTGTTCTAATTGAGGATATTGCTGACAAAAATAGTTATTATGTCATAATGCCAATGAAAATCTAAAATTATTAATTTTCAATTTTTTTTTTATTTTTAGCTCTATAATTGTTGCTACTTAATAGTTTTAAGTCATTATGGTCTACAGTGATTTTATATTCTATTGAAATAATGTTATAATAAAAAGTCTTAAAAAAAATGTCTAAAAACTCTGAAATAAAAAAAATACCAACTTATGGTGCGGACTCGATAAAAGTCTTGAAAGGTTTAGATGCTGTAAGAAAAAGACCAGGTATGTATATTGGAGATACAGACGATGGTTCTGGTTTACATCATATGGTTTTTGAAGTAGTAGACAACTCTATTGATGAGGCCTTAGCCGGTCATTGTAAAAATATAGCTGTTTTCATAAATGCTGATAATACTGTGACTGTCGAAGATGATGGAAGAGGCATCCCAGTGGATATGCATAAGGGTGAAAAAATGTCTGCTGCGGAGGTTATCATGACGCAACTCCACGCAGGAGGTAAGTTTGATCATGAATCATACAAAGTTTCTGGGGGATTGCACGGAGTAGGAGTTTCAGTAGTAAATGCATTGTCAGAAACATTAGATTTAACAATTTACAGAAACGGGCATGAATATGAGATAAAATTTAAAGATGGAAACTCTATTAAGCCACTAAAAAAAGTCGGCAGTACAAAAAAAAATGGAACAAAAATAACTTTTTTACCTTCAAAGCAAATATTTTCATCCACAAAATTTAGTTCATCGATACTTGAAAAAAGGATTAGAGAGTTAGCTTTTTTAAACAAAGGAATATCAATTAAATTAATTGACAAAACGTTAAAAAAACAAAAAGAATTTTTACATAAGTATGATGGAGGAATCTTAGAATTTGTAAAATACATTAATAATAAAAAACCAATTTTAATCAATAAAAATGAAAAGGAAGTTTTTAAAAAACCAGTTTACGTTACTGCAAATAAAAACAATGTTATGGTAGAATGCTCCTTTGAATGGAATGCTGGATATTCTGAAGAAGTATTGCCGTTTACAAACAATATTCCGCAAAAAGATGGTGGCACCCATTTATTAGGCTTTAGAACAGCGCTTACAAGAGTTATCAATAAATATTCCGCTGATAGAAATAGTAAAAAAAATAAAATTACATTATCAGGTGAAGATATAAAAGAAGGCTTAACAGCAGTGTTATCAATTAAGATGCCAGATCCAAAGTTCTCATCTCAAACAAAAGATAAATTAGTCTCCTCAGAAATAAGAAATATTGTTGAGCATGTCATTAGCGAAAAAGTTTCGACTTGGTTTGACCAAAATCCCTCGATAGCAAAGACAGTATTAGAAAAAATTACTCAGGCAGCAATGGCAAGAGATGTCGCGAGGAAAGCCAGAGATAGTGTCAGGCGAAAAGGAACCTTTGAATTATCTGGTTTACCTGGAAAACTCGCGGATTGTCAAATTCAAAAACGTGAAGGAACTGAATTATTTATAGTAGAGGGAGACTCAGCGGGAGGGTCTGCTAAACAAGGGAGGGTAAGAGAATATCAAGCAGTGTTACCTCTTAGAGGAAAAATTCTAAACACCTATGTGAATGGTAAATCAAATGGTGAAGATCAGTCAACGAAAGCATTATCTAAAATGATGTCATCAAATGAGATCGTTACTCTAATTAATGCACTAGGCACAGGATCTAAAGACTTCAACATTGAAAATTTAAGGTATGATAAAATTGTAATTATGACTGATGCCGATGTAGATGGCTCACATATCAGAACTCTTTTATTAACTTTTTTTAATAATTCTCCATTTAATCAACTAATAGAAAATGGACATTTGTATCTTGCTCAGCCACCTTTATTCAAAGTTACAAAAGCTAATAAAAGTATTTACATTAAAGATGAAAAAGCCTTGGAGGAATATATTTTAGAAGATGGGAAAATTAATAGTAAAATTAAAAAGGGATCTGCTGAATATAAAAAATTTATTCAAGATCAAAGAGAAAAATTATCAATACAGCGTTTTAAAGGTTTGGGAGAAATGAACCCCGAGGAACTCTGGGAAACAACATTAAATCCAGATAATAGGACTATGTTGAGGGTACAATATTCCAAAGGAACAAAAGAAAAATCTAAGGAAGATCAAAAAATGATTAAAGTATTAATGGGAGATGAAGTTGCTCCAAGGAAAGATTTTATTACAAATAACGCTTTAGATGTTGTGAATTTAGATATCTAATTTGATTATGGATTTTGCAACTCTCTTTAGAACAAAAGAGAATTTAAATTTAGATAAAAATACTCTTACAATATTAAGATATATAGCTATTTTTGGTCAATTTATTGCAGTTAATATCGTTTTTTTTTATCTCGATTTAAAATTTCCACTTAAAGAGAGTATCATTGTAATTTTCGTTGGATTATTAACAAATTTGTTTCTCCAATTTAGAGTAAAAGTTAATCAATTAAAAGATACTTATGCTTCATTGTTTCTTTTATACGACTTATTTCAACTAAGTGCTCTTTTATACTTAACTGGGGGTATTTTAAATCCCTTTTCAATATTGATGATTATACCGACAATTGTTTCTTCTACATTTCTTAGCATGGGTACAACAATTATATTGGGGCTAATAACCTCTCTTTTATTATTTGTTATTTCATTCACTCATTTACCTTTACCTGGATTAGACTCTAATATTTTTGCAGTCCCGAATTATTATACGATAGGGATACTTATCTCAATTTTGATTGGATTAATTTTCTTAAGCTATTTCGGAATTAGATTTGCAGGTGAAACAAAAAAAAGATCGGAAGCATTAAACAAATTACAAGAGGTAATTTCTAAGGAATATGAGTTGGAGTCATTAGGAGGACAAGCTGCCGCTGCCGCTCATTCCTTAGGAACGCCTTTAGCCACAATTACTGTTGTGGCTAAAGAGTTAAAAAAAGAAATTGGAAATGATCAAGAGTATTCTAAAGATATTGATTTGCTCATAAGTCAAACTAGAAGATGTAGTGAAATATTAAAAAAGATTTCAAAAAAACAAATAGAGGAAGATAATTTCTTAAGCTTAATCAAATTTGAGGACTTACTCTTAGAAATCATAGACTCTTTTCAAGAAACCTCATCAAAAAATATCGAACTTATAGTCGATAATGATAAAAATAAAATATCCATACGAAGGACACCCGAGATGATTTATGGCCTAAGAAATTTTATAGGTAATGCTGTGAAGTTTTCAAAGAGTAAAGTTCAAATCAACTTAAAGAGTGACCAAAAAATTATTGAGATAAAAATTAATGATGACGGGCCAGGTATACCAGAAGATATTATAGAAAAAATAGGAGAACCGTATATTAAGTCTAAATCAAAAGAACTTAATTCTAATTCTGGTCTTGGTCTTGGAAGTTTCTTGGGTAAAACTTTATTAGAAAGAAAAGGTGCAAAATTAGCGTTTAGAAGAAATAGTGATTTAGGAGGTGCATTAGTAATTTTAACTTGGTCTTCTAATAGTTTTACAAATTCTTAAACTCGAAAGTATAAGATAAAATTTTATAAGCTAATTTAGCTACTAAAAAATTATAAGAGTTAAAGTTTTTAATTGGAGCTAATTCATTTATATCTGCTCCTACCACATTTGATACTTGGCAAACTTTTTTAATAATTGGCAAAACATCTTCCCAAAGAAGGCCTCCAGGTTCGGGTGTACCAGTAGCTGGCATTACACTAGCATCAAAGCCATCTACGTCAAAAGTAATGTAAACAGTTTTATTTTTAAAGATTTTTCCAATTTTATTAATATCGTAATTTTTTTTGTCTTTGCCCCAAAATATTTGTATTTTATCTCTATTATAATTATAAAAATTCATTTCAGAATTAGATAAATTTCTAATACCAATTGAAACAACATTGACATTATTAAAATCTAAGCATCGTTTTATTGTAGATGCGTGTGAAAACTTTTCTCCTTGATAACTATCCCTCAGATCTGCGTGAGCATCAAAATGAAGTAGAGTTAAATTGTCAAATTTATTTGTAAAAGGTTTGATAGAACCAGGAGTTAAAGAATGCTCTCCTCCTAATACTAATGGAAACTTATTTTCTTTAATTATTTCTTTATTAATATTAGATAGTTGGTCTAGAGCTTTTTTGATTTCTTTTTTTATTGCAAAAGGCTTTATAGTTTTAATTCCTATTTCTTTGTAAGGTTCTTTTTTTAACTCTTCATCAAATAATTCAACTTGATGTGAAGCCTTTATAATTTCCTTTGGACCATTTTTAGTTCCGCCACCATAACTTACAGTTTTCTCCAAACCAAAAGGGACAACAACAACTTTTGGATTTTTATTAAGCACAGCATCTAAACCTAAAAAACCTTTTTTTTGACTTAGATATTCCATTTATGATTTAAAAACTTTTGAAAAACTTCTCTTTTCTCTATTCTTCCAATTTTTTCGATGATACGCATCGCTAGCAATTAATGGCAATACACTTGTAGCTTCGGCAAAAACCATTTGCTCTTTTGTAGTATCTACTTTTCCCCATGAACTAGCTTCCTTTAATGTCGAACTACTACATGCACCATCGCGTGTATCAGCGACTGTTATTTGTATAGCATATTTATGCATGTCCACTTTTTTACCCAATAATTCTGCACAAACAACTGTATCTTGAATAAAATTTTTTGGTACACCTCCACCAATCATTAATAGACCAGATTGTTTAGATTTTAATTTAATCTCAGTTAATTCTCTAAACTCTCGAATTGAGTCTATCGTTAAATGCTTGTTTGGATTTTGTTCTTGATGCATGACTAATCCAAAACCAGCAGAACTATCTGTAAAAGCTGGGCAGAATATTGGAACATCATTGTCATAGGCAGCTTCGATTAAGGAGTCTTTTTTTTTTCCTTTACTCTTTAAGTATTTCCCTAATTCTTTGATAAATTCTCTCGAAGTATATGACCTAGGTTCAAGCGTGTTAGCAATATCGCAAATTTTTTGATCACATGCCTGCAGTTCTTCTTCATCAATATAAGTATCATAAATTCTATCTATATAGTTATTACGTAGTTCATTATCATCTTGAAATTGAGAACCCTGATAATGTTTAAAACCTAATGCTTCAAAAAAATCCATATCAATTATTGAAGCGCCAGTTGCTACAATCGCATCGACCATATTGTGCTTTACTAAATCAGTGTATAGATTCATACAGCCACCAGCAGATGTTGAGCCTGCCAAGGTTAAAAAAATTGAACAATCTTTATCTTTAAGCATCTCATTAAAAATATCCGCTGCTCTAGCTGTATCTCTAGAAGTAAAGGACATTTTTGCCATTCCTTCTATAATTTTTCTAGCATCAAAAGATTTAATATCAATATGCTCTACTGGTTTTTTAAGAAGAGATTTTTTGTTGTGCCCAATTTTGGAACTATCTTTTTTATCCATTAAGCTACTAAAGAACCAACTTTATCTTTTGTTTCATCGTAAAGAGACATAATTGGTTTATCACTTAATTCATGAATTTCGTTTGAGTAAAATCCGTTAAAATTTGTTCTAAAAGTTAAACTGTAAGCTCCTAATTGACCTAATTCAATGTAATCGCCTTCTTTAATATTATTTGGTAATAAAAAAGGGCCCTTCATGAAATCTAATCCATCACAAGTTGGACCAAAAAAACTAAATGCTGTCAATTTTTTTGATTGAATTCTCCCATCTGTGATCATCTTTGATGGTAATACAAAGTTTGGAGCACCAGCATCAAATAAAGAACCATATGTTCCATCGTTTATATAAAGATTATTTTTTTTTCTTAAAATTACCTTAACTATCGCTGATCCACTCTCTGCAACAATAGCTCTACCAGGTTCACAAATTATCTCTGGTAAAGACTCAAGTTTAAGATTGTGTAGTTCTTTTTTAATTTCATTAATATAATTAATTAGCGGTTCAGGATTTAAATCTGGATATAAAGAAGGGAATCCCCCTCCAACATTTATTGTATCAGGAATTATTTTTGTTTTTTTAATTATACTTCCTATTTCTTTAATTCCTTTTGAATAAGAAATTTTATGCATACATTGAGAACCAACATGAAAACTAATTCCTAATTTCTTTGAATGTTCTTTACATAACCTTACTAAACCTAATGCTTCAGATGGCAATGCTCCAAATTTTCTTGATAGATCAATTTCTGCATGCTCGTTTGAAATTGCAATTCTTACAAATAATTCTAAATCTTTTGCTTGATTGGTAGCATCCAAAATTTTTCTTAATTCATCCTTAGTATCTAATGAAAAACTTTTAACACCATAATTAAAGTAAGCTGAAGAAATGCTTTCTTTACATTTTACAGTATGCATAAAATGAAGCTTTGCTTTGGTATTAATTTTTTTTATTAATTTTATTTCATTAAGAGAAGCAACATCAAATTCTTCAATTCCATTAGCAATTATTTGCTTAATAATTTTCTCATGTGGATTAGTTTTTACAGCATAAAGAATTTTCCCTGGAAAATTCTCTTTGAAAAAATTCACGGATTTTTTAATCTCGTTTGGCCGTATGCAATATACGGGATAATCTGGTTTTAGTGAGTTAACTAATTCGTTAACTGTTTTAAATTTTCGCATTTCATGTGTCCCCCGTTAGTTTACACAAAGGTTTTTTAAAAAATTTAGTAAAAAAAACCTTGATTAATTTGCGTTTAAGGTTTTTTTGACTTTATGTAAAGAAAAAAAAGCCAATTTAAGCTGTTGAAATTATGTCCACAGTGCCTATATCTGTATGCATGAGAGCACAAAAAAATATGCCAGAGCAGCTAAATTTATCCGATTTTGAGGATAAAACTCTGCTTATATTAGATGATGATGACCCTCTTAGAGGCAGGCTTGCAAGAGCCATGGAAAAGAAGGGTTTTCAAGTAAAAGAGGCTAAAACGGTGGCTGAGGGACTTAATATAGTAAAACACACACCTCCAGGGTTTGCTTGTGTTGATCTTAGGCTCGAAGACGGTAATGGTTTAGATGTAGTTAAGGAGCTATCAAAAATTAAGAATGACTCAAGAATAGTTATGTTAACGGGATACGGGAATCTACCTACAGCTGTAGCAGCTGTTAAAGCAGGCGCAATAGATTATATAGCTAAGCCTGTAGATGCTGATGATGTCGAGTCGGCATTGTTAGCTTCACCTGAGTCCAAAGCAAGACCACCAGAAAACCCTATGTCTGCTGATAGAGTTAAGTGGGAGCATATACACCGTGTATTTGAGTTGTGTAATAGAAATGTCTCTGAAACAGCTAGACGACTCAAAATGCACAGAAGAACCCTACAAAGAATACTTTCTAAAAGATCTCCTAGATAAGATTATATAAATTTTTTTATTTTTTTGATTTGATTTATCGCAAATGTAGCAATAAGAATTTTAAAAAGTTCTGCAAGTAAAAATGGTTGTGCTCCTAATTGAAAAATAGGCTTATCCCAACCAATTAAATTTCCTAACCAAGTCAAACCTAAAATATAAATAAAACTTGTAGCAAGCAAAATTTTAAAAAAGTTTTTTAATAAATTATCATCGTAAATAAATTTACCAGATATATAAACAGCTACAAGGAAACCCAGAAGGTAACCCATTGTAGGGCCGGTAAAGTAAATTAATCCAACGCCTTTTTCTGGTGTTCCAGAGAAAACAGGTAATCCAATTATACCTTCAAACAGATATAGAGAAACTGTAGCTAAACCAAGTTTCCAACCAAAACCTATACCAACTATTAAAACCACTAGTGTTTGCATTGTCATCGGTACAGGGTAGAAAGGAATTCTAATTTTTGAGGAAACAGCCAAAGCTATACTTCCAATTAAAGCAATGAAAACATATTTTACTAGTTTAGACTGTTTTAAGTTTTTTACTAACTCCATATTATTAGATAAACATTTTTTTCATTAAAATCTAGTGCTTTGTTAATTGAACAAATACATCTTCTAAATCTCCATCATCAGTAGAAATATCCTCAATTTTTAAGTTATTTTGATTAAAATAATTTATTATTTCACCAAAATTTAATGTATTTTTTTCGTATGTTGCAGAAATTTGATTTTCCGAAATAATTTTAAACTTAATTCCTTTCATAACCAAAGGGAGATTTAAATCTACTTTTTTAACTCTAAAATTAATTTTTTTTGTTTTTATTCTTTGTAAAAGTTTTTCAGTTGTATCTAAAGCAACTAAATTACCTTTATTAATTATAGCAATGCGATCACACATTTCCTGAGCCTCTAAAAGATAGTGAGTAGTTAAGATTATTGTGACTCCCTCATTATTAAGTTTTTTCACATTTTCCCAGAGGTTATTTCTTAGCTCCACATCTACTCCCGCAGTGGGTTCATCTAAAATTAAAATAGGGGGCTGATGTACCATTGCTTTTGCAATTAATAGTCTTCTTTTCATTCCACCAGATAAACTTCTCGAGTAAGCATTTGCTTTATCTTCCAAAGCAACTAATTTAAGTATTAAATCTGAAATTCTATCTTTTTTTGCAATTCCATAAAGACCAGCTTGTAATTCTAATAATTGTTTGGGGCTGAAGAAGGCATCTAAGTTAACTTCTTGAGGAACGATTCCTAAAGAGGCCTTAACTTGTCTTGGATTTTTATCTATGTCAAACCCCCAGACATTAACATGCCCAGATGTTTTTGTAACAGTCCCGCCTAAAATACTTAAAAAAGTCGTTTTGCCAGCTCCATTTGGCCCAAGCAATCCGAACACTTCTCCCTCTTTAACCTTAAAAGTTAAATCCGTGAGAGCTTTGGTTTCTTTTTTTGTTTTA
Source organism: uncultured Pelagibacteraceae bacterium (assembly GCA_902601705.1). Taxonomy (GTDB): domain Bacteria; phylum Pseudomonadota; class Alphaproteobacteria; order Pelagibacterales; family Pelagibacteraceae; genus Pelagilacustribacter. The sequence continues at coordinate 38,929 of CACKNV010000003.1, read as the reverse complement.
GAGTTAGAATAGATTTTATTAAGATTTTCAACAGTTAAAGCATTATTAGACATAATTATTTAATCTTAGATATGAATTCAATGTAATATATATATATGAGTTCAATAAAAAAAACAGATCATTTTTATCTTATAGATGGATCAGGTTATATCTTTAGAGCTTATTATGCGTTACCGCCTCTTTCTAGAAAAAGTGATGGACTGCCCACAGGAGCTGTAAGTGGGTTTTGCTCGATGCTTTTTAAACTTTTAGAAGACGTCAGATCTGATGACTCAAAAAATAAACCAACCCATTTTGCCGTCATATTTGACTCAGCTAGAAAAAATTTTAGAAACGAGATTTATAGTGACTACAAAGCAAATAGAGCGGAAGCACCGGACGATTTAGCTCCTCAATTTGAATATATAAGAAAATCTGTTGAGGCTTTTAACTTACCATCTATTGAACTTTCAAATTACGAAGCAGATGATCTCATAGCAACTTATGCAAAAAAAATTACAGAGGCAGGTGCAAAGGTTACCGTAATTTCATCGGATAAAGATTTAATGCAGTTGGTATCAAATAAAATCAGATTGTTTGATCCCATGAAAAGTAAATTAATAGGTGAAAAAGAAGTAGTCGAAAAATTTGGAGTTAAACCAGGTCAAGTGGTTGATGTACAATCACTTGCTGGAGACAGTTCAGACAATGTTCCAGGGGTTCCTGGAATTGGAATTAAAACAGCTGCAGAACTTATCAATAAATATAAAACTCTAGAAAATTTATTGAAAAAGGCATCAGAAATACCCCAGAATAAAAGACGAGAAACATTACTGTCTAACAAAGACAAAGCCATAATTAGTAAGCAATTAGTTACTTTGAAAAATGATGTCCCACTCAAGAACGATGCAGCTGAATTTATAATTAAAGATATAAATAAAAATAAACTATATGATTTTTTAAGAGATATGGAGTTTAATAGGTTGCTAAGCCAAGCAATTAGTTTTTATGGTGAGCCAACAAATAAAGACTTTAACGATAAAACTTTAGTAAAAAAAAATAATAAGATAAATACTAAGACCTACAAAACCATTTCAAAAGAAAAACAACTTGATGAATTAATAAAAAAACTAAATGAAAAATCAGTTATAGCTGTTGATACTGAAACTTCTTCTCTAAATCCACAAGAAGCAAATCTTGTGGGTGTATCAGTATGTTATGGGGCCAACGAGGCTTTCTATATTCCAGTAGGTCATAAAGAGAGAACGGAATTAAAAAAGGATGTAGTTTTAAATAAACTTAAACCAATTTTAGAAGATCCAAGTATAAAAAAAGTCGGCCAAAATATAAAATATGATTTTATTATATTTAGAAATAACGGCATCGAATTAAGCTCGTTAGAAGACACTATGTTACTTTCTTATACATTAGATGCTGGAAACAACAGACACAACATGGATACTCTATCTGAATTGCACCTTGGCCATAAAACTATTTCGTATAAAGATTTAGTAGGCACGGGAAAAAAACAATTAAATTTTGCAGATATAGATATTAAACCTGCGACTGAATATGCTGCTGAAGATGCAGACATAACTCTAAGATTATACGAAGTTTTATCTGAAAGAGTATCTGAGGAAAAGTTAGAAAGAGTTTACGAGGAGTTTGAAAAACCAATGATCAAAATCCTCTCAAAGCTTGAGATTAACGGTATAAAAGTTGATGACACTTATCTTAAAAAACTTTCTAAAAAATTTGAGGAAAGATTGATAACTATCGAAAAAGAAATTTACAAAATATCAGGTAAAAAATTCAATATCGGTTCACCAAAACAACTGGGAGAAATTATTTATAATGAACTGAAAATAGCTAAATTAAAAAAAACAAAAAAAGGTAGTTTAGCTACGAGTGCTAAAATCTTAGAAGATTTAGCTTCAACAGGACATAAATTTCCTAATTTAGTTTTAGAATGGCGGCAGGTTTCAAAACTAAAAAGCACCTACACAGATGCTTTACAAGATCATATAAATGATAAAACAAAAAGAGTTCACACTTCCTTCTTACTTGCAGCAACCAATACTGGTAGGCTAGCCTCGAGTGATCCAAATTTACAAAATATTCCTATAAAAACTTCAGATGGAAAAGAAATAAGAAAAGCATTTGTAGCGGACAAAAATAATTTACTTATTTCAGCAGACTACAACCAAATAGAGATGAGAATTCTTGCTGACATGGCTGATGTCAAAGAATTAAAGAGAGCTTTTAAAAACAATCAGGATATACACTCTTTAACAGCGAGCCAAGTCTTTGATGTTCCGATTGCTAAAGTGACAGATGAATTTAGACGAAAAGCAAAGGCCATTAATTTTGGAATTATTTATGGAATAACACAATATGGATTAGCAAAACAAATATCGGTGTCAAATGAAGAAGCTTTAAGTTTCATAAATTCGTATTTTAAAAAATTTCCTGAGATTAAAGATTATATGAATACAACAATTAAAACTTGTAGGAAGCAGGGTTATGTAACAAATATTTTTGGAAGAAGAATTCACTTAAGAGGAATTAATGATAAAAATTTTAGCGTTCGATCATTTCAGGAAAGAGCAGCAATTAATGCTCCAATACAAGGATCTGCTGCAGATATTATTAGATTGGCAATGATTAAAATTGATAAGGTTCTTGAAGAAAAAAAGAAAGCAAAAATGCTTTTACAAATACACGATGAACTTATTTTTGAGTGTTTAAAAAAAGATGAGAGTGAAGTAAAAAAAATTATAAAAGAAGCAATGACGTCAGTTTCAAGTTCGGATCATCATATGTTTTCTATACCTTTAGAAGTCAGTATTAACTCTGGAAACAATTGGGGAGAGGCCCATTAAACGCCTAAATTTTGACAACATAATTAAGAGAATAAAAATATGACTCAAACAATTGCTTTAGTAGATGATGATAGAAATATACTAACAAGTATAAGTATGGCTTTGGAAAGAGAAGGTTTCAAAGTTCAAACTTATATCGACGGAGAGTCCGCTTTAATTGGATTAACTAGAAACCCACCTGACCTAGCAATTCTAGATATCAAAATGCCAAGGATGGATGGAGAAGAGTTGTTAAAAAAACTTAAAAAAAAAATGTCAATCCCAATAATCTTTTTAACATCAAAAGATGATGAAGTTGATGAACTGCTAGGTTTAAAGTTGGGAGCTGATGATTTTGTCAAAAAATCTGGAGGTTTTTCTACTAAAGTTTTAGTTGAACGAATTAGAGTTCAATTAAGAAAAAAAACTAACACTGTCGATGAGACAAAAAATATAATTAGCCACGGAAAATTAAAATTGGACCCTGCTCAATTAGAGTGCGAATGGAATGGAAAAGCTCTGCCAGATAAGTTGACCACTACAGAATTTTTAATTGTCAAAGAATTAGCTAAAAGACCAGGGGTTATAAAGGAAAGAGCTCACTTAATGGATATAGCTTATAAGGAAAATACGGAAATTGAAGACAGAACAATTGATAGCCATGTAAAAAGAATAAGAAAAAAGTTTAAAAAGGTTGATGAAAAGTTTTCTGCAATTGAAACTAGATATGGAAGTGGGTATAGATGGAATGTTAGCTAATGAAACAAAAAAAATCAGCTTCTATTTTAAAGAAGTTTTTAATAATAAACCTAACAGTCTTTTCTGTTTTAGGACTTTTTACAATTATATATCTTGAAGCAATTCAACCTACCTTAGTAAAAGAAAGATCAAATAATCACAAAATAGTTATTAATAATACAAAGGATAACCTCGAAAGACTTAATATAGAATACACTAAAGAAGGAATTAGAGATTTCTTGCTTTCCACAAGATTTTTGTTTCAAAGTTTGGACCGTGTTCAATTTTATGATTTATCCGGAAATCTTATTGGAGATACTAATATTTTAGATTTGGATCAAAGTGTTTTCACAGGATCAGATATAATTTTTGAGGAGACTTTAGGAAGTGAAACAATTTCTCCTGAGGTTGAAGAAAGACTTGAAGAAGAGGAAATAGATGAAATCAAAGATATCATTACAAATAAATATAATGATGAAATAATGACCATCACTAATGATGAAAAAAATGATTTTTTTGTAAGCACACTAAGTAAAATTAAATTTCAAAATAATGATATTGGATACATTGTAGTTTCAGAACAAGCGAACGACATCACCACTGCGGTTAAAGAGAGAAAAGCATTCATAATAAGAACTATGATTGCTGTTGTAATCGTGATTTTAATTTTTTCTCTATTTTTGAATAAATATATTCTTAAACCAATTGGACTTTTGGTTAAATTTAGTGATGGAATTAAAAAAAAATCCAATCAAACAATTGATATAAATAAAGTTTTTGTAAGAGACGATGAAATTGGAAAACTAACCCAGTCAATTGATGAAATGACTAAAGAATTACAACAACGGACTAATAGAGCAGAGACATTCTCAAACGATTTAGCTCACGAAATAAGAAATCCACTTGCATCTTTAAAAAGTGCTTCAGAACTTTTAGACAAGACAACAGAAAAAAATGAGGAGGAAAAACTTCTTAAAATAATAAATCATGACGCGGAACGAATTGAAAGATTAATAACTGATTACACTCAAATGCTAAAAGACGAAGCATCTTTATCTCGTGAAAAAATGAGTAAAATTAATTTGGTTGAAATTATTAGTTCTGTAGTAGAAGATTTTAACCAAGACCTTATTAACCAAAATAAAAAAATTAAAATAAGTGTAATAAATAAAATTAAAAGTAAAAATGGATATATCATATTTGGAATAAGCAACCGAATAGAACAAGTGATTGCAAATTTGTTAGATAATGCAATTTCATTCAGTCAAGAAAATCAAAAAATTGAAATTGGTCTAGAAGAAACTTCGAATAATATAATATTATCAGTTAAAGATGAGGGTCCTGGTTTTACCGAAACATCACCACAAAAAATTTTTAAACGTTTTTACAGCAACAGGCCTGCAAGTTTTGGAAAACATTCTGGTTTAGGCTTAAATATCGTAAAAAATATTGTTCAATTACATAAGGGTACAATAGCAGCTTCAAATAGGCTTAATACAAAAGGAGCACAGGTTGAGGTTTTGCTTCCTAAATTGTCCTAACATTATTTCTTGCTAAGATTTACTTATGTTGATAATAACTTTTTCAATATGGCTCAGGATTATAAAGTAAAAGATATTAATCAGGCAGATTTTGGAAGAAAAGAAATTTCTCTCGCTGAGACTGAAATGCCAGGACTTATGGCTTTAAGAAAAGAATATAAAGGTAAAAAACCTTTAAAGGGTGCAAAAATCCTAGGTTGTCTTCATATGACAATTCAAACCGCAGTTTTAATTGAAACTCTAGTGGAGTTAGGAGCAGAGGTGAGATGGTCATCTTGTAACATATTCTCTACGCAAGATCATGCAGCAGCAGCAATAGCCAAAGCAGGGATTCCTATATTTGCTTGGAAAGGTGAGACCGAAGAAGAGTACTGGTGGTGTGTTAAACAAACCATTGAAGGAAAGAAAGATTGGAAACCAAATATGATTTTAGATGATGGTGGTGATCTTACTTCCTTAATGCACAAAGAATATAAAAATTTATTAAAAGATGTAAAGGGAGTTTCAGAAGAAACTACAACTGGAGTTTTAGCACTTAAAAAAATGGAGTCTAATAAAGAATTATTAATCCCTGCTATAAATGTAAATGACTCAGTAACAAAATCTAAATTCGACAACCTTTATGGTTGTAGAGAAAGTTTAGTAGACGGTATAAAAAGAGCTACTGATGTCATGATGTCAGGTAAAGTAGCCATCGTAGCTGGATTTGGGGATGTTGGTAAAGGAAGCGCAGCTTCATTACGTCAAGCAGGTGCAAGAGTTATGGTTACCGAGACAGACCCTATATGTGCGTTGCAAGCAGCTATGGAAGGTTACGAAGTTGTTGTTATGGATGAAGCTATTAAAGACGCTGATATAGTTGTAACTGCTACAGGAAATAAAGATATAGTTACAGCAGATCACATGAGAAATATGAAAGACAGAGCAATACTTTGTAACATTGGTCACTTTGACAACGAAATTCAAGTTGAAGCATTGAAAAATTATAAGTGGGACGAGATAAAACCACAAGTTCATGAAATTGAACTGCCTAGTAAAAAAAGGATTATACTTTTAGCTGAAGGAAGATTAGTAAATTTAGGATGTGCTACAGGACATCCTAGTTTTGTGATGAGCGCTTCATTCACAAATCAAGTTATTGCTCAAATTGAATTGTGGAATAATTCAAATAAATACGAGAAAAAAGTTTATGTACTTCCTAAACATCTTGATGAAAAAGTTGCAATGCTTCATTTAGAAAAAGTGGGAGCTAAACTAACAAAAATGTCAAAAGAGCAAGCCGATTATATTAGCGTTAAACCATCAGGACCATTTAAACCAGATACTTATCGCTACTAGCAGTAGCTAATGATTGTTAAATCTTTAGACCATTTAAATTTAATATCTAAATCAATTTTAAAAAAGTTAGAAAATGGAGATTGCATTTTCTTAAAAGGTGAAATCGGTGTAGGGAAGACTACATTCACAAGATTTTTAATTAACAACTTACAAAATCAAAAAGGACTTAAAGAAACAGAAGTGTTGAGTCCTACATTTAACTTACTTTATGAATATGAAATTAAAGATCTTAAGATTATGCATTATGATCTTTATCGAATTAAAAAAGCCAATGAATTAGATCATCTTGATATTTTTTCAGAAAATGAAAAAACAATAAAAATTATAGAATGGCCAGACTTAATTAAAACACCATTGACTAATAAATTAGAAATTCATTTAGAGTACGGAGAAAATGATAAGGAAAGAAAAATGAAAATAAATGGAATAAACAAATGGAAAGATTTTGAAAATGAAATATAAATTGAAAAAAATTTCAGGAGATGCTTCATTTAGAGAATTTTATAGATTAAAAAAAAACAACAAAACCTCAATCATTGTCTCTGCTAAAAAAGAAAAATTTAAAAATCTTGCAGTGTATGTGGTGATAAATAATATTCTTAACCGCAACAGGATTAATGCTCCAAAATTGCTAAGCAATCATTATAAAAACGATATGATCGAAATATCTGATCTAGGCGAAAAATCCTTCTACGATCACGTAATTTCAAAAAAAAATAAACTTAATAGCTATAAATCACTAATAAAATTATTAATTAAGGTACAAAAAATAAAAGTAAAAAAACTTTATAAATTTGAAAAACTAAAAATTAAAATACCAAATTATACATTATCTAATCTTCACAAAGAGTCTGATTTGTTTTTTGATTGGTACTTAAACTATGCTGTCAAAAACAAAAAGATTAGTAAAATCAAGAAAATTCTTAGATCTGAATTAAATAAAATATATAAAAAATTGAATTTCAAAAATAATACATTCGTGCATAGAGATTTTCATATTTCAAATGTAATGATTAATAAAAACAAATTAGGAATAATTGATAGCCAGGATGCAATTATTGGAAATCCTTTGTATGATATTGCATCCTTAATTGACGACGTAAGAATAAAATTACCGAGCAAATTACAAAATCAACTTTTAGATTTTTACCATAAGAATTCAAAACTTAAAAACGATCATATACAAAAATTAAAAAATGACTTTGATATTTTGTCCGTGCAAAGAAATCTAAAAATATTAGGAATATTCGTACGTTTATACAAAAGAGATAACAAAAATCATTATCTTAAATTTTTACCTTATACATGGATGCTCATAGAAAAAAGATTACAAAACCCAGCACTCAAAAATTTAAAATTATTATTTTACAAATACTTATCTATTAAAAAACTCAAAAAATTAAATAAAATATGAATATTAAACATGGAATGATTTTAGCAGCAGGATTAGGAAAAAGAATGCAGCCTTTGACACTAAAAACTCCTAAACCATTATTAGAAATAAATAATTATACATTATTAGAAAGAGCAATAAATTTATTTATCAGTCATGGTGTGCAAGAAATAAGTATTAATGTTCATTATCTTCCTGATCAGATTAAATCATTTATTAATAGAAAGAAATTTAAAGTTAAGATTACAATTTCTAATGAAGAAAATTTATTAGACACAGGTGGGGGTGTACTTAAAGGTACACAAAATTTTGGTGACAATCCTTTTTTTGTAATTAATCCAGATACTGTTTGGAGTAAACATTATCTAGCAGAATTAAAGAGCCTTGAGGCTATTTTTTTAAAGAATAATAAACCGACATTACTTTTAGTGAACAAGAAATTATCCATTGATCCTTCCTTTAAAGGAGATTTTAATTTAAATGATAAAAAAATTTCTAAGGATAGTGTAAATCAATTTATTTTTACTGGATTGCAAATTATTAACAGAAGTGTTTTCACGAATGAAAAATCAGAAGTTTTTTCATTGAATAAAATATGGAATAAATTAATAAAAGATAAAAACTTACTGGGCTTAGAAAGTAACCAAAAATTTTACCACTTAAACACTTCTGATATGTATAGGAAAATTCAAAGTCTTAATATTATTGATTAAAAATTATATCCCTAGCTCTGGACTTGTCTAAATAATAATATTTTTCAATTTTTAAATTATCACTAAATTCAATTAACAGCGGATTACCTGTTGGTATTTCCAATTCATTTATTTTTGTATCCGAAATATTAAATAAATATTTACATAAAGCTCTTAAGGAGTTTCCGTGAGCTGAAATTAAAATATTCTTATTTTCTAAAAGATTTTTCTTAATTTCATCTTCATAAAAAGGTACCACCCTGTCATATGTACTTTTTAAGGACTCAGTCAATGGGGTCATTCCCACAGGTATACTAGCATTCAGCGGACTAAATAAATTTAGGTATTCACTTTTTCCCTCCATTGGAGGAGGAGCTACATCCCAGGATCTCCTGTACTTTTTGAATTGTTCTTCACCAATTTTATTCTTTGTATCTTCTTTGTTTAAACCCGTTAAAGATCCATAGTGCCTTTCATTAAGTTGCCAAGCAGTATTGAATTTAAGTTCTAGATTATTTTTTTTAAGAATAGTTGTTAGTGTTTTAATCGCCCTTTTTAAATACGACGTATAAGAGATATCTATGTTAATGTTTAAATCTTTTATAATCTGACCTGATTTTTCTGCTTCCAGGACCCCTTTATCTGAAAGATCTACATCTACCCAACCTGTAAACCTATTTTCTGCATTCCAAACACTTTGTCCATGTCTTGTGAGAATTAATTTAGTCATAATAGTTAAAATAGCTATTATGTACTATATTTAATCATTAATGAAAAATACTATATTTAAATTAACAGAGTATGTTTACTATTTTTCATTACTAGTTTTACTTATTCTGTATTTATTTCCCGGAAGTTTAATAGGATATTTTTTATATGGCAACTTAGGCCAACAACCAAATTTAATAACTAATCCAATTGGATCATCTATAAACCATTTAATTTTTTTTTCTTATATTACTGTATTAGTAATAATAGTCAGATTAAGAATTGAAAATATTTTTACTAATTATCTATTTATTCTATTTATTTCGTGCATATTAGAAATTTTTCACTTAATAGTTCCTAATAGAGCTTTTGAATTGTACGATTTAATAGCTAATTTTACTGGAGTAGTTATAATTTTATTAATTAACAGTTTTATAAAATGGCGAAAACATCTTTAATATTAATTATAACGTTTTTCTTAGCTCAACCGTTATACAGTACAGAAATTTATGGGGTACCAAAAATAATTGATGGTGACACTGTGCATATTAATAATAAAAAAATAAGACTGGAAGGGATTGATGCACCAGAAATTAAACAACAATGTAAAAAACCATTTTTAAAAATTTCAGCAATAATTGGTTTTGAATTTAGTAAAAATTATTCATGTGGCGTTATAGCAAAAAAAAAATTAATAGATAAAATTAATTATTCAAAAATTAAATGCATATCTTCATCAAAAGATAGATACAAAAGATTTTTAGCCACTTGTTATAAGGATAAAATTAATCTTAACAAATGGATGGTAAGGAACGGTAATGCAATAGCCTACAAAAGATATTCAAAGGATTATGTGAGAGATGAAGATTACGCAAAAGAAAATAAGCTCGGCGTATGGGAAGGATCTTTTATGATGCCAGAAAAGTGGAGAAAGCTTAATTAATTTCTAGTATAAATTAGAAAGTGATTCATTTTAAAAAAATTATTTTAATCTTAATTTTATTTATTTTTAGCGCATGCTCTTCGATTCCAAAAAATACGCAAAATAGTTGTGCAATTTTTGAGGAAAGATATCTTTGGTATAAACATGCAAAAGCTTCGTATGAAAGATGGGGAGCACCTATTCATTTACAATTAGCCTTTGTCAAAAAGGAAAGTGATTTCAATTGGTTGGCTAAGCCACCACGAAAAAAATTATTTAAAGTTATTCCTTTTAAAAGACCTTCAAGTTCATTTGGTTACTCACAAGCAGTAAAAGGAACATGGGAACAATATAAACGAGAAACAAATAGCCCATTAGCAACAAGAGCAAGATTTAAAGACTCCGTTGATTTTATTGGTTGGTATATTCATAAAACTAATAAGATTTTAAAAATTTCTAAGAAGGATCCATATAAGCAGTATTTAGCTTATTATAAAGGCTGGGGTGATTATAAAAATTATTCAAAAGACAAGAAAGCTATTATCTATGCAAAATCAGTTAAGGATATGGCAAACAAATATAGAAAACAATTAACACTTTGTAAGAAAAATTTAGATAAAAATAAGTATATTATTTTTTAAGTTGCTTAATCAGATCAATCTCAACAGCATCAATTCTCTTAGTATTCTTTCCGATAATCGTATAAATAGTGGGAATTACATAAAGTGTAAAGAAAGTAGAAAAAAGCATTCCACCAAATATAGTTATCCCTACCGTAAGTCTACTTGCTGCGCCCGGGCCTGTTCCAAGGATTAAAGGCAAGACTCCTATGATTGTAGATAAACTTGTCATAAGTATAGGTCTTAATCTTATTGCCGCTGCTTCAAATACAGCAACTTCTATATTTTTACCTTCTTTTCTTAATTGATTTGCAAATTCGACAATTAGAATTCCATTTTTTGCGGACAATCCTATGAGAATTATAAGAGCTATTTGACTATAAACGTTTAGAGATGAACCGACCACTAGTAAACCCAATAAACCACCAAGTATAGCCATTGGCACAGTTAGCATTATTGTAAATGGATGTTTCCAACTTTCAAACTGTGCGCTCATTGCGAGATAAGCTGTTATCAAAGCAAGTGCAAAAATTACATACAATTCAGTGTTAGTCTTTTTATACTCCTCGCTTTCACCCTTATAAGCTATTTTGGCTTGAGGAGTATTTTGTTCAACTACTTCAACTAAAAATTTAAGCGCTTCATCCAGTGAATAGTCACCAACTAATCTTGCTGAAATAGTTACAGCCTTTTGCCTATTATATCTTGCAAGGAAAGGTGATTGACCTTCCTCGTCATATGCTACTAGATTAGAGATCGATACAAGTTTATTATTGTTCTTTGATCTAACAAAAACTTTACTAATGCTATCAGGCTCCTGTCTATCTTTAATATCTCCTTGGAGAATAATAGAATATTCTTTACCGTCTCTAGTAAAATTTGTAACCCTTCTTGATCCGAAAATTGTTTCAATGGTTTTGCCTATATCCTCGGTTGAAACTCCTAGGTCAGCAGCTTTCTTTTGATCAATTTTAACATTTAATTGAGGCTTGTTTAAATCGAAGTCATCTTCTACCGAGGTGAGTCCTGGATTTTTTCTTGCCTCTTTTTTAATGATTTCTTTCCATTCAATAAGTTGATCGTACGTATTTCCTAAAATAACAAATTGCACAGGGCTCTCAATTCCCCCTGTTCTTATTCCTTGAGGCATAATTGGAAAAGCTAACACACCTGGTACTTTTGAAATTTCCCCAAAAGATTCTCTCATTATTTGAACACCGTGACGATCTCTTTTTTTCCAAGGCTCAAGTAGCACAATAATAAAACCACTATTTACTTGTTTTGCAGATTTACCAAACCCTGGCACTCTCATAATCAATTTTCTGTACTCCCCTTTACCTACATTAGGTAATAAAAGACCTTCAATTTCCTCAGCTCTATCCTTCGTAAAATTAAAGCCGGAACCTTGAGGTGCTTTTACGATTACAAAGAACGCCCCTCTATCTTCAGGAGCAATTAATTCTTTTTTTGTAAAATTGAAAAAAAATAAAGTTAAAGCTAATGTGGCTAATAGAAAGATTGTTATCGTTGTTCTTTTTTTGATCCAACCTAGCAAAGATACTTTATATAAATAAGTTAAATTCTTTAAAAATTTCTCAAATTTTAAAACTATTTTTGACTTATTCATATTTTGTTTAAGAAATTTACTTGCCAACATTGGGCTCAAAGATAAAGCCACAAAACTTGATATAATGACAGCGGCTGCAAGTGTGATTGCAGTTTGTGTAAATAGTACACCTGTAATTCCTTTAATAAAAATTAATGGAACAAAGACAGCAACTAAAACAACTGTTGTCGCGATAATTGCGAATGAAACTTGCTTAGCTCCTTTAAATGCTGCAACAAGTGGGGTGTCCCCTAACTCTATCCTTCTTACAATGTTTTCTAACATTACAATCGCATCATCTACAACAATTCCAATCGCCAACACTAAAGCCATAAGAGTAAAGAGATTGATTGAAAAATCAAAAATATAAATTGCTAAAAAAGTTGAAATTAATGAGACTGGTAAAGCTACTAAAGGAACCACCAGGGCTCTTATATTTCCCAAAAAAAGGTAAATAATTATAGTTACTAAAATTAAAGCAATAAAAAGAGTTTTATAAACTTCTTTAATTGCAGCTTTAATATAATTACTTCTATCAAATGAAACTTCTAAAGTTGTATTCGGGGGTAAGCTAGGTTTGAGCTCTTTAATTTTTTTTTTAATTCCATCAGCAACAGCAATAGTGTTAGCATCTGATTGCTGGTAAATTCCTATTCCTACTACTTGCTTTCCGTTTCCTTTAAATAAAGTACGTGTGGACTCTGCACCAAGCTCTACTCTTGCTACATCAGAAAGTGTAATTATTGATCCGTCAGTTGCTCTTTTAAGGGGTAAATTTTTATAATTTTCTAAATTACTGTAGGCTTTATTTAATTTAATCGTAAGATCAATATCTTTTGACTCTATTCTTCCTGCTGGAAATTCTACATTTTCTTTTCTTAGTACATTTTCAACTTCTTCAGTAGTTAAATCTCTTGCAGCAAGCGCAATAGGGTCTAACCAAATCCTTAGTGATAATTCTCTTTGACCACCTAGTCTAACTCGACCTACTCCATCAACTGTAGAAAATGTATCCGTTAAATACCTATCTGCGTAGTCAGTTAGCTCCAAGTCAGACATAGTTTCAGAATTAAAAGATAACCACATTGTTGTACGCATACCTGCACTTTGTTTAAATATTTCTGGTTGTTCAGCTCCTTCTGGTAAGTTATCTAAAACTCTAGACACAGAACTTCTAACATCGTTAGTAACATCATCTAAATCTAAATCAGTTTCAAAAGTTAGAGTAATTCTTGAACTCTCATCTTCGCTGAAAGAGTCAATAGTCTCCAATCCTGGAGTTCCTCCAACAAAATCTTCAATTTTTTGTGTAATTTGTGTATCAACTATTTCAGCCGAAGCTCCTCTATATTCAGTTTGAATTGTAACAACTGGTGGCTGCACATCAGGCAATTCATCTGTTGGTATTTCTTGAAAAGTAACTAAACCAAATATAACTAAAACCAAACTCATTACTGAGGCTACGACAGGTCTTTTGATTGAAAGGTCAGTTAAAAACATTTATTTGGTTGAAGTAATAATCTTTATTTTACCTTTATCTCTTACTTTAGACACACCTTCACTGATCACAAGATCCCCCTCATTTAATCCAGATATAACAGAAACTTTACCAAAATTTCTTTTACCAATTTCAATATTCTTTTTTTCAGCGGTGTCTTCATTTACTGTATAAACGAATGCTGTATTTCCTTGAATTGTCACAGCGCTTTCCGGCACACCAATTTGATTTTTTTCATCATAAATAATCTTTACAGTCATTAGTTGACCTGGAATAATTTCAAAATTCGAATTATCGACTATTATTCTTGAAAGAATCGATCTAGTAGAAGGGTCAATACGAGAACTAATTGTTTCTATTTTACCGTTAAAAATTTTTTTGTAAGCAGAACTAGTAACCTCAGCTTTTAGCCCTGTTTTAAGAACACCTACATAATTTTCAGGAACTTTTATATCAATTACAATTTTCTTAAGATCATCAAGTGTAATAATTAAACTTTCTGAGCCCAAGACGCCTTGAGCTATTTCCCTCTTCCCTACCTTGCCAGCAAAATCTGCTATTAAGCTTCCCCCATCTTTTAATGTAAGTATTTTTTCTCCTTTTTTTACGAATCTATTTTCTAGATTAAGCTTTCCATTAATATTACTTGCTTGAACCCTGTAGGCTTTTGAGTTCTGAGCAATTGCAGTACCAAAAGTTTCTATACTTTTATAAAAAAGTGATTTTTGAACTGTAGAAACGATTACACCTGGAGCTGGTCTCACGCTAAATTTTTTTTTAAAATGAAGACCTATAAAGTGCCTCGCTGTTATGATTGCAAAAATAGCTATGAAAAAAATTATTAGAAAAGTTTTAATTTTTGATGAAGTTTTCATATTTTTTTAATCTAATCCGTATTCTGCCCATGAACCGTCATAGATAATAGGTTTTTTACCACTTATAATAGAATTAGCTAGACCTAAAATACATGCTGTAACTCCAGAACCACATGTAAAAGCCATTTCTTTTTCAATTGATACTTTTTTTGATTTGAAAATCTCAATTAAGTCCTCTTTTTTTTTTAAAGTTCTATCTTCTCTTAAAAGTTTTTGGAAAGGCAGGTTAATTGATCCTTTTATGTTTCCGCTTTTAAGTTCTTTTCGAGGTTCAGGCTGCAAGCCTAAAAATCTTTGTTCTCCTCTGGCGTCTAGTAATTGAAATTTATTATTAGTAATATTTTTATTTACTTCATCTTTATTTATTACAAGAGACGTATTTTCAACTGCAATATATTTAGATCTATCAAAGTTAACTATTTCTTTAGTAGTTGGACGTTTTTCATTTATCCATTTTTTAAGACCTCCGTCTAAAACTGAGATAAGTTTTGGGTCATGACCAAAATACAAAAAAGTGTACCAAACCCTACAAGAGCTAAAAACATCTGAGTTGTCATAGACAATTATGTGATCTGTATTAGATATTCCTAAACCAGATACAATCATCTCCCAATCTTCCTTAGACGGAAGCATATGTGGAAGATTAGTTTTTTGGTTTGAATTTTTATCAATATCAAAGAATATAGAGTTAACGATATGTTCTGTTTTGTATTCTTCAAACGAATTTCTATTAGCATTTGGAAGATGCCAACTAGCATCGAGAATTTTGACATTTGCTATGTTCTTATCTAACCAGTCTGTAGTTACTAATTGATTCATCGCCTGTTTTTTTCAATATATTTTTGATGATATTCTTCAGCTTTACAATAATTTTTAATTTCTGAAATATTAGTTTGAATTTTCCCATTTAGCTCCTTGTTAAATATTTCTAAAATTTCTTTAGCTTCAGCTTTTTGACTATCATCTTCATAAAATATTTCACTTCGATATTGAGTGCCAACATCTGGATATTGCATATCTTTTTGAGTTGGGTCGTGCATTTTAAAAAATAAATCTAAAATTTTTTTAAACGAAATTATTTTTTCATCAAAAGTCAATCTAACAACTTCTGCATGACCAGTATCTCCTTTACACACTTCCTCATATGTAACTTTATCGGATAATCCACCAGCATAGCCGACCTCTGTTTCAATTATACCTTGCTTGTTTTTGAAGTTTTCCTCAGGTTTCCAAAAACAACCAAGAGCAAGTGTACATTTCTTCATAAAGTAATTATATAGAGTTGTGAGGATATTAAATTGTTAACACGAAATCAATTAGGCGTATTGTACGGGGTTGCATCTGTGGCATGTTTTGCCATGATGGATGCTTGCGTTAAATGGCTAGACCAGTTTCCTGTAGGTGAAGTGTTATTTGCAAGATTTTTTTTTGGTTTGATACCAATTTTAATGCTTGTACCTAGGAGTGAATTTAAAACTTTTTATAAAACTGCAAGACCTAAATTACATGCTTTCAGAGCTGTAACAGGCACTCTAGCAATTGTTGCACTTTTTATTGCTTTGAGAGAGATACCTTTAGCAGATGTTGTAAGTTTGACTTTTGGAGGGCCAATTTTCGTTACGTTAGGTTCAATATTTTTTTTATCTGAAAAAGTGGGTATTAGAAGATGGTCTGCAGTTTTGATTGGTTTTGTTGGAATGTTAATGATTATAAAACCAGCTTATGAAGAATTAAATATTTATTACTTATTTCCAATAATTTTTTGTATTTTCTTTGCCTGCGTAGCTCTAAGCATTAGAAGCTTATCATCTACAGAGCCTAATTATAGAATTGCCTTATACTTTTCTTTACTAAGCATGGTAGTTGGTTTAGCAACACTTCCTTTTGGCTGGATTATGCCATCAAAATTTGATCTGTTTCTTTTAATTTTCACTGGCATAATCGGTTCAGTAGCAAATATTTTGCTTACAGTATCATTAAGAATAGCTGAGGCATCATTAGTTACACCGACAAAATATTTAAATTTAGTATTTGCAATATTATTAGGATATTTCATTTGGGGCGAAATACCAAAAATACTGACTCTTTTGGGAGCTGGTTTAATTATTGTAAGTTCTGCAATTATTTTTATGAGAGAGTCACAACTCAAAAAACAAGTTGTAAGTCCGAGACCGTGAGTAAATATCCAAGTTATTGGTCAAAAGCAGTTAAAACTTTATCTAAAAGAGATAAAGTTTTAAAAAGACTTATCATTAAATACAATGATAAATTTTTGACTACTAGAAAAGATATTTTTTACTCTTTATGTAAAAGTATAGTCGGTCAGCAGATAAGTGTATCAGCTGCTAACTCAGTATTTAAAAAATTTCAAAAAAAAACTAAAAGAATTAATCCCTTGAAAGTTTCGAAATTATCAATATCTCAACTTAAATCCTGTGGTCTAAGTAGACAAAAAGCTTTAGGAATAAAAGAATTGTCAATTAAATTTGTAAAGAAAGAATTTGATCCAAAATTAATCAAAAATATGAATGACGAGGAAGCCATTCAATACTTATCATCTTTGAGACAAATAGGTAGATGGAGCGCAGAAATGATTTTACTATTCACTTACAATCGATCTAATATTTGGCCTTTACAAGATATTGGCCTATTAAGAGCAATATCAAATAATTATAAGAAAAAATACTTTCCTCCAAAAAGTTTTTTAAATAAACTTTATAAAAAATTTACACCTTATTGTTCAGTTGCTACGTGGTATCTCTGGCGCAGTATTGACGATGAACCAATCCAATATTAAGCGCCTTCAATCGTTTGATGCTGACGTTCTGCGTAGCCTTCAAGAATAGAATGTGCATCTTGATACTCTTTTGAATTGTAAAAGTTATTAGCTTCATCATAGGATGGAAACTCAATTACAACTGTTCTTGGAGATTTATCGCCCTCGTTAGATGAAGATCTTCCGCCTCTAATTAAAAATTTTCCCTTATATTTTTCAACTGCTGCTTTAGCTTTGACAGCGTATTCATTTAACTTTTCCTCATTATCTATACTTTTATAAACACAAACTACATAACCTTTCATTTACAACTCCTTTAAAATAAACTAATTTTTTTCATGGCAGATAAACTTATTATTGATTGGAAAGAGTATAATCTAATCGTAGAAAAACTAGCAATACAAATTCATCAAAGCGGATATAAGCCTGATATGTTAATTGGTATTATGAGGGGCGGAGCTCCTATTATAGATGTATTAAGCAGGGTGTTTAAACTTAAATGTGCTTACTTGGCTGTGGAATCTTATTCTGGAGGAGGAATCGAAGACCAACAAGGCGAGCTAGTTTTCTCAAGAGAAATGAGCTCAACAGTACAAGAAATGAGGGGAAATATTCTTTTGTGCGATGACCTTTCTGATACAGGAGTAACATTAAATAAAAGTATTGATTGGCTCAAAAAGTATCCACCCTTAAAAGAAAACATTAAATCAATAAAAACAGCTGTCCTTTGGAAAAAGAGAGACTCTACTTTTGAACCTGATTATTGTGCTCAGAAACTAAATAGCAATCCCTGGATTGTTCAACCTTTTGAACATTATGAGGAAGTAAGAGTAGAAGATTTAATTAAAAAACATCAAGGAAGTTAAAGGGCCAGCCTTAACCGGCCCTAAAATTATTAACCTACGTAAAAGCTTAAGACACTAGCTGCTGCAATTACCCAAATTGCAGGCGAAGTCTTACCAAATTTACCAGTAAAAATTCTTATTAATGCGTAAGCAATGAATGCTAAAGCGATACCGTTACTAATACTGTAAGTAAGCGGCATAACTATCATAGCAAGTACAGCTGGACCAGACTCAGCTATATCGTTCCAATCTATATCGGTAATATTTCTTACAAATAAAATTGCAACATAAAGTAAAGCTGCTCCATCTATTTCTTTTGGCAAGCTTGTTGCTAAGGGTGCAAAGAATAAACAAGCCAAGAATAAAACACCAATGACTAAAGAAGTCATTCCTGTTCTTCCACCAGCTTTCACACCAGAACCAGATTCTACATAACTTGTTACAGTCGTTGTACCCATCATAGCTCCTGCAACTGTACCAACACTATCTGATAACATTGCTTTATCTATGTCTTGTACTTTACCTTTTCTATCAACTTTTCCTGCAACATTAGCCACCGAAGTTAATGTTCCTGCTGTATCAAAAAAGTCAATAAATAATAAAGTGAAAACGATTGAAGCCATACCGGCAGTGAATGCAGCTCTAAGATCAAACTCAAATAAGTAAGTCATTGGAGGGATTGATCCTACTACCCCATTAAATTTAGCTAAGCCAGTTGCCCATGCAATTATACTAAAGAGTAAAATACCTATTATAATGTTTCCTTTAACTTTCATTTTCTCAAGAACAATCATGAATACAAAAGTTGCACATGCTAGAAGCACTAAAGGATTTTTAATATCACCTAATGTAACTAATGTTACAGGGTGATCACCAACTACTCCCATAATCTCCAGACCGATAATTGCTAAGAATAATCCGATACCAGCACCTATTCCAAGTTTTAAACTCTTTGGAATCGAGTTAATTAACCAAGCTCTAATTGGCGTTAATGATATTGCTAAGAAGATTACACCAGCAACAAGAACAGCACCTAATGCGGCTTGGGGCGTGTAACCTTGTCCAGCAACAACGCCGTAAGCAACAAATGCGTTGATACCCATACCTGGTGCTAATCCTACCGGCCAAGTTTTTCCATGGAATGCCATGATAAAACAAGCTACAGCGGTTGCTAAAATTGTTGCAGTGAATACTGCTCCAAAATCAAAAAAACCTTTTTCTGTTCCAGCAAACTCACCAGAGAGAATAAAAGGATTCAAGAACATAATATATGCCATTGTAAGGAAAGTTGTTACGCCAGCAATTACTTCTGTTCTAAAATTTGTTTTGTGTTTTCTATACTCAAAATATTTGTTCATCATAAAATAAACCTCCGTTACAAGTTTATTACTCTATAAGCACAATAAAATCTTAGTTAAATCAGTCATAGCTGCTGCGATTCAACTAATAGTAAATATATCTGTTTATAACTTTTCGTTATAACATAGGGATAAAATGAAAAATTCTTTCGTTACAATTTTATGCACAATTTTATTTATTCTATTAGCTGGATGTCAGACAGTATCGCAAAAAATTGACCAAACTACAGAATTAGAAAAAAAAGAACTAAGCAAATGGTTAAATAAATCCGAGGAGGATTTAAAAAGTTTTTATGGACAACCTGACAAAGTGGAATTTTTAAAAACCAGAAATAGAAATTACGTTTACTTTACTGAAAAATATAAAATTAAGTGTGAACGAAAATTTGAGGTAAATCCTAAAAATATTGTAGTTGGTTTTAGCAGTAAAAACTGTTTTTAAAATTACCTGCGGAGTATAAACTCCGCAAGTAAGGTAAACTTATTTAATTTCAATAAGTCTTTTTTTCTTTATTTCAGGTATGATTTTTTCGCAAGAAATAGTTAGCAAACCATCTTTTAATTCAGCACCATTCACTTTTACATCATCTGCAATTGTAAATGATCTAGCAAAAGATCTTTGAGATATTCCTCGATGAATAACTTCACTACCATCTTTTTCTTCTGATCTTTTAACTTCTTTTGTTTTCACTGTTAAAAGATTATCTTCGTATTCAACTTCAACATCGTCTTTATTAAAGCCAGCAACTGCTACTTCTATAGCATACTTATCTTTACCTGCTTTTCGGATGTTGTATGGCGGATAATTGCTTTGTACTGCAAGACTGCCATTTCCTAACATCGACTCGAATTGATCAAACATATCATCGAATCCAATGCTAAAAGGTCTAAGTGAATTAAAGATCGATAGATCCTTACTTGTCATATATCCTCCTTTGTTAGCAAGGTTAATTATTGGCCCCAGTTGGCGACCAATAAATTAGATATGGGAATTGATTTTAAATTTTCAAGATCTTTAGTTTAAAATTTTTGCAGACTTTAAAATAAAAGAATACTCTTCGGCTAATTCTGTGATTGCATTATCTCTTCCACTCATACCACCATGACCAGCAGCTTCCATTTTACACTTTAGTAATTGAGTATTATTATCAGTTTTAACATCTCTAAGTTTTGCAATATATTTTACAGGCTCAGAATAAAGAACACGGTTATCGAATAAAGATGTTGTAATTAATAAAGAAGGGTAATCCTTTTTTTCAAGATTATTGTAGGGCGCGTAAGAAAGAATATATTCAAAATATTCTTTGCTCTTAATAGGATTTCCCCACAGTTCCCATTCAGCTGGTGTTAAGGGTAATTTATCATTCAACATTGTTGTCATTGTATCAACGAAAGGCACAAGAAGAAGCATTGAAAAAAATAAATCAGGTGCCATGTTGGCTACCGCACCGCCTGTAAGTCCACCAGCACTTCCACCATAAAAACAAAGTCCACCTTTATATGTATAGCGTTGTTCAATTAAATGATTTGCACAAGCGATGTAGTCTAAAAAAGTATTTTTTTTTAATTTCTTTTTTCCTTCTTCGTGCCAAACATCACCAAGATCTCCACCACCTCTTACATGCGCTATGGCAAAAGTAATTCCTCTATCAACAAGACAAAATCTTGAAGCACTAAAAGATGGAGAGATGCTATGTTTGTAGGCGCCGTATGCATAAAGTAGCACTTTTGACTTTCCGTCCTGCTTAGCATTTTTTAATCTGACCAAACTTATAGGAATCATTCGTCCGTCATGAGACTTTGCTTTAATTCTTTCAACAACATATTTTTTAGGATCATGTCCTGAAGGGATTTCAGTTTCTTTTACTAATTTTTTTTCTTTTGAAACAATATCGTATTCATAAATCTTACCAGGCGTAGCCATACTTTCCCAACTTACTCTAATTTTTGAAGTATTCGTATCTTTTTGCATCAAAGAAGCTCCAGGAACACCTATCGCTTCGTCAGAAATTTTTATTTCTTCTTCTTTATTAGTTTTTATGTTTCTTACATATAATTTAGAAATAGCATCAGATTTCTCCGCTCGTAAAATGTAATCGTCTAGAAAATCTAAACCTCCGATCACTGTCTCTTTTTTGGCAGGTAAAAAAGTCTCAAGTTTATCAATTTGATCAGTTTTACATCTCAGTATTTTGTAATCTCTAGCATCTTCATTTGTATGCACATAAAAATAACCTTTCCAAGAGTCGAGAGAATATCTAACGTCTTTTTTTCTTTTTTTAAATAAAGTTGGTTTTATATCTACAGCATTAGATGAAAAATAATATTCTTCAGTTGTAATATGATCTGAAGTTGAAATTATAAAAAACTTTTCATCAGATGAGAGACTTATTCCACAAGTAAAGGTCTCATCTTTTTCCTCAAATATAAGTTTATCTTCTTTTATCGGTGTGCCTAGAACATGTTTAAAAATTTGCCTTGGTCTGTGAAATTTATCTAACCTTGAATAAAAAAAACTTCTATTATCCAAAGACCATGTTATTCCTCCGCTAGTATTATCAATTATATCATTCTCATTTTTTCCAGTTCTTAAATCTCGTAAATAAATTGTATAATATTCAGATCCTTTTAAGTCTAAAGAATAGGCCATGTAATTATCACAATGTGAGGTGCTAACTGAACCAACACCAAAATATTCAGATCCATAATTTTTCTTTTCAAGGTCACCATCAAAATAAACTTCCTCTGGTTTAGAACCATCAATTAATTGTCTAATTCTTTTTCCGTAATTTCCTTTGGCTTCTGTCTTGGCCCAATAAAAATATTTTTTATCTTTGAACTTTAAAGAGGTATCGTCTAATTTAATTTTAGACTTTATCTCTTGAAACAAATTGTCTTGCAAATCTTTAACATCTTTAAAATAGTCTTCTGTAATTTTATTATTAGCACTTATGTAATTTTTAACTTCCGGATCAAGTTTGTTTGCATCTTTCAACACTTCAAGGATATTAGGCTGATCAACCCAAGCATATTCATCAGTTAAAGTCAGATCGTGATACTTTTTCTCACTCTTAATTTTTTTTAGTTTTGGTATACTCATATTTGAAAATTATATGAATTTGTTTCTAATAGGAATTATCATCTTTGTCATTATTTATTTATTTTTGAATTGGTTTGCTAGAACCAGTTCAAAAAAGATAGCTACTACAATTAAAAAAATTGCAGTTTATTTTTCATTAATTTTAGCTCTGCTTTTAACTATTGGTGGAAAATATATCTTTTCGCTTCCTTTTTTATTTGTAATTTTAAGTGGATTAAAAATAAAAGGTTTTACAGCTTTACAAATGTTCCAGCTGTGGAGACTAATTCAATTTTTGAAAAATTCTGGGAGATTTTCAGAGGGGCAGTTCGGTCAAACTCAAGGATCATCAAGCGTGACGAACGACGAAGCTTATAAGTTGCTTGGTTTAAAAAAAGGCTGCACCAAAGAAGATGTATTAAAAGCTGCCAACCAGCTCCAAAAAAAAATCCATCCAGACATGAATAGAGATGTAAAAACTGAGAGGTTGAGTCAACTTGTTAATGAGGCGAAAGAAAAAATAATTAAGACTGACTTTAGCTAGTTTAAAAGTTCAATCGATTTATTAAAAACTTTTTCAAATGGTATTTTATCTGCCCCTAAAGTATCATGTGTCGTGGTCTCTTCTGTTTCGCCTTCAGGCACAATTACTTCAATATTTTTTGAGTATTTTCCATAAGCTTGGACTGGGCTATCCATAAATAGGGCTAAACATTTTATACCCAATGCTGATGATATATGTAACCAACCGGTATCATTACCAATATAAAGGTTACAGTTTTTAATAATGGGCAATGTTTCACTTATTTTTAAGTCTTTAAATGAAATACAGTTATTTGACAGTTTTGAGTTAAGGAACTGATCAATTAAGTCCTTATCGTTATTGCCTCCTGCTAAATAAAATTTTGAAGGTATTCTTGCGTTAATATTAATACAGAGCTTTAAAAAGTTTTTAATGTTCCATCTTTTTGTAGGGCCACTAGCAGATATGCCTAAACATATATGTTTAAACTCTTTAGAAAACTTTTGTTTAGCTTCTTTTACTTTATCATCGCTTATTATAAGCTTTGGTTGTGTCGAAACAATATCTTCTAATTCATTTTCTGTAAAAATTTTAGCAGATGTTACAACATTATCTTTTTTTCTAAATAATGGATATTGAGAGACATTTTTTATTCCAGCCATTTTAGAAATTAAAAAGTATCTCAAAGAGCTATTAAAAATAAAAACTTTATCAAATTCTTTTAATTTTAGATCTTTACTTAATTTAAAGAATCCTGATAGACCATCGTGTTTTCCAGAATTATTTTTTGTTCTATCCAATATTAAAATTTCTTTAATGTATTTATCTTGCGCTAAAAGTTGACTAGCACGAGAGTTTTCTTTTACTAAAATGGACACTGGTGATTGATATTTTTTTGAAATTGCATGTATATAGGGCAAATAAATTACCATATCTCCCATGCCAATTTTTGGTTGAATTACTAAAACTTTCATTTTTAAATTTAATAATATAACTTAGATAGAATAATTTAGGTAAGATTATGATTAAAAAAGGAGTATACGCAGCTGGATTGAGTGTTCTTAATGCCGATAGAACATTGAATATTGATGCAACGATTAATCATGCGAGTAAAGCCATTCAAAACGGCTTGCATGGAATTTTCTTTTTTGGTTCAACAGGTCAAAGCCAATTAATTTCAACAAATGAAAAGAAAGAACTTGTAGCTAAAATTTCCAGCCATAAGTTAAGAAAACAATTTTTTTTAGGGACTGGAAATAATTCTCTAAATGAAAATATTGATCTAATTAGTTATGCAATGGAATATAATTTTAGAGAGTTTTTAATTATGCCTCCAGCTTATTACAAAGGGAATACGGATGAAGGAGTTTTTGATTTCTATGCAAGATTAATTACGGTTATTCCCAAAATAAAAATTATTCTTTATAATTTTGAAAAGCTGAGTGGTTACAAATTTTCAGCTGAAATGGTGACAAAACTTGTTAAAGATTTTCCAGAAAATATAATTGGGTGTAAAGATTCTAGTTATAATTTATTTGAAAATTTGAAGTTACCAAATTTTCTGATGTTTCCAGGTTCAGAGGCAAAACTTTTAAAAGGTTTAGAGCTCGGATGTTCAGGTTGTATATCAGCTGTAACTAACGTTACTCATTCTTTAGCTAGAAAAGTTTTTGATGACTTTGAAAATAAAATTTCACAATCTAAAAATGAAAAATTAATCAATGTAAGAGAAACGTTTGATCAATATAATTTGATCTCTGCTCTTCATAGTTTTTTATCGACTAAAGATGAAAATTTTAAGAATATTTTACCACCACTGGTTTTATTATCTGAAGAAAAACAGAGGGAACTAATTGATAAATTAAACAAATTAGAATTTGTTACAGAAAAAAATTTGGCGGCTTAAATTATGATTTTGGCGAACATATTTACAAAAATTTATAAAGAAGGTGGAATTATTTTAGTTGATGCAAACGGACAAAAATATATTTGCGGTAATCCACGAAAAGAAAAACCAATTACTGTTAAATTACTAAAAAATAATCTCAGCTGGAAGTTGTTATTAGATCCTGAGCTTGAATTTCCAGAAGCCTATATGAGAAATGAAATTGAAATTGAAAACGCTTCAATGAAAGATTTTCTAATGGAACTTATTAAGAATTTAGGACGCGGTGAAATTTCAACAACAAGTATAATTGCAAAAAAAATATTTCAATTATGGAGAACAGTAACGAATTTTAATTTACCAGGTAAATCAAGAAAAAATGTCGAGCATCATTATGATATTGGTGGAACTAGAGGCGAAAAACTCTATGATATTTTTTTAGACAAAACTCATAGACTATATTCGTGTGCGTATTGGAAAAATGGCACTAAAACATTAGAGGAAGCTCAACAAAATAAAATAGATCATATTGTAAAAAAATTGGACATTAAAGAAGGACAAAAAATTTTAGAAGTTGGTTGTGGTTGGGGTGGTATGGCTTTTGAAATAGCTAAACAAAAAGGATGTGAAGTAACTGGAATTTCTTTAAGTAAAAATCAAATAGAATATTGTAAACGTAAAGCAAAAGAACTTAATTTAGATAATCAAGTTAAATTTGAACTAATCGATTATAGAGAGGCAAAGGGGAAATATGATCGAATTTATTCTGTAGGAATGTTCGAGCATGTTGGTAGAAAATTTTACAACACCTTTTTTAAATCAATGAACAAACTACTGAAAGATGAAGGGATATTTTTATTACATACTATAGGAGTAGTAGATAAACCCACAGCACCAAATAAATTTATCCAAAAATATATATTTCCAGGAGGTATTTGCCCTTCTTTCAGCCAAATAATAAATCCGATTGAAAAAACTGGTTTAATTGTTTCAGACACTGAAACGTTAATAAGACATTATGATAAAACATTAGAAAGCTGGTTAGAACGATTTTTAGAGAGAAAAAAAGAGGTAAAAGATTTATTTGATGAAAAATTTGTAAAAATGTGGGAATTCTATATGGCAAGTTGCGCAGCAGCGTTTAGATATAGAGATCTAGTTGTTTTTCAATTACAAATTGTTAAGAACTTTCAATCAGCCCACCGTACAAGAGACTATATATATTCATAAAAAGTGCTATTTAATAAATAGTCGTTATGAAAAAGAGGAAAAAAAAACCTAAAAAGGTTAACAAAAAAAAACAAAAAAAATCCTTAATTCGTAGATTTAGAGAAAAAAGAAAAAAATTAAAAAATAAGAAAATTCGAAAAAGTAAAAAATCGAAAAGACCAGTAAAGAAAAAAACAAGAAGAACTACAAAAGTAAAATTAAAGAAAAATTTTAAATTAAAGAAATCAAATAAAAAACCTCAAAAAACAAGAGCTTTAGTTTCAGGCTTATTAAGACTTAATGATAAAGTTAAATCTATATTTAGATTTAATATAAATTTAGATCAAACATTACAAACATTTTTTATAGGTATTTCCAATAAAGTTTCAGGGATAAAAAAAATTATTTTAGAAGAGCGAGAAAAACAAAAGAAAATAAAACTTAAGTTTATGGAACAAGAAAAAAAAGACGCTCAAAAAAGATTACTAAAACAGGAAAAATTAGCTTTAGAGGCAAAAAAAAATGAGCTTAAAGAAGAGCAAAAACTTGAAAAAGAGAGAAAACTAGATTTACAAAGATTTATAAAATTAGAACAGGCTGAGCTTAGAAAAGAAAGAGCTGAAAAACAAAGGCAATTTTTAGAGCAAATCAAATTAGAGAAAAAAATTGATCTTTTTAGAAAAAGAGAAGAATTAGAAATCAAAAATCTTGAAAAATTTGTTTTTACTCAACAAAGGGAGTCTTACGAGGAAGTTCAACAACGTATTGATAAAATAAAAGAAAAGTACAAGTTAATCAGAGAGCAAAAAATAAATGAAGCAATAAGAGAACGAGTTGCAAGTTTAGGCATTAAAGTAGAAGAAACCGATGATAAAGCAACGTTATTAGAAAAAGAGAGAAATTATAATGAAGAAAGAGAAAAAATCGAATACGCTCTTGAAAGTTTTTACCGATCAGCTCATAGCTTGTGCTTTCAATTAAATAAAAAATATATTCCAAAATATTTAAGTATCATGAGATGCATTGATAAAAGATTTGAAACAGGAGAAATTTATATAAAATGGGATGATGCGATCGAAGCTGATTGGTTAATTTTAATTTATATTAAAAATAATTCACCGGATGAAGGAATAATTATTGAGGACAAAACTAATCCTGAAAACCATACAACTCATGAATTTCAACCAAATGAAATTTTTAAAGCTTCTGATATAATGGTTGATTCATTGACGAAATTATTAGATAGCGAGAGAAATAAAAGAAAAGTCAGTTAATAAGATCTTCTAATTTTTTAATCTCACCAATTTTAAATATAATTGCCTCTTCTTTTTTGTAGCCAAACTTTTCAGCATTTTCTTTAAACCTTACTGGAGGTTCCCAAATAGGTTCTAAACTTAAAATTGCTGTACCCCAATGCATCCCTATAACTTTTTTTACCTTTAGATCTTTCATTAAAGATAAAAGCTCTTCAGGGTTTGCGTGAGCTGTAGATTTATCCTTGACTGGTATAATTGGATAGAAATTATAGGCGCCTAAATTTCCAAAACCCAAATCGATAGGACCAAATTTTTTTCCTAATTCTTTATAAAATGGTGCTGGTCCAGTATCACAAGCAAAAAAGATTTTTTTATCTTTGTATTCAATTAAAAAACTCCCCCAAAGTGTTCTATTTGTATTTCCATCTCCCCAAATCCACCGCTTGGACCAGTGTTGGCTTGGAAGCATAGTTACCGTGATTTCATCATTAATTTTAATTTTGTCAAACCAATCCATTTCTCTAACAGTATCTTTTTTATACCCATTTTTCGTAAAATATTTCCCAAGCTTAAGAGGTACAAGAACTCCAGCATTCTTATAAGGAAAGTTTTTTATCGTACGAATACTCATGTGATCATAATGATTGTGTGTTAGCAAAAATAAATCTATCTTAGGAAGTTCTTTAAGAGTCAAAGGAGACTCTACGTATTTCTTAGGACCAAATATCATAGGTCCATAATTCTTTTCGAAAACTGGATCAGTAATAATTGTAGTGTCTCCAAGTTTAATTATGAAGCTCGCATGATCAAGCCACATTACGTAAGAATCAGATTTATATTTTTCAAGATTTCTTAAAACTATTTCCCTATCAATCACATGTTCGGGCGGATAATCGATCTTAAGTTTCTTCTTCTCTTCTCTGAAAACTTTCCAATTCCATTTAAAATTAGGATCTCTTTTTGGGCCACCTTCAAGGTTTCTAAAAGCAAATAACTTACCATCTTTATAAATATGGTGGTAAGGTTTTTGATCCATTGCAACAAGTTCTATATTAAAAAAAAGAATAATAAGAAGAAATGATGAAAATTTTATCATTATTTCTATTAATATTTTTCTCTAGTTTTGTTGTTAAGTTTATTCCCATATTCTTTAATTTTATTCCACTCATTTTTGTTATTTTTTTCTTTATTTTCAGCTTTATAGGAGACAACTAAAGGAAGAATTATTAGAGCTAAAACGATTACGATACAAGCAATAATAAGGGGTAAGTTCATACCCCTTATTATCATAAATTATTTCAATTTAAATAACTATTTAGCTGTCTTGACAATTTGACTTATTAATTCTTTTGTCAAAATCTTTCTGAGCTTCTTTGCTTACTACCCAAATATAAGAAGACTCTTGTAACTGGTTTGCATCAGCAATTGTGCAACGTTTGCCAATTTTTACTTTTGCCATGTTTCCACTCGCACAGTTTGTTAACAAAAGCAATAATGATATAATAGATAATGTTTTCATAATTAAAAGTTAATTAAAGATTCTGCGTTTTGCTTGGCATAAATTAGTCAAAAAAAAGAAAATTATCTTATCTCTGTTGAAATGGAACTCTTTAAAGCTTATTGTCAATTGTATGGCAGGCCATATTTTTAAAACAAAAGTTTACTATGAGGATACTGATGCAGGGGGTATCGTTTATTATGCTAGATATTTACATTTTATTGAACGAGCACGAACAGAAATGATTTATGATCATTTAAAATTAACCCACCAACAGTTGAGACACCAATTTGATGCCATCTTTGTCGTAAGAGAATGCAATGTTAAATACCTAAAATCTGCAAATTTTGAGGACCATTTACAGGTCGAAACTAAAGTCATAAAAAAATCACCTGTAAGACTTAATTTATTACAAGAAGTTTCTAGAGATAATGAAACACTAGTTACAGCACAGGTTGAATTAGCAGTTATAGACAGCAATGGGTCTGTTATTAAACTTCCGCAAGATTTATTAAAAAAAATATAAATTTAACTAAAAGAAGTCAAATCTTTGCCTAAATCTAAGGCTAAATTCAAATCAAGTTTGCAATTTTAGCATTACTTAAACCTCTGAAATTAAACTAAAAAGGAAATATGAAATTAAAAGCAATTAAAAAAAGTAAAAACAAATCAACTACTAGAAAATTAAGAAGAGTTTCTTTATTCGAGCTTCAAAACTCCCCAAAAGCTTTACTTTTTAGAGCAAGAGCTTAACATCTTTCCTCCATTACTATTTAGCGGCCTAATAAACATTAGGCCATTGTTTTTAGGCTCATAATTGTTAAATTAATCTGTGAAAACTAAGAAACAAAATAATAAAGTAGCCATTATTATGGGTTCACAAAGTGATTATTCCGTAATGAAAGACTGCGAAAAAATTCTCAAATTACTAAAAGTAAAATACCAAACTTTAATTGTTAGTGCCCACCGAACTCCGAAGCGAATGTTTCAGTTTGCAGAAACAGCAGAAAAAAATGGTTTTGGTGTAATCGTAGCAGGAGCAGGAGGAGCTGCACATTTAGCAGGCATGGTTGCTTCTTTAACCACTTTACCAGTTCTCGGTGTGCCAATGGAGACTAAAAAAATAAAAGGCCTTGATAGCTTGCTGTCCATGGCGCAAATGCCAAAAGGTGTCCCAGTAGGATGCCTTGCAATCGATGGTGCATTTAATGCAGGTATTATAGCCGCTTCAATAATTGGTAACTTTGATACAAAAGTAAAATCAAATTTGGAAAGATGGAGAAGGCTCCAAACTCAATCTATTAAAAAAAAACCTAAATAACAAATGTCTGACATCACTTTAGGGATTATAGGCTCAGGACAATTAGGTTCACTGCTTTGTCAAGCAGCAAAAAAAATTAACGTAAAAACAGTCGTCATTTCTGATGATGAACAAGGTCCTGCACAAAATTATTCTAATGAATTTATTTATTCTAAATACTATGATGAAAGTAAGATTAAAGAATTTATTGATAAAGTTAATATCGTAACCTTTGAATTTGAAAACATACCAGTAGATATTCTAAAAAAGATTGAATTAAAGAGAAAGGTCTTACCTAAACCTGAAATAAATAAAATAATTCAAAATAGAAAGTTAGAAAAAACTTTTGTAAATGATTTAGGCATAAAAACTACAGACTGGGCTTTTATTAAAGAAGCTGGAGATGTTGAAAAGAATAAAAATTTATTACCTGGAATTTTAAAGTCAAATACACTTGGTTATGATGGGCACGGTCAATTCGTTTTAAACTCTCTTGATGATATAAAAAAAGATTGGTGTTTCACAGCTGATTATATTTTAGAAAAAAAAGTAAACTTAAAGAAAGAGATATCAGTTGTAATAACAAGATATTTAAATGGTAAAACTTATATTTATGAACCCATAGAAAATATTCATAAGGATCAAATCTTAAATTTCTCAAAAATCCCTGCGGATATAAATAAAGAAATTTTTGTTGAAGCACAAAGTAATGCAAAACTTATTTCAGAAAAATTAGATTATGTTGGCACGATGTGTGTAGAATATTTCATCGACTATGATGATAATTTATTAGTTAATGAAATTGCGCCAAGAGTTCATAATTCAGGCCACTTAACAATAAATGCTTTTAATATCAGTCAATTTGAAAATCATGTGAGAGCAGTATGTGATTTAGGTCTAGAAAAAGTAGAAAAAATTTCTAACGCTGAAATGTTCAACGTCTTAGGAAAAGATATCGAAACCTATAGATCAAAAAAATTTAATAAAGATGAATTTTTTTATGACTATGAAAAAAAATCAATTAAAGATAAAAGAAAAATGGGACATCTTACAGTTTTAAAAAAATAATTATTTAATCGTTATTCTATGCATAACTCTTCTGCAGTTTTTTATTTCACTAGCCATATGCAGAATGCTTAAATTATCCCAGAGACAGATATCACCTTTAGTCCACTCATATGAAAATATGAACTCTTCTTTGTTTACGTGATCTATTAAATAATTCTTTAAATATTCAGCCTCGTCTTCTTTTACATTTTTAATTTTTATTAAATGTCCTGGAGATATATATAAGGTTTTCTTTCCATCAACTGTAATAACTATTGGGTGTTCAGCTTCCATACTTTCTGATGATTTGATGCCCATTTCTTTTTCTCGTTCAAGTCTTGTTACTGCTATAGGACCTGCCGATGAAAAAACTCCAGTAGCATTTTTAATTTTTTCTTTGATATCATCTGGTAATTTGTCGTAAGCATTAAAACCAGATGAGAATATAGTATTACCTTGACCAATAGGTATCTCCTTACCCATTAACATTGTGTATCTTGGTCTGTCATCAGATAAATAACTTGTATCTTGGTGAAGCCAGCTAGAACCAAAGCTTAAATTTTTATCATCAGGCTTTCTCTCGATTACATTTATAAATGGATATTTTTCATCAAGGCCTTTAAGTCTTGGATACACCACAGGTTGACCTATAATTTTTGCAAAATTTTGATAAGTTTCAGGATCAAGATTTTGTCCTTTAATAAATATCACACCAAATTGGTTTAAAATCTTTTTGATTTCTATTGCTTGATCTTTATCTAGGAATTTTAAATTAATGTCGTTGATATAAGCTCCAACATTATTTTTTCCTGGTGAGATAGATAAATTCATTTAATTTAAAGGTTTAATTAAAGCAGGGTCATTATTTACTGGGTTATTAATATCTTTTGATATCTCATGAAACTTAAGCTCTGGTGGTTTAATTGAGTTTAAAATTTCCATGGCATCTTTTTTAACATTTAAATAGTTGTTTATTTGACTTTGATTAATAATTAAAGGCTCTCTATGATGAATTACACTTATTTTTTCAGTTGCTTCTCTAGTAATTAGGCAAAATTGTTTGTTTTGGTATATAGCTGCAAAAAACATCAGTTCATCATTTTCTTTAGTAAAATAATATGGAGTTTTAGTTTTATCTTCTCTTTTCCATTCATAATACCCATCCGCAGGCACGATACATCTTGAAGTTTGAATAAGGTTTTTAAATGTAACTTTTTCCATTAAAGTTTCTTTCCTAGCATTGATAAGAGGAGAGAATTTATCTAGTTTTTTTGACCAAGCAGGGACTAATCCCCATTCACATAATTCAAGTGCTTTTCCATTTGTATAAGACTTTATGACTGGAAGTTGTTGAGTAGGATGTGCATTATAATTATCACTATCTTCAACCTTAATGTTTGTTTTAACGATATCGACTGTTTTAGTAACAGGCTTTCTTATAGTAAATCTTCCACACATTATTTCTTCTTCTTTTCTCTTTTCAATTTTCTTTTCTCTTTCAAAGTTAATTTAGCCTTTTTCATTACACTTGAATCTTTAAAACTTTTTCCACTATATCTTTTAGACATTATGCTTCTACGATCTCATATTTCTGTTCTCCAAGATGATCAACTTTAAGATGGAGCTTATCACCTATTTGAAGAAATTTTTGTGGTTTTTGTTCCATACCCGTTCCAGCAGGTGTGCCCGTCGATATAATAGTACCGGGTTTTAAAGTTAAATATTTACTAATATGTGAAATTAGATATTTCAGTTTAAATATCATATTTTTAGTATTTCCGTTTTGCCTGATTTCACCGTTAACACTTAAAGATAAATTAATATTGTTGACGTCTTTAATATGTTCTTTTGTTATCAAAACTCCACCAGCGGGAGCGCACCAGGATTTTCCCAATGTCCAATGTCCATTACCTATTACTTTTTGAACATGACGATCAGAAATATCATTCAATATAAAATAGCCAAAAACATAATCTAGAGCTTCTTCTTCTAAAACGTTTGATGCTTCTTTCCCTACCACAACAGCAAGCTCGACTTCATAGTCTAATTTTTCTTGTGTTTTTTTCTTTTTAATTGGATCAAAAGGTCCTTGGAGACAGTCGGGACTTTTATTAAATACTATTGGAAAATCTGGAAGTTTAGATCCTGTTTGCTCAGCATGGAGTGAATAATTTAAGCCGATGCAAAGAATATTACTTGGCCTATTAATACAAGACCCGACTCGAATATTTTTTTTAATTTCCGGTAATTCTTCCAATTTAATTTGTTGTAATTTTTTCAAATTATCAAAATTTATAGTTTCAGGATTTAAGTCTCTAATGTGAGAAGAAAGATCTCGCATGATATTATCATCATCCAAAGCTGCAACTTTTTCTCGCCCAATGTCTCCGACTCTTAATAATCTCATGTAATAATTTTAGATAAGAATTATCTATTTTACAAATCTTTTAATTCTTTCTTCAGTAGTCGTATCAGGACCAGAGTATGGAGTTTCGTAAGAATTAGTCCTAGTTAAAACATCTATACCTTTTGTGAAGATGAAAATAAAAAAAACTATAAAAAAAATTGCAAAAATTTTAGCTGGATTATAATTTCCTGATTGAAAGACGCTGATAGGCTGTTCTTGTTTTTTATGGAAAAATTTAAAAGTTAGATACACGGCAATAATTAAACCTATGTGAGCCATAACTACTCCAGCCCAGCCAAAAATAAATGAAGTTACGCTAAAAACATATAAACTAAAAACAGTTGACCAAACAAATGATAATACTATCAAAATTTGAAGTCTCACAGACTTCGGTAAGCTTCTTAAATCATTTTTACTGTCATCGAACATAATGTTCGCAGCTTCTGTCATCCAATTTTTAAAACTTTCCATAAAGTATTTATATACTTTTTAAAAAAAATTTAAATTATCATAAATTTCGCACTAATTTCCTTACTTTCTGCATATGATTATCAAATTTTTGTTGAGTCATTCCGGGAAGAACTTCATAAAATCTTACATAAGTTGTTTTCATTCCTCCCAATTTAAGCACTCCAGCTTTGATTCTTCTAAATGGTATATTTTGAAACCAGGTTTGAATTGAAAACCAATTTCCACCGTAAGACATTGACATAATAGCTTTCTTATTCTTCATAGCTCCAGCAACTGGATAACCCCAATTACCCACAAGCCTCTTAAATGAAAAAAACCATTTAGGCGCTAAAGTAAGGTCTATCCAATTTTCTAAAATTGCAGTTGCTCTCAAATTATAACATGGTGAAATCATGAATAGTACATCACTTTCCTCTAACCTTTTTCTATAATTTAATATCTGATCATTTGGACCGGTTCCATCAAAGAATGGAAGAGGTTTTTCATCGTGTAAGTTTATAAGATCTATTTTATGATTTAACTTTTTTGCTTCATCTATAAAAGCATCTCTGATCGAAGCGTTAAAAGACTTTTCAGTATTGTGATGTCCGTAAACAATGAAGATTTTCTTAGACATGTTAAGTGTCTATATCATTTTTTTTATCTTTCCAGAAAAAAATTCCACTTCCAATACCTATTGCTATAGCTGAAACCAACATACTATATTCCTGATCTGAATAGAGCACCAAACCTCCGAAGACAATAATGATTATTCCAAGCGTTTTATTATTCATTGACAAAGTTATAACTTATATTAAAGTTTACTTATCCATATGTCATGGAAAAAAAGACTCCGCATCTACATGCGGGACTCTATAGAGAGTTACAAAGTAGGTTGAAAAGAAAGGAGATGTGATGAATAGATTTTCACGTTTGCTTGGTGAGTTCAGCCGAAACAGTCAGAGGGCTAAACTTACACAGCAACTTAATAAAAAAGTCGAAGCTCCAGAGGCAAATGCCAACGGAACAAGCGGCTATTTAATTAAGGAAGGTAAAAATGCTGGAAAAGTACTCAAGCATTTAAAAACTGATCGAACAAAACTTTAATAAATCTTTATAGAGTGGGGTTTCAATACCCCACTCAAGTCTTTAATATATTTTTTAATGAATAAACAAAATTTTTACGATCTAAATTTTGATCAACTAAAAAATTTTCTAATAGAAAAAGCAGAAATCGATGATAAAAAAGCAAAAATGCGAGCACAGCAAATGTTCAATGCTGTTTATAAAAAAAACATAAAAAATTTTGATGAACTTACAACATTTGGACTTGAATTAAGAGAAAAAATTAAAAACCTTATTTCTTTAGAAAAACCTAAAATAATTGATATTCAAAAATCTAAAGATGGAACTATAAAATTTCTTCTTGAATTAAAAGATAAAAGAAACGTAGAAACTGTTCTAATACCTGATAAGTCACAAAGTCGATATACAATTTGTTTATCAGTCTCTGTAGGGTGTTATTTATCATGCGAGTTTTGTGCCACAGCACAAATTTCAAAAAAATTAGTTAGAAATCTAACTCCAAGTGAAATTATTACTCAAATTATTTTATGTAAAGATTATATTAACGATTGGTCGACACAAAAAAAAATTACCAATCAAGTCTTGATGGGAGAGGGGTCACCTTTTTTAAATTTAGATAATGTTAAAGTAGCAATAGATAATTCAAAAAACAAAGATGGACTTGAGTACGGAAGAACAAGAATAACTGTAAGCACTGTTGGCGTTGGAATTAAAAAAGACAATATAGATGCTATTGAGTGGGCTGCAAAAGAACTTAATGTTTATTTAGCATGGAGCTTACATAGCTCAATTCCAAAACATAGATCTGAGATTATGCCTATAAATGAAAAATACTCTATAAATTCTTTAATACCTCAATTAAAAAAATATTATGATAAAACGAAATTACCTATTTTTATTGAATGGATTTGTTTGGAGGAAAATATGACCGAAGAACACGCTAAAGAATTAGTGAAGATAATGAAAAAAGTTCCATCAAAATTAAATCTGATTGAATTTAATCCACTTGAAAATAAAAGTTTTAAACCTGCCTCACAAGACAACATCGACAAATTTTCAAAAATTATTCAAGACAATGGTTTTTTATCTCTTTTTAGAAGAAGCAGAGGTAGAGACATCAACGCATCTTGCGGATCCTTAGCAAATAAGAAAGCTTAGGAAAATGGATAATTTACATATTTTTCTAGGCGCAACAGTTGCAGATGCAGCCGCAAGACCTTTGCATTGGGTTTACGATCCTAAAAAATTAAATCAACACATTAAAGGAAAAAAAGAAATTACATTTTTAAAAAAAAATAAAAGTCCATTTTACTCAATCAAAACAGGCAAAGTTTCTGGTTACAATGACGTTGGGCAGGTAATGTTTAGAACATTAATTTCAACAAAGAAAAAGTCAAATATTTTAAAAAATTTTAAAAGGAATATTGTCAAAAACTTCGGACCAGGTTCTGCTTATTGGAAGAATTTAAAACTCAGAAAAAAATATAAAAAAATAAAATGGAAAAGACCAATTAATGGTCCTTGGATACATCAAAACATATTAGAAACTATACAAAACATAAAAACTAACAAGACCGCAACTGGAGGCAAAAAAGTTAACGAGTCTGATGGTTATTGCGCAGCACTACCTTATTTTCTTTATAATAATTCAGAGACGGATCTAAAGAGGGTTATAAAAAGTGTAGCTAATTCGAAAATAAATGAAACATATGCTTTAGCTAAACTTAAGATCATTAGTTTAGCAAATGATAACAAGAAAGACCCAGTCCAGTTTTTTGTGAAGAAATATAAAAAAAATAGATATTTTAAAGATGTAATAAAAAACATTAAAAAAATCTTAATATTAAAAAAACAAAATCACACAAAAGTAGTGAGAAAATTTGGTAAGGCCTGTAGTTATCCAGGCACTTTCATGGGTTCTATACATGCAATGATTAGTTCAAATAACTATAAATCAGCTATTAATAAAACTATTAAAGCTGGAGGATGTAATTGCTCTAGGGCTAACTTTGTTGGTGCTTATTTTGCTGCTTATAAAGGTTTTAAAAATATTCCTCCATCTTGGATTAAAAAAACTTTTCCAGCTAAAAATATTATAAAATATATTTAATTATTCTAAATGATGTATAATGATTTATGGATTCGATAGTAGGTTTACTCATAATATGTTTGTTAATTGCTAATCTTATTGCCGTTATATTCTTAATAAAACGTAAACAACCAGACCAAATTGACAACAGCCAGATTTTTAAAGATGAAGTAAGCTCTTTGAAAAATTCTTTTAGTCAGTCATTTGGTTCCATGAGTAAAGAAATTGCAAAAGACATGACAGGAGCTCTTACAAAAGTAGATGAAAAGGTTGGAGTATTTAATCGTCAAGTAAGTGAACTAAATAAAAGCCAGGATAATTTTAGTAAAATTTTAAGTGGTGTAAAAACTTACGGTACACTAGCTGAATTTGGGTTAGGAGCCCTATTAAAAGATTTACTTCCAGCATCACAATTTATAGCAAATGTGAAAATGAAGGAAGACACATCCGAGACAGTCGAGTTTGCTATAAAACTACAAGATGTCTTACTTCCTATTGACAGCCATTGGCCTGTAGAAAAATATAAGGCTATTGATGATGCCTATAATGCTAATGATAAAGATGCTCAAGCTGAAGCGAGAAAAGATTTAGCAGCCGCTTTCAGATTAAAAGCAAAAGCTGTTAACATGAAATATATAGCTCCACCGAAAAGTACAGATTTTGCAATTGTCTATGTTCCAACAGAAGGACTTTTTGCAGAACTGTCAAGTTATAGAGATCCAAAAACAAAAGAACTATTGCTTCAAGAATTAAGAACAAAGTATAAAGTTACAATATCAGGTCCAAATACTTTATCTGCACTGTTACAATCTTATTATTTAGGATTTCAGACATTAAAAGTACAACAACATGCTACGCAAATTTATAGCGATTTAAGAAATATAAGTTCAAGATTTGACAAACATTTTGATGGGATAAAAGATTTAAGGAAAAAACTTGAACAAGCTATGACCGCAACTGATGGTTTTGGAAGAGATGCAAGATCAATAATGAATACACTTTCTAATATTAAAGACCCCCAAAAGGTAAAAGAAACATTAGAGGAAAATTCAGAAAAGATAAAAATTCTTAAGTAGATTTAATATGTCTAATTTTGTCTTTTATGATTTCGAAACCAGTTCCTCCAATAAATATTGGGGACAGATAATTCAAATTGGCGCTGTCTTAACCAATGATAATCTCGATGAACTAGATAGATTTGATGCTAGATGCAGGTTAAGCCCTGGAATTATTCCTGAAGCTATGGCACTGATTGTAAATAAATCGTCACCTCAGATGTTAAAGAATTCAAATTTATCTCATTATGAGATGATAAGACAATTTGTTGAAACTTTAAAAAGATGGGGAAAA